>NZ_JBSFUS010000002.1:0-701652 GCF_053591915.1 Streptomyces sp. NPDC002853 | reverse complement strand
GGCTCCAGCGGCTCGATCACGAACCGGGAGCGGAATTCGTCGACGACCTCTTCGGTCAACGAGGGACGCTGAGCGATCAGCATGAAGTATTTCCTCCAAAGTTCGGCGCCCGCCATTTGACGCCGTGGACACTGCAAAGGGTAATGGGTCGCACACCCTCACCTGGTTCTCCGGGTGCAGGAGTCGCCGTGCGAGGGTACGCAAAATGTGAGGGAAGCCTGCCACGAGGGTGGAAGAGCCCCGTCAGGGGCCCGCCCAAGACCCCTCTGAGACTGTTACGCGTCCGGCACGGGTCTCGCACCCCCAGGTCAGGCCGGTGACCAGAGCGGGGGCGAAATGCCGGAGTCGGCGTCTTCCTGAATGTCCTGCTCAGCGTCTCGGCGGAAGCCGATGCAGCGTCACGTCGTGCAACGCGCCGTCAAAGACGGTCAGGGTGAGGAACGTGCAGTGCGGCTGGCGTCTGCGGTCGGTGGGTGAACCGGGGTTGAGCAGGCGAAGGCCCCCCGGGGCCATGGAATCCCAGGGAATGTGGCTGTGGCCGAAGACGAGCACGTCCAGGTCCGGGAACCGTTCGGCGCACCGGCGCTCACGTCCGGTGGCCGGCCCGGTCTCGTGTACGACACCGAACCGCACGCCGCCCAGCTCCGCGCGGGCCACCTCGGGGATACGCCGGCGCAGTGGGGGACCGTCGTTGTTGCCGAACACACCGATCAGTTGACGCGACCTGGACTCGAACAGATCGAGCGTGGCCTCATCCATCCAGTCCCCGGCGTGGATCACCGCGTCGGCCTCGTCGATGCCCGACAAGAGTGCGTCAGGCAGGACCTTTGCCCGCGTCGGCACATGCGTGTCAGAGGTCAGCAGCAGCCGCATGGGGCCAGCGTAGGCCAGTTGGTGACCTCGCGGGCCGCGGCCTCGCCGGGCACCGGCCGGCCCGCTGGTGTGCTGCTTTCACCCGCGTTAGGCGGATGTTAGTGCGAAGGGAGCCCTGCGTTAGTGGCCCCGATCAGAGTGGGTGTTGTTCCTAGGAGAGATCAACATCCACTACTGCCGGGGGGATCGCCATGCGCTCCGACACCACGGCCGCGAGGTTCTCGCTCACGGCCTGCCAGGGCGATGACGTCGCGGGGCAGGGCAGCCCTTCGCCGGCGTCCGGCGCATCGTCAGCACGCGGCGATGAGCCGGGCGCGTTCCACCCCAGCGTTCCAGGCGGCTAGTGTTCTAGCTGGTCAGAGGGTCATTCCTCGTTCCAGCATCCCTGACTGCCCGGAATTCGTGGCGCTCCGGATGGATCATCCAGCAAGCTCGAGCCGCGCTCACCCGGGAGATCTCCCGGCGCCCCACATCGCGATCTCCTCGCGATCACCCGCATGAGGTGCGGGCGCCGAGCACGGTCCTCGAGCACGTCCAGCAGCAATGACATGAGGAGTTCGCAGATGCTTCGCAAGCGCTTACACCTGATCGCCGTCCCGGCCGCGGCGGTGGCCCTGACCCTGACCGCTGCCGGATACCAGGCAAGCGCGGCCGGGTCGCCGGAAGGGGGCAGCACGGCACGGTCCGGGCAGGCCGCCCAGGCGACCCTCCCGTGCCTGTCCGGCACCACGACGCTGCTCGGTGACCTCGACGGCGACGGCCGCCCCGACAAGATCATCAATCCCGGGCACACCGGTACCAAGATGACGGTCCAGTGGGGAGCCGCGGACGGCTCCTTCGGCAGCAAGCAGAACGTCAGCAAGCTGCTCGGCGCGAAGACGGGCGAAGTCGCCACCGCCGCGGTCGCCGACTTCCAGAACGACGGCACCCTGGACATGGTCGTCAACCTCGTCACGCCCTCCGGTGTGGACGACCCCAACCCGGCACGCGTCGCCGAATTCCGGCCCGGCCCGCTCAAGCGGTCGAACCTGGGCTCCGCCGCCCCCAAGCGCTCCGACATAGGCACGCAGGGCGAGGCCAAGCAGCTCCGCGTCGCCGACTACGGCGGCGATGCCTACCCGGACCTCGCGGTCCTCAACAACGCGGGCGACGGCGTGTGGGAGCGCTCCATCCGCCTGACGAAGCCGGGCGGCGGCCCCGGCGCCTACGACTACGAGCTGCAGCAGAAGTACGGCGAGACCGGGACGCCGGCCGAACCTCCGGCCATGCCCACCGACGGTTGGAAGCACTTCTACACGTCCTGCTCCTGACCCCGACCGGACGCCGCCCGCCCGCCTTTCGCGCACCGGCGGCGCCCGGGCCTCTCGGGCCTCTCCGAGGAATCTGTCGGAGACCTCCGCCGCCGTAGTCCCACAAGTAAGGAAGTCCGCGTGTCCAGCTCGTCCCCGGCCTCCCCGGCCGCTCCCTCCGCCTTACCGACGACCAACCGGGTGCGGGTCGCCGTCAGCACCCCCGACCCGATCAGCCGAGAGGGGGTCCTCAGCCAGCTGCGCCGCCACCCGGAGGTCGAACTGGAAGCCGACTCCGGCTCCGCCGCCGTGGCGTTGCTCATCGAGGACACCCTCGACGAGGCCGCGCTGACCCGGCTGAGGCGGGCCGTGCGCGCCGAGGGGGCACGTGCCGTGCTCGTCGCGGGCACGGTCCGGGAGCAGGAGCTCCTGGAGGTCATCGAGTGTGGTGTGGGCGCCATCGTCTGGCGCCACGAAGCAACCGCCGAGCGTCTGGTCCAGGCGGTGCTGACCACCGCCAGGGGCGGGGGCGACCTGCCGGCGGACCTGTTGGGCCAACTCATGGGCCGGGTCGGGCGATTGCGCCGGGGCGGGACCGATCTGCCGGGGTCCTTCCTGAGCTTCACCAAGCGCGAGGTGGATGTGGTGGCGCTGGTGGCGGAGGGCTTCGACACCTCGGAGATCGCCATGAAGCTGTCGTACTCCGAACGGACCGTCAAGAACGTCATGCACGGTCTGACCACCCGCCTGAACCTGCGCAACCGGGCGCACGTGGTGGCCTACGCCCTGCGGGAAGGCTACATCTGAGCCCTCTGGCGCATCCGACCCGTTCGAGTCATCCGGCTGACCTGACCGCAAGGGCCTTCCGTGCGGCCCTTTGAGGCAGCAAGCCCTGCCCCGCCGTCATCCCTGACGTACCTGCCCCCAGGGCAGGTACTGGGAGCACGCTCGGTGGCAGGGCTGTCAGCGGCCGGCGCAAAAGCGAACGGCCGGTGGGGGAGCGAACGGCAGGTGGGAGCGCAAGGGTGATCCATGAGGTGGACGAGGTGCTCAAGGGCCTCATTGGCGGCGGGGCGCTGTCCGGGGCCGACATCGACGTGTCCTTCGACGTGCCCACGCGCGACTGGGCGGCCCGGCGCAACGCCCCGGTGGTCAACGCCTACTTGTACGACATCCGGGAGGACGTGTCCCTGCGCCAGCGCGGCCACAGCGGACTGCGCGACGAACGTGACATCGTCGTGCGGCGGCGCCGTCCCCCGCGCTGGTTCCGGCTCTCTTACCTGGTGACGGCCTGGACGAAGACGCCGCAGGACGAACACCGGCTGCTGTCGGCCGTGCTGGCGACCCTGCTGCCGCACGAACTGCTGTCCGCCGAGGCGCTGCCGGAGGCCCTCGGACGCCTCGGCCTTTCGATTCCGGTGACGGTCTCCGGCAGCCAGTCCGAGGCCAGATCCCTCGCCGACATCTGGTCCGCCCTCGGCGGCGAACTCAAGCCCTCCCTCGATCTCACGGTGACCGTGCCGTTCCCCGCGTACCCCGACTACGACGCGGGACCGCCGGTCACCGAGGGTGCGACGGTCCGGCTGCGCGCCGCCGACGGCGGACCGCCCCGGTCGGCGGACCGCTCCCACCGGCCCCGCCAGGTGGCGGCCGCCCGTACCACCCACGAGGAGGCGGCGGCCCGCCGCACGGAGCAACCATGAGCACGTCTTTTCTGGAAGAAGAGCACATCCCCGCAGGCGCCCGCATGCCGGAAGCCGGCGCCGCCGGGCCTGCCCCCTTTCTCCTCGAACGGCTGGGCGGGCTACGGCAGATGGTGACCGCCCTCGTCGAGTCCCGCTCCGCCCAGGACCCCACCGCGGCCGATCCGCTGCGCGGCCTGTACCTGCCCGAGGGGGCCGTGCGTCATCTGCTGCACGACTGGCCCCGCGCGGTGCCGGAGGCCGACCTCAGGGCGCCGGGGTCGCCGGCCCCCTGGCCGCAAGGAGCCGACGACCCCGCAGGCTCCGGTGGCCACGACGACCCCGGCCACCTGGACGACCGGCTGGCCCGCACCGCCGCCCGGTTGCGCCTGACCGAGCTGGACGCGGCCGTCCTGCTGATTGCCCTCGCCCCCGACCTGGACCGCACGTTCGAGCCGCTGTACGGCTACCTGAACGACGACGTGAGCCGCCGCCGCGCCACGGTGGGACTCGCCCTGGAGCTCTGCGGGATACCCGCGCACCGGCCGGAAGCCCGCTCGCGCTTCCACCTTTCGGCGCCGCTGCGCGCCCTGAGGCTGCTGACGGTCGAGGACACCGAACGGCCCCTGCTCACCCGCTCCTTGCGCGTGCCCGACCGGCTCACCGCCCACCTGCTGGGTGACCCCACCCCCGATGCCGCGCTGCTGCCCCTGCTGCGCCCGATGCCCGCCCCGCAGCCCGGCCTCGCGCACGACGAGGGCTTCGTCCGGCAGTTTGCCGCCCGGCTCGGCGCGGGGCCCTGCACCGCCTATCTGCAAGAACGCCGCGAGGGTGACGCCCTGCCCGTCCTCGCCTCCGCCCTGCACGCGGCGGGCGTCGACGCACTGCGCTTCTCCGGCCCCGCGGACCACCTGCCCGAGCTGCTGCGCGAGGCACGCCTCAGCGGCCGCGCCGTCGTCGTGTCCGGCCTGCCCGACCAACCGGGCCCGATGGTGGCCGCGTTGGCCTCCGCCACGGACGTGACCGTGCTCCTCGCCGACCCCCGCCCGTACGACCCGCAGTGGTCCGCGCACGATCCGCTGGTGCTGCACGCGCCGCGCCTTTCGGCAGGGGGCGCGGCGGCATGGCGGACCGCGCTGGGTCCGGCCGCCGACACCTTCGACCTGGCCGGCACCGTGGCCCCGTACCGGCTCGGCGGTGAGCGCATCGGGCGCGCCGCTCTGGCCGCCGCCGCGCTCGCCGACTTCGACGGGACCCCGCTCACCGCCGCCCATGTCCGGCTCGCCGCGCGGCAGCAGTCGGCCTCCGGCCTCGAACAGCACGCCCGCCGGATCCGGCCCGCCGTGACGTGGCAGGACCTGGTCCTGCCCCGCGCGCCCCTCACGCAGCTCCAGGAACTCGCCCTGCGCGCCCGCCACCGCGACCGAGTGCTGGGCGACTGGCGGCTCAGCGCGGGCGGCGGCCGAGGGCGAGGGGTCCTCGGACTGTTCGCGGGGGAGTCCGGCACCGGCAAGACGCTGTCCGCCGAGGTGGTCGCCGCCGACCTGGGGGTGGACCTCTACGTGGTCCAGCTCTCCTCGATCGTGGACAAGTACGTCGGTGAGACCGAGAAGAACCTCGAACGGATCTTCACGGAGGCCGACCGCACGGATGCCGTGCTCCTCTTCGACGAGGCCGACGCCGTCTTCGGCAAGCGCTCCGAGGTCAAGGACTCCCACGACCGGTACGCCAACATGGAGAGCGCCTACCTGCTGCAGCGCCTGGAGTCCTTCGACGGCATCGCGCTGCTGACCACCAACCTGCGCGCCAACATCGACGACGCGTTCACCCGCCGGCTCGACCTGGTCGTCGACTTCCCCTTCCCGGACGCGGGGCAGCGCCTGGCGCTGTGGCGGCACGGCCTGAAGCATGTCCCCCACGCCGAGGGAGTCGAGCTCGACGTGCTGGCACGGGAGTTCGAGCTGGCCGGCGGCTCCATCCGCAGTGCGGTGGTCACCGCCGCCTACCTCGCGGCCGGCCGGGACGAATCGGTCGGTGCGGGCGACCTCCTGGAGGGCGCCCGCCGCGAGTACCGCAAGGCGGGCCGGCTCGTCCCGGGCGAAGCGAACTGGTGACCGTCACACGGTGAAGCGGACCGCCTCGAGCGACTTGTACTGCTCGATCGGGCTCCCGTGGTACTTCCAGCCGCCGGGGTCGGTGCACACCTCGCCCATCCACTGCTCGTTCTTCACCCGGGCGTCACTGCACACAGAGCCGTCGACGACCATGAAGGTGTAGCCCTCCAGTGCGGGGTCGGCGCTCTTCGAACTGCCGAAGTACAGGTTCTTTCCGTCCTCCTCCTCCGACCACGGGATCTCCTTGCGCCATCCTTCGCCCACCCAGGCGCCGGTGCCGCGGACGCCGTTGGTGTTGACCACCGCGATGTTCAGGGCCTTGATGGGCGTGTTCTTGCCGACCGTGCCGGCCTCGGCCCCGTCGCACACGGGGTCCTGCCAGCCCTCGCCCGCCACGAAGGCGCGGTAGCAGATGTGGCGGCCCTCGCTGCGCTCGGCGAGCTTGCGCACCGCGTCGGCCGCGGTCTCCTTCTTGGGCTTCTTGGGCGGCTCGTCCCCGCCGCCTCCACCGCCGCCCCCGGGCTTGTCCGCGCCGCCACCGCCGGGCTTTTCCTCTGATTCCTTCGGCTTGTCCTCGGGCTGGGGCGGTGCGCTGCTGATGGGCGGGGGCGGACTGGACGGCGCGATCTTGCCTGCCTCCACCGGCTTCTCCCGCGCGACGCTCTTGACCTGCGGGTTGTACGTCAGCCAAATCACCACGAAGGCGATCGCCACCGCGAGGAGCAGCCCGAAGGTGGTGGCGAGCCAGCCCGGCAGGATCCCGCGCTGCACGAAGGTGCCGTCCACGTCCATCGGCTCGGTACCCGAGCGCCGTACGGCCAGGGTGTAGGGCTGCTCCTGCTTGGACCCGAACCAGGTGATCTGGCGGGGCCGCAGTGTCGTCCTCACGAACGCGGCCCGGCCCGGCTCGATCTGGATGTTGCTGGGCTGCAGGTCGTAGGAGATCCGGTCGCCGGTGTCGCTGCCACTGAGCGAGGCGGTGACCTTGGTGTTGCCGAGGTTGTCGACCGCCAGGCGCGGCCGTCCCCGAAAGCGCCCCTTGACCGTCGGCGGCACCAATTCGGCGCGTATCTCGGTGAAGGGCGTGATGGTGAGGTTGCCCTCGGGGACGGTGACGGCGTCCGGGTGTTCGGTCGGCGTGATCCGCACCGCGTACGGATTGGGTCCTGCGGTGGCGTCCGGCGTGCGCGGCGGCGCGAACGTCAGGGCCACCGTGCCGGTCGTGCCCGGGTAGAGGCGCAGCGACGGCGGCTCCACCGTGGTCCAGGGCGCGAGGGCACCGACGGGTTCGAAGCGGTACTCGTCGACGATGTCACCGGTGTTGCGCACCTTCAGCCGCACCGTGGTGCTGCTGCCGGGATCGACGGTCGCGGAGGCGGGTTCCAGGGAAGTCCATAGGCTCACGCCTCGACGCTAGGAGAGCCCGCGCAGAACGTCAGGAGGCCGCCGGGCAGACCTGGTTGCCTGGAAGGGCAGCATCGGGGCCGTCGCCGTGACACCGACCGGCCGCCCGGCTCCGGGCGTCCGCAGCCGTACTGAACGGGCGTGTCCTTGGGGGCACTTGTCTCTGCCCGCGAAGCCGCCCGTACGGCCATGCGCCGCACGCGGCGGCCACGGGATCATGACGGCGACTCCGGCCGACGTAGGAGGCGTTCATGCGGCAGCGGCAGGTCGGCTCACGCGGGCACGACGGGAATGACTCAGGGGCAGCCCACGGGGAGCGACGGCCGGGCCGGTCCCCGGCCCCTGTGCCGTCGGTGGCCGGGGCATTCACTCCGGCCTCGCTGCAGGCCATGCCGACGACCGTGCAGTCCATGCAGGACTCGGTGGGCAATGCGGCCGTCAGCCAGGCGCTCGGCGCGAACCCCGCGTCCGCCGCGTACTCCGTGCAGCGCATGGAGGCAGGCGGGCATGACGGCGCAGGCGCGGATGCGCTCGCACCCCTGACTCCCCAGCAGACCAAGGACGGCATCGCGGAGCTGGTGGACGCGCCGCCGATGGTGAACTACGGCGCCCGGCGCCAGGGCCGCGCGCACGACGAGTTCTGGATGCGCTTTCCCCGCTTCAAACCGGGCGAGGAAGCCGAGGAAACCCTGTCGGAGACTAGCGCCCTGCTCTTCGACAGCATGAAGGGCGCCCAGGAGGTGTCGAAGGCGGAGGAACCGGAAGCCGCCGCGGAGGATGCCAACAACCGTGAGGTCCAAGGCATGCTGATCAACGATCGGCTGGTGTTCGCCTCGAACTTCAACTCGTCGGTCGACACCCTCGTACGCCGGGGGAAGCGGGACTTCAAACAGGACCCCACGCTGCAGCAACTGCTGACGTACCGGCAGAGCGACGAAGGGCGCACGCGGGGACTGCACGGCTATGAGGCGGAGAACCTTCAGGAGAAACTGGCGAGCTTCCACCGCAAGAACGACGCGGTCTTCAGCGGACAGCGCGGCGCGGGGGAGCAGGGGCGGGGGCCGGACGCCACCGCCCTGGCGCTCCAGGCGAAGGTCAGCGCGCCGGTCATCGTCGTGAACATCGAGGACCCCGACCTGCACGCCATGCTCACCAGCAGCAAGTACGAGGGCCGGGTATTCCTGGTCCGCTTCGCGGAACTGGACCCCAGAGCCAAGAAGAGCGGCAAGCACAAGGGGGAGATGAAGAAAGAAGGGTCCGTCCACGCGGAACAGAAGCTGCTCCTTGCGCTGAGCCACGCGCGTGTCAAACCTCGCCATGTCGAGAACAAACCCCTCGCCATCATGGGCAAGTACCGCCCCTGCATGGGCTGCGCCGCGGCGCTGAAGTACTACCGGGAGCGGATGGGCTTCCAGAACCTGAGCTTCGACGAGAACTACGGGCATTACTTCCAGGGCTCCGTGGACTCCCTCGTCGACCACCAGCGGCACATCATGGACGAGCACTACCTGGAGAACATCAGGCAGATGGTCCAGGACGACGTCACGAGCACCCCGGCCCTGATTCACGAGGCCGCTCCGGATGAGGCCGTGCACCGCCGCGGTGGCCGCGCCCTCAAGGTTCCCGGCAAGTACGCGTCGCGCCAGGCCGACGTGACGCCGGTCGCCAGTGACGCCGAGATGGACGACGAGGGCACCTATACGCGCGTCGCACGCCCCCTGGAGGCGACGTGGCAGGCGGAATCCGCGCACGTGGGTCTCGGCAAGGGCAAGGAGAAGCACACGGCTCCGCGCCGCAAGAACGAGGTGCTCACCGAGGAGCAGGCCCAGCAGCTCCACGGCCTGTGGAACGGCGCGGGCGGCGCGCCCGCCACCAACGAGAGCCGACAGCAGGCGATCGAGATCGCCTACGGCCACTACCGGCGCGGAACGATGACCCTCGAGCACATCTCAGGCGCCGTCGACATGTCCGCGAACAGGTTCGGCAGCTACCTCACCCAGTACGAGAAGAGTGGCCACTGGACCCACACTCCGGAGAAATCCAACAAGCACGAGGGGCAGGGACGGACGAAGAAGGCCGCGCCCGACAAGCAGTTCACCAAGGGAGCCCCGCTCGACAGGGCCGGCAAGGACGCCCTCAAGGCGGCTGTCCGCGGCCTCGGAGGCAAGGACCGGGACTGGGCCAAGAAGTGGGAGAAGATCCACGACGGCAGAGATTCCGGTGAGATGCCCACCAAGGGGTTGCCCGGCGCTCTGCTCAAGACGCTCATCAAACTCCGCGTGGACAAGAACTACAGCGTGCCGGAGATGTCCCAGTACCTGCACACCGGTGCCAACGGCGACAAACTCCGGAAGATCATCAACAACAACATCAAGAAACAGGGAAAGCAGCCGGCGGCGCCCTCCGCGTCCGAGCCTGCCCAGGACGTCGAGATGGACGAGGCTCCGGCCTATCCCGCGGCTGCCGAGTCATCGACCATGACGTGGGCGACCACGCCCCATGCCGCGCCCGCCGTGGCGGACTACTCGGGGGGCGCTTCCGCCCACTACGGGGGCGAGAGCAGTTCCGCCGCCACGGAGATGCCGGTGACGGCGCAGGAGATCCCGGGCTTCACGACCTACGTCGATGCGTACTCACAGCCGTACTACATCGAGGACGAGACGGGCCATCACTACATCTTCGCCGGGGGCCGCATGGTCCGGATGCAGATGAGCGGCGATGACGACGTCCAGATGAGCGGCGCCGGCGGATCGTACTGACCGATCGGGCAGGCGCCAGATGCTGCTCCTGCCGGACGGCGTCCCGGGCGGTGCGTCACCGCCAGGGCGCCGGTCCGCTCAGGCGTCGTCCCGCTCCACGGGCGCCGGCCGTCCCGGCAACGACAGGTCGGGTGCCCCGCCCTGGGCGACCTTCTTGCCGTTCGAGGCGGCCTTGAGCTCGTACGGGTCGCCGGGGCTCGAGACCTTCGTGCCCGCGCGGTCGGCGGTCCCGGCCACGTCCCCCATCGCGTTCTGGTAGGTGTGGTCGACCTCGTGGAGCTTGATCTCGTCGCTCAGGTTCGGCTCCGCGGCCAGGATGTGCGGTCCGACGGTGAGGGCGTGGGCGCCGAACTCCCGTGCCGCCCGCTGCGCCACCGGCCCGTCGTGCCACTGCACATGGCCGAACTTCATCGGGTACACGCGCTCGGCCTTGTCCCGGATCCGTGACTCCAGCGGACGGCTGGGCTCGGCGAGCGCGTCCGCCAGGGTCGCCTGCCGCTGCACGGCCGCCTCCGTGGCGGACGTCCCGGCGTGCCCGCAACCGGGGCCGTGGGCGTGTTCCTCTTCCGCCAAGGCGCGCGAGACCGCCAGGTTCCCGGCCAGACCCTGCAGTGCCAACATCCGCTCGGCTGTGGTTCGTGGCTTGTTGACCTGGTCGGACGCGCGCTGATCGGTGGCCTGTTGGGGCTGTTTTCCGTGTGCGTGCACGACGTTCCCTTCGGCGCGAGGCAGAGCTGACTCGCCAGCCTTGCCCGTCCCGCGTATTCCCGGGAAGGGCCGTGGGGGCAGCCTCACGGGCACGATCCGTGAACTGCCCTTCAGGGCAATGACGTTGCCCGGTATCCGGCACCCGGGGACGTTCCGGTGCAGGCCCGCACCGACGAGGCTGAAGGCGTCCCGTCTCGCACCCCGAGGAGAGCAGAGCATGCCGTCCTACTTGTCGCCCGGCGTCTACGTCGAGGAGGTGGCCGGCGGTTCGCGCCCGATCGAGGGGGTGGGCACCTCCGTGGCGGCCTTCGTCGGACTCGCGCCGTCCGGACCGCTCAACGAGCCCACGCTGGTGACCAACTGGACCCAATACGTCGCCTCCTTCGGAGACTTCACCGGCGACTATTACCTGGCGCACTCCGTCTACGGCTTCTTCAACAACGGCGGATCCGCCGCGTACGTGGTCCGGGTGGGCGGCTCCGCCGAAAGCTCGACCGCAGACGGCAACGCTCCTGCCGCGGTGACTGGCGCGGCACCTGCTGCCGCACTGCCCGCCGCCGAGCCGAGGCAGCTCGGCGCCTTCTCGGTGGCGGCCACGGCCCAGAGCCCGAACGGCCCGCTGAGCGTCGAGGTCGCCGATCCCGAGGGAGAAGGCCCCGCGGAGCGCTTCAAGCTGATCGTCAAGAGCGGCGACAAGCCGGTCGAGAGCTTCGACGTGAGCGCCAAGAAGGGCAACCGGACCTACGTCGTCACCCAGGTCAAGGAGCGCTCCAAGCTCATCACCGTGACGGAGAACGCGTCCGGGGCGCAGCTCACCCGCCCGGAGAACCAGACCGTCACCCTGCCCGCGCCCGCCGCCCCGGCCCCCGTGCCCGCGCCCGTGGAACAGGACACGCCCGCACACCCCGGCCCCGCCCAGTACCTCGGTGACTCCGCCGACCGCACCGGCTTCGGCGGCCTCGAGGCCATCGACGAGATCTCCATGGTGGCCGTCCCCGACCTCATGGCCGCCTACCAGCAGGGCTCGATCGACCTGGAGTCCGTCAAGGCCGTGCAGCTCGGCCTCATCGCCCACTGCGAGCTGATGGGCGACCGCGTCGCGGTCATCGACCCCCCGCCGAGCCTGAACGCCCGTCAGATCCGGGTATGGCGCCAGGAGACGGCCGGCTACGACTCCAAGTACGCGGCCCTGTACTACCCCTGGCTCAAGACCTTCGACCCGTCATCGGGCAAGGCCCGCATGATGCCGCCGAGCGGCCACATCGCCGGTATCTGGGCCCGCAACGACTCCGAGCGCGGCGTGCACAAGGCCCCCGCCAACGAGGTCGTACGCGGCGCCGTCGACCTGGAGCTGCAGATCACCCGCGGCGAGCAGGACCTGCTCAACCCCATCGGCGTCAACTGCATCCGCGCCTTCCCCGGCCGCGGCATCCGCGTCTGGGGCGCGCGCACCCTGGCCTCCGACCCCGAGTGGCGCTACCTGAACATCCGCCGGTACTTCAACTACCTGGAGGAGTCGATCCTGATCGGCACCCAGTGGGTGGTGTTCGAGCCCAACGACCATGCGCTGTGGGCCCGCATCCGGCGCAACATCTCGGCGTTCCTGGTCACCGAGTGGCGCAACGGCGCGCTCTTCGGCCAGCGGCCCGAAGAGGCGTACTACGTCAAGTGCGACGAGGAGACCAACCCCCCGGAGTCGGTCGACCTGGGACGTGTCGTGTGCGAGATCGGTGTCGCCCCGGTCAAGCCCGCCGAGTTCGTGATCTTCCGCCTTTCGCAGTTCACCAGCGGCAGCGGGGAGTTGGACGAGTAGGCGCCTTCCTCCTCGCCCCGCCTCACCCCCCCTCACACCCGCCCTCGTCTGCCGCTCGTCGGCGCGTACCGCCACGACCACGAAGCCTTAGAAGGACAGCGAATCCATGAGTCTCATGCAGGGTGACTCCCTCACCTCACACAACTTCGGTCTGCAGATCGACGGCGTGATGGTCGAGTACCTCCAGGAGGTAAGCGGCCTGACCCTCGAGCAGGACATCATCGTCAGCCAGCAGAACACCGCCCAGGGCAAGATCGAGACCGCCATCCTGCCGGGCGTGCAGAAGAACGGGCAGTGCACCGTGGTGCGCGGCATGACCCAGTCGTCCGCGTTCACCCAGTGGATCAACGACTCGATCACCGGCCGCATGAGCACGGCCCGCAAGAACGCCTCGATCATCATGATGGACTACGAGGACAACCCGGTGAAGCGCTACAACCTGCGCAACGCCTGGTGCAGCAAGATCGACGCCAGCAGCCTGAAGGCCGGCGAGGCCGCCGTGCTGACCGAGACCGTGACCATCGTCTTCGAAGAACTGGTCATCGAGTAATGCGCCGCAAGGCTGCCGGTACGCCGGGCGGAGGCACGGCCGTCGCGGCGCCCCCGGCCACCCAGACCGCGGCGGCGGGAGCGGAGACCCCCGCTTCGCCTCCCGCCGCCGCTCCTGTCGACGACACACCGCGGGTCCTGCGCACGGAGTTCCCCTTCCAACTGCCACGCGGATACGTGGACGAGGCGGGCACCGTGCACCGCGACGGCGTGATGCGCCTGTCGACGGCACGGGACGAACTGATCCCGCTGCGTGATGTCCGCGTCCAGGAGAACCCCGCGTACCTGTCGGTGGTGCTCCTGGGCCGGGTCATCACGCGCCTGGGCACGCTGCCTTCGGTGCACGACGGGACGGTGGAGAACCTGTTCGCCTCCGACCTCGCGTTCCTGCAGGACTTCTACCGCCAGATCAACGCCGAGGGGCACACCCGCGCCGCGGTGCAGTGCCCGCACTGCTCCGAGCCGTTCGAGGTGGAACTCGGCGGGAGCCGCCTGGGGGAATCGTGACGTACGCGACCGACCGACTGCACGAGGAGATCGCGTACGTCGCCTACCACTTCCACTGGAACCTGGAGACGATCCTGGACCTGGAACACCACGACCGCCGCCGGTACGCGGACCAGATCGCGTCCTTCGTGACGCTCGCGGCAGGGGCGGAGGGCTGAGGCGTGGGGTTCTTCGACCGGTTCAGGGGACGGGACGCGGGTGCGCCGGATGTCGTCGGCGGTGAGGTGGGCGGGACCCGGGGCGAGGGCGGCGGCGATGCCGTCGCGGCCGCGTCGAGCGCTGACTCCCCGTCCGGCGGAGCTGGAGCGGTCCCGGGCGCGTGGTCGGGGTTGCCGCCGATCCAGCGGGCCGTGCGCGACGGTGGGTCCGGCGTCGCGGACTCCGCGTTCGGCATGCGGCTGCCCACGTGGCAGAACCCCTCGCTCACGGCGACGACCTCCCGTACCGGCGTCCTGAACGAGGCGTCGTCGAGCAGCCTGCCTTCCCTGGCGCACTCCTCGTCGGCCGCGGCGCTGAGCGACACGGCGCGGCCGGTCACGGGACTCGAACGGGCCGCGAACCCGGCACCTTGGACGCCCGCGTCGCCGCCCCCGTCGGCCCGCCCTCTGCCGGTGGCGCCACTGCGACAGGTGCAGCGGGCGGAGGCGTCACCTGCCGCTCCCGGAGCATCCGGAGCGGTGGCGGCGCCGATGCCGGGTGCATCCGGGGGCGCGAGGCGGCGTGCCGCGTCGGGTCGACCGGTGAGCAGCGGGGGGCCGGCGGGGTCGCCCGGCGGGACCATCTCTGCCGGAGGTGCCGTTGGGCCTGGGCCTGGGCAGGTGCCGGTGCAGCGTGCTGCAGCGCCCGGGGTGCGGAGCTCCGGGGCACCTGGTGGCGTCCAGAGTTCTGGAGCGCAGCGGCCGCGGAGCCCTGAGGTACGGGGTTCCGGCCGACAAGGCCCTGTGCCCCAGACCGTGCAGCGCTTGCGTACCGTCCAGGAGGGGAGCGGGGCGTCGGCAGTCACGCCGTCCCGTGCGCCGAGCGCTGCCACGCCGTCGCCCAACCCGGCCCCTGGGGTACGCGTGACACCGGTCCCGGTCGTCGCACCCCTGGCGGCCCCGCGGCCACTCACGCTCACCAAGGCGCCGGCGGTGCCCGCGTCCGTGCAGCGCCGGGCACTGCCTGTGGCCCGCCGGGAGCCCGCGCCGACGCGGGGTGGCGCGAGTGCCGGGCCAGGGGCGGGGGCGGCCTCGTCGTCGGATGGGTCGGCTAGGTCGGATAGGCCGGATGGGGGTGCCGGGGAGCGGGGGAGAGGTGAAGTCGCTTCTCTCTCACGGCCGTTGACAGGCGCTTCGGAGGTAGGTGAGCCGAGCGCGTCGGCAGCATCTGGGCCAACACTGGCCGGGCCTGGGCTGGGTGCTTCGCCTGTGCGTCTGCCGGGTGGTTCGGTTGTGTCTCGGGCGGCTGCTTCGACTGCGTCTGGGGTGGGTGCTTCGCCTGTGCGTCAGCCGGGTGAGTCGGTCGTGTCTCGGGCGGCTGCTTCGGATGGGCGTGAGGTGACTGCCTCGGCCGCGACCGGGGTGGGTGCTTCGCCGGTGCGTCAGCCGGGTGGCTCGGTTGTGTCTGGGCTGGGTGCTCCAGTCGTGCGTCGGTCGACCGCTTCGGCTGCGTCTGGGGCGGGTGCTTCGGGCGTGCATGGTCCGACTGCTTCGACTGCGTCTGGGCTGGGTGTTTCGCCCACGCGCCAGCCAGGTGCTTCGCCCACGCGCCAGCCGGGTGGTTCGGTTGTGTCTCGGGCTGGTGCTCCGGCCATGCGTGAGCCGACTGCATCCGCCACTTCCAGTCCGTCGCCCGCGCCGAGTCCGGCACCCGCGCCCGCGCCGGGTCCATCGCTCGCGGCTGCACCAAGTGCTCAGGCCGCGAGTGAGCCAAGTATGTCGCCCGCCCCTCAGCCCCCTGCCTCGCCCGCACCCCAGCCGTCTGCCTCCTCGGTTGTCGCGCCGTCGCCCGTTGCTTCGTCGAGTAGGGCCAAACCGGCTGCCGTCAAACCGACTGAACGGAACCGATCGCTCAGTGCGGGGCCGGTGGCCCAGCGGGCGGCTCGGGGTGCACACAGCCCTGCTCCGTTCGCGTCAGGCCCCTCTCCGGCCGCCCCTCACACGGTGGCGCCTGGCGCTCGTACGTCGGCGCCCAACCCGTCTACGGGGAATGGTATGTCGCGTACGGAGGCAAGTAACTCGCGTACGGAGGAAGGCAACTCGCGTGCCGAGGCGACGACGCCTCATGCAGGCGGGGCTGCCCCCGGCCCGCAGACGTCGAGTGCGGCCGCGTCCGCGGCGGCCGTGACCCCCAGGCCCCCGGCAGTCCAGCGCAGCGCCCACCGCAAGGCTGCCCGCGTGGGCCTCGGCGCACCGGTCACCTCCCACGCGATGTCCAAGGAACCGGCGCCCGCGCCGCCTTCGTCCTCGCCGTCCGCGACTCACTCGGGCCCACCGGGGGGCGTTCCCGAGGCGCACGCCACCCCTGCCGTACCCTCTGCGAGCCCAGCCTCCGCGCCGCCCGAACGCACAGTCCAGCGCTCCACGCCTCCCGCCACCAAGCCCGCCCCGCGAGGGCGTACCCCGCTCGGCGCACCGGTCACCGCACCGCCTCCGGGAGCCGTCCCGCTCACGAACGCCATGCGGCAGGGGCCGAGCGCACCACACGGCGGTGACCGCCCAGCTTTGCCGGCGGTTCAGCGGGCCGTCTCCGCCCGTCCGCCCTCCGCGTCGACCGACATGTCACGTCCCCACGCACCTGCGCCCACACAACGCACCACCGCAGCGGGCCCATTCAACCCATCCGCCTTGTCCGCACCGTCGTCGAATCCCGCGCCGCGCACCGATGACACGAAGCGGCTTCCCAGCCTGCCGGGGCCCGTGGGCCCGACGGTGTCACCAGTCCAGCGAGCCGTCACCCCCAACTTGCCGACCCCGCAAGCCCTTTCACAAGAGCCCGCGACGCCCACCCTGCCGCCGGTTCAGCGCACCGCTGTGGCCACCCCGCTCACCAGCACTGCCACGCCGCCCCTAGAGACAGCACCGCTCATCAGCGCGGCGGCGACGCCGCTCATGCGACGTGATGCGCCCAACTCGCCTGCCGGTCTCTCGCGGCAGGCACCCGCTGCCGCTGTCGCCAACACCCCCGCAGAGCCGCCCGTTCAGCGCGCCCCCGCCACCCCCAAGTCGTCGCCCATGCCCGATTCGGCGCACGACGCGGTGACGGCTGCCGAGGTCACTTCTAAGGGGTCTCCCCGCGTGCCCCACTCGAACGCCTCCACACTCCCCCCGGTGCAACGCGCCACCCCGCCCACCTCACCAGCCGCGCCCCGGGAGAACTCGCTGCGTACACGCACCCCGGCGGTGCCGGTCCAACGAGCCACCGCAGCACCTACGTTCACCTCGCCCGCCATGCCCCGATCCTCGTTCGGCGAGGTCAGCCGGCCACCCCTCCCCGTAACCCGCCTTACCACGCCCTCGGTGTCGTCCCCGGCGGCTTCGGCTCAGCCCCTGCCCATCGCCCGCACAGCCACCCCCACCGGCGCAGGCCCCGTCGTGCAGCGAGGGTTCCGATCGGCGACGCGCTCGGCCACCGAGACGCTCGCCGCCTCCGCCGCGGCCACCGTCGCGACCACGCTGGGGAGGCTTCGGCCGGGCAGCCAGGACCAGCAGGGGCGAAAGAGCAGACACGAGCAGGAGACGGTCGTCGACGACCCGTTGCCGTTCCCGCCCGACAGGACCACCGCCACGGCGACCTCCGCCGGCACCGCCGCCGCGCTGCCCGCGTACACCCGTGTGCCCAAGGGGACGTTCGACCCGAAGGACCTCACGGACTTCCAGATCGACGAACTCGTGCACCTCATGATCGGCCGCATCACGCGCCTGGTCCGCACCGAACTCCGCATGGACCGAGAACGCATCGGCAGGCTCCGCGACGACCGCCGCTGACCCGCCCCGTACACCGTCCTGGCGCGACCCACGCGCCGCAAGCAGCAAGCAGCAAGCACCAGCACCAAGCACCAAGCACCAAGCAGCAACGACAGAAAGGCCCACCCGCGATGCCCCGCCAGGACCCGGGTTCCACCATCTGGTTCAGCCTCTCCATCGACGGCCAGAGCCTTGGTTACTTCAACGGGTGCGAGGGCCTGTCGTCCCAGGTGGAGATCGAGCACCGCCAGGAGGGCGGGAACAACGGGTTCGTCTGGCAACTGCCGTCCCGCGTCACCTTCTCCACCATCCGGCTCACCCGCCCCCTCACCCCGGACACCACCAAGGTCGCCAAGTGGATCTCGTCCGTGCAGACGGGCATCAAACGGCCCACCGCCGAGATCGCGGCGCTGCGCGCGGACGGGTCGGAGGTCGCGCGGTGGGGGCTGATCGACGTGCTTCCCGTCAGCTGGCAGGGGCCCCGGCTCGACCCCAGCAGTCCGGCCGTCGCCACAGAGGTCCTGGAGATCGCCCACCACGGGTTCACGGACTGAGGGTCCGCACAGAGCAAGGGGCCCGGGGTCCGAGAGACCCGGGAGTCCGGAGAGAGGAGCGGGAGACACCCACATGCCCAAGAGCAAAGGCGCCGGCAAGAGCCTCGTACGCGCCAGCCTTGCCATCCACGAGCCCCCCGTCGGCACCAGCACCACGCCGGGCGGGCTCATCAGGACGTTCAACTTCGACTTCAACCCGGCGCAGTTGACCATCGGGCGCCGCGCCAACTGGACGGTGACGCCGACGGCCGACAACCGGGACGGCGCGATGCCGGAGTTCATGGGTTCGGAGCAGCGCCAGATGAGCGTGGAGATCTTCCTCGATTCCTCCGGCAGGCCCACGAGCAACCAGGTCCTGAAGAAGGTGCAGACGCTCCTCGACTGCTGTGGGGTGACCCCCAAGAGCAAGAAGGCCGACCAGCCGTCGCCGCCGTGGGTGATCTTCCAGTGGGGATCGTTCAAGACGGCTCGGTTCACTGCGTACGTCGCTTCCGTCGACGCCTCGTACACCCTCTTCGGCACCTCTGGCGTGCCCATCCGGGCCACCTGCCAGCTGCAGCTGCACGAGATCCCGAGCGACGCGCTCGGGCAGAACCCGACCTCCGGTGCGCTCACCGCACAGAGCGTGCACCGGGTCGTCGCCGGCGACTCGCTGCAGTCGCTGGCGTGGCGTGAGTACGGCGATGCCACGGTGTGGCGGGCCATCGCCGAGGCCAATGGCATCGACGACCCCTCCACCCTCACGTCCGGCACCGAACTGGTGCTGCCCGCAGCGCAGGAGGTGGGGCGCTGATGGCCGGTGTCGCGTTCTCCAGCGTCATGAAGGTGAAACTCGGCGGGGCCAAGCTCCCCGACGAGTACGCCCGGATGTTCGTCGACGGCTGGGTCGACCAGGGCGCCGGGGTGCCCGCCGCGTTCCGGCTCACCTTCCGCGACCCCCACCGTCTGCTCTTGAAGGACCTCAACGTGAAGTTCGGCACCGAAGTGGTGCTGACACCGGTGGCCGACGGGCAGGGCTCCGGCGAACCGCTCCTCACCGGCGAGGTCACCGCCCTGGAAGCCGACTACGACGGCACCGGCTCTTTCACGGTCATCCGCGGCTACGACCTCGGGCACCGTTTCCTGCGCCGGCGCCGCGTGGTCGCGTACGCGAACGAGACCGCTTCCTCGATCGTCAAGAAGCTGGCCGGGCTCGCGGGCGTGCCCATCGGGAAGATCGAATCCTCCAAGGGGAACTACGAGTTCATCAGCCAGGCCAACGTCACCGACTGGGACTTCATCGCCCGCCTGGCGGACGAGAACAAGATGGTGATGTCTCTGGACGCCAGGGGCAAGTTCAACTTCGTCTCGCCCAAGCCGTCCTCGGGTGCGCCGTCGCCGACCAGCGCTCGCAGCGAGAAGAACCCCCTCGTCCTGAAGTCCGGGACCGACATCCTGCGCCTGCGCACCTCCGTGACCGCCGCCGACCAGGTGGCCGAGGTGGAGGTGCGCGGCTATGACGTGGCCAACGCGCGGGAGATCGTGGAGACGTCGCGCCGCGCCAACAACCCCGTCTTCTCCATCGGTTCCTCGCCGAAGAAGGCAGCGGCCGCGTTCAAGAAGACCAAGCTCGTGCAGACCTCGATGCCCTACGACAAGCGGCCCGAGGTCAAGCACGCCGCCGACGCCCTGTTCGACGACGTGTCCTCCTCGTTCTCCGAGCTCGAGGTGATCGTCCACGGCAATCCCAAGCTGCGGCCCGGCGTGCCCGTGGCGCTCGCCGACGTCGGCTGGCCCTTCCAGGGCAAGTACACGACGACCTCCGTGCGGCACGTGTTCGGCAACGGTCAGCGCTACGAGTCGTGGGTGACCGTCAGCGGCCGGCAGTGGCGCTCGCTGTACGGGCTCACCTCGGGTGGTGCGGAGAGCGAGCCGCGGCTGCCCGGCGTGGCCAACGCCATCGTCACGGACGTCGACACCAAGGACGAACAAGCCCGCGTGAAGCTCAAGTTCCCGTGGCTGGACGACACTTACGTCAGTGACTGGACGCGCTGTGTGCACCTCGGCGGCAAGCGTGGCGGCGGCATCTTCCCGCTGGACGTGGGGGATGAGGTCCTGGTCGGTTTCGACCGGGGCGCGCTCGATCATCCCTTCGTGATCGGCGGGCTCTACAACGGCAAGGACAAGCCGACCAGGAACAAGGCGCCGCTGTATTCCGGGGCGCGCAACCAGGCCAGCCGTCACACCATCTCCGACCGCACCGGCAACCGCGTCGACCTGCTCAGCCAGCGTGTGGGGGCCAACCGGGGCGTGCGGGTCTCCACCGGCGACGACAAGCTGACCGTCAATCTGGACCGCGCCAAGACCGAGATCACCGTGGACAGCAAGGGGTCGGTCACCATCAAGGGCAGCCGCTCGGTGACCGTCCGGGCGGGGACGGACCTCACGCTGAGCGCCAAACGCAACGTGTCCATCCAGAGCGGCGGGATGCTCAGCCTGCGCGCCGGGAGCGCCGTCAACGTGAACGCGGGCGGCGGCGGATTCAGCGTCAACACCTCCTTCTTCAATGTGCGGGCGGCCGGCATGGCCTCCCTCGTCGCGACGGGCGGGGTCACGTTGAACACGGTCGGGGCGATGGCGCTCACCTCCGGCGCCACGATGGCCCTGAACTCGTCCAACATCGGGCTGAACGGTGTGGTCCTGGTCAACCGGAAACCCCTTCCCTTCTGATGGCCCCCGCGACTCTGATGGCCCCCGCGACCGCGCCGATGCTCGCGCTCATGCTCACACCAAGCAAGGACCGGTGATTTCCTGATGGCCGAACAGTTCGTCGGCTCCGGCTGGGCGTTCCCGCTGCGCATCGGCCCCACCGGAGGCATCGCCCTGGTCAGCGGGGAACGTGAGGTCGAGGAGGCCATCCGGCTGGTCCTCGCGACCGCCCCCGGCGAGCGGCCGATGCGCCCGGAGTTCGGCTGCGCCATCCACGACCTGGTGTTCGCGCCGGTCAACGAACAGACCGCGGGCCGCATCCAGCACGAGGTGTACCTGAGCCTGGACCGCTGGGAGCCGCGCATCGAGGTGCAGGAGGTCGAGGTCACCGCGGGCGAGGACCAGAGCGTGCTGTTCATCGACGTGCGCTACGCGATCCGCGGCACGAACAACCCGCGCAGCCTCGTCTTCCCCTTCTACGTCATTCCCTCCCACGAGGAGCCGGGGACCGCGGAGACGTCCGACGGCCCCGGTGCCTTCCCCGAAAGCGACCGCTGATGTCCCTGCAGAGCCCCAATCTCGACGACCGCCGCTTCCAGCAGTTCGTCGACGACGCCAAGCGCTACATACAGCAGCGCGCCCCGGAGTGGACCGACCACAACGTCTCCGACCCCGGCGTCACCCTCGTCGAGACGGTCGCGCACATGGCGGATCAGATCGTCTACCGCCTCAACCGCGTCCCGGAGAAGAACCACCTGGCCTTCCTCGACCTGGTCGGCATCACGCTGTTCCCGCCGTCCGCCGCCCGCACCGACGTCACCTTCTGGCTGTCCGCGCCCCGCGACGAGCCGGTGGCCGTGCCGGTCGGCACCGAGGTGACCACGCTGCGCACCGAGGCCGAGGATGCCGTCGTCTTCGCCACCGAGCACGACCTGCGCATCGTCCCGTGCATGCTGCGGCACCTGATGGTGCAGCGCAGCGGGGAGCCCGTCACCGACCGCACGGCCGACCTCGCCGAGGGCAGCGACGTACTGTGCTTCAGCGAGGCCCCGAGCCCCGGCGACTGCCTGCTGTTCGGCCTGACCGCCGCCGTGCCGCACTGCGCGGTCGCCCTTGAACTCGACAGCCGCGTCGACGGCGTGGGCGTCGACCCCCGGCAGCCCCCGCTGGTCTGGGAGGCGTGGACGGCGGACGGCTGGCAGCCGTGCGAGGTGCACAGTGACGGCACCGGCGGCCTCAACCGGCCCGGCGATGTGGTCCTGCACGTGCCCGGCGGTCACGTCCTGTCCCGCAACGGCGGCCACGAGGCGGGCTGGCTGCGCTGCCGCGTCACCGAGCCGCTGTCGGACCAGCCCTTCTACACCACCTCGCCGACGGTGCGTTCCAGCGACGCCTGCACGATCGGCGGCACCACCCCGGTCGTGCACGCGGACACGGTGTACGACGAGGCGCTCGGTGAGGCCACCGGGCTGCCCGGCCAGCGACTGCGGCTCGCCCACGCGCCCGTCGTCGGCGACGAACCGCCGGTGCTGCTGCAGACCGCAGAGCACAACGGCTGGGAGGACTGGCAGGTGGTCACGCACTTCGCCGAATCCCGCCCGGACGATCGGCACATCACCCTGGACGCGACCACCGGCGCCATCGCCTTCGGCCCCGCCGTACGCGAGGCCGACGGCTCCCTGCGCCAGTACGGCGGGATCGCCCCCAAGGGCGCCGTCATCCGTGCCCGCCGCTACCGCATCGGCGGCGGCCGTTCCGGCAACGTGGCCCGCGGCGCGATACGCGTGCTGCGCACCTCCATCCCGTACGTCACCGAGGTCGTCAACCGGGAGGCCGCCCGGGGCGGTGTCGACGGCGAGACGGTCGAGGAGGCGAAGGTCCGCGCTCCCATCACGCTGCGCGCCCAGGAGCGTGCCGTGACCCTGCGCGACTACGAGGAGCTTGCCCGCCGGGCCGCCCCGGAGACGGCCCGCATCACCTGCCTGGAGGGCAAGCCCGACGAGCACGGGGCGCACGCGGTGCGCGTCCTGGTCGTGCCGCAGGCGGTGGCCGATCCCGGCGGGCGGCTGCGCTTCGAGCAACTAGTGCCCGGTGACGCCCTGTTGGAGCGCATCACCCGTTACCTGGACGAGCGTCGCCTCATCGGGACCCGGCTGGCCGTCGGCCCGCCGTTCTACCAGGGCGTCACGGTGGTGGCCACGGTGCACGCGTTCCGCGGGGTGGAGACCGACCGCGTCCGGCGTGCCGCCCACGACGCCATCTACCGCCACCTCGACCCGCTGACCGGCGGCGCGGACGGCAGAGGCTGGCCCTTTGGCCGCCCCGTCCAGGCGGGCGAGGTTTTCGCGGTCCTCCAGCGGGTGCCCGGCGTGGAGTTGGTCGACGAGGTCGTCCTGCACCCTGCCGACCCGCTGACCGGCAAGCGCGGTGACCGCACCGACCGCATCGACCTGGAGCCGTCCGCCCTGGTGTTCTCCTTCGACCACCGTGTACGGGTGATCGGGGACGCCTCGTGAGCACGCATGCGCGGCATCCGCAGCGACAGCGGGGCGGCCGCTGATGAGGGGCTCCATCGACGGCCTCGGCTCCTCCGCGCCCATCGGGATGATGCTCCCGGCCGTCTTCGCCGACGACGCTCTGGCCCAGCATTTCGTCGCCGGCCTCGACGAGGTCCTGGCGCCGATCCTGAACGTCCTCGACTGCCTGGACACCTACTTCGACCCCGCGCTCACCCCGATCGACTTCGCCCAATGGCTCAGCATCTGGGTGGGCGCCGAGACGGACGGCATCGATTCCGAGGGGCGGCTGCGCGCCGCTGTCGCCGCCGCTGCCGCGTTGCACCGGGTGCGGGGCACGCGCCAGGGGCTGTCGGAGGCGGTGCGCCTGGCGTTCGGCACCACACCGGAGATCACCGAGAGCGGTGGCGCGGCGTGGAGCGCCCGCCCGCGTGGCCCGATCCCGGGTAGCCCCCGCCCCCACTTGCACGTGGCGCTGGGGCTGTCCGACCCGACACCGGCGGACACCCACCGCCTGGACGCGCTCGTCGCCGCCGCCCGCCCCGCACACATGCCTTATTCCGTCACCGTCACAGCCACCGCCAACGTCACCACCACCGAAAGGACCCTGGAGTCATGACCAGGCAGAACTGCACCGAGTGCGACGCCCGCGTGGAACCCGGTCAGTCGTTCTGCGACGCCTGCGGCGCCGTTCTCAGCTGGGATCCGGCCGGGGCGCGCTCGGGGGCGGCACCGGCCGCGGACTCCCACGCGGGCTCCGGGGCCGGGCCGGGGCACACCAGGTCCCCCGCCGCGGGCCCGGCCCCGGCCCCGGCCGCAGGTGGCCCGGTGCCGACCCCGGCCGCAGACCTGCGCGCCACCGACTCCGGCCTGCCCCGCCGGGCGGCGCCTCCAGAGCCCACGGCCACCCCAGCGCGCCAAGCCGCCCCGCGGAACCCGGACTTGACGGACACGGCGCCCAACGACCCAGTGGCGCCCGCGAACACCCCTGGCCCTGACACGGTCCGTTCCCTGCTCGTGCCCGTCTCGGACCCGCAGGCGGCGGCCCCGCCGCCCCCGGCCGTGAGCCCGGTTCTGCCCGGGCGGCCCGACGCCGAGCGCCCGCACGTGCGCGTGCCCGGACAGCAACCGCAGGCCGGCAACGGCCCGCCGTGCCCGTGGTGTGCCACCCCGAACCGCCCCGACCGGCACTTCTGCGCCCGCTGCGCGATGCCGCTCGCCGAGAGGCCGGACCATTCGTCCGCGCCCCTGCCGTGGTGGCGCCGCCTCATGGGCCCCGGCCGCAACCAGACGCCGTGGGCCGGTGAACGCCCCCGGCTGCGCCGCGTGTTCGACCACATCGGCACCTGGATCACCTGGGTCATCGTCCTGACGCTGCTCATCTTCGCCGCGGTGAACCTCTCCGACGGCATCCAGGCCACGCGCGACCACTTCGCCAAGCGCGCCCCCGTCGAACCGGACGAGATCCGCGCCTCGAACGCGTACGCCGGCCATGGAGCGAAGCTGGCCTTCGACAAGCTCAACAACACCTGGTGGGGCCCGGGGGTCGCGGAATCGGGTCAGGGCGAGTGGATCGAGGTGCGCTTCACCCGGCCGACCCGCCTCCTGGACGTCATCATCACGCCGGGCGTGTCCATCCGTGCCGACGAGCTCGGCAAGTCGGCCCTCCCGCACCGCGTCAAGGCCACGGTCACCAAGAAGGACGGCTCCACCGCAACCCGCGAACTCACCCTGGACCCGGGCCCGGGCGGGCAGCGTCGCTCCTTCCGCGTCGGCGAGGTCACCCGGGTGCGCTTCACCGTCGAGTCGGCCCACGCCGCGTCGGCCAAGAAGCAGGTGGCCATCGCTGAGGTCGAACTCTTCGGCCGATCCAGCGGCAGCCGAACCTGAGCAGCCGCGCCCTAGGGCGACGCTGACGGATTGCGTCTGAGTAACGTATTGATTCAGATGCTTGCACTTGTTGTTAAGTGGTGGCCTGCCTAACGTTCACGACATGAACCTCACCGTCCTCGCGGCCTCGGGCCGCACCGGAATGGCCCTTACCCGACAGGCGTTGCGTCGCGGTCACCTCGTGACCGCCATCGCCCGTGACCCCGAGCGGATCGCCCTGGCCGACTGCCCGAACCTGCGCAAAGTGGCGGGTGACGTGCACGACGCGGCCGGCATCGCCTCCGTGGTGGACGGAGATGCCGTGGTCCTTTCCGCGCTCGGCACGGACAGGCCCGGGATTCTTCTGACCGGCGCCCGGGCGGTCATCGCCGCCGGCCCGCGGCGCGTCATCTGGCTGGGCGCCTACGGCACGGGCAAGTCGGCCGAAGTGGCGGGGGAAGGCGCGGACGTCCTCGCCAAGGTGCTGGGCGACCGCCTCGCGGACAAGGTCGCAGCCGACCAGGCCGTTCTGGAAGCCGGGGGCACCGTCTTCCATGCCGGGATGCTCGCTGACGGGCCGGAAAGCCCGCGCCGACGCACGCTCGGTCTGGAAGCCGGACCTCCCTTTGACCTCGGAGCGAAGGTCAGCCGGGAAACCGTCGCCGCAGCGATGCTCGACGAAGCCGAAGCCCCTGGCTTCACCGGTGCCGTGGCCCTGCCATTGGAGGAGTAGGCGGAGTGGGTCAGCAGGTGGTGATCTCCTCCAGTGACGCCCGGACCTGCTCGCGGAGCCAGGCGTGGGCGGGGTCGGAATCGAAGCGCTGGTGCCAGTTGCAGTGGATCGTGGCAGTCGTGAACTCGACTGGCAGCGGCCGGGCGAGCAGGCCGAACGCCTCGATGAGCGGGCGGCCGAGGAGCGCCGTGCAGGTGACAAGGGCGTCACCACGGGCGGCGATCTGCAGGGCGGTGGACACCGTCGCCACCGCCGCGACCACCCGGCGTTGCAGTCCTTCGGCGGCCAGCACGTCATCGATCGGTGCGGTCAGGCGGCCACGCCGGGAGACCACCACATGCGGCTGCGACGCATAGGCGGCCAGGTCGAGTCCAGCGGCACATGGATGGTCCGCACGCATCGCCACGACGAGGCGGTCGTCACCGAGAGGCTCTGACCGGAACTCGGGCAGAGTGGGCCTGTCGCCACCGAGCTCCAGATCGACGCGGCCATGTCGCAGGTCATCCGTGTCCACGGCGTTCTCGGCCAGCACCCGCAGCCGCACCCCGGAGGCCCGCTGCTGAATCCTGCCGACCAGTACCGGCACCAGTGAAGCGGCCACCGCGTCGTGGCACTGGACCGTGAAGGTGCGATCCAGCTCGGCCAGGTTCAACTCCCGTACCGGAGAAAGCACGTCGTGCGCCTGCTGCACCAGTCGGTGAACCTCCTCCCGCACCGACACCGCGTACGGGGTGGGAGTCATCGAGTGGCCCGTGCGCACCAAGATGTCGTCCCCGGTGACGGCGCGAAGCCGGCCGAGGGTGCGGCTGACCGCGGGCGAGGACAGGTGCAGCCGCTCGGCCGCGCCCATCACGCTGCCCTCTTCGAGCAGGGCGTCCAGCACGGTCAGCAGATTCAAGTCCAATTGCATGGAAGTAAATCCTAGTCAGCCATAAATCCACTTCGATCAACCCGGAGGGTTTCATGAGTCAGGAACTGCTTGCCGCCACCGTCGCCGCCGTCCGCCAGGCCGGCGCCAGGATGATGACGCGCTATTCCACCGAGTCCCGTCAGCCGGGGCTCGCCGAACTGCTCGCGAACCTCCAGGCCAATGACGCGGCCGTGGTCGACGTGTTGCGTCCGGCCTTGGCCCGGGCCCTGCCGAGCGCGGGCTGGCTCAACGACGAACACGGATCGGGGCCGATGGCCCCCGGAGAGTGGTGGCTCATCGATCCGGTCGGCGGCAATGTCAATGCCGTGCACGGGATGCCCGACTGGAACATCGGCGTGAGCCTCGTCCGCGACGGCCGCCCGGTGCTGGCGGTGCTCTACTTCCCGGTCCGGGACGAGATGTTCACGGCGGTCGAGGGCGGCGGGGCGTTCCTCGACGGTATGCGGCTGCGGGTCTCGGCCAAGGCGTCGCTGGACGGCGCCCTGGCGGGGACCGGCCAGGCCCAGCCGGGGCACCACCCCGAGCTCGCCCGGCGGATGGGCACCGCCTTCACCGCGATGATGAACTCCGCCCTGTACGTGCAGGTCTCCGTACCGGTCACCGGCCAGCTGGCCCAAGTCGCGGCCGGGCGGATGGACTTGCACTGGCAGTTCGACCAAGTCCGGTCCCACGCGGCAGGTGTGCTGCTGGTCCAGGAGGCCGGAGGCGTCGTGACCGACCTTGAGGGCAAGGCGTGGGACCTGGCCGCCAGGAGCTACCTCGCCGCCGCGCCTGGCGTGCACGCGGCCGCGCTGGAAGCCCTGACTGCGACCGGCGAACCGGTCAGTTCCTGACTCCCGAGCGGGAGCGGCCGTTGTGGCGCAGGCGGAGCCGGCGGCGGGGGTGGGAGCGCAGCACGGGGTGGAGATCCCAGTTCCGTTCCAAGGCGACGCCCATGACGTAACCGGCGCCCGCACCGCGGAAGTAGTGGGCTCCAAGGTCGAGGTCGCGGTCGAGCGCGACAAAGTTGGAGGCGTTTTCCAAACGGCGGGTCTGTTTCTCGATGCGCCGGTCCACGCGCGCGCGGTAATACGCCGCGTTGCCCTCGCGTACCAGAGACACCGGGGTCACGCACCACAGCGGGATGAACGGAACCCGGCCCATGGTGGCATCCACAACCCGAACGGCACCGTTCTCGGCGCGCGGCACGATGTAGATGAACACCTGCGCCACGGACGCCGCGCAGTAGCAGATAGCCGCCAGGAGGAGCCACACCATCCACCACAGGGGCAGCAGCAGGAGAGTGAGGGGCAGCAGCAACAGCCAACGCAGTGGGGCCGGTCGAACAGGGAAGGGGCCCCAGGCGGGGTCGTCGAAGTCAGGCACGGGCGTTGCGTCCCCCTCGGTTCACCGCAGTGTGCGGGCATGCGCGCGTGAGTATATGTCGAGGGTTCACCACCATGGCCGACAGCGTCGACCGTCCGCTGTCGGCCATGGTGGTTCGTGCTACTTCAGGTGCCGGTCGAAGAACCGGCTCCCGTCCTCCAGCTCGAACCACGGGGTGCCGGTGTGCCCGCCGAGATTGGCGTGCAGCGTCTTCTCCTTGGTGGCGAAGGCGTCGAACAGATCCAGGGCCCGCTGCCGCGGGTTCCCTTCGTCGTCCCACTGCAGCAAGAGCAGCAGCGGGACGGTGATCTTCCGCGCCTCCTCGCGCTGGGCGTGGGGCACGTAACCCCCGGCGAAGAAGCCGGCGGCCGCGATGCGCGGCTCGATCGCGGCCAGCCGGATGCCAAGGGCGGTCCACCCCGAGTACCCGACGGGGCCGTTGATCTCGGGCAGCGAAAGGAGGGCATCCAAAGTGGTCTGCCATTCCGGGGCGGCCTTCTCGACCAACGGGCCGACGAGGGACTCGAAGATCCCGTCGACGGGCTCGCCGGCCTGCATCGCCCGGCGAAGGTCGGCGCGGACCTTTTCGTCAGCGGCGGAACGGGGCCGGTCGCCGCATCCGGCGGCGTCGATGGTGGCCACCGCGTAGCCGTGCGCCGCGGTGTGCCGGGCGCGGGCCACCAGCCGGGCGTCCCGCTTCGGCAGGCCGTTGTTGTGGGCCATCAGGACCAGAGGGGATGGAGCGGATGCCGGAGTCCACAGGGTGCCGGGGATCTCGCCGAGGATGAATTCGCGTTCGAGTACGCCGTCGTCGAGGCGCTGCTCGGAAGTGAAGTGCATGTCGGGCCTTTCGGGAGCTCGTGAACGGCGCTCCCGGACGACCTATCGCCCGACCGTGACCCCGGAGGGGAGCACCCATGTCGATTCTGCGTTCACGGGTACCACCTCCTCGTTCTCTCGCACGGCCTCCGGAAAATTAGCAGGGGGAGGCAGTGGACCGCCAACGAGTTTTCGCGAAGGCCCGTAAGCCTCCGAAGGGCCCGTGGCCGGATGCCACCTCGCCGTATTACTCGCGGTTCTCGCCTTACGCCGCACCGCTCGCGGCCACCGCACCTCATCCACGCGCGCACCACGGGCCATCTGGTGCCAAGGCGTCGAGGACGTCCAGCAGCTGCGGCGGCTCGACGGGGTCCGGCAGTGAGCCCAGATCCGACCACGCGATCCAGATGTGGGTGTCCAGGCTGACCTGCTCGTCGGGGAGCAGGCCGGTGCGCACCAGCGGTGGCTGGTTCTCGGTGAACCGGGCGACGAAGAAGTGTTCCGTGCCGGTGTACCGCGTGCCGTTCCACTGCACATCGCGGTCAACGGGCACGGACTGGTCCAGGACGGCGGCCGGGTCAAGTCCGGTCTCCTCGGCCAGTTCGCGTCGTGCGGCCATCAGTGGTGTCTCGTCAGACTCGATACCGCCACCGGGCGGCTCCCAGAGCCATGTGCCCTCGAACGGATCGCGCCAGCGCAGAAGCAGCAGGCGATGGGCAGCGTCCAGGCAGATGACCCGGGCGGCGGGCCGTTGCGTTGTCTCCACCGCCCTGACGCTACGCGGCACTTGAAATGCTGATCAAGCGCGATCGTCGTGCGGCGTCGGCCGTGGGGCCGGAGTCTGCGGGTGAGGTTCGCGGCGCGTCAACCGATGCGGAGTGTCGAGACACGAAGGCGTGTGCGTCATTTCGTCGTACTGACGGGGCCATCTCACGGTGCCCCGTGCGTCGTTGAGCTGATCATGGACCAAATCGGCATGGAGCAGGAAACGGGAGCGAAGGCGGCGGGAGGTTATTGGCTCGATTTTCCGCCGCGCGGCACCGCCGCGTGCGTGTGGTGTGTGGAGATGCGGGGGATTGTCTTGGACGCCGGGCGGCGTCTGCCGCGTGGCGCGACCAAGACGATGGGTGGCGTTTGGGTGTGGCTTCGACGGTTGTGGCGGACCGTGGTTCCGACACTGTGGGGAGCGACGGTGATCGTCGCGCTGGTGGCGGGGGTCTGGCGGGAAATCCCTTAGGGCTGCACAACGACAGGCCGAGCAGCCCTGCATCTCTGTAGCCCGTTGGAGAGCCGACCCCTCCTCGGCATCGGCCGCGGGTGACGCAGATGCCGCGGGTGACGCAGGCGCGAACCCTAAAGGTGAGCAGACCGTGGTGGTCCGAGCATGGGCACGAGGAACTGCCGGGCCACCGCACGCATCCGCTCGTCGTCATCGACATCGATGACCTGGCTGGGGACGACAAGGAAGGATGCCGAGACGCGGACCATCATCTCGGCCACGACATCGATATCCACCTCGCCCGAGACATGACCGGCCCGCTGCTCCTGGCGGAGCCGTTCGGCGACGAACTGCTGCACCACGGAAAGGGTGCGGCCGCCGTCGCCGGCCGTCGACAGGGTGACGGCGTCGGGCTCGACGGCCATGAGTCCACCGATGAGACGGTTGTGGCGGATGGCGCGCAAGGAGCTCACGAAGCCCAGGACGACTCGGTCGGAGACGGTCTCGGCGTTCTGGATCTCGCGGGTGAACTGGTCGAAGTAGCGCCGGAATTCGCGTCGTACGACGTGCTCGACCAGTGCTTCCTTGGTGGCGAAACGGCGGTAGACGGTGATGCGGGAGACGCCCGCGAGGCGCGCCACGTCCGCCATGGTGGAGCGTTTGATCCCCATGCGGCAGAACTGCTCGTACGCGGCGTCGAGCAGCCGCGCGGACACTTCGTCGTCCGGATCGGCCCCGTCGGCCCCGTCGCTGAACGCGAGTTCCAGCACTGAGGGGGAGCCGGAAGCAGGCCCCGTGAGGTCCGGCAGGACAGGTTCCACTACTGCCTCCCTGATTGCGTGAAGCCTCTGGTGTTCAAGCCCCGCGTGTGCTCCCCTGTTGATACAGAGATGCTCAATGCGTTTCATCGTACCAAGCGAACTGCGGAACCACAGAGCTGCCGGACTCACGGAGGAGTTCAGAGCAATGGATGGACTCAGTAGACGCAAGATGTTGACGGCGGGTGGTGCCCTGGGGGCCGTCGGGGCGCTGGGAGTGGCTTCGCCGGCCAGCGCGAGGCCGCTGTGGACATGGGCCCCGAGCAATTCGCTGGCGGGCGCGGGTGCGGGAGTTGACCCCGAGTGGGTGTGGGACGAGGAGGCCGACAATCTGATCGCCTCCGTGATCAACCGCGGTGACGTACCCAAGGTCAATGAACTGCTGCGTACCTGGACCCGCAACGACCAGGCGCCACCGGCCGGACTCCCGCAGGATGTACGGGAGTTCATGGACAGGGCGCGGCAACTGCCCGCGTGGGCGGACCGGGAGAAGCTCGAGCGCGGAGCCGCGTTCAACAAGTCCCGCGGCTTCTATCTCAATCTGCTCAACGGGGTGGGCGGCGGCATGCTGAGTACCGCCATCCCCAGGGAGGCGCGCTCGGTCTACTACTCCAAGGGCGGCGCCGACATGGAGGACCGCGTCGCCAAGACGAGCCTGCTCGGTTTCGCCATCGGGGACCTGAACGCCTACCGGCCCGACGGTGATGTCGTCGTGCACGCCGTCAAGACCCGCATGGTGCATGCGGCGGTGCGCCACCTGTTGCCGCAGTCCCCGGCCTGGGTACGCAACAGCGGCGGCCAGAAGATACCCATCAGCCAAGCGGACATCCTGGTCACCTGGCACAGCCTGGCCACCTACGCCATGCAAAAGCTCCTCGAGTGGAAGGTCCCCATCAGCTCCGCCGACGCCGGTGCCTACCTGCACGTGTGGCAGGTGACCGTGCACATGCTCGGGGTCCGCGACGAATACATCCCGGCCAGCTGGGAGGCGGCCAACTCCCAGTCCAAACAGGTCCTCGACCCGATCCTGACCTCCACCCGGGAAGGCGTGGAGCTGACCGACATCCTGCTGGGTCAGCTCGCCGAGCAGACCAGCCCCGGCGGCATCGACCGGCCCTTGTGCAACGCGCTCGGCCGGTACCTGGTCGGTGACCGTATCGCCGACATGGACGGTATCCCCAAGGAGCCGTTCTGGGACGGCGTCCTGGAAAGCATCTGGCCGAAGCTGGTGGCCTTCCGCGAGAAACTCATCCCCTTGCCGCTGGTGCCGCCGCTCGCCTGGACGCTCGACGAAGCGGCCCGCCAGTACATCCTGTTCTACCTCACCAAAGGCAAGGGCACCCACATCGAGATCCCCGACACCAACCGGCCGGGCACCAGCTGAAGGAGGAGTGTGCAGCGATGGATGAACTCAGCAGACGCAAGGTGTTGATGACGGGCGGAACCCTGGGCGCCGTCGGGGCGCTGGGCATGGCCTCGCCGGCCGGGGCGCGGTCCCTGTGGTCGTGGTCTCCGGCATCGTCGATCGCGGGCAAGGGCGCGGGGGCCGACCCGCAGTGGCTGTGGGACGAGGAGGCCGACCCGGTCCTGGCCGCCGTGCTCGACCGCGGTGAAGTGGCCAAGGTCAACGAGGTGTTACGGCAGTGGACCCGCAACGACCAGTCGCGCCCTGACGGACTGCCGGGTGATCTGCGGGAGTTCATGGAGCACGCCCGCCGGCTGCCGTCCTGGGCCGACCGCGCCGAACTCGACCGCGGCGCCCAGTTCAGCAAGACCAAGGGGATCTACGTGGGGGCGCTGTACGGCCTCGGCAGCGGTCTGATGAGCACCGCCATCCCCCGGGAGGCGCGGGCCGTCTATTACTCCAAGGGCGGTGCGGACATGAAGGACCGCATCGCCAAGACGGCGCGGCTCGGGTACGACATCGGGGACTTGGACGCCTACCAGCCGCAGGGCTCGATGATCGTGACCGCGGTGAAGACCCGGATGGTGCACGCGGCGGTACGGCATCTGCTGCCGCAGTCCCCGGCCTGGGTGCAGAACAGCGGCGGCCAGAAGATCCCCATCAGCCAGGCGGACATTCTGGTCACCTGGCACAGTCTGGCCACACTTGTCATGCGCAAGCTGAAAGAATGGGGTGTCCGGGTCTCCGATGGTGACGCCGACGCCTATCTGCACGTGTGGCAGGTGACCGCGAACATGCTCGGCGTCCGAGAGGAGTACATCCCGGCCACCTGGCAGGCGGCCGAGGCCCAGTCCAAGCAAGTCCTCGACCCGATCCTGGCCGCCACGACGGAAGGGAAGGCGCTGACCAAGGTTCTGCTCGACATCGTGGCCGAACTCGACGCCGGCCTGACCCGTCCGCTGATCAGCGCGTTCTCCCGCTACACGCTCGGCGACCGGGTGGGCGACATGATCGGCCTGTCCAAGGAGCCTGTCCTGACACCCCTGGTCGCCGGAGCCTGGCCGCTCCTTGTGGCCTTCCGCGAAAAACTGATCCCCCTCCCCGGCATCCCCGGGATCATGTGGACGCTGGAGGAGGCCATCCGCAAGTTCGTCCTGCTGTTCCTCGCCGAAGCCCGGCTGCCGATCTCCATCGACATCCCGGACATGAACCGCCCGTCCTGAAGCCCTGCGACATCCGGCGCGGCCGCGCCCGGTTGTCAGCCACGCCTGGGGTGGTGGCCCCCCGCCACCGCCCCAGGCAGTCCCCGCCGTACCCACGACCTCCGGAGCCGAGCCCGCACTTATGGAGACCACGTTGAGATCGCTCAGCAGCGATGCCACCACTCGACTCAGCCGACGAACTGCCGCAGGAGGCAAGCGGGGTAAGGGCGGCCATCGATGAACGGTGCTGATCGCGGGTCCGGACAACCGGCCTCGCGGGACTCGGGTCCGGGCAGACGCCGTTTCCTGGGTTACGTGCTGGCGGCGCCGACACTGGTGACCGCCGCCGAACTCATGCCGGCTGACCGAGCCCGCGCGCAGGTCCCCGCGGACGGGATCCCCTCGCCCGAGGTCACCGAACTGGTGGACCTCAACGACGTGATGACGGCCGCGGCCCTGCCGACCTCCGGCCTGATCACCGTCCGGGTGGACAACGACGGCACGGTGTCCTTCGCCCTGCCCCGGGCCGAGGTGGGGCAGGGCATCACCACGTCGACGGCCATGCTGATCGCCGAGGAGATGGACGTACCGCTCGCACAGGTACGGGTCACTCTGGCCGACGCGCGTCCGGAACTCGTCTTCAACCAGCTCACCGGCGCGTCCAACACCACCATCTCGACCTACACACCGATCCGGGTGGCCGCCGCCATCGCGCGCGGACGGCTGCTGCAGGCCGCGGCGGTCGAACTCGGGGCCGCTGTCGGCGACCTCACCATCCGAGCGGGGATCGTCACCGGCCCCGCGGGCAAGACCATCGCCATCGGCGCGCTCGCCGAGAAGGCCGCGGGCGTACGGACACAGCAGGTCACCGCCGAGCTCAAGCCGGCAGAGCAGTTCACCGTCATCGGCACACCCCAGCGCCGTATCGACGCCCTGGACGCGGTCACCGGGCGCAAGAAGTTCGCGATGGACCTGAGCGTCCCGGATGCCGCCCCGACCATGGTGTGCCGTCCCCCGACCATCAACGGCAAGGTCGGGTCAGTGACCAACGCCGGTGAGGTCCGCGCCATGCCGGGCGTCACCGACGTCGCGGTGATCTCGACCGGGGTGGCGGTGCGCGCCCGGACCTTCGGGCAGTGCATCGACGCCGTGCGCGCGCTGAAGGTGTCGTGGAAGGCGGGAACCGCCGAGGGCAAGTCCGACGCCACCGTGCTCAAAAGGCTGAAGGCCGCCGAAGTCCCGCTCGGGCTTCCGCCGTTGACCCCGTACGTGGAGGGCAGCTTCACCTTCCACTTCCGCAGCAACAGTGCCTTGGAGACCAACTGCGCCATCGCCGACGTGCGTTCCGACCGAGCCGAGATCTGGTCGAGCCTGAAATCGCCGATCGTGGCCAGGGAGACGATCGCCGCCAGACTCGGGCTGCCGCTCAAAGCCGTCACGGTGCACGTCACAGAAGGCGGCGGCTCGTTCGGGCGCAAACTCTTCTTCGACGCCGCGCTGGAAGCCGTCGAGATCTCCCGGATGATCGGCAAGCCGGTCAAACTCATGTGGCACCGCGCCGACGACTCCCGTCAGGGCCGCACCCACCCCATGGCCACCTCCCGCGTGCGCATCGCCTACCTCGGCGACACCGTCCTGAGCTACCGGCAACGCCACACCAGCGTGGCCACCGACCTCAGCCACGGCTTCGGGGAGATCCTCACCGCCATGGCGGCGAAGCTGCCCGTGGCCGACCTCGGATTCTCCGAGACCTTCTTCCAGCTCTCCCAGTCCATGCCGTACAACTTCGGAGTCCACAGCCGCCTCCTGAACGAGACCGACAAGAGTTTCAACACGGGCAGCATGCGCAACGTCTACTCGCCCGACGCCACCTGCGCCCGCGAGCTCCTCGTCGACGAACTGGCCTCGAAGATGGGCAAGGACCCCTACCGCTTCCGGCGCGACTTCCTCAAGGACAAGCGGGCCAAGGCGGTACTGGAGAAGGTCGCCGAGGCGGGACAGTGGGGCCGGTCGATGCCGGACGGCATGGCGCAGGGCATCGCGTTCCACTCCGAGTACCACGCCACCAGCGCCGTCCTGGTGGAGATCGACTGCCGGCCCGAGACCGTGAACCGCCCCATCCGCGACGGTGTCACCGGACCACGCGTCACCAAGGTCGTACTCGCCGTGGACGCCGGACTCACGGTCAACCCCCGCGGACTCGAGGCGCAGATGATGGGCTGCGCCATGGACGGCATCGCCCTGGCCCTGACCTCCAGCCTGCACCTGCGGGACGGCTACTTCCTGGAGGCCAGCTGGGACAACTACTTCTACACACGGCAGTGGAACACGCCACCCGAACTGAAGATCATCATCATGCCGGACACCAGCGAAAAGCCGGGAGGCGCAGGCGAGTTGGGGGTCTCGGCAGCCATGGCCGCGGTCGCCTGCGCCTACGGCCGTGCCACCGGCGCCATGCCCACCACCTTCCCCATCAACCACTCCACCCTCTCCTTCGAACCCAAGCCGACGACCCCGCCCATCCCTCCGTCCCCGGCCGACGGCCTGGACCACGCCTTCTGACCTGCCGCTGTGCCCCAACCCTGTCGCCACCGATGTAAGGAGCCCTCGTGCCCCAGCACACCTTCCGCCTCAACGGCGAGCAGGTCACCGTCGACATCGCCGAAGACGAACGACTGCTGTGGGTGCTGCGCGACGTCCTTGGCGTCACCGGCCCCAAGTACGGCTGCGGCATCAACGTCTGCAAGGCGTGCACCAGCCACCTCAACGGCAAGGCGGTCAACCCCTGCGCGATCCCGGTGGGCAACCTGCGGCCCACCGATGAGGTCACCACGATCGAAGGGCTGCCGGCCACGGTGGGCAAGGACCTGCACCCCATGCAGGAAGCATGGCTCGACCACGACGTGGCCCAGTGCGGCTACTGCCAGCCGGGTCAGATCATGGCCGCCGTCGCACTGGTCCGGCGAGCCGCGGAGGAAGGCCGCGAGATCAGCGAGGCGGACCTCGACGGAATCCGCAACATCTGCCGCTGCGGCACCTATGCCCGGATCCGCGAAGCCATCAGGTCGGGCGCCGCACGGATGTGAGGGCAGCCAGATGCAAGGAAGGTGGCTCGTGGTCGCCGTGCGATGACCGTGTGCAGGCAGCCACGCCCCGGTCCGGCTCGGCCGGCGAAAGCGGCGTAAATTTGTGCATGGGGGCGAGTGTGATGTTGCTCTGAGGAGGGACCATGACACTGGATCCCGCACGGCAGGAGGAATTCGCCGGCCTCGTGGTCGACGTACTCAACAAGGGCGTACTGGCCCTCCTCGTCAGCGCAGGCCACCAGACCGGCCTGTTCGACACGATGAATACGCTGCCGCCGTCGACGAGCGATGACATCGCCAAGGCGGCGCACCTCGACGAGCGGTACGTCCGCGAGTGGCTGGGCGGCATGGTCGTCGGCGGTTTCGTCGAATACGACCCCGAGGGGGCGCTGTACCTGCTGCCGCCGGAACACGCCGCCTCGCTGACCGAAGCCGCGGGCCCCGACAACCTCGCCGGCATGACGCCCTACATTGCGCTGATGGGCGAGGTGGAACAGCAGGTCGTCGAGGCGTTCCGGCACGGTGGAGGAGTCCCGTACTCGGCGTACCCCCGCTTCCAGGCGCTCCAGGCACGGGAGACGGGCCGGGTGTACGACGCGGCCCTCGTCGAGAGGATCATCCCGCTGGTCCCCGGCCTCACCGAGCGGCTGCGCGACGGCATCGACGCCCTGGATGTGGGCACCGGCCAAGGGCACGCGCCTCTCGTCCTGGCCCAGGCGTTCCCGCGCAGCCTCCTGCACGGCCTCGACCAGTCAGAGGAAGGCATCGAGGCGGCCCGCGAAGAGAGCGCGCGCCGCTCCCTGGACAACGTCCACTTCACCGTCGGCGACTCGACGCAGATCACCGGACGCTACGACCTGGTGACCGCCTTCGACGTCATCCACGACCTGGCCCGGCCGCAGGAGACCCTGAACGCCGTCGCTGCCTCCCTGCGCGAGGGAGGCACCTTCCTGATGGGCGACATCGCCGCGTCCAGCAATCTGGAGGAGAACCTCGACCACCCCTTCGCACCAGCCCTCTTCGGCTTCTCGGTCTTCTACTGCATGACCACGTCGCTGGGCGCCGGAGGAGCGGGCCTGGGCACGATGTGGGGCGAGCAGACCGCCCGCCGCATGCTCGGCGAGGCCGGCTTCACCGACATCCAGACGCGGTCGGTGGAAGGGGACCCCATAAACCTCTACTACGTGGCGACGATCAAGTCCCCATGAGCCGGACACGACCGCGACGATGCGTACCGTCCCCGGTGGTTGCGCCCGACCGTGGCGTGGCCCCGCCCTACCGGGTAACGTGGCGATCTTCGGTCGGCTGAAGCCGTACGGAGTCCTCGAAGGCCGAGTACATCTTGCATCTCGACTTGCATCGCGACGACCAGCCCGCAGCCCGCCGCCTCAGCGCCGCTCTGGAGAGCCTTTCGGTCTCCTTCCGTGGCATGACCGCGCGTCCGGATGAGCACAACTGCGAGTGTCACTGGGGCAGTCCGGAGGAGCTCGACCTTCTCAAGACGCCGGATGTGGAACTGGATCCAGACCTTCTGCGCAGGGCCTGGCAGGCCACCGACTGGACCGATCACGCGGCCGTCCTGCGCCGCATCCTGCCGCAGTTCGCCACGGCCCTGGTGGCCGGTCGCGTGGAACCCCTGTTCGGCTTGGAGGAGGCGGGCCACTCCTTCGCCCGCGGGCGATGGCAGCAGTGGCCCGAGGATCACGCAGCTCCGGTACGCGAATTCCTGCATGCCTGGTGGGCCGCGAGTCTCACCGATCCGCACGCGGCCGTCCCCGCGCACCAGGTCTTCGCGATGTGTGCCGAGGCGTCCGGAACCCTTCGGCCGTGGCTTGCCGCCTGGGAAGAGCAGACCGGGGACCTCAGCGACCGACGTCTGGCCGAGGCGGCCGCGCAGTGGGAGTACGACCTCCTGGGAGAGAGCCTGCCGTGGTACGTCGGCTGGTACGAGCACGACGAGGAGGAGATGCGCGCCGACCTGGTCACCTGGCTCATCGGCCACGCCGCGAAGCGGCTCCGGGAGTCGGGCGCATCGCAGGATCTGCAGCACCGGATACGGCTGCTCGGCCTCGCCGACGAGGACCGCTATACGGATCCGTACTGGCCTGGGCACCGCTACTAGCCGATCCGGGTGGTTCCGGACATGCGTGACAGAAGTCGGCACGTCCGAACGTGTGAGCCGGGACCGCTTGGTGGTGGGTTAGTCACCCGGGAGGAAGGGAAATAGGTGGGGCACACGAGCACCGCCCAAGCGAGGAGCCGTCATGTCCACCTTCGTGATCACTGTTCCCGGCACCTTCCTCACCGACGTCGATGAGGAGGCCCGCTCGGCGCTGGAGCGAGGCTTGGCTTCCCGGCACACGGAGGTGAGTGAGGGAGAGGGCCTGGATCTGCTCACGCTGAATGAGGGCGGCCGCTTCTCGATCCGTCTCGAAGTGAAGGCCGCGGACCGCTACGAGGCGGAACTGGAGGCCTCGAGGCTTGTCACGACGGCTTTGGAGGAAGCGGGCATCAACGTGGCGGATGCCCCACTCGGTCCGCCGGCCGTCACCGGCATCGACAGCGATCTCTGACTTGAGCGTCCGCCGCAGAGCCGACAGTCCGAACCAGCCGAACTGACACCACTCCGCCCCCCTGCGTGCCTTCACCGACCGCAGCCCCCGCTTGCCTGCCCGCAGCGGGGTATCGCGGCGCGCGCCGCTGAATCCCCCGGGGCCGCCAACGGACGGTTCCCTACCGGCGTCCTGCCTGGGCTTTTCAGGCACGCCTGCAAAGCATGGCCCTCCACGCCGATGCCGGTCAGGCTGTGTGCCGCGGAACGCTTCAGCATCTGGTCCGCACGTCCGTAATCGACATCTCAGGGGGAACTGGTCTCATGCGCATTCGGTTGAAGACAGGAAGTGCCGCAGTCGCTCTGGGCGCCGTTGTAGCGCTCGGCGGCGCATCGAACAGCGCTCCGGCGGCAGGCGAGGTGGAACTGGGCCGGGTGCTGCCGGTGGCGGGAACGTGCCCGTACAGCGGGAGCCACCCCGAACTGACCCGCAGCGAGGCTTACTCGTCCGCGGTCAAGCACGCCCAGTGTCTGTGGAACACCCAGAACGGTTTGCACGGCGGCCGCAAGCTGATCAACCAGGACGGGTACTTCGGTTCGGACACCTACTCGGTCATGCGCAAGATCCAGAGTGCGTGCGGAATCACCGTGGACGGGATCGTGGGCCCGAAGACCTGGAAGTGCCTGCACCCGGACCAGTCCCCGAACCCGAAGTACAAGGAAGGCGTGTGGCCCGTCGACTAGAGCGTGGGGTCGTCGAAAGTGGCTGGTTGTGAGTGTGTGGCCTGTGCTTCGATGCCGGAGTGAACAAAGAGAGCTTCGGAACCGCCGAGCGGAAGCCGGGCCGCCAGGTCCGGCGGAGGACTGATGGTGACATCGGGGCGTGCGTAAGGGTCCTGGAGGAAGTCCATCATCACGACGGCTATCCGGTGAACTGGCCCGAGCAGCCCGGCGGTTGGCTGTCGAGTGCTTCCCTGCTGGGGGCTTGGGTCGCCGAGCTTGACGGCCGACTCGTCGGCCACGTCAGCTTGTCCCACAGCGGCGAAGGCGATCTGGCCCCCGGATTGTGGAGCGAGCGAAACGGGACGCGGAGGGATTTGACCGCGGTGGTCAGCCGGCTGTTCGTCGCCCCGCAGGCGAGGGGGCACGGGATCGGCGCACTGCTGCTCGGCCGAGCCGAGGAGACGGCGCGACAGAGTGGTCTCCACCCGGTGCTCGACGTCGTGGCTTCCGACACTGCTGCGGCAGCCCTTTATGAGCGGTTGGGCTGGAAACGCCTGGCCACGCTCGAGCAGCGGTGGAGCCCGCACCAGACGGTGACTGTCCACTGCTACGCGGTATCATCGTGACGCGGCCGGCCCCTGCTATTTGGTGCTCGCCGCCACGAGGACGGTCGCCTCGCAGTGAACGTGAGTGCGCCTCGGAGCCGACGGGTGGACTTCCGTAAGGAGAGGCTCAGATGCCGCCCTCGGGCACCCATGTCCAGGCGTCGCCGCCGATTTCGTGCGAAGGGTCGTCGCTGTCCGGCCAGCCGAGTGCGCCACTGGCGTGCAGGGCGGGTCGGTGGCCGAAGACGGTGCCGCCGCTGTTGAGCGCGGCTGCGATCTGCTGGATGTAGTCGAGCAGAGTGCCGAACTCGAACTCCATTTCTCCCGCATCGGCCCATGCGCCTATCTGCCCGTCCCGGGGATCGACGAAGAAGCCGGACATGGAGGAATCGAGGGTGTCGGCGGCGAAGGGGATGAGCCGGTCGTACTCCTCTTCGACGCCTTGATGCACCGGATGCTGCAACATCACTTCGTCGAGGGGGAGCCAGGCGAAGCCGGTGTGGATTCCGGGGCCGGGCAGGAAGAGAGCAGCAGCCCACTGCGCCTCCCACGCGCGGGTAGCGTCGTCGGCGGGCGCGGGCAGGGGCCCGTCGATGTGCGGGTGTTGCCCGAACTGGTCCTGGTCGTGGCCCCGGCTGCCATCGTGCAACAGATAGAGCGCCTTGAGAGCCGGGGGGAGGGGGCGGCCCATCGTGGCCTCGCACCTCTCGATCCGATCCGGGGCGGCGGGCGGGTTGAGCATGGCGTACGACGCGGGTGCGTGGCGCTCCATCCACATCTCGATCTGCTTCCACGCTCGCTGCACACGTATGAATTCGTCGCTGCTGGTCACGCCGGTGAGCGTATCTGTCGTGGCGGAGTGCCACGTCGCCAGTCGCGGGACAGCCCGAGACCCCGGCCCGAGACGGCCCCACCCCTCCCGTGACGGCCGTGGCAGCTAGCCTTCCGTTTGGGATGTTGCACGCCGGTCGCCGTACGGGTGCGGCAACCGACGATGAGGAGCTGAGCCATGACGACCACCGCCCGGGCCACCTTGCAGCACGAGGACGAGCGGGTACGGGTCACCCGCTGGGATTTCGAGCCCCAGGAGAGCACGGGCCGTCACGTGCATGAGTATGAGTACGTCGTGGTGCCCGTCACCGACGGACGCACCAACGTGATCAGTCCCGATGGCACCGTCATTTCCTCGCAACTGCAGGCGGGCCAGTCCTACGCACGCCCGGCCGGCGGCGAACACGAGGTTGTCAACGCCGGCGATGCACCCTTGGCCTTCGTCGAGATCGAGATGAAGTAGTTCCCGAGCCGACGGAGGCCGGTCAGGCGCCGAGCCGGGGCCCGGTGCTCCCGCAGGTCTGGCGGGCCCGGCCGTTCGGGCGTGGCCTCGGTGAGGGTTCTGGCGACCAGGGCCACATGCACGTCGGTGGGTCCCTCAGGCAGTGGTCGGGCGCTCGCGCAGCAACAGCACGCCGGTCACGGCGACCGCGGCCGCGGTCAGACCGTGGACGCCGTAGGCGGTGGCCGCCGAGCCGCCTTCGGTCAACACCACCACCATGTCGCCGACCGGGACAACGGCCATGGCCGCCATCGCCAGACCGAGCGCCTTGCGCTGCCCGGCCAGCAGCAGCGCGAGTATCACCAGTCCGAAGCCGATGTCTCGCATGCCCTTGACCGCCAGGAATCCCTCGCCCTGGTCATGTGGCCAGGTCGGCAGCCCGAAGCCTTCGGCCGATGCCTGCGGGTCGAAGAGAAAAAGGGCCCCGATGTAGAGGAGGAACAGGCCGCCGAGGGCGGCGAGGACGGTGGCGAGGCGCTTCATGGTCATGGCGGATCTCCTGAGGATGTCGTACAGCGGACAAAAGGGAATGGGATCGACGGCGGGCATCGCCTCGCATTGACTCGCGAGGCATCGCAAGGGCGTCACCGGCAGGAGGGAGCGAGCGGACAGAGTTGTCCAACGGCTTGGGAAGGAGCAGTTGTCCGGCCTTGTTCGACCGCGGCAGCAATCCGGGCGCTCTCGCCTCCGCGGGCGCCGTGCGGACCAATGCCGCCTGTCTGCGCCATCGGACAGCCTGCTGGAGTCAGGTGCGATCCTGGATGAGTGAACGATCTCGGCGACGCGCACCTACGCACCTGGACGCTGCGCTTGATGGCCCTCCTCGCAGCTGACACCGTTGATCTTGGCGGGCGTGAGTTGGAGACGGAGGAGGTCGTCGAAGAGGTGGAGCTCCTCTGCCGAGTCTCCGAAGGACTCGCGGAGCGCGGGGCCTTCGAGCCCCTGACCCTGCGCGATCTCCGGGCCATTGGCTGTCGCCTCGGCGAGATCGATGCCGCAGGCCGCGTCGGCCTCTGGGCCAACGCCGTGAGTACGGAATCGGCGTGGGACGATATCCGGCTTCTAGCTCGCCGGATTCTCGTCACGACGCTGGGCGACTGGCGTCAACCACTGCCGAGCCCCGTGCACCCCGTGCGCCCGCAAACGGTCGCTCGCTGAGCGGCATCCAGCCGCCCGCCATCACGGTGTACCCGGCGCCGGGCTGATCAGGGGCAGATGATGTAGCGGCCGCGCAGGCCGCCCTTGGCGGTGGCCCGGTGGGCGTCGGCGGCCTGGTCCAGGGGGACGACCGCGTGCACGCGAGTCGGCAGTTCGCCGGCGGCCGCACGGGTGAGGAGGTCGGCGATCCGGCCGTGGTCGGAGGTGGTGAGCAAGGAGGCGACCGAGATCCCGCGCTCGGTGGACGGGCCGAGGCCGGGCCGCAGTCCGACATAGGCGCCGCCGTCGCGGACCAACCTGAGGGCCTGGTCATTGAGTTCTGCCGCGTCGACGACCGCGTCCCATTCCGGCTCGGCGTGCGTGGTGAAGTCGGCGCCGAGGCCGCGGACGAACTCCTCGTCGCCGGTGCGAGCGAGCCCGGTCACCTGCCAGCCGCGGTCCCGGGCAAGAACGGCGACGTTCGCTCCGACTGCCCCCGCCGCGCCGGTCACCAGCAGCCGGGCGGCCCCGGCGGGTGCGTCGCCGAGCAAGTCGACGGTCTGCGCGGCGGCCAGCCCGTTGAGCGGCACCGTGGTCGCGGCCAGCAGGTCAAGACCGTCGGGGACCGGGGCGACGTCGGCCGCCGCGACCACGATCTGCTCGGCGTAGGTGCCGTAGTCGCGGTCGAAGCCGGCCACCAGGCCGGCCACCCGGGTGCCGGGGGCCAGGTCGACGCCCGGTCCGGCCGCGTCCACGACGCCGGCGAACTCCCATCCCAAGCCTGTGTGTTGGGGCTGCTGCACCAGCCCGATCGTGTGGAAGAAGCCCGCTGCGACGCCGAGGTCGGTGGGGTTGACCGTCGCCGCGGCGATGGCGACGCGGATCTTGCCGGGGCCGGGTTCGGCGACGGGCACATCGATGATCTCGATCGAGTCGGGGCCGTTGGGGACGCGGACGACGGCGGTGCGGAACGTGGCAGCACTCATGGCTTTCTTCCTTTGCGGTGGGGTGATTGCTTCCGGGTTCCATGTTGGTTTCGTTAACCTCTGGGCGGAAGCAGGCACTTGGAAGTGCGTAACCCCCTTGGGTGAGGAAGGAGCGATCGATGTCGACGCGGACGGCGGCTCAGCGGCGGGCCGAGGAGAAGACGAGCTACAACGCGTTCATGGAGGGCTGTCCCAGCCGCCAGCTGCTCGATCGGATCTCCGACAAGTGGGTCGCGTTGATCCTCGCCGCGCTCGGCAGCGATGGTCCGCACCGTCCCGGGGTGGACCACGGAGACGGGCCCCGGCCGATGCGCTATTCCGAACTGTCGCGCCGGCTCGCGGGCGCGAGCCAGAAGATGCTCACCCAGACGCTGCGCTCCCTGGAGAACGACGGCCTGGTGACCCGGACCGTCACGCCCACCGTGCCCGTCACCGTCACGTACGAGATCACCGACCTCGGTCTGTCCCTGAACCGCGTCATGATCGGCCTCAAGGACTGGGCCGAGACGCACATGACCGAAGTGCTCGCGCATCGCGAGGAACACCAGCGAGCCGCAGGCGAGCAAAGTGAGACAGCTGGTTGATCCCGCGTAGTTGCCCGGGGAACGCTCGACGGAAGCGAGCATCGCTGGGGCGATCGACCAGGCCGGGTATGGAGCCGTGCAGGCGGGGGCCGGGCCGGTGATCGGCCTCTATGTGGCCGGGCCGGTGATCGCCCTCTATGTGGCCGGGCCCGCGGCCTTGAGGGAGTCGAGCCAGTGCAGGAGGTGGGCTCCCTGACGGGTCATGATGTCCGGTTCGCGCAGGGCGTTGGCGAGGAGTGACATGCCCTGGTAGCCGGAGACCAGAGTGAGGGCGAGGTCGTCGGGGTCGGGCAGATCCAGGGCGCGGAACTGCTGTTCGGCCCACTGCAGCAGGCGCCGGATCGCCGTACCGGCCTCGGTGTCGAGGATCCCGTCGGCGCGTTTGTCGAGCTCGACGGCCAGGGTGCCGGTGGGGCAGCCGTAGCGGGCGGTGATCTCGCGCTGGGCGACCCAGGCCTCGATCAGGGCCTTGAGGCGGTCGAGCGGGTCAGGCAACTGGTCCAGGCGGCCGGTGAGTTCGTCCAGATGCGCGCCGTGTTCGGAGAGCGCGGCCAGAACCAGTTCGTCCTTGGTCTTGAAGTAGTAGTAGACGTTCCCCACGGGAACGTCGGCTGCGCGCGCGATGTCGGCGAGAGTGGTGCGCTCGACACCCTGCTCGTGCAGGACCCGGGCCGCCTCGGTGGCCAGCCGGCGGCGCTTGTCGGCCGCGCGCGCCCTGGGCTTCGCTGAGTTAGTCACCCAACTCACTATAGACACCCCCCGGTGGTGCCGTGCTAGTTTCCACCTAAGTAAGTCAGCTAACTAACTCGTGGGGGAACGAAATGATCGTGGTGACAGCTGCGACCGGCAACATCGGACGGACCCTCGTGCCCCTGTTGACCGAGGCGGGCAAGGACGTCGTGGCCGTCTCACGCCGCCCTCAACCGGGTACTTTCGCGGCCGGGATCCGGCACGCCAAGGCCGACATCGGGAACAGCGCGAGCATGCGGCCCGTCCTGGAGGGCGCCGACGCCTTCTTCGTCCTGCTGGGCGGCGAGCTCAACGCTCACGGCGAGAGCCCGGACGCTCTGCTCGACGTGGCCCTGGAGGCCGGCGTCAAGCGGATCGTCCTGCTCTCCTCCCAGCTCAACTCCACTCGTCCCACGGCCTCTTCACATGTCCGCCTGCGCGCCTTCGAGACCGCCGTGCGCGCATCCGGAGCGGACTTCACGATCCTGCGCCCGGGCGGTTTCGCCTCCAACGCCTACGCCTGGGCCGAGTCGATCCGCACCCGACGCACAGTCTTCGCCCCGTTCGGCGATGTCGCCCTGCCTGTCGTCGACCCGGCCGACATCGCCGCGGTCGCCGCGGCCGCCCTGCACGAACAAGGCCACGCGGGCCGCACGTACGAACTGACCGGCCCTGAGCTCATCAGCCCGCGCCGGCAGGCCGCGGTCATCTCCCGGGCCCTGGGCGAGGAAGTCACCTTCGTGCAGCTGTCCCGCGACGAGGCCCATGCGCACATGGCGCGGTTCATGCCCGAAGAGGTCATCGACGGCACCTTGGATGTCCTGGGTGTTCCCCTACCGGCCGAGCAAGTGGTCAGCCCTGATGTGGAGAACGTACTGCGCCGTCCCGCACGGTCTTTCGGGGAGTGGGTCGCGGACAACCTGGCGGCCTTCCGGTAGCACTTGCCGGCCGCGCCGTTCCCATTGGCGTGAGGCCGGTTGGTGGCCGAGAACGCGAAAGGGCCTTCGGAGGCCGGCGCGTCGCGAACTACTCGGCAGGCTCGTGATCGATGAACGCGGTCAACGCGTCCACAGTCGCGTCGGGCTGCTCGTCGGGAATGAAGTGCCCGGCTTGTGGGATGAAGGCACCGGTCGCGTTCTCTGCCCACGGCCTGATGGAGGCGGCCATGTCGGGGATCGAGCCATGGGAGCTGGAGATTCCCAGGACCGGGACCGTCAAGTGCCCTCGTTCGAGAGCGTCATGATTCTTGCGCGCTGATTTCGCGGCGTCGCGGTAATAGGCGAGCGAGGCTGAGAGGCCTCCCTCGGCCGCGATGGCGGCGGCGTAATGGTCGATCTCGGCGCCGTCGAAGGTGGTCGGGGCCAGAGCTTTGGCCGCCAAGAACCAGCCGACGTAGTCACGTTCGCGGCCGGTGAGCAGAGTCTCGGGCAGTTCGGGCACCAGGTGGAAGGCGAAGTGCCAGGTCTTCCAGGCCCGGTCGGGATCCGTCGGGATGGAGTCCGGGAGGGTGATTCCGGGAATGCCGGCGTCAAGCAACGCGACTCCATGCAGGCGCTCTTCGTACTTCAGGGCCAGCGAGAAGGCGACCCAGGCCCCGATGTCGTGGGCGACGAGCCAGTACTTCGGCACGTTGAGCGCGGTCAGCGCTGCCTGGACACGCGAAGCGACGGTGTGTGTGTCGTAGCCCCCTTGCGGGCGGTCCGAGTGGCCCTGCCCCGGCAGGTCGATCGCGATCACATGGAATCGCTCGGCAAGGCCTGGCATCACCTTTCGCCAAGCCCACCAGGTCTGCGGGAATCCGGCGAGCAGGACGACGGTGGGACCGGCCGATCGGCCGCCTTCCACGGTGTGAAGTCGGATTCCTTCCGCGTCGACCCAGTGGTGAGTGAATCCCGCAAGGTCGTACAGCGGCAACTCGGGGACCGGGTTCAGGTCGCGGGAGCGGTCCGGGGCTGTGGGGTGGTCCGGGGCTATGGCGTGGTCGGTCATGTCATGAGCCTACGACATCTTGAACTGGGTGGTTCAAGATAAGGTGGGCAGGGCCACAACGGCTGGTCCAAGAACGGGGTGCATGCGTGATGGCCGGGAAGAAGCAGTTCGACGTGGACATCGCCCTGGATGCGGCCATGGTCCAGTTCTGGCGGGCCGGATACGCCGACACGTCTCTCGACGACCTCTCCAGGACGACCGGATTGAACCGCAGTTCCATCTACTCCTCGTTCGGCGACAAAGACGCGCTGTACCTGCGCTGCCTGGACCGCTACGCCGCGCGGTACGGAGACAGGTACGACCAGGCGCTTTCGGGTGCGTCCGAGGAACCGCTCCAGGCGGTACGGGCGTTCTTCGACGTCACCCTGCAGCGCATCGCCGACCCCGACGTACCTGATGGATGCCTGATTGCCCAGACCGCGATGGCGGCACCGGTGCTCAGCCCCGCCATCGGCGCGCGCGCGACCGAAGCTCTGGGCTTGCAGCATGCGCGGCTGCGGACCGCCTTGAACACCACGCAGTTGCCCGAAGGCGATGCCGACGACTTCGCGGTGCACCTGGCGGCGGTCAATCAGTCGCTGGCCGTGCTGAGCAGGACCAGGGCGAGCCAGAAGCAGCTCCGCACGGTCGTCGACATCAGCGTGAGCGCGCTCTCGCACGCCTTGCGTGCCCGGAGCTAGCCTCGCCGTTTCGCCCGTATATGGCGGTTGTTGCCGGAGCCCGGAAGGCGCGCCGAGCCGGGCGCGAGCTCACCGAGGGGCTGCAAGTCGACGACGTCATCGGCGGAGCAGGACGGCGACGGTGTCAAAGTCGAGCGCCGGCGGGCAGATCGACCGCTGCCTGCCTGCCTGCCTGCCTGCCCGACCTGCATCAGCTCGAGATATGGGCTTCGATGCCGTCGAGAACGAAGTTGAGGCCGATCAAGAAGGTGCGGTCGGCGTCCAGATGGGCGGCGTCGCGCACCACCGTGGCCAGCGCGGGGAACTGGCCGGAGGCGAACGTCCGCTCCAGGTAGGGGCCGAGTGCGGCCTGCCACCGCTTCTCGTCCATCCCGGTGGCCCGCTCGGCGCGCCGCTCGGCGATCTCCCGCCGCACTGCGCCGATCACGTACGCGTCGACCGCGCTGATCACCGGCATGACGGCGTCTACGTCGAAGCCGTCCAGCGCCGCCACCACGGCCTCGCCCCGGGCCAGCGCGTGCGGACCGAGCTGAGGTCGTCCGCCGAGCAGGTCGGCGAGCCATTCGTGCTCGTGCGCGGCCCGGCGGGTGGTTTCGGCGAGAGAGCGCAGCACTTCCCGCCAGCCGTCTCCGGCCGGCCGGATCTCGGCGTGGACCGCGTCGACCATCAGGTCGAGCAGTTCCTCCTTGCCGGCGATGTACCCGTAGAGCCGCATGGGTCCGACACCCAGGGCGGTGGCGACCTTGCGCAGCGACACCGACTCCAGGCCGTCCGCGTCGGCCAGTCGCATCGCCGCTCGCACGATGTGCTCGCGGCTCAGCGGTGCCGGCGCCGGTCGATCCGGCGGCTCAGGCCTTTCCCATACCAACATGACGCTGACAGTACACGGCATCGGGCGATACAGTGTATCGACCAATACGGTGTATCGAGATGAGGCCCACCATGCCCATAGCCATCGTCGGAGCCGGCCTCGGCGGCCTGGCTCTCGCCCGCGTGCTGCACGTGAACGGCATCGACGCCGTCGTATATGAACGTGATGCGTCACGCCACGCGCGCGGTCAGGGCGGCATGCTCGACATCCACTCCGGCCAGCGGGCGTTGCGCGAGGCCGGTCTGATCGACCAGTTCCACGCGATCGCCCGCGGCGAAGGACAGGACATGCGCCTTCTGGAGCCGGACGGCACCCTGCTGCTTCAGGAGGACACCCCCGACGACGCCCCGCTCGACCGCCCCGAGGTCGACCGAGCCGATCTGCGCAACCTGCTGCTGGATTCTCTTCCCGACGACGCGGTGCGCTTCGGGCGCACGTTCAAGTCCGCCGACAGCGGTCTGCTGCACTTCGCCGATGGCGACACCGCGCCCTTTGACTTGCTGGTCGGTGCGGACGGAGCTCAGTCCCGGGTCCGCGCTCTGCTCACCGACGTCCGCCCGACGCACCTCGGACAGAACATCGTCGAGGTCGGCATCCCCGACATCGACCGCACGCACCCCGACCTCGCGGCGATGGTGGGGCGCGGCAACTACTGGGTGCTCGGCAAGGGACTGTCCCTGGCGGCGCAGCGCAACGGCGACGGGCGTGTCCGGATCGGCCTCAGCTTCTACAACACCACCGAGGACTGGATAGCCACCAGCGGAATCCCATTCGACGACCCGGCCGCCGCCCGGGCACGGCTGATCGACCTGCTCTCCGGCTGGGACGCACGGTTCACCGCGCTGATCGCGGCCTGCGACGACGTGGTCGTGCCACGGCCGATCGCCACGCTCCCGGTCGGCCTGACCTGGCCGTCGACGCCAAATGTCACACTGCTCGGCGACGCCGCCCACCTGATGCCGCCGGTGGGGGAGGGGGCCAACATGGCGCTGCTCGACGGTGCTCTGCTCGGCCTGGCCCTGGCCGCGCACCCGGACGACATTCCTGCCGCCATCACGGAATACGAGCGCGAAATGTTCGAACGCACCAGCGCTGCCGCCCGGATGTCCGCTGACATGCAGGAACTGCTGACCTCGCCGGATGCCGCCCAGAAGATGCTGGCGTTCTTCCAACCCGGCTGAAGGTGCGCGCGGTCGCCGCACGGGGCCAGGCCCCTTACGTAGCGCGGTGTCTTGAGGGTCCGGCCCCTGTCTCGGGGCTCGTGGTCCTGGAGGCCTGCCAGAAAGCGGAGTTGGGGCTCCCCCGAGCACGTGACGCGCGCCCCATCACCGCGGCGTGCCTAGGTGAGGGCTTGTCGCAGGGTGTCGTGGCAGTCGATGACGGTCTCGACGCCGACGATGCCGAGTGTGCGCTTCACGGCGCTGCCGGGCGCGGCCAGGCGCAGCCATCCTCCGGCCTCGGTGAGGGTGTGGTGGGCGCCGAGGAGAATGTTGATGCCGCTGGAGTCCATGAAGCTGACCCGGCGCAGGTCGAGGACCACACGGGGGAGGGGCGCATCGACCTCGTTGAGGGCCTGCTGCAGTATCGCGCCGCTGTGGTGGTCGATCTCCCCGGACAGGGACAGTACGCGGATGCCGTCGGTGGCGGTGGCCACGACCGACAGCCCGCCCGGTGGTCGGGGGTCTTCCGTGCCGGTCGTCTCGGTCTCAGTCATGTCGGCGATACTGGCACATGATCGTCGCCCCTGGAGCACGGGTCGGATCAGGTCTGGCCTGGGGCGGAATCCGTCTCCGAGCCGAGGTGTCAGATGTGTGGCAGGGGGTAGGCGCCGGGAAGGTCTATGCATGGGGGAGTGAAGCGGCGTAATGGGATCAGGTCCCGAGGACGATGACGACGGTTCTCACTCGACTGGGCACGCAATGGAGACCATGGTGGCTCTGGAGGGGGACGGCGCGTGCATCGCCCGGGCCCGCGACCTCGCCGCCGACTTCTTGACCGCGGCGCGATCGGAGCACGGGGTGCCGGTGGCGGAGCGCGGCATGGATATGGCGCGTCTGGTGGTCAGTGAGCTGGTCACCAACGCGCTCAAGTACGCCCCGGGGCCGGTGCTGGTACGCCTGCGGATCACCGGAGCATTGGTGGCGGTCACGGTGTGGGACTCCGAGCCTGTCCTTCCCGTGGTCCGCGGCGTCGATGCCGGACGTATCGGGCAGCATGGCCTGGAGATCGTGCAGGCCGTTGCCCACGACCTCTCCGTGCGCAGCGAGACGGTCGGTAAACGCATCACCGCGCGCATCGCTCTGACCGACAATCCGATCGGCGCTGCCGTCAGCGCGACCACGTGAGGACGATGTACGGCCGCGCCTGATGTTCCGCCACGACGGGGGTGCCACGAGAGATCGGCCTCGATGAGGCGTCGGACTTCGCCGCTGCTCGGCCACGGGCCTGACGACTACGAGCCTGTCGGGCTACGAGCCTGTCGGGCTACGGGTCTGTCGGGTAACGGCTGTCGGGCTACGGCCTGCCGGGGACGGGCTGGGCACTTGAGCGATCGGCAGGCGAGAATCCCGCCATGGTGATGGCACAGCACTGGTATGCGTCCGCCCCCGTCGTGGACGGGCTGCCCCTGTTGGACGACCCCGGCTTCTGGGTGGCCCACCTCGCTGATCTCAGTGACGGCATCCCGGCGGAGGCGTTCGGTGTCGATGCGGCCGATGCCGGTGAGGCCCTGGAGCAGTTGCACGACCGGGCGGCCTGGCCGATGTTCACCGTGCCGTTGGCCGACGGCTTCGCGATTCTCGTGCACTACAACAGTGGCGAGGAGCACACGACCACGGACTACTTCCTCACGCACCCGGACTGGCCGGCCTCCCGCGCCGCCCTCGTCCTCACCAGCGTCGACCAGGACCGCATCGGGCCCGGTCTCTGCTGGCCGGAGTTGGCGGCGCTCCTCGCGGCGCCCGCGGAAACCGACGGGATCAGCGACGGGATCAGCGACGGGATCAGCGACCCCCACGCCCGACTGCTCCTCCTTCTCCCCGTACTGGGGGACGCGGGAGCCCCGCCCGAAGCCCTGGCCATGGTCATCGAAGCACTCGTCGCGCAAGGCGCTCCGCCCGAGTGCGAGCCGCTGGCCCGGCGCCTGCTTGAGGGGCATCCCATGTGGGGCGCGGCGACCTGGACGTACGACGTCGACGAGCGAAGCTGGCTCTGCGGCGGCGAACACAGCCCGCGCCAGACGCCGCTCGGGGAGCACCTGCCCGCGGTGCAGCGGGCCGCGCTGGAGGCGGTGCTTGAGGGGCGTACGCCTGGGCGTGCGCCGGATGTACGGGCGTGAGCGTGCAGCAACCGTCACCCCTGCCTCACCCACGGGGGCGAGGCAGGGACCGGCCCGCTGATGTCGATGGCCAGGTCGAGACCCAAGAAGCGGGCGAGGATCGCGACGCCTGCTATGCGGTGGCATCGGCCCACAAGTTGGTGCTGTGGGCCCCGATGAGAGCGCTGATGTGGGCCAGTACGTCACTGACCGGCTGTGGGGCGAGCCGGCGGCCGTCGCGCAGGCGCAGTGCGACGTGATCGTCAGCGGCCTCCTTGGTGCCGATGACGGCTTGGTAGGGAACCAGGCGGGCCTCTCGGATACGGGCACCCAGGGTGCCGCGCTCCGGTCCCGCGATCTCGGCACGCAGTCCGAGACGGGTGCAGCGCCGGGCGAGGGCCGCGGCGTTCGGCAGTTCGGTGTCGGAGATCGGGAGGATCACCAGTTGAGTGGGGGCGAGCCAGGCGGGGAAAGCGCCGCCGTGCTGTTCGATGAGATGGGCGACAGCCCGCTCCACACTGCCGATGATGCTGCGGTGGACCATCACGGGGCGGTGCTTGGCGCCGTCCGCGCCGATGTAATGGAGGTCGAACTGCTCGGGCTGGTGGAAGTCGACCTGGACGGTGGACAGGGTGGATTCCCGGCCGGCGGCGTCGGTGACCTGAACGTCGATCTTGGGGCCGTAGAACGCGGCCTCCCCCTCTGCTGCCTCGTAGGGCAGGCCGGAGCGGTCGAGGACGTCGGTGAGCAGGGCGGTGGACCGTTGCCATTTCTCGGGTGCGGCAACGTACTTGCCGCCAGGGCCCGGCAGGGAGAGCCGGTAGCGGGACGGGGTGATGCCGAGCGCCTCGTACGCGCGGCGGATCATCTCCAGCGCCGCCTGCGCCTCATCGGCGACCTGGTCCAGGGTGCAGAAGATGTGCGCGTCGTTGAGCTGAATGGCCCGCACCCGGGTCAGCCCGCCGAGCACTCCCGAGAGTTCGGAGCGGTACATGCCTCCCAACTCGGCGATGCGCAGAGGAAGTTCGCGGTAGCTGTGGGAGCGGGAGCGGTAGATCACCGCGTGATGGGGGCACAGGCTCGGCCGCAGGACGACCTGCTCACCGCCGAGGTCCATCGGAGGGAACATGTCGTCGCTGTAGTGCGCCCAGTGCCCGGAGATCTCGTACAACTCCCGCTTGCCGAGGACTGGTGAGTACACGTGCCGGTACCCGGCTCCACGCTCGGCGGCGCGAATGTACTCCTCCAGGGTGTGCCGTACGGTCGCGCCGTCCGGCAGCCAGTACGGCAGGCCCGCGCCGATCACCGGGTCGGTGTCGAACAGGCCCAGCTCACGGCCGAGCTTGCGGTGGTCCTTCATGGTGGTCTCCTCGCGGACATCGGGCGAGTGACCGCAAGACGAAGCCCCGGGGCACTCGCCCCGGGGCTTCGGACTGAGACATCTGTCAGCGCGCCGGGACACTCTCCGGCGTCGTCGTCATGGCAGCGCGCTTCATGCCGGGGACGTTAGCAGGCGGTGGCGATGCCCACACGGCAATTTCTCCGCAGCGGTGCCTGGGCGGCCGCCTCCGTGTCCCCAGGGAGTTCGCGCTGCTGGATTCCGACTCGGTCGGCTGTGGCAAGAGGGCTGGGGCCGGACGAGAATCCGCCCATGGATGATGCGTTCACACTTCTCCGGCAGGCTGTCGACCTGCTGCCCGAGGACGCCGTGGCTGAGAACGGTGTGACAGTCGGGGACGTTCGCGAGATGGTCGCGCACCAGGAATGGGAGATGGTGCTCGACCTTCTCATCGAGGTCGCGGATGCACATCCGGTGACCGCATCCTTCTGGGAGATCCTCGCTGAGGCTGCTCGGCAGATGATGCTCGACCGCAGCCGCCGCTGGTGCCAGTGGCGGGGCCGGGAAGCCCGGCACGGAAGCGTCCGCGCGACGCTGTCCCTGCTGGGAACAGACGAGGGCGGACGCCAGAGTGCCTTTACAGGGGACGGACAGCTTCGGCCTCTGTGGGACATCGGCCGGCGCACTTCCGATGGAAAGCATCGCGATTTGAACATCGCCTCGGTATGGGTGGAGTTCGCGCAGGAACTCGGTCCTGGGGAGACCGCCGACGTACGGCTGGCTCCTCTGAGACCCGAGCAGTGGAGGAATCTGAAGCCCGGCCACGTGATCACCATGCACGAGGGCCGACCTGTCGTCGGCACGGCCACGGTCATCGAGGTCCTGCCGCCTCGCGGCTGAGTCCCTCTAAGGTCGGTGCGTGATGTTCAAGAAGGGCGAGCCGCGCAGGCTCGGTGTGCCGGAGGCCCAGGCGCGGTTGCGCTTCGGGGCGGAGCAGCGGGACGCCGGGGCAGGGCCGAGCCGGAGGTTGCTCGTCGTCGACGGGGAGCCTGCCTTTGAGCTCAGTTTCTGGTGCGGGACATGCCAGTTTCTGTTCCGGCGGTTGGAGGGCTCCCGGCAGACGCTGGCGCCGGCAGATGTGCAGGCGCAGCTCACCGGCACGCTGACCGAGCCGGATGACCGAGGCGTCATCGACGCGTTTGGTGCCCTGCTGGCGCAGGGCGACTATCTGCCGATGCTCCTGCGTGTGGAGCCCCGTCTGGTGGTCCCGGGCCAGGAGGGCGACTACTTCAGCGGCGAGCAGGTGGCGACCTGGGGGATCGACCAGTTCTGGGGGCTTCCGGAGTACCCGCACACGCCGTACTACCGGACTTACGAGACCGCGGTCGATGCGTCCGCGCACCTCTATGAGTTCGTCGTGCCGATGGTTCCCCCGACGTGGAACGCGCGGGAGCGGGTCGCGGAGTACGTCGAGCTTCTCGACCGGGGAACGGTCCCTACGGCGGTGGCCGTCTCGACGCTGGATGTGTGCGAACCGGCAGTTGGCCAGCCGGCCGACCACTACCGGCACTGGGGCCTGACGCACTTCCTCCTGGACGGGCACCACAAGCTGGAGGCCGCAGCCATGGCCGGCCGCCCGGTGCAGCTGCTTTCCCTTCTGGCCCTGAATGCGAGCCTGGCCGAATCCGAGGAGTGCGCACGGCTGCCTGAGGTACGCGCTCAACCCCGCTCGGTCCGGGCGGCCGACGCCTGAACCAGCGTGGTCAGGACCGCGCTGGCGGTCCGCGTCGCAGACGACGCCTCCGGTCTGGCCGTGCTGGCTGACGATACCTTGGGCGCCGATGGCCGACCCGTAGCTGCTCCGGACGCCTGCCCTGGCCGAGGGGTCAGTGTCAGGCATGCTGTCTGCTGCAAGCGTGTGTGTGGGAGGTGTGCTGTGCGGAGGTCGGACATGGACGAGTTGTTCCCGCCGATCGAGCCATACGACAAGGGGATGCTCGACGTTGGAGACGGTGACCTCGTGTACTGGGAGGTCTGCGGCAACCCGGACGGCAAGCCGGCAGTGGTGGTCCATGGTGGGCCGGGGTCGGGATGCGGCGTCGGTGCGCGACGGTACTTCGATCCGGAGAGGTATCGAGTTGTCCTGTTCGACCAGCGTGGTTGTGGGCGCAGCCGTCCGCACGCGAGCGACCCCCGTACCGACATGGGTCACAACACCACCCAGCATCTGATCGCCGACATGGAGCAGTTGCGCGAGCACCTGGGGATCGACCGCTGGTTGCTGTACGGCGGCTCGTGGGGCTCCACGCTGATCCTGGCCTACGCCGAGACGTACCCGCAGCGGGTGTCGGAGATCGTCATCTCCGCCGTCACCACCACCCGGCGCTCCGAGATCGACTGGCTCTACCGCGGTGTCGGCCGGTTCTTTCCCGAGCAGTGGGAACGCTTCCTGGCGGGTGCCCCTGGTACGCCACGAGACGGCGACATCGTCGGGGCGTACGCGCGCTTGGTGGAACACCCGGAGGCCTCGGTACGGGAGAAAGCCACGGCCGACTGGTGCGCCTGGGAGGACGCGGTCCTGTCCGGGGAGACGAACGGCGCCTCCAACCCGTACGGTGACCGCCCGCCATCCGCACAGCTGGCCCTGGTGCGTATCTGTGCGCACTACTTCTCCCACGGCGCGTGGCTGGAAGAAGGTCAACTGCTGCGCGACGCCCACCGCTTGGCCGACATCCCCGGCGTTCTGGTGCACGGCCGACTGGATATGGCCGGTCCGCTCGACACGGCCTGGGAGCTCGCCCGCGCATGGCCCGCCGCCGAGCTGATCGTCTTCGATGAAGCGGGCCATTTGGGCAACGACATGTCACGCGCCCACGTGCTCAGGGCCCTCGACCGTTTCGTTCACCGGGGATGAGTCGCCGGAGGATCGTTGCTCGTCGATGCGGTGGTCCGGTTTACGGTTGGTCGCGCTCTGGCTGCATGCTGCCAGGCCGAGGAACCTCGCCGAAGATCATGCGATGCCCGCGGGAAGTGTCCATGTACTCGCGGACACGGTGGATCAACCCGTCCCGGAGCTCGAAGACGAAGCAGTAGTCGTTGGCGTAGTGGCTGCCGTTGGCCAGGGTCGCCGTCATGGTCTCTTCCACGACCACCCGCTCGCCGTCGGCGTAGAACCCGTGGAAGGTGACGTTGACGTCGCGCACGAAGAAGCGAGGAAAGTCCTCGGCAAGGAACTGCACGATCGCCTCCCTGCCGACCAGATGACTGGGGCCCTTCAGAGCGAGGGCAGTGGCGTTTCCCGGGGGCGCCTGCCACTCGGCGTCCTCGGTGAAGACTGCGGAGATCCGGTCGGCGTCGTGACTTGCGAACGCCTTCCAGGCGTCCTCAATGATGATGCGGCTCTGCTGGGGCATGCCCGTGACCCTAGCCAGCTGGAGACGCACGGGCTGGCGGCTTTCCGACGTCACGCCGGGAGGCTGAGTAGTGACGCTGCAGCCTTGACCAGGCCGGTCGGGCGAGCCCCGCACGATTTGCCGTATGCGGTTGTAACAAATATTGTTACGACCAGAATCGAGGGAAGACGGAGCGTGGGTCCGACGTGAGTGCCAACAGCAGGCTGACCATCGCGGCGCACGCCCTGACGTGGATCGGGCTGTATCAGCGGCGTGGCCACGAGGTCGCCACCTCCGAGCAGATCGCGACGAGCGTCAACACCAACCCGGTGGTGATCCGTCGCCTGCTGGGCAAGCTGAGCAAGGCCGGGCTGGCCGATTCGCGGCGCGGGGCGGGTGCGGGCTGGATGCTCGCGCGCGACCTGGCGGATATCACCCTGCTCGACGTCTATGAGGCGATCGAACCGGGACCGGTCTTCGCCTTGCATCCCGCGACTCCGGACCCCGAGTGCGTGGTGGGCCACGGCATCGGGCCGGCGATGACCGCCGTGTACGACGACGTGGAGGCCGCCCTGCGCAGGGAGTTGGCCAAGAGCACGCTGGAGGACGTACTGAGGGACGTCTTGAAAGCCGCCTGACTTCGGGCCGTCAACTTCCCCCGGTCAAGGGGGGTTTCATTTCGCGCCCACCAATGTAACAAAACTAGTTACATCAAGCCCGACCGGTACGCCTCATGCGAACAAAAAGACAAAGGACAACGACGATGGCAACAGATACGCAGACCTCGCGGACCGTGACCGAGAAGTTCGTGGAGCGCCTCGGCATGCAGGACCCCGACGGCATCCAGGAACTGTTCGCCGAGGAGATCGACTGGCAGGTCCTCGGCAGTGACGCGCTGCCCTGGACCGGGCGCCGTACCCGCCGGGAGGAGGTCGCGCCGTACTTCACCACGATGTGGCCGCACTTCGCACCCGGCAGGAGCAAGGTCGTGCTGGAGCGTGTCATCGTCGACGGCGGTGACGTGGTGCTACTGGCTGTCTTCACGCACACCGTCGTGGCCACCGGCAAGGAGTTCACTACACCGGTGGCGATGCACCTGATGGTCGAGGACAGCCGGATCGTCCGCATGCACCTGTACGAGGACACGCTGACCGTCGACAAAGCGTTCACCGCCGGCTGAGTGTTGTTTCGCAGGCTAGGGGTCTGATGTCTGCCGCTGGGCTATCTGGCTCGGTTGGGTGAAGCGCAGCATGGTGCCGGAAGGGTCGAGGAAGGCGCAGTCCCGTGCCCCGTCGGGCCGGGTGATCGGTTCTTGCATTACTTCGGTGCCCGCGGCCGCGACGCGTTCGAAGGTTGCGTCGCAGTCGGTGGTCAGAAAGACCAGGCGGCTCAGTAGGCCCTTGCCCATCAGCTCCTCGTACGAGGTGCGGTCGGCCGGCGAGATGTTCGGGCTCTGGGCGGGTGCTTCGAGGATGAGATGCACGCGGGGCTGTGCGGGGGAGCGGATGCTGACTCGCCCCACGCCCTCGAAGGTGGCATCAGGGCACACCTCGAAGCCCAGTACGTCGCGGTAGAAGTCGAGCGCCTCGTCGATGTCGTGGACGGCCAGAGCGCAGGACGCGAGTTCGAGATCCGTGCCGGTCATCGTCGCTCCTTGTCTCCGGCGGAGAGGAAGACGACGTCGAGATCGTGCAGCCGGTCGGGGTCGGTGTCGATGGCGATGCGGGTGATCTTCTCGTCGTGAACGGTGAACGTGAAGAGGGCCTTTGGCCGGCCGCGGTGGGACCACACGGCCGCCGGCGTGCCGTCGACCAGGGCGAGCCGGGCCGCCTGAGCTCGTCCGGCGAAGAAGGCCGCCACCTCGTGGGCGCCGCGCATCTCTATGGCCACGGCGTCGGGATCGAGCAGGTCCAGGAGGGCGGCAAAGTCTCCGCCGCGGGCCGCGGCCAGAAAGGCCTCGACGATGTCCCGCTTGCGGGATCGCGCGGCATCGGACGCATCGCCGGCTCCGCGCACCCGCTGCCGGGCGCGGCTGGCGAGTTGCCGGGCCGCCGCCGGTGAGCGGTCGAGGATGGCACCGATCTCGGCGAACGACACGGCGAAGACGTCGTGCAGGACGAACGCGAGCCGCTCGGCGGGGGTCAGCGTGTCAAGGACCACCATCAGCGCGATGCCGACCGAGTCGGCCAGCAGTGTCTCGTCCTCTGGATTGGCCTGGCCGTTCGGTTGCCCGTTGGCATGGGGCGCGGCCGGCTCGGGTGGCAGCGGTCCTGCCGAGTCCTCACGCCGGACCCTGCCCGCCTCGAGCATGTTCAGGCACACCCGGGCGACAATGGTGGTCAGCCACCCGGCCGGGTTCTCCACCTGTCCGGTGTCGGCGCGACTGACGCGCAGCCAGGCCTCCTGCACCGCGTCCTCGGCGTCGCTGGGGGAGCCGAGCATCCGGTGGGCCACCGCGTGCAGGCGGCTCTTGTGCTCGGCGAACTGTGCGCTGAGCCAGTCCTGTTCGGCCATCTGTCACATTCCTTCGTCCGGTCCTGTCATACGTACTGACCGGCGAGACCTCGCAGATGTGACATCCGCGCCGGCCCCGATGCGGATGTCCGGCACCCATCTGACTGACACACAGGGAGACATGGCATGAAAGCGCACGTCAGCTCGATCCTGCTCGGCGTCCAGGACATGGACCGGGCCAAGCAGTTCTACACGGAGGGGCTCGGCTGGAAGATCAAGAACGACTACGGCATCTCGGTGTTCTTCGAGTCGGACGGAGCCTCGCCCGTCGGCTTCTACGCACGTGAGGGTCTGGCCGAGCAGGTGGGCACAGTCTCCGAGGGCAACGGCTTCAGCGGGCTGGTCATGACCTACGTCGTCCGCAGCGAGGCGCGGGTCGACGAGATCATGGACGAGGCGCAGAAGTCCGGTGCCCAGGTGCTCAAGCCGGCCGGCGCCCTGCCGTGGGGCGGGTACGGCGGGACCTTCGCCGACCCGGACGGCTACATCTGGAGTCTGGGCTACAGCGCCCAGGGCGCCGACCAGCCCTACGCGGAGTAGCCGGGGGGCGAACTCAGGGCAGCTCCACCGGGTAGGGCTCGCCGAAGTCGGCCGAGCGGCTGACCTTTTCCCAGGCGGTGGCCTCGGTCGTCTGGCGCCGGGAGTGGTCCAGCGCCATGGTTGCCGCGTTCACTCCGAGGGGGAGGTGACCGGGGACCTCGGCGTGGTGGACCGTGCGGACGATGATCTCGGCGGCGCGCTGCGGGTCCCCCGCCGCGCCGGCCGTGTCCTGGCGTACGCGCCGGTTCATCTCGCCGACCGTTGCGTCGTATGCCTCGGGGATGTCGTGCACGGTCATCGACGAGCCCGCCCAGTCGGTGGCGAAACCGCTGGGTTCGACGACCATCACCCGCACACCGAACGGGGCCGTCTCCGTCGCCAGGACGCGGCTGAAGCCGTCGACCGCGAACTTGGCCGCCTGATATGAGGCGATGCCGGGCGAACCGCCGACGCGGCCGCCGATCGAGGAGAACTGCACGACGGTGCCGAATCCCTGTCGGCGCAGGGTGGGCAGTGCGGCCTTCGTGACGTTGTAGACGCCCCAGAAGTTCGTCTCGAACTGTGCGCGGAAGTCAGTGTCGTCGGCTGTCTCGATGGGCGCCACGTTCGCGTATCCGGCGTTGTTCACGAGGACGTCGATCCGCCCGAAGTGGGCGACGGCCGTCTCCAGTGCGTCGCGCGCCGCCTGCGGATCGGTGACGTCCAGGGCGAGGGGGAGCATGCGCTCGCCGTGGGCGGCGAACGCCTCGGTGAGGGCCTCGGGGCGGCGCGCGGTGGCCACGACGAGATCACCCGCCTCCAGGGCGGCGGTGGCCAGGGCGTGGCCGAGGCCGCGGGATGAACCGGTGATGAACCAGACCTGCTGCCGCTCGGTGCCGCGTTGCGCGCCATGGCTCATGTCAGTGCTCGCGATGTCGTTCATGCACTTAGTGAAACACCGTTGCCGTAATAACGCAACGGCGTATTGTTAAGTCCTCCTATGATGGCCGCATGACTGATCAGGCCGCCTTTCAGCGGGCCCGCAGCGCCCAGGCCAAGCAGGCGCGCGAGGCCGCGATCCTCGACGCGGCACGTGACCTCGCGGGCCGGCGCGGCATCCGCGAGGTCACGCTGACCGACATCGCCGCAGAAGTCGGCATGCACAAGTCGGCGCTGCTGCGCTACTTCGAGACGCGGGAGCAGATCTTCCTCGACCTCACCGCCGAGGGATGGCGGGAGTGGTCCGCCGCCCTGTGCGCGGACCTCGCACAGCACCAACAGGCCACACCAGCGGTGGTCGCCGACGCCTTCGCCGCCACCTTGTCCGCGCGCCCCATGTTCTGCGACCTGCTGGCGCAGGCGCCCCTGAACCTGGAGCGCAACGTGTCGACCGAAGCCGTGCGCGCCTTCAAGCTCGTCACGCTGGAGGAGGTCGCGCGGATCGGCGGCGAGCTGCACCGGCTCCTCGGCCTGACCGAGGCACAGGCCGTGGACACGCTGGCCACCGCGACCAGCATGGCCGGGGCGCTGTGGCAGATGGCCACCCCCGGCCCACTGCTTCGGCAGCTCTACGCAAGCGACCCCCGCCTCGGCCATGCCATCGTCGAGGTGGAACCCCGGTTGCGCCGCGTCCTGACCGCCCTGCTCATCGGCTTGCGCGCTGGAACGTCCCCATGAGGCGACAAGCCGACAGCGGCATGGTGGCCAGGAACGCTAGGCGGCCAGGAGCTCGAGCGTGTCGATCACGCGGTTCGAGAAGCCCCACTCGTTGTCGTACCAGGCGACCACCTTGATGTGGCGGCCGTCGACGCGGGTGAGTTCCGCATCGAAGATGGACGAGGCCGGGTTGCCCGTGATGTCGGCCGACACCAAGGGGTCCTCCGAGTACTCCAGGACACCGGCGAGCGGCCCCTCCGCCGCGGCACGGTAGGCCGCGAGCACGTCCTCGCGCGTCACGTCGCGGGCCACGGTCGTGTTGAGCTCGACGATCGATCCCACCGGGACCGGCACGCGGATCGAGTCGCCCGACAACTTCCCCGCCAGGTTGGGCAGTACGAGGCCGATCGCCTTGGCGGCGCCCGTCGTGGTGGGCACGATGTTCACGGCGGCGGCGCGGGCACGGCGGGCGTCCCGGTGCGGACCGTCCTGCAGGTTCTGCTCCTGGGTGTAGGCGTGCACCGTCGTCATGAACCCGTGCTCGATCCCGGCGAGTTCATCCAGCACCGAGGCCAACGGCGCGAGCGCGTTGGTCGTGCAGGAGGCGTTCGAGACGATCGTGTGCAGCTCGGCGTCGTATGCGTCGGTGTTGACGCCGAAGGCGAGCGTGACATCGGCCCCGTCGGACGGCGCACTGACGAGAACCCTCTTCGCGCCCGCGTCGAGGTGGGCACGTGCCGCCTTGGCCGACGTGAACCGGCCGGTCGCCTCCAGCACGATGTCGACGTCGAGTTCGGCCCACGGCAGTTGAGAGGGTTCACGCTCCGCGAGCACCGCGATGCGGCGGCCGTCGACGACGAGGGTGGTGCCGTCCACGGTCACCGGGCGACCGAGTCGGCCGGCCGTGGTGTCGAAGGCGAGGAGCCGCGCGAGGGTGGCGGGCTCCGTGAGGTCGTTGATGGCGACGACCTCGAGGCTGCTGTCACGTTCGAGCAAGGAGCGCAGCACGTTGCGTCCGATGCGGCCGAATCCATTGATGGCGATACGAGTCATGAGTGGTGTCCCTTCCAGTCGACACCAGCCTCGCGTGCCAGGGCAGGACGCGGCCTTGGCGTAAGCGCCATGGTTCAAAAGGATCGCGCCAACACAGCGCCAGAGGGCGGGGGACATCTTCGTGGGCAGCCGGCTACTCGCCCCGGGCGAACGTGCGCCGATATTGGCTCGGCGTGGTGCCAAGGATGCGCTGGAAATGCGTGCGGAGGTTCGCACCGGTGCCCAGGCCCACGTCGTTGGCGATCTGCTCGATGCTCCGTTGCGAACGTTCGAGCAGCTCACGGGCCAGGTCGATGCGGGCGCGCATCACCCACTGCATCGGCGTGTATCCGGTGTCCTCGACGAAACGCCGCGAGAAGGTGCGGGCCGACACCGCCGCGTGCCCGGCGAGCACCTCAAGGGAGAGGGGCTCGGCGAGCCTGCCCAGCGCCCACTCCCGGGTCGCGGCGAACCGCTCTCCGAGCACCTCCGGCACACTGCGCGGCACGTACTGCGCCTGGCCTCCGCTGCGGTAGGGGGCGGCGACCAGGCGCCGCGCCGCGTGATTCGATGCGGCCACCCCGAGATCGCCGCGCAGAATGTGCAGACACAGGTCGATGCCGGAAGCGGCTCCGGCGGACGTCAGCACGCTGCCCTCGTCGACGAACAGGACGTTCTCGTCGACCTGGACGAGCGGATGCTTCGCTGCGAGCGCCCGCGTGTAATGCCAGTGCGTCGTGGCGCGCCTGCCGTCTAGCAGCCCGGTGGCGGCGAGCGCGAAGGCACCTGTGGAGATGGCGGCCAGCCGAGCGCCCCGGTCATGGGCGGCCCGCAGGGCGTCGGCAACGGCCTGCGGCGGATCCTCCCGGTCCGGGAACCGGTAGCCCGGGACGAAGACGATGTCGGCCCAGGCGAGAGCGCCGAGACCGTCGGCGACGTGGTACGACAGGCCGTCGCCCCCGGTCACCAGACCGGGCGCCGCGCCGCACACCCGCACCTCGTACGGCATGCTCGCCCGGGTCGTGAACACCTGCGCCGGAATACCGACGTCGAGTGGCTTGGCGCCCTCCAGCACGAGGACGGCGACGCGATGAAGGCGGGAGGAAGGCACGGTCACGGTCATCAGAGTAGGCGGAGGCACACATCAGCCCCGTGCAGCACTCCGTCCCCGGAAAGGCACCGTGTTGGTCCGCCCGTGCATTAGTCGGCAAGAGTGGGGCACTCGGTGCTAGCACGAAAGAGGGCTCAGCAACCGCACAGTTCGCGGGCGGCAGGTTCACCCGCTCATGGCTGTGCGGAGGGCGGGAACCAAGTGCCGCAGGCCGGACTGAGGGCCCGCGCATACCGACGAGACTTGACGATAGGAATGCTCATGATTGTCCTTGGTGCCATCTTGCTCATCATCGGCCTGTTGGTTGGCATTTCCCTGCTGACGACGGTCGGCGGAATCCTCGTCGTTGTCGGCGCGGCCCTGTGGATCCTGGGCGCGACGGGACGCGCGGTGGGCGGTCGTAAGCACTATTTCTAGAATGACGGCCGATAGGCAGCCCCGCGGGGAGGCCGAGCGCAGTAGCAAGTAACAAGTAGCAAGGTGCCTGCCCCCTATGTCCCGGGGGCGGGCACCTGCTGTGTGCCCGAGCAGAGCGGCAACCGAGCAGGGGCCTCAGCGTTTCCGGAGGCCTCAGCGTTTCCGGAGGCCTCGGAGGGCTCGGAGGCTGAGGCTTTCGGCGGGGGTCAGGGTTTGCGCGCGACTGCGCCGAACTGCGGCAGCACGGGCGCGGAGTCGGGCTCCGTGCGCCATTGCGAGCACGACACCAGGCCTGGGGTGACGAGGTGCAGGCCCTCGAAGAAGGAGCTGATCTCCGCGCGGCTGCGGGCGGTGATCGGCGGTGTGGCGTTCTCGTTCCAGAACTTCATGGCCTCGACGTTGCCCTCGCCACCCAGGTCGGTGTCGGTGGTGGGGTGAGTCAGGGCGAGATAGCTGCCGGAAGGGACCGAGGCCATGATCCGGCGCACGATCTCCCGTGCCTCGCCCGTGTCGAGAACGAAGTTGAGGATGCCGAGCATCATGACCGCGACGGGCTGGTCGAGGTCGAGGGTGGCCGATGCGCCCTCCATGACGGCGTCCGGGTGGCGGATGTCGGTGTCGATGTAGTCGGTGGCTCCCAGCGCGGTGCCGGTCAGCAGGCTGCGGGCGTGGACCAGCACGATGGGGTCGTTGTCGACGTAGACGACCCGGGATTCGGGTGCGATCCGCTGGGCGATCTCGTGGGTGTTGTCGAGGGTCGGCAGGCCGGTTCCGATGTCCAGGAACTGCCGTACCTCACAGTCGGCCGTCAGGAATTGGACCGCGCGGCCGAGGAACTGGCGGTCGGCGCGGGCCACGTCCCGGATCACCGGGAACATCGAGGCGACCTGGCCGCCTACTTGCCGGTCGATGTCGTAGTTGTCTTTCCCGCCGATCCAGTAGTTCCACACGCGGGCGTTGTGCGCGACAGCGGTGTTCAGCCTGCCCGACACATCTGACGAGTGCTGGCTCTCACTCACGTCTTCCCCTTTTCTCGTTCAGCCACAAGGCGTTTCAGCCGCGAGGTGTTCCAGGCAACTAGGTGCGCCGGATGGGCAGTTGTTGTGGCGACAGCGGATTGCTTGTCATTGTGGTGTACGTAGAGGTCCGTGAGCGGCCAGATGTACCGCTACCGCTACCGCTACCGCTGGCTGTGGGCGGAGTCTGTTCTGTCTGCTCCGTCTGCTCCGTCTGCGGTGTCCTGATCGGATGGTGCCGGCAGAGCGTGGCGGTCATCCGAGGGGTTGCTGCCCGCTGTCGCCGTGTGCTGGCGCCGGGAGGCCGTGGCGGGTGAGAGCGCGGCGGTAACGAGCATGAGCAACAGGACCGGGACCATCGCGGCGCGCAGTCCGTGGTGTTCGCCGAGGAAGCCGAGAGCAGGCGGTCCCGCCAGCAGCGCGACGTAACCGATCCGGGAGGTCAGTGCGACACGGCCGGCGGTGTCCGGACCGGACTCACCGGCCGCGGAGAGAGCCAGCGGGAAGCCGAGGGAGGTACCGAGCCCCCACAAGAGCACGGCGCAGCCGGCCGCCACCGGCGAATCCACGAAGGACACCAGGGAAATCCCGACGGCCGTCAGCACCGCACCGCAGCCCAGCACCGTCGGCCTGCCGAACCGGGCCACCACGGGACCCCCGGCGAAGCGACCGGCCGCCATGGCGGCGGCGAAGCCCGCGTACACCAGCGAGCCGAGTCCCGCGGGCATGTCGTGACCGTCGACCATCAACAGCGGCAGCCAGTCGGTGGCGGCTCCCTCGGCCAGCGTCATGCCGAGCACCACGCCGCCGATCAGCAGCAGCCGCGGATCGCGGTACAGCCGGTGTTCGCGGTCCCCTCCGCGGGCGTCGGGGGCGTCGGGGGCGCCGGAGTCGGCGGTGGTCGCTGGCCCGGAGAATTGCTGTTCGGTGGCCCGGGGGCGGTGGCCGATGCCGGGACGCAGTCTGGGCAAGGCGAAGGCGAACAGCGCGATGGTCAGCAGCAGTACGCCTACCAGATGCCAGGGCACCGGGAAGCCGACCGAGGCGCCGGCCACCCCCAGGCCCGCCCCGATCACGGTGCCGAGGCTGTAGCAGCCGTGCATGGCCGGCAGCACGGGCCGACCGAGCTCCTGCTCCACGCCGGCACCGTCGACGTTGCTGGCGACCTCCGACAGCCCCATTCCGGCGCCGAAGAGCAGCAGGCCGAAGGCCACCACCAGCGCCGAGGACACCGCCGCGCCCAGAGCCATCACCCCCACACTGGCCAGGACAAGGGTCATGCAGGCGACGATGACGGGGCGGGTCGAGAACCGTGCCACCAAGGCGCCGGCCGCCACGATGCCGAGCATCGAGCCGATCGACATGCCAAAGAGCACCAGGCCCATCTCGGCGGTCGAGGCGCCGAGCCGGTCCCGGACGTCGGGGGTCCGGGTCACCCAGGTGGCGAGCGCCAGGCCGGGTATCGCGAAACACAGTTGCAGGGCGATGAGGTGACGTCGGATCAGCGGATCCATGGGGGCGCGAGCCTCCGGAAGCGGGACAGTGGGTGAGCCCGCCCACCCTAGCCACGCCCCGGCCGCTCCCGGACCTGCGGGCCCGCACCGAAACTGTCACCCCAACGCCGCGAAAGCTGAGCCGACGGCACCAGACGCACCCCACAGGATCAGACCCTGCCGACAGGCTTTTCCGCGAACGCTTATGTTGTGAACGCTTCCCTCATCAAGAGCACCGCGGTGCCTGTGCCGCCGCCGAGTTCGGAGTTTCACCCATGCTTTTCGACGTCACCCGCAGCGAACTCGTCGACATCTTCGGCGAGGAGCGGATCGCGACCCTGCCCGCCACCGCCTTCCCGCCCGCCGCCGCGGACACCCAAGGCGCCCGCCTCCTGCAAACCGTAGGCGCCCCGACCGGGACGCTCATGCTGCGTCGGCCCGACGGGGACGACGGCCTGCTGCCCCTCGTCCGGAACGTTGTCCCCATCGAAGACTTCGAGGACTTCGAGGACGTTGCCCAGGACGCGGGGGACTGGCCCGTCATCGGCTGGCTGCTCAACGCGCACCTCGCCCTCGACCCCGTATCCGGCAAGGTGTACGCCCTCGACCCCGACGAGGAGACCGTGGCCGAACTCCACAGGGACGTCTCCTCCCTTCTTCAGGTCACCCTCCGGCTCCAGCGCCTGCTCGAGGAGTTCGCCCTCAGCGGCGACCAGGACGAGGAGGAAGCCGACTTCGAGCGCCTGGACGGCGAGGTCGATCGCATCCGCGAGGAGACGAGCAGCATCGACCCGCTGCCCTTCCAGGACGGCGAGACCGTCTGGGCGGTAGTCAGCGATGAGATCGCCATGGGTCAGCGCTTCCAGGGCAACAGCCCGGGAGCCCGCTCGCTCTACGGGTGATCACGGCCGAAGTCGCCCACGAACACCGATGCCGCGAGCCAGAATCGCGCGTCGGCTCCAAGGACCGGCCGGGCCGCCGTGACCACCGCGCCTCAAGCGCCACCACGCGGCGTGAGTGGCCGCACCGGGACTACTCCGTACCGTCCATCGGCAGGCGCTCCGGCAGCCCGAGCCGCAGGAACTGGTCATCATGGAACGTGATGATTTCGCTGATCGCCCCGTCAGTGACACGCAGGACGTCGATCGTCAGCGGCAGGTAGGCGCCCTCCGGCTTCTGCCAGAGGTAGAAGGCGACGGCGGGCTGCCGGTTCACCGAGGTGAGGACGGCGCGCAGGCCCTTCATGCCCTCGAAGCCACCCGTGACCCAGTCGTGCACCACCGCGTCGCGGCCGACCTGCAGACCCGGCGTGGGCGGCATCGAGCAGCGGACGTCGTCCCGCAGCAGCGCGGCGAGCCGGCCGACGTCCGTGGCCACGCTCGCGTCCGTGTAGCGGCGCACCAGCTCGCGCGTCGTGGCGTCCTGTTCGCCGACGGTCCAGTCCTGCCGCTCGGCCGGCAGATGCTCCCGCATGCCGGCACGGGCCCGCTGCAGCGCGCTGTTGACGGAATTGACGGAGTCCCCAAGGGCCTCCGCGACCTCCTTCGCCGGCCAGCCGAGCACATCCCGCAGGATCAGCACGGCCCGAGGGCGCGGCGCGAGGTGCTGCACTGCGACCAGGTACGCCAGCTCGATCGTCTCCCGCGCGACCGCGACGGTCTCCGGCTCGTCGGCATGGCCCGCGGGCAGCTCGTCCAGCAGCCGGTCCGGGTAGGGCTGCAGCCACTGCACCTCGCCGCCGGTCGCAGGCTCAGGGCGACGCTTCGCGAGCAGATCCAGGCAGGCGTTGGTGGCGATCCGGTACAGCCAGGCCCTGAACGTCGACCGCCCCTCGAAGGTCTCCCGCCGCCGCCAGGCACGGAGGAACGTCTCCTGCACGGCGTCCTCGGCGTCCTCGAACGACCCGAGGATCCGGTAGCAGTGCACGTGCAGCTCCCGCCGGTGTCGCTCCGCCAGCCCCGAGAACGCCGGCTCGTCGACCTCGCCCAGATCGTGCACGCCCAGCTCCTTCAACCACGTGTCCGTACTCATGACGTCATCCTTCCGCCTCGTTGTGTCCCCTCAGAGGTGTGACGGGCACGGGCGGGAAAACTCATCACTGGGGGTCGGCCGTACGACGGAGCGCTTCTCGTCCTCCGCGGTCCGGTGCACCGCTTCTCCTACCAGCGAGGTACGCCCCGTACAGCGCTGGATTGAACGGCCCTGTCACTACCGTCAGAGTTGAGAAGCAGCTCAACCATGCGTCGGATGCGGGGACTTGGCCGGGCCTCCTACCGTTTCTCCTCTGCCCGAGCGACACGCGGACACGGGGGAGGGCTGCGTCATGCGGCACGGTATTGCACGGCACACGCTGGAGGGCGTGCCTGATGCACGCATCTCGGCCCATCCGTTCACCACCCAGGACGGGCTGGCCTTGAACTTGACGCGCTTCCAACGGGGTGACGGCGACGATGTCGTGCTCCTGATGCATGGCCTGACCGCATCAAGCGACCTGTTCATCATGCCCGAGCACTACAACATGGCGACCTACCTCCTGGACCACGGCTTTCCTGACGTGTGGACGGTGGATTTCCGGATGAGCAACCGGTATCCGTACAACACCGAACCCGGCAACACCTCGATCGACGACGTCGTGCACTACGACCATCCGGCCATGCTGGCCGAATTGCGCCGCCATGTCGGGCAGCGACGCATCCACGTCGTCGCCCACTGTCTGGGGTCCGCGTCGTTTGCCATGAGCCTGGCCGCGGGCACGGTCAAGGGCATCGCCAGTATGGTCGCGCAGAGCGTGGGCCTGGTCGTCAAGGTGCCGAGCTGGTCCCGGTGGAAGCTCGAACTCACCCCCGGGCTGCTCGAGCACGTGCTGGGGATGTCGGCCATTGATCCCAGGATGGGGGATTCGGCTCGTTTCACCCGTTCCTGGGCGCTGTCAAAACTGGTCTCGCTCGGGCACCCCGAGTGCGACAACTCCGCGTGCCATCTCGTGAGTCTCATGTGGGGGGCCGGTTGGCCTGCCCTCTACAGCCACGCCAACCTGGAGCCGGAGACACACGACCGAATCGCCGACCTGTTGGGTCCCACGGGCCTGCACTACTACCGCCACGTCCGCAAGATGGTCCGGGCCGGGCGCGCGGTCAAGTACGCCACTGATGACCCCCGCCACGCGGCACTGCCGGATGACTACCTTGCCGCCGCCACCGCCATCAACACGCCAATTCTCTTCATGACCGGCCAGAACAATCACGTCTTCGGCGACTCCAACGTCGTATGTCACCAGATGCTCTCCCAGGAGGCCCCGGGCCGGCACGAGTTGGCGGTACTTCCCGGCTACGGATACGTCGACCCGATCATCGGGAAGCAGGCGCACGTGGACGTGTTTCCGCTGATCCGTGACTTCTTCCGACGGCAGGCGGTCTGACATGGGGGACGACACGGCGACCGAGCACGTGGACGTTCTGATCGTCGGCTCGGGGTTCGGCGGCTCAGTGGCCGCCGGCCGATTGGCACAGGCAGGCCTGGCTGTCGTGGTGATGGAACGCGGGCAGCCCTACCCACCGGGCAGCTTCGCCCGCACACCCGCTCAGGCGTCCCGTGCCTTCTGGGCGCCGGGATCTGGTTCCTACGGCTTGTTCGATGTACGCAGCTTTCGGCACTTCGACTCGGTCGTCGCCAGTGGCCTGGGTGGCGGCTCGCTCATCTACGCCAATGTGCTGCTGCGCAAGGACGAGCACTGGTTCGTCGACCGGCAGCCGCTGCCGGGCGGAGGCCATGAATCCTGGCCCGTGAGCCGGGCGGACCTGGACCCGCACTATGACGCGGTCGAGCGCGTGCTGACCCCGACGCCCTACCCCATGGAACGGCCCGGATTCGGCGACCTGCCCAAAGCCCGGGCGATGCGAACCGCCGCCGAGCGGCTGGGGCTTGAGCACCGTCTTCCCCCGCTCGCGGTCAGCTTCGCACCCGAGCCAGGAGGGACGCCGGGCATCAGCTTGCCGATCACCGAACCGGATGGCGTGAACCTGCACGGGATCACCCGCCGCACCTGCCGGCTGTGCGGGGAATGCAACATCGGCTGCAATGAGGGAGCCAAGAACAGCCTGGACCACACCTACCTGTCGGCGGCGCGACGCCACGGCGCGGATCTGCGCCCGGGGCACGAAGTGCTCTCGGCCCGCCCCGCCGCGCGTGGCGGCTACGAGGTCAGCTACGTACGCCACGATCCGCACCAACAAGGCCCGAACGGCGCCCGCCCACCGGTTCGCACCCTCAGCTGCGATCGCCTGGTCCTGGCCGCCGGCACCTATGGCACCGCACACCTCCTGCTGCGCAGCCGTCGCCGGCTTCCGGGCATCGGGGCGACGCTGGGCACACGCTTCTCCGGCAACGGCGACCTGTTGTCGTTCGCCGTCCGCACCAAGGACAACCACGACGCCTTCCCCGGCGGCGTGGACCCCAGCCGCGGCCCGGTCATCACCAGCACCCTGCGGCTGCCCGACGATCTCGACGGGCAGGACCAGCCCGGCTGCGTGCCGCGGGGGCGGGGTGCCTACATTCAGGACGGCGGCTACCCGGGCTTCGTCGGCTGGCTGGTCGAAGCAGCCGCGCTGCCCCAGGACGCGGGGCGGGCGGGACGTTTCCTGCTGCGGCAGCTCGCGGCACACACGGCAGGAGGCGACGCCGGAGCCATGTCCGCCTCGCTGGCCGGGCTGCTGGCCGACGGCGCCTTGTCGGACACCTCCCTGCCGCTGCTCGGCATGGGCCGGGACACCCCAGACGGGGTGTTGGTCCTGCGGCGCGGCGCACTGGACGCCCAGTGGTCCTCTGCCGGTAGCGCCGAGTACTACAAGCGACTGCGTGCTGCTCTGCGTGCCGTGTCCGAGGCCCTTGGCGGACGCTATGCGGACAGCCCGCACTGGCTGCTCAAGCGGATCATCACCGTCCACCCATGCGGCGGCGCCCCCATGGGAGAAAGCCGGGCGGAGGGCGTGTGTGACGAGTTCGGAGAGGTTTTTGGCCACCCCGGCCTGTACATCATGGATGCCGCAGCCTTGCCGGGCCCTGTTGGCACCAACCCCGCCCTGACCGTCGCCGCACTGGCCGATCGCGCTTGTACTCGGCTGCTGGAGAAGCGTGAATCCGGCGTACGCGCCCTCACCGACGCATCTCTGCCGCCCCGCAGCGCCTACACGCCGAACAGTTCTCTGCAGTTCACCGAAACGATGCAGGGCAACTGTGCGATGGGGCTGAGTGATGCCCAGGCGGTCCAGCGCTCGCCAGTGCGCGAAGAGCTCTGCGCCCGCATCACGATAACGATCGACGACATCGACGACTTCCTGGCGCAGCCGGAGCATCCCGCCCGCGCCGACGGCTGGATCCAAGCACACGGCCTGGGCGGAAGATGCCCGGTGACCGGTGGCGAAGTCCATGTCTTCAGCGCCGGCCACAAGCCGGGTCATCGTCAGCTGCGCTACCGGCTGTTCGTCAGGGCCGAGACGACTGACCTCACCTTGATCGGGGTCAAGGAACTCGCTCCCGCAGGACTGACCAGACTCTGGCCGTCAACCACCACGCTGCCCTACGTCCTCCTGAAAGGGCACGTGGCTCCGGGCGCGGACCACACCGCAGATGTTGTCGCCGCCGGGGCCCTACGCATCTCCCTGGCCCACTTCCTTCGCCAGCTCACGACCCTCCGGACGACGGGGCCGCATTCCGTAGCGACACTCACCCGTTTCCACGCCTTCTTCTTGGACGAGCTGCGCCAGATCTACTCCTGGCGAAGCAAACGGCCCGGGGCCGAGCCCCGCACCCCTGCGTAATTCCCGCTCCACCCCGGACTGACCGCAGCGGCCTGCAGAGGGTTATTGCCCTGGGGGCCTGGAACCGCGCAGAGCGCACGCCGCAGTGCCTCCTGGCAGGCGCTGACGGTTGTTCGCGACCAAGCGGTAAACACCGTCGGCGGCCCAGCGCAGAGGAGGCAGCGTGAGCAGGGCGCCCAGCACCGACCACCCCCGGCCCGCACTCAGGAGCGCCTTGGCAACGGCTTGAGAGCCTCCGTACACCGTCCCCGCCGGTGTCACCCACAGTGCCTCGTACTCGGCTCGTTCCTGGGTGGTACCGAGCGCTTCCAAGTCCGCGAACTGCCAGGGGACGATCTCGCAACGGGGCCGGACACGTCGCTCGGCGAACCGCACCGAGGTAGTGCAGAAGCCGCAGTCGCCATCGAAAACAAGCACAGGCTGAATCCTCATGCCTCCAGCATGACGCTCCCCCCTGACAACGCTGCGCATCCTCGGCCTCACCGGGCGGCCCCGGCGGTGTCCAGGGGGCTTGGAGGTGTCCAGGGGACTTCCTCGCACCTTTCGTCATCGGCTGTGCACCAACGCGGGAGGCAGCCGATCGGCGGATGACCCCGGTGCGGATACTTGGACGACGAATTCTCAGAGGGGGCTTGCGGTGACCTGGTCGACAGGACTGCTCGGTTTCGCTGCCGGGCTCCTGATCTCGGTGGTCACCGCTCCAGTGGGCGTCTCCGGCGCGGTGTTTCTGCTGCCCGTGCAGGTCAGTGTCCTGGGGGTGCCGAGTCCGGCGGTGACGCCGACGAACCTGCTGTTCAACGTCGTAGCCGGTCCCGGCGCCCTGCTCCGCTACCGCAAGGCCGGGCGCCTGGGCGGACCGTTGACCCGTCTGCTGATCACAGGCGCCGTGCCCGGAGTGGTCGTCGGGGCGGTGATCCGCGTCTTCGCTGTTCCAGGACCGCGAGTCTTCCGCCTCTTCATCGCCGCCCTGCTGCTGCCACTGGGACTGTGGCTGTGGTTCCGCGGTCTGCGCCCCGCCTCGGGCCGAGCCGTCGGCCGGCCTTCTCCTCGCGCGACGGCCACGCTGGCCGTGGCCGTCGGGATCGCCGGCGGAATCTACGGCATCGGCGGCGGCTCCCTGCTCGGCCCGATCTTGGTCGGCCGCGGAGTGCCGGTCGCCACGGTCGCGCCGGCGGCCCTGGCCTCCACCTTCGTCACCTCTATTGTCGGCGCGGCCACCTACGCACTGCTCTCCCTCACTGCCACGGGCGACGTCGCCCCCGACTGGCTGCTCGGTCTGTCCTGCGGACTGGGCGGCTTGATCGGCGGATACCTGGGCGCCCATCTGCAGCCCTACCTGCCCGAAAAGGCGCTTCGCCTGCTGCTGGGCAGCCTGGCCACGGGCATCGGCACGCTTTACGCCGTCCAGACCCTGTACTGAGCTGGGGGCATCGGCAGGTTCCGGTGGAGGAACGGGTGAAGACCCGAAGCCGTGGCCCGGTCAACGGCCGTTGATGGTAGAACCTGCGCCGCGTCGACCAGACCGTACAGGGGTCGGCTGGCTCTCAAGTCGGGGGAGCGCCCCGGTCGTCTTCTTCTTGTAATCCGCGTGGGCCGAGCCGGTGGTCGAGTGCGGCACCGACATCGGGGCAGTTCGTGCGGATGACGTCGAGGAAGGCGTTCAGTGCCGGAGAACGGTCCCGGGCGTGGAAGGACAGAACCAGATCGGGCAGCGGGGTGCGCGGGGTCACCTCGCAGAACCACGTGCCCCGTCGTGGAGCCGTCAGCATGCGGGAGGGACCCAGACCGACGCCCACCCCGCAGGCGGCGAGGCCGATGATGGTGTGGATGTCCCTGGCGACGGTCGCGCCGAGGAGGGCCGGGGAGTCCTTGCCCAGCAGGGTGCGCAGCCCCGCGATGACGGCGGGCTCGTCCTCGCCCGGCGCCACGATCAGCGGCTGCTGCCGCAGCTGGTCCAGGTGCACCGATGACTGGCCCGCGTACGGGTGCGTGCTGCTCACGACCGCGACCAGGTGGTCGTGGCCGATGGTGACCGATACCAGCTGCTCGGCCCCGATGCCCCGTGGCGGGCCGAGGCCGATCGCGACGTCCAGTTCGCCGGCGACGAGCGCGGCCATGCTGCGGTTGGTCGCCATCTCGTGCAGTTCCAGGCGCACTTCGGGCCGTTCGCGGCCGAACCGGGCAAGGACGTCCGGCAGGGGTTCGAGCAGCGCCGAGGCGATGAATCCCAGGCGCAGGCGGCCAGTTTCGCCGCGTGCTGCTCTGGCCGCGTCGATCGAGGCCGCCGTGATCTCGTCGAGCGCCTTGCGGGCCCGGGAGAGGAAGGCTGCGCCGGCCGCCGTCGGGAGCACCCCTTGGCGGGTGCGGTCGAACAGGCGGGCGCCCACTTCCCGTTCGAGGTCGGCGATCTGCTTGGACAGCGGAGGCTGCGCGATGCCCAGCGCACCGGCGGCCCGGCCGAAGTGTGCGTGCTCGGCGAGGGCCAGTGCGTACCGCAGGTGCCGCGCCTCCATGCCGGCCTCCCGGTGATATCTCGTATGTATCGTCCGCCAGCTTCTCAGATCCTTCACTGGATGACCGGGGTCGGGTCGCGTGGGATGCGGTCATGACTGAATTCTCCTTCGCAGACACCGTTTTCGTCTTCGTGCACGGGGCCTGGCACGGCTCCGGGCAGTGGGCGGCGACGCAGCGGGCACTCGCCGGACTCGGTGCCGCGAGCGTGGCCGTCGACCTGCCGGGGCACGGCTTCGACGCGCCGCTGCCCAGCGGATACCTCCAGCCGGGCCAGCCGGGCCTGTTGACCGAGAAGTCCGCGCTCGCCGGCGTGACGATGGACGAGTGCGCCAAGACCGTACTGGAGACGCTGGGCCAGGTCCGCCACCACCGTCGTGTCGTGCTCGTCGCGCACAGCGCGGGCGGCGGCCCCGCGTCACTGGCCGCCGAGCGGGCACCCGAACTCGTCGACGAGATCGTCTACCTCTCGGCCTTCGTGCCTGCCGGACGGCCGCGGTTCTTCGACTATCTCGGCTCGCCGGAGAACGCCACGGCACGGGGCCAGAGCCTTGACCTCGGAGATGCCGGGGAACTGGGCGCCGTGCGGATCAACCCGCTCTCGCAGGATCCCGCCTACGTCGAGGAACTGCGGCAGGCCCACTACCACGACACCGCTCTGGACCGCTTCGACCGCTGGCGCTCGGCACTGAGCCCCGACCTGCCGCTGGCGATCCCCGCCACCCCGGTCATCGTGACTCCGCAACGGTGGGGGCGCATTCCGCGGACCTTCCTGCGCTGCGCGGACGACCGGGGGCTGCCGCCCGCCGTGCAGGACCTGATGATCGCGGAAGCCGACCGGGCCATGCCCGGCAACCCGTTCACCGTGCGCAGCCTCCCGGGCAGCCACAGCCCCTTCGCCGCCCGGCCCCGCGAGCTCGCCGCATCTCTGCTGCCGTGAGCGGCGGACGCCCTGCGCTGCCGCTGCTGCGCAGCGCCACTGGTGCGCCGACCGTCCTCTATCCGAGCGTGAGCATCGCCTCGGTCACCTCGTCGATCGCCGCATCGGGGATCGCGGAGGCGGCCATCTCGACAACGAGTAGCCGTGCATCGGGGATCTCGCGCGCGAGGGCCTCGCCGTTGCCGACAGGGAAGAACCGGTCGCGGCGGCCGTGTACGACGAGCGTAGGGACCTTGATCTCGGGCAGGCGCTCGCGCCAGCGGGGCTTGCAGTCGAGCCGGGAAAACACCATGCCCATCTGGTTGGCCATCTGTACCGGGGGAGCGGTGCCGGGCGTACGGTCCCAGATGCGCGCAGCAGTTTCGCGCGCGGCGACGGGATCGTTGCCGAGGATCTCCGCGCCGGCCGCCGCGTACTCGGCAACCGCCTCGCGGTCGCTCCAATCGGGCATCGGACGCGCGAACAGTCTGCTCATCGTTACTTGATCATGGTCGGGGAGATCATCGTCGGGTGGGCCCGGGGCAACCGCGCGGGTGCCGACCAGCGTGAGCGCGGAGAACGCGCCCGGATGCTCGAGTGCGGCGACTTGGGCGACCATCCCGCCGACGCCGATCCCCGCGAGGTGTGCGGGTCCCGCGCCGAGCGCGACAGCAAGGGCCGCTGCGTCGGCGGCGAGGCTGCGCAGGGTGTAGGCGGGCGCCTGCGGGTCCGCAGTCGTGGACTCCCCGCTGTCGCGCAGGTCATAGCGGACCACATGGCGCCCGCCCGCGGCGAGGCGCTCGCACAGTGCGTCGGGCCAGGAGAGCATCGTCGTCCCACCCGCGAGCAGGACGAGTGGTGCGTCGGCCTCACCGAACGACTCGATGCCCAAGGCGATCTCATTGGCTTTGACAGTGGTCATCGGATCACCGGGAAACGTCGTAGGTCAGGTGTGTCGCGGTCGATGTCGCGATCACGCTTCGTTGCACCAGCGTGTGGGGAACCCCGCCGGTGAACAGCGGTGTCCCGGCGCCCAGCACGACGGGCGCGAGATGCAGTGTCAGTGCGTCGACCAGCCCTTCGTCGAGCGCCGAACGGATCGTGGCGCCGCCGCCCATGAGGATGACGTCGAGGTCCTTGCCGCTGTCGGACGCTGCCGCCTCGGCTCGCTTGCGCGCGGCGGTGACGGCGTCGGGTAGTCCAGTGGTGACGAACGTCCAGTCGAGGTTGGTTGTCCGCACCGATTCCGGTGGCGAGCTGGTCACGACGAAGAACGCGGGCTTGCCGACCTCGCCCGCGCCGTAGCCCGTCGTGTCGTCCCAGCCACCTGGCCCGTCGACCACGTCGAAGAGGTGGCGGCCGAGGACGACGGCGCCCGAGCGGGCGGTCCCCTCGCGCAGGAACCGGCGGTCGTCGGGGTCGTCGGAGAACGCCCATGTGTGCAGTGCTTCGCCGCCGGTGCCCAGGCCGTTGTCCGGACCGGGATCAGGCCCGGTGACGAAGCCGTCGAGGGAGATTGAGATGTCAGCGATGATGCGAGTCATGTCAGGGTAGACCCGATCCGCTGCCCGAAGTCATCGCTCGAGCGTGGAGCGTGTGGGCTTTGCCGCCGGATTCCGGATGCCGGATGCCGGATAGCTGCGAACCCCGCGCACGTGTATCGCATATGTATGCAGTCGGCGACACGGACCGCAGGCTGAACTGCAGGAGCTCGATCCTCCGACTGGCGGATACGCGTGTTCAGACAGGCCATTTCTGGAGCGCGGCGTCATCGTCGCGGAAAGCCAGTTGCGACTGGTGCTCTGGCCGGGGAGGGTCTGTGCCCATGGAGTTCTTCTGTTACCACCGTGACCGGCCCGACTCCCTCGCGCTGCGTGAGGAGTTGCTGGAGAAGCACTGGTCCTACATGGACCGGTATGCGAAGGAGCTGATCGCTCGCGGCCCGACCTTCGCCGATGACGGTGAGACGCCCACCGGCAGCGTGCACATAGTCGACCTGCCCGATCCAGCCGCGGCCCGCGCGTTCGCCTTCGACGAGCCCAACTACCAGGCCGGCGCGTACCGGGACGTGCTGGTGCGCCGGTGGCACAACCTGTTGGGGCGCACCATGTGGGACTTCGACGGTGGCGGGACCGGCGGCAATCGGTATCTGGTGCTCGGTCTCGGTGAGGGCCCGGCCGCCGATCTCACCCTGCCCCTCGACCGGGACGAGCTGATCGCGTACGGGCCCTTGTTGTCCGACGACGGTGACACCTGGGTGGGTACGGCGGTGCTGCTCAGGGCCCCGGATCCGGACACGGCACGAGCCGTCCTGACCGTGGACCGGTACGCGGACATCGAGGTACACGACTGGGAGTTCGGCGGGCGTCGATGAGCGGCCAACCAAATTCCCCCTGCTGCGGCTGAGGGAGGACGTCAATCGCCTTCGGCCGGCGTGCCGTTGGACTGCTGCCGGCGGAGTTGGAGTTCCAGCTCGCCGCGGATCTGGTCGGCGAGCACGCCCGTGCGTCCCCACGTGAGGATCTGTTGGGAGACGTCGCGCAGTTTGGTGTTGGTGCGCATCGAGACTTCCCGGATTACGGTCCACGCATCGTCTGGGGTCAGCTGCCCCAGCGCGATGACCACGCCGATCGCTTGGTCGATCGTCGCGTGGGACCACACGGCTTGCTTCAACTGCTCGACCTCGTCATGCAGATCGACAACCGTCTCGGACTCGTCGGCTACGGATGGGGGAGTGTGCTCAACGCGGTTTGCGTCAATGGACAAGGCAGGCCCTCCGGGGTCTGGGGATGGTGCCCTGCCCACAGAGTTCCCGTTGACCATGAAGAGCGCAACTCTCGTCCGCCCGGCCCGCCTTGTTCGCGATCACCGGTGTTCCGGCACCGCGTTCGGACCGGTGTGGTCGCCCGAGTCGAAGTACGTGCGCAAGACGCACCGCGGATATCGGCGGCCGCACGGCTGGGTGTCGGGTGGGGGCAGGGCGTTCACCCGGCCGAGCCGGGCGAGCGGTGGCCCAGGCGGCGCAGGTCCGCCGAGCGGCTTCCCGCGGGCTGGAGATCGGACCACGCGGCCAATTGCGCGCCCGCGGTGCCGTCGGTGAGGGTGCGGGACGCGGCCGTCCGGTCGCCGCTGCGGGCGGGGGTCGGTGCGGGTGTGGCGTGCCCCAGGAGGTCAAGGGCGGCCTGCGGGCCGTGGTCCCGGCGGGCGGCTGCGACCGTCTCCAGATCCCATACAAGCTGGCCGACCACGGTCCGGCGTGCACCGCGCGCCTCCACCGTTCCCTGCACGAGCAACAGGCCCGAATGGAAGATGGTGTGGGCGCACGCCGCATGGGAGTCCTCGAAGAAGGCCAGGTCCACCAGCCCCGACCCGTCCTCCAACGTCACGAAGATGACGCGCTTGCCGGAGGGGATGGGCGGGGTCTGGGTGGACGCCCGCACCCCGGCCACCAGAACCCTCTGCCCCGGGTGCAGGCGCTTGAGGTGGGCGGCATCGGTGGCACCGAGCTCGCGCAGCAGCCGGTGATGGTGCTCCATCAGGTGCTGCGAGACGTCGATCGACAGGACGTCGAGTTCGGCGCTCATCCGTTCGCGGCTGCTCATCTCGCGCAGCCCGCTGGGCTCCGCGCCCACCAGGTCACCACCCAGGGCGAGTTGGCCATCGGTGGTGGCGCGGTTACGGGTGTGCCGGTGCAGCTCGCGGGACTGCAGCAGCAGGTCGCGGCGGGTCAGCGCGCCCTTGGTTTCGTCGAGGGCGCCGATCTGGATGAGCCGCTCGGCGATCGGCAGCGAGGGACGGGCCCGCTGCCAGAAGTCCTGCAGTGAGACGTAGGGCTGGTGGGCGGCGATCCGGGCCGCCTCGGCCTCGCTGATGCCCTTCACCGTGGACAGCGCCAGGCGCACACCCAGTCCGCCCGCAGCGGGTTCCACCCGGTGTTCGGTGTGGGAGCGGCTGATGTCCACGGGCAGTACGGGCACGTGGTGGCGGCGGGCGTCGGCGACGATGACCCGCAGCGGCCACATTCCCGGATCGTGTTCCAGCAGCCCCGCATACAGGGCGGCCGGGTGGTGGGCCTTGAGCCAGGCCGACTGCACCGCCGGCACGGCGAACGCCACGGCGTGTGCCCGGCAGAATCCGTACGCCCCGAACTCCCGGATGATGGACCAGACTTCCTCGACCACCGGCAGGCTGTAGCCGCGCTGCGTGGCCGCCGCCTTGAACCACATCTCCACGCCGGGCAGCCGCTCGGCATCGGCCAGGGCGCGGCGGGCGATGTCCCCGGCGGCGCGGTCGCAGCCGGCCATCTTCGCGAGGATCGCGATGATCTGCTCATGCCAGATCACGACGCCCATCGTGTCGTCCAGGATCGGCTCCAGATCGGGGTGCGGATAGTGCGGGGCCGCGCCGTGGCGCGCCGCGATGAACCGGGCGGGCATGCCGCCCTTGACCGGGCCGGGTCGAAAGAGGCTGATGTCGGCGATGACGTCTTGCATGTGCCGGGGCTGCAGCCTGCCCACGAGGTCCATCTGGCCGGGCGACTCGATCTGGAAGCAGCCGATGGTGTCCGAGCGGCGGATCATCTCGAACGTCGGTTCGTCGTCGAGGGGGACGTGGTCGGGGTTGTCGAGGTCCAGGAGCTTGCCGGTCGTACGGTGGATCTCGGTGACCGCGTGCGCCATCGAGGACTGCATCCGCACCCCCAGCACGTCCAGCTTGAGCAGACCCAGGTCCTCCACGTCCTCCTTGTCGGCCTGCAGCATCGGGTAGTTGCCGCCCGGGGTGGGCTGCACCGGCAGCCGGTCCAGCAATGCCGCGTTGGACAGGATCACGCCACACGGGTGCATGGCGTAACCACGCACCAACGCGTCCAGGCCCTCGGCCAGCTCGAAGAGCGGCCCGAACTCCGCCTGTTGGGCGCTGAGCCGGCGCAGCTCGGGCAGCTCGGCGAGCGCGGAGCGGATGTCGCAGGCCCGGATGTGCGGAAACGATTTGGCAATCTCGTCGACGGCCTGCGGGGCGATGCCCAGGGCGAGGCCGGTGTCGCGCAGGGCGTGGCGGGCGCGGTAGGTCTCGGGCATGCCGGTCACCGCGACCCGCTCCCGCCCGAATCTTTCGAAGATCTTGTCGTAGACCTCCAGGCGGCGTGCGGACTCCACATCCAGGTCGATGTCGGGCAGTGAGGTGCGCCGCTGCGACAAGAAGCGTTCGAACAGCAGCCGGTGCTCCAACGGGTTGGCGGTGGCGACGAACAACGCGTGGTTGACCATGGACCCGGCGCCGGAGCCACGGGCGGCGACCCGCACGCCCATGGCTCGCACATCCGCCACGACCTGGGCGACGGCCAGGAAGTAGCCCTCGAATCCGAGCCGGCCGATGACATCGAGCTCGTGGTACAGCTGGCGCAGCGCGACCGCGTCCTCGTCCAGGCCGCGGGCGAGCATGCCGGCCTCACAGCGTCGGCGCAGCAGCCGCATCGGCCCGCCTCGCGAGCGGTCGGCGCCCACCACGTGGGGCTCGGGGAAGTGCGCCCGGCCCATCCCCAGACCGGTTGCGGTCAGGGTGCAGGAGGCGGCGGTCGCCTCGGTCTCGGCGAGCAGCGCGGCCGCCCGCTGGCTGCCGTGCCCGGCCGCCGCAGCGATCCGCTCGGCGACCTCGCGCATCTCGCCGGGTCCTTTGAGCCACCGGTCCCCGCCGTCCAGGCCGCGCCGGTCGATCGGCCGCAGCAGCCGGGCCGCATCCAGTACGTCCGCGAGCCGGTGCTGGGCCGGGTCTGCGTAGCGGACCGCACCGGAGACCACGACCGGCACGCCCAGCTCGTCGCCCAGCTGCACCGTGCGCGCCGCCAGCCGCAGCGAGCCGGCACCGGTGCCGCCGCGGCCCAGGTGGACCGCCTCCAGCCGCAGCCCCCGCCCCGCGATTGCTCGCCACGGCCCGAGCAGCTGCTCGGCCCGGTCGGGACGTCCGGCCATCAGCGCCGCGGCCGGCTGTGAGGACGGGCCCAGCAGCACCACCAGACCATCACCCAGGTACTCCTCCAGCACCGGCCACGGCGCGAGAGGAACCCCTCGGACCGGGGAGGCATGCGCGGCCGACACGATCCGGCACAGCCGCGCCCAGCCGCCCACATCCTGTGCCAGCAACGTCACCCGCCAGCGCGCCTGCACCACATGCGCACCCCCGCGCACCGGTACGCGACGCCGTCCGGCACCGGGCTCCGTCACGGATACGGGTGCGACGCCGAGGTCGACGCCGAACAGGGGCCGGATCCCGGCGGCATCCGCGGCCTTGGCGAAGCGGACCGTCCCCGCCACCGTGTCGCGGTCGGTCAGCGCCAGGCCGCCGATTCCGCGCTCGGCGGCCCGATGCGCCAGAACGTGGGGGAGCGAAGCGCCGTAGCGGGGGGAGTAGCCCGAGGCGACGTGAAGGTGGAAGAACGGCGAGGCGTGCACGCTCCCACCTCCGATCCACGAGACATCATTCAAGCCAGATGGCTCGATCTGTCATCAATGTATCGAACATAAATCGAACAAGGCGAGTCGCTCGCGGGTGCTGAGGCCTGAAGCCTGAGGCCTGAGGCCCTACGCCTGATGTGACTCTGCGTTTCAGTTGGCCCTGAGCGTCGTACTCGGCCCGGCTGACCGTGACGGCTGGCCCGGGCCGCTCGCGGGTGCCGCTCCGCTGCTCTGATCGGCTGCAGCGTCGTGGGTTTTCTTGTTGCTCCACAGCGCGGCCGATGAGTTTGTGGTTCCCGGCCGGTCCAAGCTCGTGACACCCCAGGAAAGGACGCTGTCATGTCGGAGCTTCTCGTCGACTTCATCACTTCCCTCGACGGCCACGCATCGGGAGAGGGATGGCCCGGGTTCTGGGGCCTCGAGGGCCCGGAATATCTGGCATGGCTCGGCGAGCAGCCCGAGGTCACCTACCTGATGGGAGCGAACACCTACCGCCTGATGTCGGGCTTCGCCGCAGGCAAGGTCCCGAGTGGCCAAGATGAGTTCAGGCCCGAAGAAGAGGCGTCCGTCGACGAGCTCACGCAAGCGTCCAAGGTGGTGTTCTCCTCTTCACTCGAGGACCCACTGACGTGGGCAAACTCCACGCTCGTCCGCGACGACGCCGTCGAGACGGTCCGCGGCATGAAGACGAGTGGCTCGGGGCTCCTCAGCACGATCGGCAGCCTCAGCCTGTGCCGGTCCCTGCTACGAGCCGGACTCGTCGACCGCTTCCGGGTCGTGGTGTTCCCGGTGATCACCGGGGCCACGGGCGAAGAACGCATCTACGACGGCTATCCGGACGTTGCCCTCGAGATGATCGAGCACCGCACCTTCGACGGCCGCATCCAGCTGGTCGAGTACAAGCCCCGCGTGCTCGAGCACCCACCGCTCGGCGTCCCTGCGTGACGTCGCCCCGTCCAGGCCGCGTACCGCAAGAGGCGCGGCAGCCGAGGCGGCCGACCCTATTCCGCAATCGGCACGCTGCAGCCCCAGGTGAGGGTTCCGCCTCCCGAACCACGCGACCGTAAGAGCGCCCACTCAGATCTGACGGGTCTGAAAGGGGAAGCAGCGGTCAATTCGTGTGCGGTGTGGTGTTGACCGCCGTGACGGACGGCTCGGTCATGTCGAGCAGCAGCAGGGCGTCGTGGTCGGGGCTGCCGGGTTCGGCGGTGTAGACGCCGATGCGCTGGCCTGGGGTGCCTTCGACGTGCAGGGACTGGGAAGTGAGAGTCAGGGTTCCGACCTTCGGGTGCTGGAACGTCTTGTGGGCGGGCTTGCGGCCGGTCACCTCGTAGCGCTCCCACAAGCCCGCGAAGTCCGGGCTTTTCAAAAGCAGTTCGCCGACCAGGTTGGTGAGGTCGGGAGCGGTGCCGGCGATGGCGCGCAGGCGGGCGACGCAGGCGGTGATCTGCCGGTCCCAGTCGGTGAAGAGGTCACGGGCCGCGGGGTGCAGGAAGAGGTAGCGGGCGAGGTTGCGGTGCTTGGCCGGCCAGACGTCCAGGCCCGCGTACAGGGCGAGGCCGCCGGGGTTCCAGGCGAGCATGTCCATGCTGCGGCTGATGACGTAGGCCGGGTTCGGGCGCAATGACTCCAGGAGCAGCTTGAGGTGGGGGCGTACGGTGCGGCTTGGCGCGGGTGGAGGTTCGGAGACGTAGCGTGCGGCGCGGGCGGCGAGCTCGCGCAGGTGCTGGTGCTCCTGGTCGTCCATGTGCAGGGCGCGGGCGAGCGCATCGAGGACGGCGGGGCTGGGGCGGGTCTCCTTGCCGCGCTCCAGGCGCACGTAGTAGTCGATGCTGATGCCGGCCAGGGTGGCCAGTTCCTCGCGGCGCAGGCCCGGGGTGCGGCGGATGCCGGCGCCGACGGTGAGTCCGACGTGTTCGGGGCTGGTCTGGGTGCGGCGGGCACGCAGATAGCGGCCCAGCTCGGCGCCCTCGCTGTGCGCGCTCGTCGATGCCATGACTCCAGTCTCACCCGATGGGCACCGTGCCCGCAGGGCCGAGAGGGGCCCTGTCATTACCCCCGAAGAGCCCGCCCTGCCACACGGGCGCGATCCGGGCGAAGGTGAAGGAGCAAGACGCCGGTCCCAGAACGTTCCCCGTCAGCTCAGGCGTGATCTGCCGGGTCGAGTGAAAGTGAGGGGGCCGGTTACGCCACGGATCGAAAGAGGGCGAGATGCGATACATCAAGCTGCGCGACCTGGAGGTTTCCCGGATCGGGCTGGGCGCGATGGGCATGTCCCACGGCTACACCGGCTCGGGCACCGATGACGCGGAGTCGATCAGGACCGTCCACCGGGCCCTGGACCTGGGCGTCACTCTCATCGACACCGCCGAGATCTACGGCCCCTACATCAACGAGGAACTGCTCGGGCGTGCCCTGAAGGACCGCCGGGACAAGGTGGTGCTGGCCACCAAGTTCGGCCTGGTCTCACACGGCGGCGAGGGCGCCTGGAACCTGGACTCCAGCCCGGCCAACATCCGCACCGCCGTCGAGGGCTCCCTCAAGCGCCTGGGCACCGACCACATCGACCTGTACTACCAGCACCGCGTCGACCCGTACACGCCGATCGAGGAGACCGCCGGCGCCGTCGGCGAGATGATCACCGAGGGCAAGGTACGTGCCTTCGGTCTCTCGGAGGCGGGCCCGGACACCATCCGCCGCGCCCACGCCGTCCAGCCCGTCACGGCAGTGCAATCCGAGTACTCCCTGTTCACGCGCGGTATCGAGGAGCGAGTGCTGCCCGTCCTGCGGGAGCTGAACATCGGCCTGGTGCCGTTCTCCCCGCTGGGCCGCGGTTTCCTGACTGGCACCGTGCGCTCAACCGACCAGTTCGACGAGAACGACTTCCGGCGAGACAACCCCCGCTTCACCGGCGAGAACTTCCGGCGCAACCTGGCACTGGCCGACGAGGTCAAGGCCCTCGCCGATGAAGCCGGAGCCACGCCAGGTCAGGTGGCGCTGGCCTGGCTGCTCGCCCAGGGCGACGACATCGCCCCGATCCCCGGCACCAAGCGCGTCAGCCGGGTCGAGGAGAACACCGCCGCGGACGCGGTCACCCTGAGCGCCGAGCAACTCGACCGGCTCTCCGGTCTGCCGCCCGCCGCCGGCGCCACCCACACCGAGGCCCAGTCCCGGATGCTCGAACGCTGACACACGCCACGAGCCCAGTACGACCACCGTTTGGAGTAGCTCCCTCATGCGCGCAGCAGTGATGTACGGCGCCGGCGACGTCCGCGTCGAGGACCGGCCCGACCCCAAGATCGTCCAGTCGGCCGACGCCGTGGTGCGCACGCTGGCCACGTGCGTGTGCGGCAGCGACCTGTGGCCCTACCAGTCGATGCCCGCCACCGACACCGGCCGCCCCATGGGGCATGAGTTCCTCGGCGTCGTCGAGGAGACCGGCGCGGACGTGACCGGCCTGAAGGCGGGGGACCTGGTCGTCGCCCCCTTCACCTACAGCGACAACACCTGCGACTACTGCGCCAAGGGCCTGCACATCTCCTGCCGCAACGGCGGCCGGTACGGCTTCGACGGCGTGGACGGCGGACAGGGCGAAGCCGTCCGCGTCCCCTACGCCGACGGCACCTTGGTGAAGCTGCCGGTAGCCGCCGACTCCACGCTCCTGCCGTCCCTGCTGGCCCTGTCGGACGTGATGACCACCGGCCACCACGGCGCCGTCACCGCCAAGGTGACCCGCGGCGACGCCGTCCTGGTCGTCGGGGACGGCGCGGTCGGCCTGTGCGCGGTGATCGCCGCGAAGCGGCTGGGGGCCGAGCGGATCGTGCTCGCCGGCCACCACGAATCCCGCACCACACTGGGCCGGCACTTCGGCGCCACCGACGTGGTGGCCGAACGCGGCGAGGAGGGCATCGCCCGCATCCGCGAACTGACCGGCGGCGTGGACAAGGTCATCGAGGCCGTCGGCACCCGCCAGGCCCTCGACACCGCGCTCGGCGCGGTCCTGGACGGCGGCACCATCAGCCGCCTCGGCGTCCCCCAGTACGAGCAGGGCCCCATCGGCCCGGCCGTCTTCATGCGCAACCTCACCCTGACCGGCGGCGCCAGCCCCGCCCGCGCCTATGTCGAGCAGCTCCTGCCCGACGTCCTGGACGGCACCATCGACCCTGGCCGCGTCTTCGACCAGACCTTCACCCTCGAGCAGGCCCCGGACGCCTACCGGGCCATGGCCGACCGCCGGGTCCTCAAGGCCCTCGTCTGCCCCTGACCCCCAACTCGCCCGCATCACAAAGGACTTACCGCATGCAGTACGCGACCTTGAACAACGGTGTCGAGATGCCGCTGCTCGGCTTCGGCGTCTACCAGATCCCAGCCGACGACACCGAACGCGCCGTCTCCGACGCGCTCGCCGCCGGCTACCGCCTACTCGACACGGCCGCCGCCTACGGCAACGAAGAAGCCGTGGGCCGGGCCATCAAGTCCAGCGGCATCCCGCGCGAGGAGCTGTTCGTCACCACCAAGCTGTGGGTCCAGGAAGCCCCCGCCCAGGACAACACCAAGCGTGCCTTCGAGACGTCCCTGACCAAGCTCGGCCTGGACCACCTCGACCTGTACCTCATGCACCAGCCCTTCGGCGACGTCTACGGCCAGTGGCGGGCCATGGAAGCGCTCAACCGCGAGGGCACGGCGAAGGCGATCGGTGTCGCCAACTTCTACCCCGATCGCCTGATCGACCTGATCGTCAACAACGACCTCGCCCCCGCGGTCAACCAGATCGAGACCCACCCCTTCTTCCAACGGGCCGACTACCAGGACCTCATGCGCGAGCACGGCGTGCAGATCCAGTCCTGGGGCGGCTTCGCCGAAGGCAAGAACGACCTGTTCACCAACCCGGTGCTCGCCGAGATCGGCAAGGAGTACGGCAAGTCCGTCGCTCAGGTCGTGCTGCGCTGGCTCACCCAACGCGGCGTCGTCGCCATCCCCAAGTCCGTACGCGCCGAGCGCATGGCCGAGAACATCGACGTGTTCGACTTCCGGCTCACCGACGAGCAGATGGCCCGGATCGCCACCCTCGACACCGGCAGTTCCCTCTTCTTCGACCACCACGACCCCGAGATCGTCACCTGGCTCGCCAAGCGCCGCCTGGCCTGACCCGCGCACGCTCTGGGGGCGAGCCGCTCACCGCTCACCGCTCCTGCGTCCACCACTTGCGCAAAGGACCTGCTGTGCACCACGAGAACCGCACGTCGGCACAGCGCCGCACGATCCTGCGCGGCGCACTGCTGACCGGAGTCACTGCCATGACCGGCCCTCACCTCACCAGCTGCACACCCGCCAACGACCAGAAGGCCTCCGACGGGCCACGCTCCTCGACGAGCCCGACCGCGAGCGGATCGGCGCGGGGCAAGGTGCTGCTGGCGTACTTCTCGCGGCCCGGCGAGAACTACTACTACGGCGATCGCATCACCCTGAAGGTCGGCAACACCGAGGTCATGGCCCGCAAGATCCGCGACCTCATCGACTGCGACATGTACCGGATCGAGCCTGCCGACCCCTACCCGGCAAGCTACGACGCGACCGTCAAGCGCAACGTCCGTGAACAGGACGCCGACGCCCGCCCCGCCATCAAGGGCGCGCTGCCCGAACTCGCCGACTACGGCACCGTGTTGCTGGGCAGCCCCATCTGGAACGTCCGCGCACCCATGATCATGACGACGTTCACGGAGCAGCTCGACTTCACCGGCAAGACTGTGATGCCTTTCACCACCCACGCCATGAGCGGCCTGGGCACCACAGCCCGCGACTATGCAGCCTCCTGCCGCGGTGCCACGTTCGCCCAGGGTCTCGCCGTCCAGGGCGAAGAGGTCAGGAAAGCAGACAGCGCCATCAGAACCTGGCTGGATCGCCTCGGTCTACCTGTCTCCTGACCTGTCCTGGAAGCGCACATCTACGGTGGCCTCGGCGAGTGGGTACTTCGCGACGGCTGAATACTTCAGCGCGCCCCAGTTTTGCACCCAGATTTGCCACCCGAGCCACTCACCCTGCCACGCGGCCGCGACGCCAAGGTTGCACTGAAGACTGCGAGTAACCGCGCGGAGCTCCACGGACTACTCCAGGTGAATGGCCCACTCAAACGGGAAGGAATGGCCCACATGTGTGGGCTGCCTGAACCCTAGGGTCGGGGGTGACCATCGTGGCGCACGGCAGCGCCCACCTCCCGGATCTTGGAGGAACCCTTCCATGCAAGCCATCACCGTCCAGGACCGCGAGGCCGGCGCCAGCAGCCTCGCCCTCGCCGAGCTGCCCCATCCGCACGCCGCGGAGAACGACGTCATTGTGGAGGTCCATGCCGCCGGGTTCACGCCGGGTGAGCTGGACTGGCCCGGCACCTGGACCGACCGGGCCGGACGCGACCGGACCCCGAGCGTGCCCGGCCATGAAGTGTCCGGCATCGTCACGGAACTCGGCTACGGCACCACCGGCCTGACCATCGGGCAGCGCGTCTACGGCCTGACCGACTGGGCCCGCAACGGCACCCTGGCCCAATACACCGCAGTCGAGGCCCGCAACCTCGCCCCGCTCCCCGCCGATGTCGACCATGTCACTGCCGCCGCGCTGCCGATCTCCGGACTCACCGCCTGGCAGGCCCTGTTCGACCACGCCCACCTCCAGACCGGGCAGAGTGTCCTCATCCACGGCGCAGCGGGCGGCGTCGGCTCGATCGCCGTGCAGCTGGCTCGCGCGGCCGGCGCGCGGGTGATCGGCACCGGACGCGCCGACGACCGCCACACCGCACTCGGGCTGGGCGTCCACGCGTTCATCGACCTCCAGGCCGAGAAGCTGGAGGACGTCGGCGAGGTCGACGTGGTGTTCGACGTGATCGGCGGCGAAATCCTCGAGCGTTCCACCGCTCTGGTCCGTCCCGGCGGCACCCTGGTCACCATCGCCGAGCCCGTCAGCGTCCAGCCCCGCGACGGTCGCGCTGTCTTCTTCGTCGTCGAACCCGACCGCGTACGCCTGAGCGACCTGGCCCAGCGGGTACGGGACGGACGCCTCAAGCCGATCATTGGTGACGTGCGGCCGCTCGACGAGGCGGTCGCCGCCTTCACGCCGGACAAGCGGACTCCCGGCAAGACGATCATCCGTGTCGCCGAGGACTGAGCAGAAGAGCCGACGAGCCCCCGAGCCGCGTGCTGGATGACATCCCGGTCCGAAGGCGCGGCTGTGACCTGGGGCGACCAGAACAGTGGAGGCGCTTGGGTGGCCGCAAAACCCAGTTGATCTGGACCCTGGCGTCGGAATACTGGCTGTTGTCTCCATTGATCTGGTCTGTTTCCGGCGTTTCCAACTGCAGAGTGAAGGGTCTACAAGATTGACCATGCACGATGACCAAGTGGACGTGACGACCGAAATCGTCGCGACCTTGATCGAAGAACAGTTCCCTCAGTGGAGCGGCAAGGCGATCCAACTCCTGTCGTCGACCGGTACGGTCCATGCCATCTTCCGCATCGGAAACGACCTCTCTGCTCGCTTCCCACTGCGTCTGACCGATGTTGCCGAGACGCTGGCGGTTTTGGAACAGGAAGCCCGCGCGAGCGCGGAGCTGGCACAGGTGTCTCACGTCCCCGCCCCAAAACCCGTCGCACTGGGCAAGCCTGGAGCGGGTTACCCCATGCCATGGGCGGTGCAGACATGGGTGCCGGGAACAGTTGCCTTTGACGCCGACTTGAGTGGGTCAGACGCTTTTGCCAAGGACCTTGCGGCGTTCATCGGTGCCCTGCGAGGCGCCGAGACGCGGGGTCGGCTCTTCAGCGGCGAAGGTCGTGGCGGCGTTCTCGCGCACCACGACTGGATGGCGAAGTGCTTCGCGGAAAGCAAGGAGCTGCTCGACGTGCCCCGGCTGCGTCAAATGTGGAGCCACTTCCGGGAGCTGCCTCCCTCGGGTGCCGACGTGATGAGCCATGGTGACTTGATCCCCGGCAATGTACTGGTCACGGGAGACCGGCTCAGCGGCGTACTCGACACCGGCGGCTTCGGCCCGGCAGACCCGGCGCTGGATCTGGTCAGTGCCTGGCACCTGTTGCAGCCAGGACCGCGGGAAGTGCTCCGGCGGACCCTGGCCTGTGACGATCTGGAGTGGGAGCGCGGCAAGGCATGGGCGTTCGAACAGGCGATGGGTGTCGTCTGGTACTACGTCGAGAGCAATCCGACGATGAGCAAGATGGGACGCCAGACCCTCGCCCGCATTCTGGAGTCGACGGAGGTATATCGCCCGGGCTGCAGGCCCTGACCGGGACGACCGTTGGTCCCCACCGACAACAGCACCAACAAACCGGACCATCTGAGACGAGAGACGAATCGGACCTGCCGACGTACTCGCTGACCCTGATCTGGCCCGCAACGAATCCGGTGTGCCACTCCGGCTACCCTCCCTGCATGGAGCAGGACTATCCCCTCGTCCGTGACGCCTTCCCCGATCTCATCGGCGAGCTGACCAGCCTTTTGGAAGGTGAGGGTGAGCATGAGTTGGCAGTCTGTGTGCGGGATGTCCGTCTGGTCGCCATGTGCGATTGCGGCGACGACTTCTGTCAGAGCATCCACACGGCGGTGCATCAGCCGGGCAAGCCATATGGCGAGGGCCACCGGTGCGTGCCGCTATCTCCTTCGAAGGGCATGGTGGCCCTCGATGTCGTGCACGGCCGGATCATGTACATCGAGATCCTGAACCGGGCACCCATGCACAGTCTCAAGCCCTGACCTGTACTGGCTGGCGCATGCCACGGCGTACATAGCGGCGCATGGTCATGGGGCAGGAGGGTTGACAGGAATCCGTGACGCGGCGACGGCCCTGCTCGTCGTCCGCGCACTCGCCGAGTCGGCAGCTGCTACGGAACGCGCAACTGATGGATCCAGTTCGTAGCAAGCACTGCCCGTGGCGTAGCAGGTTCACCTGGCCCGCTGGGTGTCGTAGTTGAGGCAGCGGCGCGAATTGGCCCGGCGGGTCCGTTGTCACTGGTGCCGCGTACGGTCAGCGCATGGTTGATCAACTGTGGAACGGTGTGCGCCGGCGAGTTGCCGCATGGGGTGCCCAATCGGCGAGCGGACAGGTATTCGGCTCGCTCGGGCATCAGTGGGTTCTTGAAGAACCGCTGGCGGATGACGCGCTTGCCGAGCTCGAAGCGCAGTTGGGTGTGCGGTTGCCGGCGGACTACCGGGACTTTCTCACCGTCGTGGGCGCCGGCGGCGCGGGTCCCGCCTACGGCGTCTTCCCCGTGCGTCGTGTGCAAGGCCGCTGGCGCTGGGAGGGCGACGGGGCGGACCTGGCTGACCTGTCCATGATCGCCGAGCCCTTTCCTGACCATGGCCCCGACCCCGAATCCCTCGACGCACTCCTTTCCGAACGCCCTGAGGAAGAGGACTTCGAGGAGATCGAGGACTTCGACGACGCCATCGAGGCATGGGACGAACGCTGGGGAGCTGTGATGTTCGCCCCGGAGCGCACCAGCGGTGCCATCGTCATATACCACCTTGGCTGCGCACAGAGGGAGTGGCTGATCGTCAGCGGCACCCACCGCGGAACCGTTTGGTCCGACTGCCGCGCCGATGATGTCGACCTCGTCCCGCTCCTCGATGACGGCGGGAAGCCGGTCACCTTCGCCCGCTGGTACACCGCATGGCTCGAAGCGGCCGAGCTCACCGCACGGCAGCAACCTGCGATCAGCTGACGCCGCTCGGTGCGATCCTCCTCGCATTGGTCGACCGTGGGGTGGTCGAGGTCTGCCGCTACATTCCTTGGACGGCGCCCGACGGCACCAACGGCTTCCAGCCGGGGCCGCCGATCTCACGCGAAGACCTGCCGGTGGTACTTGCTCGCGCCGAGGAGTGGGACTACCCGGATGACTTCGAGTGGCTCGGCAGGCTCACTCTGGTTCTCACCGACCATCAGCGGCAGGGTAGTTGAGCACTCACCTCAAGGGAGCCAACATCAGCAACACGTCACTCCCTTGCTTGCGGCGGGCCTGCAGCTTGCCCTTCCTCGGAGGCTTGCGCGCAAGCGCTGTGTCCTGCTGGAGCGGATCGGTGCTATCCGATGTACTGCGCGTACTCGTCCAGCACCGGCAAGACCTCGTCGGCCGGACCGGAGGGCAACTGGCACAGCACCTCGGTGACGCCGAGCCGGCGGAGGTGATCCAGTTTCCCTCGGCTCGGCAACGTACCGGAGGGCACGACCCGGAGCAGCGCCCCGTCCCGGCCCGCGTCGGCGAACAGCTCCCGCAGGACAGGCAGGTGGCGGCTGAGACCACGTCCACCGATGGGCATCCAGCCGTCGGCTTGCTCGGCGATCCGTTCAAACAGCCGAGGACCGGCGGGCGCGCCGATCAGAACCGGGACGGTACCGTTGGCCGGCTTGGGCCATGCCTCTGACGGGCCGAAGGAGATGAATTCGCCTTCGAAGCCGGCAGGTTGTGGCTGCCAGAGGTTCCGCATGGCAGCGAGATACTCCCAGACGACGTCCCTGCGCCGGGCGTACGTAATTCGGTGGTGCTGTATCTCGTCACGGTTCCAGCCGAAACCGACGCCCAGGGTGAAGCGGCCCCGCGACAGGTGATCGAGGGTCGCCACGGCTTTCGCCAGCGCGATGGGGTCATGCTGGGCCACCAGGCAGATGCCCGTCCCGACCCGCAGATCGCTGGTCACCGCGACGGCGGTTGCCAGCGCGGTAAACGGGTCGAGCAGATGCTTGCAGTAATCAGAAATTTTCTCGCCGGTGACTCCGGAAACGCGGCACGAGGTCGGGATGTGGGTGTGCTCGGAAACGTAGAGAGAGTAAAAGCCTCGCTCTTCCAAGGCTCTGGCCAGTTCGGCTGGACCGATCGAGCTGTTCGTCAGTCCCATGGTGACGCCAATGTGCATGCAGTACTCACCTCACTGCCCAAGCGTCGGCGCAGGCCGGCGCCAAGCCGCTCGCTCGTCCGCTCACCGTGTTCACCTCATGCATAGCGGTTGCCACGCCGAGGTCAAGCTCCTCGGCTGCACACCGGTGACCGTGCCCGGAAACGGTCGTGTCCGCGCTGCTTCCGCATGGCGCAACTTGCGCCTCCGCGACTCCTCTGCAGGTATCGCTCTTGGTGGGCGGGCATGTTGTCGCCTCAGCCTCAGCCCCAGCCTCAGCCTGTGTCACGAGGCGTCCGCCTCGCCCGTCCAGCGACACCAGCAGCTGAAACCGCCGACATTTCCCAGTAGTTGGTCGGCGAAGTGGACATCGAAGCCGTAGCCGATCATGGACGTGGGTGGTCCGGCATAATGCCGGGGTGAGCATCATCGTCGAGTTCTTCGCGGCCCCGAACGACGCGTCAGCGGCTCTGGTTCTGCAGACCGGACCGCAGCGCGCATGCGAGTCGCTCTCCTTCGGCAACTTCGATCCCGAAGAGGCTGTGGTCGAGTGGGAGTGCTTGTTTGCCGGCGTCAGTTTCGAGGAACTCGTCGAAGCCGACGAGCCTCGTCAGGTTGCAGGCCTGGACGACGACGGGCGCATCGTCTTCGCGATCTCGCCTCGCCTGTCGGCAGCGTTGGCCGAGGCCGAGCGGACGCAGTTGAGGGATGCCGCTGTCGCATGGTCCATGCAGCGGGCGGAGGACGGCGAGGCCATCGCCACGGAGACCGCCGAAGCAATCTTGAGTGATCTGGCTGCTCTCGTCAGCAGCGCCCGGAGCCAGGGTCAGAACGTCTACTGCTGGGTCGCGTAAGAGTTCACGTTCAAAACCCGATCGCGACGGACGTCGCGATGGCGGCGCCGGGGAAGACGAAGACGTAGCCGCGCTTGCCGTGCCGTGCCTTGCCGGTGGCCGAAGAGTCGGGAGTGCCGCCGGCCTGCCCGGACCGCGCGGAGCAGCAGCCGCATGATCGGCCGGGCAACTACTCGCCGGTCGACGCGACGCTTACGCGTCCTGCTCGGCGTCGATCTCGGCGATCAAGGCCTCGATGCGGGTCTTGATCTCGTCGCGGATCGGGCGTACGGCCTCTACGCCCTGGCCTGCGGGGTCTTCCAGTGCCCAGTCGAGGTACTTCTTGCCCGGGAAGATGGGGCAGGCGTCGCCGCAGCCCATGGTGATGACGTAGTCGGATGCCTGCACGGCCTCGGTGGTCAGGATCTTCGGCTTCTGGTCGGCGATCTCGACGCCGACTTCCCTCATGGCTTGGACCGCGGCCGGGTTGACCTGGTCACCGGGAATGGAGCCCGCGGAGCGGACCTCGATCCGGTCGCCCGCGAGGTGGTTGAGGAATCCGGCGGCCATCTGCGAGCGCCCCGCGTTGTGGATGCAGACGAAGAGTACGGAGGCGAGGGGAGGGTTGGTCACGGGGAGCCTTCCTTCGTGGTGCTGAGCGGTCAGCAGGGTGGTGGGCGGGCCGGCAAATGAGCCGCTCGTCGGGGATGCCGGGAGTTGGCGGTGCGGCCACGGACTGCCCCTTCGACGAGCCGTACGGCGCGGTCCGGACTCGTATCAGCTCGGACTGGCATCAGCGAGAACTGATGTGACAGTATCAGCCCATGCTGACTTCAGTCGACGCTGATGTGATCCGGGTACTCGGCGACCCGCTCCGCCTGAAAATCGTGACCCTACTGGCCCAGGAGACGCTCTGTACGACGCACCTGGTCGAGGAGACCGGAGCCAAGCAGACCAACCTCTCCAACCACATGAAGGTGCTGCGCGAGGCGGGTCTGGTGGAGACCGAGCCGTGCGGCCGCTTCACCTACTACAAGCTGCGCCCCGACGTCCTGGCGTCGCTCTCCGAGCAGTTCGCTGAGCTGGCCGCCTCCGCCCGTACCGCCGCTGACAACAAGAGGGCCTGCTGATGAGCCGCACGGACACGACGCCGCATAGCGATCAGGGAGCGGCGCCGTCCGGCGAGGGTATCGTCGCCAAGCTCTCCACACTCGATCGCTACCTGGCCGTGTGGATTCTGCTGGCGATGGCCGTGGGGCTCGGCCTTGGCCGGCTGATCCCGGGCATGAACGACGCCCTGGCGAAGATCGAGGTCGGTGGCATCTCCCTGCCGATCGCACTCGGTCTGCTCGTGATGATGTACCCGGTCCTTGCCAAGGTGCGTTACGACAAGCTGGACGCGGTCACCGGCGACAAGAAGCTGATGGCCTCGTCGCTGGTCATCAACTGGATCGTCGGCCCCGCCGTCATGTTCGCGCTGGCCTGGATCTTCCTTCCCGACCTGCCCGAATACCGCACCGGCCTGATCATCGTCGGCCTGGCCCGCTGCATTGCCATGGTCATCATCTGGAACGACCTCGCCTGCGGCGACCGTGAAGCCGCCGCCGTGCTGGTCGCACTCAACTCCGTCTTCCAAGTCATCGCCTTCGGCCTGCTCGGCTGGCTCTACCTCGACCTGCTGCCGGGCTGGCTCGGCCTGGGCGACGGCGAGCACCTCGACATCTCCATGTGGAAGATCGCGCTGAACGTCGTCATCTTCCTCGGCATCCCACTGCTCGCCGGATTCCTCACCCGCCGCATCGGCGAGAAGAAGATGGGCCGCGAGGCGTACGAGTCCGACTTCCTTCCGAAGATCGGCCCGTGGGCGCTGTACGGGCTGCTCTTCACGATCGTCATCCTCTTCGCCCTGCAAGGGAAGACGATCACCTCGCAACCGCTGGACGTCGTACGGATCGCCCTGCCTCTGCTGGTGTACTTCGCCGTCATGTTCTTCGGAACCTTCCTGCTGGGCAAGCGTCTTGGCCTGGCCTACGACCGCACCGCCACCCTCGCCTTCACCGCGGCGGGCAACAACTTCGAGCTCGCCATCGCGGTTGCCATCGCCACCTTCGGCGTCACCAGCGGCCAGGCACTGTCCGGCGTCGTCGGCCCGCTCATCGAAGTCCCGGTGCTGATCGGCCTGGTGTACGTCGCGCTGGCCTGGCGCAGGAAGTTCGCCGCCGACGCGGTGACGACGGCCCCGTGACGCACACGGCGGATGTGGTGGTGATCGGCGGCGGGCAGGCAGGGCTCGCCGCCGGCTACCACCTGCGCCGCCTCGGCCTGGACTTCGTCATTCTCGATGCCCAGGCCGAGGCGGGCGGCGCCTGGCGGCACGCCTGGGACTCCCTGCACCTGTTCTCCCCGGCCGCCTACTCCTCACTGCCCGGCCGCCCCATGCCCGTCCAGCCGGGGGAGGCGTACCCGGATGCCGCGCACGTGGTGGCCTACCTCAACGACTACGAACGCCGCTACGAATTGCCCGTGCACCGCCCGGCACGCGTCAGCGCCGTGCATCGTGAGGGCGATGGCCTGCGCGTCGAGTGCGATGGCGGCACCTGGCAGGCCCAGGCGGTCATCAGCGCGACCGGCACCTGGTGGCGCCCCTTCATCCCCGCTGTTCCCGGCCGGGCGGCGTTCCGTGGGCGACAGTTGCACACGGTCGAATACCGCAGCCCGCGCGACTTCACCGGCCGGCGCGTCGTCGTGGTCGGCGGCGGCAACTCCGGTGCGCAGATCGCCGCCGACCTCGCCGCCGACAGTGAGCTGACCTGGGTCACCCAGCGTCCGGCGCGCTTCCTGGCCGACGACATCGACGGCCGCGCCCTGTTCGACAGGGCCACCGCCAGGCGCCGCGCCCTGGAGAGCGGGCAGCCCGACACAGGTGGCGTGGCCTCTCTGGGCGACATCGTCGCCGTGCCACCCGTGCGCAGGGCCCGCGACGCCGGGCTCCTCAAGGCCCAGCCGATGTTCGCGCGTCTCGCCCCGGACGGCGTCGAATGGGCCGACGGCACCCGGGCGAAGGCGGACACCGTCATCTGGTGCACCGGTTTCCGCCCCGCGCTCTCGCACCTCGCTCCGCTCGGCCTCCGCGGACCACGCGGACACATCCCGACGCATGGCACCCAAGCCGTGGACGAACCGCGCCTGCACCTGCTCGGCTACGGCGACTGGACGGGACCGGCCTCGGCCACCCTCATCGGCGTGGGCCGCCCCGCTCGCGAGGCGGCCAGGCAGATCGCCAGCTTGCTGCGGTCAACTTGACCTGGCCCTGTAGGGCCGGGCTTGGAGGTAGCGCCCAACTGGCTGCTGGGGTGGCTCCTCCGTCCAGACACCCCTATGGGGTGTCCGGGACGCGTGACTCACGCCCCGCGTTCCACACGGTCTCGCCACGGGTGGCGATGTTGTGGGAAGCATGCCGGCCGGCATGGGCAACGACCCCGCACTCCCGGCAGCGCGGGAGGGCACGGCGGCGGTCATGAGGTCACAAAGGCATGCGCGACACTCACGCCCGATCTGGACACGCGCCATCGGCGATCGTGGTGGGTTGGCGATCGGCGGCCCGCCCCCCCGTGTGCCCACCCGGCCCGTCGCGCCCCCCATCTGCCCAACCGGCTCGACACCGGCTTCGTCCTGGGCTGACCCGTTCGCGTCCCTGGTGGCCGTCGCTCTGTCGTGGTCAAGGAAGGCGAGGATGCCTGGCAGGGCACGGGCTGCTGCACGTCCTCGGCCGTGCACGGTGCGGTGCCTGTGGCCAGGTCGAATCCATGCGTTGGCTGGCCCGGCAGCGACTGCTGCCGAACCCGCACGATCGCCCGGGTGCCATGCCGGGCTGTCCTGCCCGCTCCTGGACGGCCCGCGCGACTGCTTTCCGGCCGCGGTCAGGTCGTAGCGCCCGCGGGGGCCAGCAGCTGTCCCATCCCGGCCAGTACGGACGGCTCGACGCGGTAGTAGACCCAGGTGCCGCGTCGCTCGGAGGTGAGCAGGCCCGCCTCCTTCAGCTTCTTCAGGTGGTGGGAGACGGTCGGCTGGGATACGCCGACGTCGGAGATGTCGCACACGCATGCCTCCCCGCCCTCATGCGAGGCGACGGCGGAGAACAGGCGCAGGCGTACCGGATCGCCGAGCGCCTTGAACATCCGCGCGGCCGTTTCCGCTTCTTCGGCGTTCATCGGCCGTTCGGTCAGGGGTGGGCAGCACGGCTCGACGCTCTGCGTCTCGACCAGCGGCAGCACCTTCGTATTCGACATACGTCTATGTTGACACATGTCGAAGCAATGCCCCAGGGGGCTGCTACCTCGCTGCCAGGCGTGGCGGAGGCAGGTCGCGAGGCGGCGGGCGCCGTGCCGCGCGTCGTGTAGCGGGTCGTGCCGAGTCGCAGCTCCTGGTGCCTCCAGCGCCACCGTCCTGCACGCTTGCCCGCGCAGGGCGTGCACCGTCACCGGGCCGAACCGTCTGCCACCGACGACCGCGACATCGAACTGCTCCATAACGAGCTCCCGACCCTTCCTTGTTTCGATAAACGCCTATGTTGACGTCTGTCGAAACAGGTGCCATGCTGGCCGCGCAAGCCATCGACAGGTGTCGAAACAGCGAGGGAGTCACCATGAGCGAGCCGACCGAGCCGACGGACCCGACCGAGCCGACCGCCCAGGCATCCACCACCACCCTGCCCACCGTGGTGATCGGGGCCGGCCCGATCGGTCTTGCCGCCGCCGCCCACCTCGTCGAGCGCAATCTTGAGCCGCTGGTCCTGGAAGCCGGGGCATCGGCGGGCAGCGCGGTCCGCGAGTGGAGTCACGTACGCCTCTTCTCCACCTGGGCCGAGGTCGTCGACCCCGCAGCCGAGAAGCTCCTGGCGCCCACCGGCTGGTCCGCGCCCAACGGCGCGACCTACCCGACCGGCGGCGACTGGGCCTCGGGCTACCTGCAGCCGTTGGCCGACGTCCTGGGCGACCGGGTCCGCTTCGGTGCGACGGTCACCGGTGTCTCCCGCCTGGGCCGCGACCGCGTCGTCGACGCCGACCGCGACCAGCAGCCCTTCACCGTGCACATCGCCTACGCCGACGGGCGCGAGGAGCGGATCATCGCCCGCGCCGTCATCGACGCCTCCGGCACCTGGTCCACGCCCAGCCCGATCGGCGGCGACGGCCTGCCCGCGCTCGGCGAGAAGGCCGCGGCCGACCGCGTCTCCTACCGCGTGCCCGACCTCAAGGACCCTGCCGTACGCGCCCGTTACGCGGGCAAGCGCACCGCCGTCATCGGCTCCGGGGCCTCCGCCTTCACCGCGCTCGCCTACCTGGCCGACCTCGCCAAGGACGCTCCCGGCACCCATGCCGCATGGGTCCTGCGTCGCGGCATCGGCGGTGCCACCTTCGGCGGCGGCGAAGCCGACCAGCTCCCGGCCCGCGGCGCGCTGGGGCTCGCCGCGAAGGCAGCCGTCGACGACGGCTACGCCGACGCCGTCACGGGCTTCCGCACCACCGCCGTAGAGAAGACGGGCGACCAGCTGACCCTGGTCTCCGAGGACGGCCGCCGCCTTGACCCGGTCGACGAGGTCATCGTCCTCACCGGCTTCCGCCCTGACCTCTCCTTCGTCTCCGAACTGCGCCTCGGCCTCGACGAGCGCCTCCAGGCCCCCATTGCGCTCGCCCCGCTGGTCGACCCCAACGTCCACTCCTGCGGCACTGTCTACCCCCACGGCGTGGGCGAGCTCTCCCACCCGGAGAAGGACCTCTACCTCGTCGGCATGAAGTCCTACGGCCGCGCCCCGACCTTCCTGGCCATGACCGGTTATGAGCAGGTCCGCTCCATCGCCGCCGCCCTCGCCGGGGACCAAGAGGCCGCCGAACGCGTGGAACTGACCCTCCCGGAGACCGGAGTCTGCGGTGGCGCGGGCCTGTTCGACGAGCCCGAAGCCGCGCAGGAGCAGGACGGCGCAGGCTGCTGCGCGACGCCCTCCACCCTGCAGATCGGGGCCGGCGCGCCGACTTCGTCCGGCGGCTGCTGATCCGAAGTACCGCTTGGCGTTCGCCGAGGGGGAGCGGGCCAAGCTCCTGAGGCCTGCTGATGAGGACTGTGCGGCGCAGTCGCGCCGGTGAGCCGACGCGGCGAAATCGTTCCAGGCGGCCATCCCTGGGGACGTCGCAGAAACCCGTCGAGCACTTGCCGAGCGAGTTCGTGACTGTGCCGGTGAGGCTTCGGGACCCCGGCCACGGGGGGCGGTGAAGGGCTCTTCGAAGCATGCTGGCTGCATGATGACCGTGCTGCTTGTAGCCGACGACGACATGATCAGGTCCTTGCGCCCGCTGATCCATCATGGCCCGCACTATCGAGTGATCTCGCACGCCGCCGGGCCATCGGTGGCCCTGGCTCAGGCGAGGGCCCTGCTCCCGGACATCGTCGTCATCGACACGGCCGTTCCCGGGACCCCGGCAGAGCTTGCCGCGGCGTTTCACGAGCTGCGCACCTTGGATCCTCCCAGCGGAGTGATCTGGCATGTCTCGGCGGAACCTCCCGTCCCGTCGCGCTTACTCGAAGAAGCCGAGGGCTGTGTCCATACCGTCCGGCACGGCGACCAAGCCGCCCTGCGTGCCGCGCTGCGCACCATCGGCCTGCGCCGCGCCAGCTGCGACCCCGATCAGCCCGCTGTGTGATCGGTGGGCCACCGGCCGGGGACCTGTCCGCGAGATGGCCTAGGAGCGGCAGGGAGGGGCAGCGGCACCTGGCGGCATGCTCCGGGGCGGGAGTGTGAAACGCCGGGAAAGGGCACCAGGTGAGGGAAGCGTTGGTGATCAGAGTCCGAGAGCGTTGGATGAACGCTCGCAGGCGCTTTGGCACCCCGGCCCCGACGTCCCATGAGAGAGAAGCAAGTGGTTCTGAAAACGTTCGGCTGGTCGTTCGCGGTCACCGCGCTCGGTCTGGTCGCGGCGGTGTTCTACGGCGGATGGACGGCCATCGGGGTCGTTGCGATTCTGGCGGTCCTCGAGATCTCGCTGTCGTTCGACAACGCGGTGGTCAACGCCGGGATCCTGAAGAAGATGAGTGCCTTCTGGCAGAAGATCTTCCTCACCATCGGTGTGCTGATCGCCGTCTTCGGGATGCGGCTGGTCTTCCCCGTCCTGATCGTCGCGGTCAGCGCCAAGATCGGCCCGATCGAGGCTGTGCGTCTCGCGGTCAACGACAAGGACAAGTACCAGCAGTTGGTGACCGACGCTCACCCCTCGATCGCCGCGTTCGGTGGCATGTTCCTGTTGATGATCTTCCTGGACTTCGTCTTCGCGGACCGTGACATCAAGTGGCTGGGCTGGCTGGAGCGCCCGCTGGCCAAGCTCGGCAAGATCGACATGTTGTCGGCCTGCATCGCGCTCATCGTTCTCATGATCTCCGCGATGACTGTCGCCACCAACGCCCACCAGCACGGCGGCACGCACGCGGACAAGGCGGAGACGGTGCTCCTGTCCGGTGTCGCCGGCCTCATCACCTACCTCGTCGTGGGCGGACTCTCCGGCTTCTTCGAGCGTCGCCTGGAGGACGAGGAGGAGCGAGAACAGGAGGCCGAGAAGGAGGCGAAGACCAGCGGCAGTGGCACGCCCGCAGTGGTGTTGGCCGGCAAGGCTGCCTTCTTCATGTTCCTCTACCTCGAGGTCCTGGACGCGTCGTTCTCCTTCGACGGCGTCATCGGCGCCTTCGCCATCACCAACGACATCGTGCTCATGGCGCTCGGTCTTGGCACCGGCGCGATGTACGTCCGTTCGCTCACCGTCTACCTGGTCCGCCAGGGCACCCTCGACGACTACGTCTACCTGGAGCACGGCGCGCACTACGCGATCGGCGCCCTCGCCGCCATCCTCTTGGTGACGATCCAGTACGAGATCAGTGAGCTCATCACCGGCCTCGTCGGCGTCATCCTGATCGCCTCGTCCTTCTGGTCCTCGGTACGCCGCAACAAGAGGATCGCGGCAGCCGAGCAAAGCACTGGAGCAGCACGAAGCCAGGGCTGAGAGCCACGTCGGGACAGCCCCGACCGGCAGGCCGAAGCCGCTGCCGGTCTACTGTCGCCCCAGAGCAGACATCAAGGAGACCCGGTGACCCCACCCCCACACCTCAACGCATACGACCAGCCCGTCGGAGACCCCCTTCCGGGCTGGACCACCCGAGCGGCCCCCGCCCGGGTCGACTTGGACGGCGCATACTGCCGCCTCGAGCCGCTGGATGCCGAGCGGCATGCTGCCGACCTCTACGCGGCGTACGCGACCGAGACCGACGGACGGAACTGGACCTATCTGCCCGATGAGCCCTTCGACAGCGAGGAGAAATACCGCCGTTGGGCCCAGGCCGCGGCCGGTAGCGCAGACCCGCTGCACTACGCGGTGATCGACCGGGCGGCAGGCCGAGCGGTCGGCACCCTGTCGTTGATGCGGCATGACCCGGCCAACGGGGTCATCGAAGTCGGCTACGTGGTGTTCTCGCCGTTGATGCAGCGCACCCCGCTCTCCACGGAGGCGCAGTACCTGCTGATGGCCTACGCCTTCGACAAGCTCGGCTACCGGCGATACGAGTGGAAGTGCGACGCGCTCAACACGCCGTCGCGCAAGGCCGCCGAGCGTCTCGGCTTCACCTTCGAGGGCGTGTTCCGCCAGGCGGTCGTGTACAAGGGGCGCAACCGGGACACGGCCTGGTATTCGGTCGTGGACAGTGAATGGCCACTGTTGCGCGAGGCGTTCCGCGCCTGGCTGGCACCGGAGAACTTTCGGGAGGACGGCGGGCAGCGCCGCCCGTTGAGCGAGCTCTTGCACTCGGCTTGACACTCTGCGCCCTCGGCAGCGGACGACCCCGACTCGTAGCGCCGGGCTGGTCGCACTCGATAAGCGGCGGACGTACGACGGCCAGGGATGCACCCTGCGCGTGACCGCCGTACCCGCCATCCACCGCCGTACCCGCCATCCACCACCGGTTCACGGGGCTGCTGCCCGTCTCTCGACGACCGAGCGGCGGCCCCGGCCAAAGGCAGGGCCGCCGCAAAGTACACACATGGTGTCAGCGCCCTCTCGACACCGGCCTGACCGTGGTCACTCCTGTCCCGCCGCCGGGTCCATCCACATGACCTCCCAGGTGTGTCCGTCGAGGTCGTCGAAGGCGCGGCCGTACATGTAGCCGTGGTCCTGCGTCTCACCGCTGGGCGAGCCTCCCGCGGCGATCGCTCTGTCGACCAGCTCGTCGACCTTCTCGCGGCTGGTCGCGCTCAGCGCGAGAAGCACCTCGCTCGACGTGGTGGAATTGACGATCCGCTTGCTCGAGAACTCGGCGTACTTCTGGTGGGTGTGCAGCATCACGTGGATGGTGTCGCTGAGTGGAATCGCGGCCGTTGTGTCGTCGCTGAACTGGTCGTCGGCGGAGAAGCCCAGCTCGGTGAAGAATTTCTTCGATGCGTTGAGGTCGCGGGTGGCGAGGTTGACAAAGATCATCTGCTGGCTCATGAAGTCGTGCCTTTCCTATGGGGTGTGACGGTGCAACAGGTGGTGGAGGCGGGTTCGTTCACTGCCACGGAGTACGTATCGCCGCCTCTCCTGCTGAGGCCTTTGGAGCGTAGGAACCAGAGGTCGGCCCGACGCGTTGATTCGATCAGGTTCGAAAGCTGGTCTGCGACGAACCGCGCATGAGGCCGTCGACGAACTGGGGGAGCGGATCGGTGATTCGCGTGCACATGCCCGCTGAACGCCTGGCCGCTCTGCGCTGGGCGGTCTCACCAGTGGGGGAGCTTGCCGCAGCCTTGGTCGCTGTCGCCGAAGCGCCGAAGACGCCGCCCAGGCTCCAGCACGTCAGGGCGTTGCTGTCCTCGGGCCGACTGCCGACGCTCGCCGCCGTCGCGCGCGGCTATACCGCCTACCTTCCGGAGCTGCTCACTCCCGCGCCGCGTTCCTTCCTGCCGGCGGTCGAGGACCAGTTACACGCCGTTGCGACGACGCCGACGAGCACGGTGAGCACTCAGTTCACGGCTTTTCTCGCCGGGGGACAGGCGCGCAGCAGCCGCTGTCCCTGGCTTGGGGAGGGTGAGTTGGAGCGTGCCGACGACCAAGTGCGAACTCGGATCGAGGTCGGCGAGAGCGAGCTGCGGGAACGGCTCGCGCGCGAACTGCACTGGTTGTGGTCGAAGGCGATGGCGCCGCACTGGTCCCAGACCTCCGCGAGCTTTGAGAGCTTCGTCGAACGGCATGCCGCCGTCGCAGCCCGTGAAGGACTCGGTAGCGCCCTGGCCGCCCTGCACCCTTCGTTGCGCTGGCAGGACGGTGCCCTGACCGTCACTTCGGACTACGACGGGGAGGTCCCCGGAGGGCATCCCGTCGCGCTGATCCCCAGCCTCTTCCTGGACCGCATCGGCCTGCACGCACCCCTCCGCCCCGATGAAGCCCAACTTGCCATCCCCATGGGCACCTCGGATGAGACCAGCCCCCGCATAGCCCCCGTCCTCGGCGCGACCCGGCTGGCGATCCTCCACAGCCTGGATCAACCGCGCACCACCACGGCGCTGGCCACGCTGCACCACCTCGCACCCGCGACGGTCTCCTTCCACCTCTCCCGTCTCCTCGCCGCCGACCTGGTCCAACGCCAACGCCACGGACGACACGTCCACTACCGCCACACCCCGCGGGCCCGCGCTTTTCTGCGCCCCGCCCCCTCGACCACCCCCTCAACCACCCCACCTCCCGACCAGCCGACATCACCGTGAAAGGCACACGGGCGTCACACGGGCGGTCGGGGAGGCGACGGAAACCAGCCCCCACCACATCCCGGCACCCCAGCAACCTCTGACCGCCCGACCGCCGCGCTGACATGGCAAAACGTACGGCGATGCCACCACGTCCCCACGGCCCCGGTCGTCAAGTTTGCCGCTCCTCGGTGGGTCGCCCTCTCTTGTCGCCCGCGTCGTGGCGGCGACCGGGACGACGTGAATTTGCAGGCTCTGCATTTTTGCGTAGCATGCAACATGTGGATGAGAAGACGGCTGCCACGGACAGTTGGCGAGAGCGCAAGAAGCGGGCGACGCGGGCCGCGCTGGTCGAAGCGGCGGTACGGATCGCGGCGGAGCGCGGGGTGGAGCACACCACCGTCGACGCGATCAGCGAGGCCGCGGGCGTCTCGCCACGCACCTTCTTCAACTACTTCGACTCCCGCGACGAGGTCTTCGTCCTGGTCGGTGCGGAGGCGAGTTCCCGGGTCCGCACCGCCGTGCTCGAGGCGCCACGCGAGCTCTCACCGCTCGTCGCACTCCGCGACGCGATGGCGGCCGAACTGCAGGAGATCGAGCAGCAACAGGAGTTGTGGCGGCTGCACGCCGAAGTGCTGCGCCGCTCTCCCGAACTCCTCGCTCGCAGTATCGGGGCGCACATGGCAGACGAGCTCGGCCTGGCCGAAGCCGTCGCCGAGCGGATCGGCGCCGGCTCACCCCTGTTCTCCGCGGATCGCGCACAGAGCACGGAGGCCGAGGCCCAGCAGCGACGACGAGCGCTGGGGTTGTACCCACGGCTGGTGGCTGTCGTCGGGACCTCGGCCGTACGGATCGCGGTAGAGCACTGGTGTGTCCACCAGGACGAGGCGGCCTTCGAGGACGTCTTCCTGGAGGTGTTCGACCACCTGGCGGCCGGCTTGCCCGAGCCGCCACCGCCGACCAGGTCCGGGCGACGTTGACCGGACCCGCTTTTTATCTGGAGCCCCTGCGTATGAGGGGGTCCAGCGTTGAACTCTGAAAGAGACGATGTGACTGCAACAGTGGTGCCCCCAGAGGCGCCTTCGACCTCGATGTCCAATCGGCAGATACTCCAGGCCATGTCCGGGCTGATGGCAGGCATGTTCGTCGCCATCCTCGCCGGGACCGTGGTCTCCAACGCCCTCCCGCGGATCATCGCCGACCTCGGAGCCAGCCAGTCCTCCTATACCTGGGTGGTCACCGCCGAGCTCCTCGCGATGACGGCCACCGTGCCGCTGTGGGGCAAGCTCTCCGACCTGTACAACCAGAAACTGCTGCTCCAGCTCTCCCTGGGCATGTTCGTCGTCGGCTCGCTCCTTGCCGGCTTCTCGCACGACGTGGGACTGCTCATCTTCAGCCGCGTCGCCCAGGGCATCGGGGCGGGCGGCCTCACGGCCCTCGCGCAGGTGGTGATGGCGGCCATCATCCCGCCGCGCAGGCTCGGCAAGTACGCGGGCATCTTCGGTGCCGTCTTCGCCGTCGGCACGGTGGCCGGGCCGCTCATCGGCGGTGTTCTCGTGGACACCTCGTGGCTGGGCTGGCGCTGGTGCTTCTTCATCGGCGTACCGTTCGCGCTGCTCGCCATCGTGCTGCTGCAGCGCACCCTGAAGCTGCCCACCGTCCGCCGCGAGGCGAAGATCGACTTCCTGGGCGCGTTCCTGATCGTGGCAGGCGTCTGCGCGCTGCTCATCTGGGTCTCGCTCGCAGGCAACCAGTTCGACTGGGCGTCCTGGCAGACGGCCGCCCTGGTCTGCGGGGGAGTGGCGCTGCTGGTGGCCGCTGTCTACGTCGAATCACGGGTCGCCGAACCGATCATCCCGCTGCGCATCTTCCGTAACCGCACCGTGTCGCTGACCACGCTGGCGAGCCTGCTGGTCGGCCTGGCGATGTTCGGCGGCACCGTCTTCCTCTCGCAGTACTTCCAGGTGTCCCTCGGAAAGTCGCCGACGGTCGCGGGTCTGATGAGCCTGCCGATGATTCTCGGCCTGCTCGTCTCCTCCACGGTCGCGGGTCAGCTCATCAGCGCGACCGGCCGCTGGAAGATCTACCTGGTCATCGGTGGCGTCGCCATGACCGTGGGCCTGGGCCTGCTGTCCACGATCGACGCGAACACGCACTTCGGTCTGCTCAGCGTCTTCATGGTGGTGATGGGCGTCGGCGTCGGCATGCTGATGCAGAACCTGGTCCTGGCCGCACAGAACGACGTGCCCGCCGCTGAACTGGGCGCCGCCACCTCGGTGTTGTCCTTCTTCCGCAGCCTGGGCGGCACCATCGGCACCAGCGTCCTCGGCGCGATCCTCGCCAACCGCGTCGCCACCGAGATGACCAAGGGACTGGATCAGGCAGGTGTCCCGGCCGGCTCCGGCCAGGCCGCCGGTCACGGTGTGCCCGACATGACCACGCTGCCGGCCCCGATGCGGGAGATCGTGGAGCACGCATACGGGGTCGCCACGGGAGACCTGTTCCTGGTGGCCACGCCGTTCGCTCTGCTCGCGCTGATCGCGGTGCTGTTCATCAAGGAGACCCCCCTGAAGAACACGAGCGGCATGGAGCGCCTCGCCCAGGAGTCCGACACCGCCTCCGATACGCCGACGGCGACACCGGTGGGTTAATTGCGGCACGTGTGCCCGGGTCCCGAGCCCGAGGAGCGACGGTGGACCGTCGCTCCTTGGGCTATGCGGATGTCTGCGGGAGGTGTGGCCCGGCTCGCAGCAGGGCGGCACGGAGTCGGTCTCCGATGCCCGCCTTCGTCCCAGCAGGGTGGGCGCGGCCTTCTCTGGTGACGTGGCTTCTCTAGTACGGTGCCATGACGAGATCGCCGATCACGCTCAGTCCGACCTGTGCTGCGAGCCAGGGTGCGCGGTGGGCCTCGATCTGTTTGACGTGGACGAAGAGCGTGTGATCGGTTCCGGGTCGCTCGAAGTCGAGGTCGAGATCGCGAGCATTGGCGCACAGCGTGATGAACGCTCCCCTGGTGCCACCTACATCCAGTCCGACTTCGGGGGCTGGGGGCCAGCCCGCGAAGTCCCACCGGACAGTGGCCGGGTTGTCGTCCACCGCCCTGAGAAATGGCTGAACCACCTGCAGGGGCATGCCCCATTCCCTCAACCGCATGGGCAAGTGCGCCGACAACTCGCCGCCCGTCGCCGTCGAGTCAACCAGGTCGCTTTCGGGCAGCCGCTGTGCACCAGGCAACAGCTCGAGCAACGGCGCCAAGGTCTGCTCCGAGAAGATCCGCACGTCGAGATCGACTGAGATGTCCCCGAGTTCGGCGATGGCGAGCAACCGCTCAACAACACGCAGTCCTTCTGCGAGGTCGGGCGTCCTCAGGATGGGTTGCGCATAGGAGTTCGACACGGGACTACAACGTCCCGTGGAGGGGCGGCACTTGGGCCAGTGGATGGTTGAGATGTCGGGTGTGCATAGTTCCGCCCTGGTGGCATGAGAGTGGGCCGGCTCGGCCCGGAGGCACCTCGCGCGATCCGGACCTGCTCAGATGGCGCACCATGGTCCGGCCAGGCGATCCGCCGCTGTCTTCGCATGCGACCCCAGCAAGATCGTGTAGTGGTTCGATGCATCTGCCAACTCGGCCTGCAAAGCCGGCGTTTGACCTACCCAGTGGTCGACGAGCTCCTGCGGAAGGAGCGGCGGCGTCGCGCCGAGTGCACCCAGGGGGGCGTGCAGCAGTAGGGTCGGCACCGTCAGCCGGGTCAGGTCCGCGCCGAAGGACTCTGCGTTCGTCAGCAGGTAGCGGCCGTCTTGGCGCACTGCCTCCTCGCGGGCCTTGGAGCGGCGAGAGCTCGGCCGTCCCGTGAGGTCGTAGCGGACGTACGCCTCGATGTCCGTGCTCCACTCCGCGGCGAGTGCCGGGTGTGCGCGGAAGAAGTCGACGTACGCCTGGTCGTCGGCGAAGGTCTGGGACAACCGGGCGACGGCCGGCCCCAACGTATGGTCGAGAATCTCGTCGAGGTCCGCGTCGGCGGGCACCGGTAGCGGCAACCCGCCGTCGATGAGCAGCAACCGATCAAAGAGTGCTGGTCGGCGCGCGGCTGCCCGCAACGCCACGTATGCGCCCATCGACTGCCCGGTTAGCGCGACCGGGCCTTGGCCGCCGAACTCCTCTGCGGCCCTGCACACATCGGCCGCGTGTTTGTCGATGCCGTACGGCCCGGGCACGTCCGCGCTGTCACCCCGGCCGCGCAGATCCAACGCGTACAGGGACCATTCCGTCGGCAGGTGACGGGCCAGCGCCCGGTAGGACATGCCGTTCGCGGTGATGCCGTGGGCCGCGACAGCCACTCGAGGACCGTTGCCGAAGCGCAGCACGTTGAGCGTGCCGCCCTCGACGGGTACGCCGGTCGCAAGGGGTTCGGCGGTGGTTTGGTCCGTCATCTAGGCTCCTAGCAGTAGTTGATGGCTGGGACGGGTGGCGCGGCGTCGATGCCGGTGGGTCATCTATCGGCCCCCTTGGGGTTGTGTCGTGATGGCTTCATCCGTCGAGCCCCCAGAACCGGCTGATCCGGTACGCGGCACAGATGTTCTCGTCGGGCAGCGAGTCGGCCGTTACGCCGCACTGCCTGGCGCCATGGCCGGGATCGACGGGCTGTCCGTGGTCCATGCCGGTGATCGAGTAGCTCTCCACCACGTCACGCCCGGAGCTGTCGCGGTAGACCTTGTGCGGATGGCCCTGGACTGTGCCACTGACCTCCGGCACGGCATCTGTGCCGTGGACGTCCGTCCACTGCTCGACGACCTCGGTCAGGTTCATCGGGTCCACCGCGGAGTCCTGGCTTCCGTGCCACACGGACACGCTCGGCCACCGACCGCTGTACCCCGGGTAGCCGGCGAGTACTTTGTCGCCCCACTGCCGGGGGCTGAGGTCCCTGCCCGGGTGCAAGCACGTGAGCGCTTGGATGAGGCTGTCGGCACAGCCGTATGGACCGCCGGCGACCATGGCCGCGCCGGAGAAGACATCGGGATACGTGGCCGCCATCACCGCGGTCATCGCGCTGCCGGCGGACAGGCCGGTGACGTGGACGCGGGACGGGTCGACGTTCTGATCCCTTTTGATCCGGTCGACCATCTGCTTGATGGATCGGGCTTCGCCGTGGCCGCGGGTGGCATCGCCGGGCTGGTACCAGTTGAAACAGGTGTTGAGATTGTTGGCGACCTTCTGCTGGGGCAGCAGCAGCGCGAAGCCGTACTTGTCGGCCAGTTGGGTCCAGCCCGGCTCGTCGTCGAAATCACCGGCGGTCTGCCCGCAGCCGTGCAGGGCCACGACGAGGGGGCGACCAGCGGGCAAGGCGTCGGGGATGTACCGGAACATTCGCAGGTTGCCTGGGTTTGAGCCGAAGGCCGCGACCTCTCGCGGGCCGATGGGCTCACGGGCCGACGCGGACGCGGTTCGGGTCAACGGGCCCGGGGGCAGGCAGACCAACGCCAGCAACAGCGCGATGGCCAGGAAGCGAGGGAGGGAGTTGCGGGAGGGGGGACATGGTGAGGGGGAACGATGCATGGTGCCTCCTTGCGGGTTCCGCCTGCGTGCACGTGAAATGGGCAGTGCCGTACGGCGGTTGCACAGCGCGGGATCCCGCGGTACCGCGGGGTGACTGGGACGTTAGGTCCCGACTGCGTCCGGCGGGTATGGCGATGTGCTCCATCACCCTTCGTCCTGTGGCGTAGAAGTGTTCCCTTGCCCGATCGCAGCTGCGCGGCCCGCTATCCCGGCAGTGCCATGCTGGATCGGCGTACCACTAACGCGCCCCGGGCTGCCACGAAGGGGGTCATACAACGTCTACGAACTCTCGAGTACCGCATGTACCTTGAGCGCGAGGTGGACCTGAAGGAGATTGTCCGCGTGCCGCCACTGCGAGCCGAGCAGGGCGCTGATGCGTTCGACTCGCTGGTACAGAGTGTTGATGTGAATGTAGAGGGCGGCGGCGGCACGGGTGAAGTTGGCGTCGTGGGCGAAGTACGTCAGCAACGTGTGGGCCAGCTCACCGCCGCGTTCTGTGTCGTAGTCAAGGACGGGGCCGATCGTGCGGGCGACGAAGCGACGGAGCTCATCACGGCCGGTCTGGTGGAACAACAGTCCGTAGATGCCGAGTTGGTCGGAAGTCGCTCCCTCGCCGTCACGCTCCAATGCCAGCAGGACGTCTAGGCAGCGTGCGGCGTCGTGGTGGGCTTCGATGATGGTGTCCCTGCCGCCGTCGGCCGCGGCGGCCCCGACGGTGACCGCCGCGCCCACGCGGGCAGACAGCCCTTCGGCCAGCGTTCGCGCGGCATCGGCGGGTGTCCGGCTGCCGGGCAGAAGGACCACGACATTGCCGCGGTGTTCGCCGGCAAGGCCGCCTAGCCGTGCGGCGAACGCGCCGGCAGCATCCGCGATGGGACGGCGGTGCAGGCTGTCACGGCAGCGGGCGGTGAGCACGGTGTGCGGGCGGCCCAGCGTGATGCCCATCAAGGTGGCGCGGCGGTGCAACCCTTCGGTGTCGCGGTTTGGGTTGCCGAGGAGGTCTTCGAGTAGCTCGCCGTGGAGCCGGTGCTCGGCCTCGGCGACGGCTCGCTCGCTGAGGAACATCAAGGCGGCGACCAGGGCGGCGCTTTCCAGCGCATGGATGGCTTCGGGGTCCGGCCTGTCGCGCACGAGCAGCAACACGCCCATGGCCTCGCCGCCGGCGACGATGGGGGTGGCGCAAACAGCCGCCCCGTTGTCACCTGCCGGGATCCAGCGTGTGCGGTGCACTTTGCCGGACCTCTCGCACGCTTCGTGTGCTGCCCGGGCTGCCGGACTGTTGTCAGGGAGGTCGCCGACGTCGCGGGCGTGGCCCACCAAGGGGCCCGTGCCCGCGGAGGCGAGCACGGAGCGCTGGGCGTCCAGTACGAGGATGCCGCCGCCCAGGACATCCGCGAGCGTCGCTGCCACCACGGGCAGGCCCGCTCCGTCCAGCACGAGGCCGATGAGCCTCTCGTGCAGGGCGGCAGCGCGCTCGATGGAGGCGTTGTGCGCTTGGATGACCGTGGTGGCCTGGGTGAGCTCGTCGACGGTGCGGCGTACGTCCTCGAAGAGAGTGGCGTTCTCGATGGCGATGGCCGCGTGGTGGGCGAGCGAGACCAGCAGGGCCACCTCGTGGTCGGCGAAGGGGCGGCTGCGGCGGTTCGCGGAGAAGAGCACGCCGATGACCTGATCACCCCGTACTAGAGGAACGCCTTGGACGGAGATCAGCCCCTCGGCACGCACGACGTCGTCGCGAACGTGCTCGAACCGGTCGTCCGCGAAGTAGTCGGCCGTGTGGTAGGGCACGGCGTCCTTGGCGACGAGCCCACCGAGGCCTGAGCCCAGCGGAAGATTGTTGTGCTTGAAGGCGTCGGTGCGGATGCCGTCGGTGACCCGCATGTAGGTGTCGCCACGACGTTCGTTGTTGAGCATCAGGTAGGCCATGTCCGTGCCGAGCAGGCCGCGGGCCCGGTGGACGATGGCCTGCAACACCGCCTCCAGATCGCGCAACGAGGACAGGTCGCCGGCCGTCTCGTAGAGCGCGGCCAGTTCGCTCTCGTGCCGACTCTGCTCCTCCAGCCGGGCGCGCACCCGCAGTGCGTCGTCGACGAGGGGGCCGAGCCAGGCCCGGTCGGCCGCGGGGCTCTGTTCGAGCAGAGCCCGATACCGCTCCGGGTCCGCGTCCTCGCACAGCAGCCGCAGCAACTCTCCGGCCGGCCCTGCGTCGGTTCTGGGGTGTCTGGCGACCTGCTGCACGGAATGCCTCCCTACGCTTCACCTGCGATGGTGACCCATGGCGCACCGAGTCGACCAGGGGCGTAACCCCGTTGCGTCATGTCCAGCAGACTCCCGCGAGGAGCGGCGTACGGATGCCCACGCGGAAGCGATGCTAAAGGGGCTCCACGGCCACGACCACGGAGATGGCCTCCACCAGCGGTCCGCACATCATGGAGACCTCCACCACGACGCAACTCGCGCCCATGGTGTGAGTGGACGCCTGCTCCACTTCCCCGCCCGAGGATCTGTGGCCCGTCTCCATGGCGGGGCGCCGCAGCGGGCGCCGACGATGTGCCCCATGGCAATGATGGACACTCCGCTGAACACCTGGCTCCTCTTCAACCATGCGCCGCGCCACTTCCACGACACGCACATAGTCACCCGCGGCGCCGACGGAACCGTTCACCGCTACACGTACGCGGACTTCGGCCGCCGGGCGCAGCAGCTGATGCACTCCTTGGACGCCCTGGGCCTTGAGCGCGACGCGACCATCGCGACCCTCGCCTGGAACGGCTACCGGCATCTCGAGGCGTACTGGGCCATTCCCTGCACCGGCCGGGTGCTGCACACCCTCAACCTGCGGCTCTCGCCGGACGACCTCGCCTACGTCATCGGGCACGGGGGCGACCGTGCCATCCTGGTCGACGCCGACTTGATCCCGCTCCTTGAACAGGTGCATGCCCGCGGCGGCCTCAAGGAGGTGCGCTGCATCGTGGTCCTGGACGACGAGGTCCCCCAGACCACGCTGCCGAACGTGATGGCCTACGAGCAACTGCTCGCGGGCCGCCCCGAGTACTACCCGCCCCGCGACATCGACGAACGCTCTCCGCTTGGCCTGTGCTACACCTCGGGCACCACCGGCCGCCCCAAGGGCGTCGTATACACCCACCGGTCGACCGTGCTGCACGCCATAGCTGCCTCCTCACGAGCAGCGATGTCCATCGGACCCGGCGACTGTGTGCTCCCGGTGGTGCCCATGTTCCACGCCAACGCGTGGGGCCTGCCGTACACCGCCACCTCCTACGGCGCCAAGCAGGTTTTCTCCAGCGGTGCCCTGGACCCGGCCGCGCTCGTCACCCTCATGGCAGAGGAGCGCGTCACCGTGGGCGCCGGCGTGCCGACCATCTGGACCGCGATGGCCGCGGAGATCGCCGTTCGCGGCGGGCTTCCGGATCTACGGCACTTGTTGTGCGGCGGGGCCCGTCCGCCGGCCGCCCTGATCGCGCACTACCGCCGCGAACTGGGCATCCCGCTGATCCAGGTGTGGGGCATGACCGAGACCTCACCCCTGGCCAGCTTCGCCTGGCCCAAGGAGCACATGCGGGACTGGAGCGAGGAACGCCTCACAGATGCGGTGCACACGCGCGCCGGGCTTCCTGTGCCTGGCGTGGCGTTCGACATCCGTGATGAGGCGGGAGCTTCCGTGGCCTGGGACGGGGAGGCGATGGGGGATTTGTTGGTGCGCGGGCCGTGGATCGCCGGCTCCTATCTCGGTGACGAAGGCTCCTCGGCGTTCACCGATGACGGCTGGTTCCGCACGGGTGACATCGCCGTCGGCTCGCCCGAGGGCTATGTCGTCATCGCTGATCGCGCGAAGGACCTCATCAAGTCCGGCGGCGAGTGGATTTCTTCGGTGGACATGGAGTCAGCCGTCATGGCCATGCCGCAGGTCACCGAGGCCGCGGTCATCGCGATCCCCGACGCGAAGTGGCAGGAACGACCGCTGATCTGCCTGGCCGCCCGGCCCGGGAGCTCTGTCACCCTGGAACAGGTACGCGAGCACCTCAAGGGGAACGGCTTCGCCCGCTGGCAGTTGCCGGACCGCATCGAGGTCATGAAGGTCGTTCCCCGCACGGGTACCGGCAAGTTCGACAAGAAGGAGCTGCGCCTTCGCTACGGTTCCTAGGGGTCCAACCACTCTGTTGCTTATCCGTGCAGGAAGCGTTGGTGGGCTGAGAATGCGCATCAGGCAGCCCCACCACTGCCGTCGAAAGCTGTTGCCCAGGAGCTCTGCGGTACGACACATTCCCGGGCGCCGTGTATGGCCGCTTCCGTACCGCCCATCTCGTACAACCCTTCGACCCCTTGGATCGTCTAGTGCATCGTTCAGCACAGCTCCAAGGAGAGATACCCCATGCCCCTGCCCTTCCGCACCGTTGTTGCCGCCGCGGCCGTCACCACGCTGACCGGTGGTCTGCTCGCCGTTGGCCCGGTGGCGCCCGCGGCCGCCGCTCCCGCCAAGCTCGCCGATGACTTCAATGGTGACGGGCACCGGGACATCGCCATCGGCGCGCCGTACAAGACCGTCAACGGGGCGGGGGCCGCCGGTGAGGTGGTCGTGGCTTTGGGGTCGGCCGATGGTCTGACGACCCAGAAGGTCGCCCTCACCCAGAGCTCTGCGGGAGTGCCGGGCACGCCGGAAGACAGTGATCATTTCGGGATCTCGATGGCCAGCGGCGACCTGGACGGTGACGGCTACGCGGACCTCGTCGTGGGCGCCGACGGCGAGGACGTGGAGACCTATGAGGGCCAGGGCAGCGTCACCATCCTGTGGGGCGGCGCCAAGCCGTTCACCAGCAGCACCACGACCACCGTGGCGAACCCGCAGCAGCACCAGGCCCACGGCTACGACGTCGCGGTGGGGGACTTCACCGGCGACAGTGGCGCGGACCTTGCGGTGATCGAGCCGGGCGCGATCGCCGTGTACAAGGGCGGTATGACCCGGGACAGCAAGCCCATGGCTTCGTACAACCTGGCAGTCGCGGGTTCGGGTCTGCGGTACACCGAGGCTGCCGTCGGCGACGTCAACGGCGACGGCAAGGACGACCTCGCGGTGACCGGCGACGCGGGGACCGGCCGCCCGGGCACTGACATCTTCACGGGTCAGGAGGGCAGCCCGAGCCGGATTCAGCGCGTGTCCGACGGCGACACCGCCGTCGCTCTCGGCGACATCAACGGTGACGGCTTCGACGACATGGCCACCTCCCTCACCTGGCCTGACTTCTTCTCGGTCGACGACCCCAGCGACGGCTCCGGCTACGTCACGGTCCGCTACGGCAGCCGATCGGGATTCGGCGACCCGGTGACCCTGCACCAGAACAGCACGGGTGTGCCCGGTGCCAACGAGGACGGCGACAACTGGGGAGCCTCGGTGGAGATCGGCGACATCACGGGTGACGGCAAGGCGGAACTGGTGGTGGGCGCCAACGGCGAACAGCTCGGCGACCTGGACAACGCCGGCGACGTGACCGTGTTCCGCGGCTCGGCCTCGGGAGTTTCCCAGTCCGCGGTGGTGCGCATTTCTCAGGACACCACGGGAGTTCCGGGTGCCGCCGAGGCCGGAGACCTCTTCGGCGCGCAGGTTCGGATCGCCGACTACGACCGCGACGGCAAGGGCGATCTGGCGGTGACGGCCTCCTTCGAGAATGACCGCAGCGGTGGCCTGTGGACCTTGCCGGGCACGTCGTCCGGCCTCACCGGATCTGGCTCCAAGTCCCTCAGCTCGGCTGACTTCGGCCTCGCGCAGGGCTCGCGGTTCGGGGAGAGCTTGCTCGACTGAGCCGAGCGGCCCACGGGGCGTCTGCCTCGAAGGGCCTCAACTGAGTACGAGTGGGGCGGCCTGGCGCCTCGGCCCGAGCCTTTGCGCGTGGCGCCAGGGGCGTGTGCGCCAGGCCGCCGTGTGCGCCAGGCCGCAAAGCTGCAAGCAGCCACACCGGCAGGCGGCCTGGACCTCGTGGAGGATCACGGGCAGGCTTCAATGATCACGAGCGACGGCGGCCCGTCCGGGACCTTGAGTGACGGCGGGCCATCCGCGACCTTGAGTGACGGCCGGCCATCTGCGAAGGAGGCAGCACCCAAGGAGGCGGCACCCAAGGAGGCAGCACCAGATGAGCACCACCTCCCGCACCACCGTGAGCAGCGAGGCCGATGACATCCGTGGTTTCTGGACCGGGCTCGGCCTGCCCGGACTGATCGACGTGCACACCCACTTCATGCCTGAACGCGTCCTGCACAAGGTCTGGGACTACTTCGACACCGGCGGCCCTCTGATCGGCGGGCGGGCCTGGCCCATCACCTACCGGCGGGAAGAAGCGGAGCGCGCGGCCCTGCTGGACGATTTCGGCGTGCGGGCCTTCACCTCGATGCTCTACCCGCACAAACCCGGCATGGCCCGGTGGCTGAACGGCTGGGCGGCCGAATTCGCCCACCGCACCCCCCGCTGCCTGCACACCGCAACCCTCTATCCCGAGCCCGATACCGGCACCTACGTCCGTGAAGCCCTCGAGGCCGGCGCCCGGATCTTCAAGGCCCACATTCAGGTGGGCGCATACGATCCGGCCGACGAACTACTCCAGACGGCGTGGGGGCTGCTGGCCGAGGCCGGGACTCCTGTGGTGATGCACTGTGGATCGGGGCCCGCACCCGGCAAGTACACCGGTCCCGAGCCCGTCGCCCGGGTTCTGGCCCGTCACCCCCAACTGCGTCTGATCGTCGCGCACATGGGCATGCCCGAGTACGAGGAGTTCCTCGACCTCGCCGAACGCTACGAGCAGGTACACCTCGACACCACGATGAACTTCACCGACTTCACCGAGAGCTTCATGCCCTTCCCCCGCACGGCCCTTCCCCGCCTCGCCGACCTCGGTGGCCGCATCCTGCTCGGGACCGACTTCCCCAACATCCCCTACCCCTACCTCCATCAACTCCAGGCCCTGGAACGTCTGGAACTGGGGCGCGACTGGCTACGGGCCGTGTGCCACGACAACGCGGCAGGGCTGTTCAACCTCTGACCACGGCCCGGGAGATTTATGGCCGCACTCCGCGGCGTCTTTATCGCTCCGCGGTCGGTTCGCTGTGCCAGAGGTCTTGACAACTTGATTGGTCTGGACCAGCTTTGCGCACAGCAGCGGTGGCCACCGGCTCGCACCTTCGTCCCTCGCTTCTCCCTGGAGGCATTCCGTGGACCGTGTACGTAAGGGCAGAGCTGGCGTTCGCCAGAGAATCGGCGCGGCGATCGCCGTCGGTGCCGCTGCCGCGCTCGCCGTCACCGCGCTCGCCTCGCCTGCGCAGTCGGCGGACGCCACGGCGACGGACGCCAAGGCCGCGGACGTCAACGTGGCCAAGAACGCCGGGTTCGAGTCGGACCTGAGCAACTGGACGTGCACCGCGAACAGCGGCGCCGCCGTCACCTCCCCCGTGCACGGCGGCACCAAGGCGCTCAAGGCCACCCCGGCCGGCCAGAGCAACGCCGAGTGTTCCCAGATCGTCGCCGTCAAGCCCAACTCCACCTACAAGCTGAGCAGTTGGGTGCAGGGCAGTTACGCCTACCTGGGTGCCCGCGGCACAGGCACCACCGACGTGTCGACCTGGACGCCTGGCAACTCGTCCTGGCAGCAGCTCTCCACCAGCTTCACCACCGGCGCGAACACCACGTCGGTCACCGTGTACACGCACGGCTGGTACGGGCAGAGCGCGTACTACGTGGACGATGTGAGCGTCCTTGGTCCTGACGGGGGCGGCGGCACCGACCCGGTGGAGATACCGGCGGTGCCGGCCGGCCTCAAGGCGGGCACGACGACGTCCACGTCGGTGGACCTGTCCTGGACCCCGGTGTCCACGGCCACCGGGTACACCGTCTACCGAGACGGCACCAAAGTCGCTTCGTCCGGCGGCGCCTCCACGACCGTCACCGGGCTGACGCCGGAGACCACCTACAACTTCCAGGTGAGCGCCACCAACGCGGCGGGGGAGTCCGCGAAGTCGACGTCAGTGTCGGTTCGGACCGCCAAGGGCGGTGGCGGGGACGGTGGCACCGTACCCAAGCACGCGCTGACCGGTTACTGGCAGAACTTCGACAACGGTGCGACCGTGCAGAAGCTGCGGGACGTCTCCTCGCAGTACGACATCATTGCCGTCTCCTTCGCCGACGCCACCCCTACGCAGGGTCAGATCACCTTCAACCTCGACCCGGCCGTCGGCTACTCCTCCACCGCCGACTTCAAGGCGGACATCGCCGCGAAACACGCCGCGGGCAAGTCCGTGATCCTCTCGGTCGGCGGTGAGAAGGGCACCATCTCGGTCAACAGCGACGCTTCCGCGACCGCCTTCGCCAACAGCGCCTACGCGCTGATGCAGGAGTACGGATTCGACGGCGTCGACATCGACCTGGAGAACGGCCTCAACCCCACCTACATGACCAATGCGCTGCGCCAACTCTCGGCGAAGGCAGGCCCGAAGATGGTGCTCACGATGGCGCCGCAGACCATCGACATGCAGTCCACATCGGGCGGCTACTTCCAGACGGCGCTGAACGTGAAGGACATCCTCACGGTCGTCAACATGCAGTACTACAACAGCGGTTCGATGCTGGGCTGTGACGGCAAGGTCTACAGCCAGGGCAGCGTGGACTTCCTGACCGCGCTCGCCTGCATCCAGCTGGAGGGCGGCCTCGATCCCTCGCAGGTCGGGATCGGCGTCCCGGCATCGACACGCGGCGCGGGCAGCGGATATGTGGCCCCGTCGGTCGTGAACAACGCCCTGGACTGCCTGACCCGCGGCACCGGCTGCGGCTCCTTCAAGCCGTCGAAGACCTACCCGTCGCTGCGCGGCGCGATGACGTGGTCCACGAACTGGGACGCGACAGCGGGCAACGCGTGGTCGAACTCCGTCGGCCCGAAGGTGCACAGCCTTCCGTGACGAACGGCCATGGCGGGGTGGCAGGACCACGGTCCTGACCGTCCCGCCCTTGGCGACGCCGCCTCCGGTCGAGGACAGCGGCGGGCCCGCGCTTGTGGCGCTGCCGGTGACTCAAGGCATCGGCAAGAGCGGTGTGACGCTCCGGCAGTTCCAGGTGCCGTGGTGGGCGGGATCGAGAGCGTCCAGGGCCAGGTTGATCACGTTGGGCGAGTACGGGACGTCGCTGTGGCCCGATCGGTCACCGGGGCACACCTGCTGGAGCGTGATGTTGTCGACCGCCCCCGGACGGCCGACGGGCGCGGTGAGGAACCCCGAGGTGTACGGGGTGACCATCTTGTCGTAGATGGTGGCCACCACCGTGTAGAAGACGCCGGGCACGGTCTCGCCGCCCTCGTTGAGCCGGGTCAGGAACGAGGACCCCGCCAGCTGTTGCTGGATGGCGGGGCCCACCGCCGTATCGGTCGCCGGGGCGATCGTCCTGACGAGCGTGTCGAGCCCATGCACCGTCGTCCCGTGGTTGTCCGGGGCGAGCCCGACCAGCCGGTGCACCTTCGACGCGCCGCCCTCGAACTTCAGGTACTGCCGCGGCATGAGCCCGCCCAGCGAATGGCCCACCACGTCCACCTTGCGGGCACCGGTGGTGCGGAGCACACGCTTGACGTATGCGGCCAGCTCCCGGGCCGATTCCTCGATACGGCCGGTGCCCTTCGCGCCCAGCGCGTTGACGGGGCTCCCGTGGGCGCCGTAGTTCAGAGCGTAAACGCAGTAGCCGGCGTCGGCGAGTGCGGGCGCCATGGCGTTCCAGGTGTTGTACGCGTTCATGGCTGTGCCGTGGACGAGCACCACCGGCCGAGGGTGAGCGCGCCGGTCCGTGCCTGCCGGGCAGGGGCTTGTGGGGTCCGTGCGGGCGCCGGGCGGAGCGGAGTTGGCGATCGCCGGTGACAGCAAGGTGGGCACGATGGCGCTGAGGGCGGTGTCGTGGTGCGGGCGCGGCTCGGCACGTGCGCTCGCCGCGGAGGGCGAGGCCGGGCCGGCGAGCACAACAAGGGAACAAGCGGCGGCGACCGTCGCGACGAAACGCGAAAGCATGGGGGGCACCTTTCCGGCAGGCGGGCCAGGGCGGTTGGACCTCGGGCTGCACCAAGCGCACCCGGGCTCCGCACCGGCAACGCCGTGAGCGCGCCGAGGTAACGGCGTATCCCTCAGGTGCACCACCGCGGTGTGATCCAGCCTGCCTCCCAATCAGCCTGCCTCGCCGGAACCTCCAGACGAGACAGGTTCGACGGATGCTCTGCGGGCGCTTCTTGCTCCGGCGGCATCCACGGAGCTGTCCAGGTGGGCCACCGCTCTGATCAGCGTCCGGCGAGTTGAGAGCCCGCCACGACTTGCAGATCAGGCAGAAGGGATGTCCGGCCGGGTCGGTCAGGACCCGGTACCTTTCGGCGGTGCACTTCGAGGGCGGTGCCGTCACCAGCAGCGATCAGCGGTGCGGCCGCAGCGCTGATCGCCGTGGTGCTGTCACTGGTGCCGGTTCACCGGGCGGTGTTGGCCTTCATGGTCTGGTGGATCCAGCCGACATAGGCGGGAGCGTTGGTGTACAGGCCGGGGCCTTGTGAGCAGGGCACATTGGGGGCGCCGGGCCCTGAGGTGACGCCGATCAGCTCCCAGCGTCCGTCCCGGCCCTTTTGGACCTGTGGTCCGCCGGAGTCCCCGAAGCACGCCATGGCCCTGGGTACGGTGCTGATCGTGCACAGCCGGGTCCGGTCGGCGTACCCGGGTGCGCACTCGGATTTGGCGCCCCTGCGCGTGTTCAGCTCCTGCAGATGCTCGGGGAACGCGAACTCGGTGTCGATGGTCGTGCCAAAGCCCAGGATCCGGGTCGGCGTGCCGGGCCTCGAAGGTCGTTTGGCGATCTTGATGGGGTGGTCGGTGACCGGGCGGTCAAGTCGGATCAGCGCGATGTCGTTGGTGTTGGCGACCTTGTTGTCGCCGTTCACATAGCCGGGGTGGACGAAGGCCCGGTCGATCTTGCGGACGGTGCCACCGGATGTGCGGTGCTCGCTGCCCACGCGCACGATGCCCTCCAGCTCAAGTCCCTCACCCTTGACGCAGTGGGCCGCTGTCAGCACCCACTGCTCATCGATCAGTGATGCCCCGCAGTTCCCGTCGAGCAGACCGGCCTCGGGGGCCGACATCGGAATGGTCGCCATGAAGGGGTAGGCCTGGGTGGAGTCCGATCCGTTGACGATGGCGTGGGCACTGCCTGCCAAGAGGGCGGCGCAGGCTGCGGTGGCGAGAGCGCCGACGGTAGCGGCGCGGGCGGTACGGCGGTGCAGCGGTTTGGAGCTGAACACAGAGGGTTCCCTTTTTCCTGGGTGGATCTGTACGTACTCAGCCTCGTGATGCGGGGCCCGCCGGACCATCCGGGCAACGGGTCGCTCGATGGTGGGGCCAGCCCCCCTCTGTACTGGGGAACCTCGTGGTCTCGCCGGCTGATCAGACATGGGGCCGGTGGTGGACCCCGCGTTGCAGTCGGTGGCGTTGCTGGTAGGACCAGGTCACCGCCGCCAGAAGCGGTCCCCACAGCAGGAGTGGGGCGTAGGCGGCGAGGAAGAGGATGGTGCCGGCTGAGCTGTCGGGGTGCGTGCTGGGGGAAGTCAGCAGTGCGCCAAAGAAGAAAACCCACCACAGCACGGTGACCGTGAGAGCTCCCAACGAGGCTGCGAGGACCGCGAGTTGCGCGTTGACCGGGCGCCCGGCCAGAAACGGAACCCAGCGCGGTACCACCTCCCCCCAGGGCCGTACCAAACCGAGCGTCAGATACGAGGCGCTCTCGGCGACCGCACCGAGCAGCAGAACGTAAGCCAGGGCGAGCAACGCGGAGTTGTAGGGAAAGGCGGCAAGGAACTCCTCGCGCTCCATCACCCCGACCGGCATCCCGAGCACGAGCCCAAGTCGCCACAGCGAGGAGGGCACGGTCGACCAGGCCGCGACGTGAGCGGCCCGTACCGCCCAGCGTGGGGGTGGCGGTACCGGCGGCCGGGCCGCTGTCGATGGCGGCACGCGGGATGCGGATGAGGCGGTCTCCGTCATGCGACGAACCTCTCGCACCGCCCGGCCGGGAACGTCGTCCCGCGTGATGATCCGCCTCCGCTGCGCGGGGGAGTACGGCACGGTGTACTGCTCTGCCGGGACGGCGAAGCGATGCCTGATGCGCCTGTCGAATACGGATCCCGCGTATAGGCGCTTCAGGGAGCGCGCTCAGGGCTGCAGACCGCGAGGCTCAGCGGTCTGCCGGAACCGTCCGAGCAGGCTGCTCAGCGCAGCTGGTCGGTGGGCTTGGTGGGCTTGGCGGGCTTGGAGGCCTCGGTGGGGGTGGCTGCCAGACTGGCCAGGAGTTTGAGGCGCTCCTCGGAGATGCCGCCCGGTTCGGCGGTGTAGAGGCTCAGGTCGTGCACGGCCCGGTGAGACACGGGCAGGTCCAAAGACTGGTAGGTCAGCTCCAGGAGACCCACCTCGGGGTGTTGCAGCCGCTTGGTGCCCTCGTGGCGGATACGGACATCGTGCGCGGCCCACATGGCGCGGAAGTCGGCGCTGAGGGTGGACAGTTCGCCGATCAGCTCACGCAAGGCCCGATCATGCGGTTCACGCCCGGCCTCGGCACGCAGCAGCGCGACGGTGGCGCCGGCGCCGGCCTCCCAGTCGACGAAGAAGTCCTGTGAGCCCGCATCGAGGAAGTGGTAGCGGGCGAAGTTGGCACGGCCGCGCTTGTCGGTCGTGGTGCTGTCGAACATCGGCGCGTGCAAGGCCCTGCCGAGCGCGTTGTGGGCGATGACGTCCAGGCGGCCGTTGCGTACGAAGGCGGCGGACATCGTGACGGAGTCGAGCAGCCACTGGATGCGGGGCGGGGCCTCGACGTCCCTGCGGCGGGAGGGGGTGCGGCGGGCGGGCCGGGCGGCGCGGGCCAGGTCGAACAGGTAGGTGCGCTCATCTTCGTCCAGCTGCAGGGCCTGGGCGACCGCGGCAAGGACGTCCTCGGAGACGCCATTGATGTGGCCCTTCTCCAGGCGGGTGTACCACTCGGTGCTCACGCCGGCGAGCACGGCGACTTCTTCTCGCCGCAGGCCCGGGACCCGGCGCCGGGCGCTGGTGGGCAGCCCTGCCTGCTCAGGTGTGATCTTGGCGCGTCGGCTGGCGAGAAAGTCCCGGATCTCCGCGCGGTGGTCACTGTGGTCGTCCATGCGTTCCACCGTAGCCACCGGGGCTCGCGGAGGGAGGTCGAGCTTGTACCCCCCATAAACGCAACCTTCTCCACCTGCGACGCAGCCGTTTTCGTGGGATCAGCACACCGCACACGACCCCCACGGAGTTGATGCATGAGTACGCGAGGAGCAACCCTCCACGCCCCCGCCGAGGCCGGGACCGGGACCGTACGGGCTGACAACCCCCAGCCTTCGTCCGCCCGGCTGCCGCTCGTCGTCTACGTGCTCGCGCTGGGCACGTTCCTGATGGGCACCACCGAATTCGTCGTGGCCGGACTGCTGCCCGAGATCGCGGGCGACCTGCAGGTCAGCGTCGCCCAGACCGGCCTGGTGATCACTGTCTTCGCTGTCGGGATGATCGTCGGCGCGCCGCTGATGGCGATGCTCACCTTGCGGTTGCCCAAGCGGCTGACCTTGATGCTCGCCCTCGGCGTCTTCGCCGTCGGGCATGTCATCGTTGCCCTCGGCTCGAACTTCACCCTGGTCCTGGCGGCCCGGTTCCTGACCGCCATCGCCACCGGCGCCTTCTGGGCGGTGGCCAACGTGGCTGCCGCGCGCGCCGCGGGCCCGGCCGCCAGTTCCCGCGCCTTGGGGCTGGTCGGCGCCGGAGCCATGCTCGCCAACGTCGTCGGCGTGCCGGTGGGCGCGTTCGCCGGACAGCTCATGGGCTGGCGCGGACCCTTCTGGGCGCTCGCGGCCCTGTCCGCGGGGGCCATCGTTTTGATCGCCCGCACCGTTCCGACCGGCGGCGGCGACCAGCAGGCGGTCACCATCCGCTCCGAGCTGACCGCGATGCGCTCCGGCCGCCTGTGGCTGGTCCTGGCGGCCTGCGCCACCACGACCGGCGGCGTGCTGGCCACGTACTCCTACATCTCGCCGCTGCTGACCGGCCGGTCGGGCATCGCGTCCGGGCTCGTGCCGCTGGTCCTGGTCGGCTTCGGCCTCGGCGCCCTGGCAGGCTCGCTCGTCGGAGGCCGCCTCGGCGACCACCGCCCGCACACGGTCACCATCACGGCCGCCGCAGGAGCCACCCTCCTGCTCCTGGCGATCTCCCTACTGGCCGGCTACGCCGTAGCCACCATCATCCTGCTCGCCCTGCTGGGCTTCTTCGGGCTCGGCGCCAACCCGGTGCTGATGTCTCTGGCCGTTCGCTTCGCACGCCAGGCACCCGTCCTGGCCTCCGCCCTGACCGTCTCGGCCTTCAACCTCGGCACCGCCATCGGCTCCTGGATCGCCGGCCTCACCCTGGACACCTCGCTCGGGACCACCGGCCCCGCCGTGGTGGGCACGGCCATCGCCGCCCTCACCCTGATCCCCACCACCGCCATCTCTCTCACCCAGCGCCGTCGCTCCGCAGCAGCCGTCCAGGCCATCACGGAGGCTCGCGCCGGGCAGAGCTCGACCAGGTAGCCCTCGGCCGCACTGCTCGCGCGATCACGCTCGTCGAGCCGTGCCCGTTCTGCCGTGCGGGCGGCATCACCGTGCACAACGGGGGAGGAGACGACCCACGGGCCGCCGTGGCGACCTGCTTGACCGGGCCGACGTGCCTGGCACCCGTCGACGTCGAGCGAGGGCGCCGAGCGTGGCGCGGGCCTTTGTCGGCCTGGAGACGGCGTTGGCAGCGGTCGGCGTGAGAAAGTGAGGAAGAGCGGGCCCGAGACGACGGGGGGTGCACCTCGGACCCAGGGGGTGACTAATCACCCGTGGAAGTGATGACCAACCAGCCTTTCGATCAATGCCCAGAGAGCACGCGCCCCCAAAGCAACAGCAAGCCGATCCGCAAACTCGCGTGACTTCCCTTTCTGCCGGGAAGGTTGCGACGCTTCCGCCACTTCACACCTCATCTCCGGGGCGTGCGTCCCTACACCTTGCGTGGAGGGCCGCCCCCCTCTTCCTGAGATGAGCCGCTTCGAGGCTACTGCCGCCAACTCTCGTTGTCCGGCGAACGGTTGAAGCGGGTGCACGTTCGGTCAACGGGTCCGCAGGGAGCCGAGGCGCCAAAGACCGGGAGCAGCGCCGCCCCTGCCGCATCACCCGTCCAGCCCTGGCGAACCCCGTGGCGGGCCACGTTGCTGCACGTGTGTGTGCGTCGCCGAAGAACCGTTGATCGCCTCGTTGCGCGCCCCGTTGGGGCGGACCTTCTTCCCGGGCAGGGAGATGGACGGGGCGGTACTACTCGGGCGGATGCCGTAGGAGGTGTTGTTCGGCGCGCCAGGGCCGGCCCCGCAGACCCTCGCGTCCGCTCTCGCCTGAGTAACTTCGCTTTGTGATCTTCGTTTCCAGATCATGAAGAAGATCACCGCGCTTGCCGGACTCGCTCTCGGAAGCATCGCCCTGGCCACCCCTGCCCACGCCGACAACGACAGCAACTTCGGGGAGGGCGTGAACGCCGCGAACAGTTGGAACTTCACCGCAGCGGCCGTGTGCCTGCAGGAGGTCGCCGTCGTGCCAGTCCTCGGCGACTGGGTAGGTGACCACAAGAACAACTGCGCCAACGGAAACGTCATCGATCACGCAGAGAAGGCCCTGCCACCGCTGCGCTAAAACACTTCCGCCCCAAGCCCCGCATCCGATCAGGTGCGGGGCATTTTTATTGTCCGGCGAGTGCCTGTGGCCCGGCAGGGCTGGATCTGATCCTGCCCGCGGTGTTTTGCGTGCCGAGCTGCAGGTTGGGCGATTAACTCGTGGTTCTACGTCGATACGAGGAGCCGGTCTAGGTCATCACGCACGTGGCTCCTCGGCAGGCCGTGGCGGTACCGGCCTGCCGGGAGCACTCCTGGTCAGACGAGGTTCTTGGTGAAGAACTCGTCGAGCAGGTCGAAGGGGATGAGGTGCTTGCGGTCGTACAGGTCGACGTGATCCGCGCCCGGGACGATCACAAGGTCCACGGTGTCGGGGGCCTTCGCCCGGACGTCCTCGGAGTAGTAGCGGGAGTGCGCGTTCGCACCGGCCACCAGGAGGGCCTTGCGGGGCGCCAGCATGTCGATGTTCGTCATCTGCCGGAAGGCGAAGAATGACATCGGCGTGGTCCCGGTCCACGCGGTGGTGGAGTTGATCGAGCGCGGGTGGTAGCCGCGCTCGGTGCGGTAGTAGTCGAAGAAGATCTTCGAGATCGGGTCGGCGTCCGCCGGGAGGGTCTTGGGCAGGACGCGGTTCGAGGGGGCGACGTTGCCGTTCTCATCGAAGGGCACTTCGTGGGAGAGGCGTGCGTAGGTGCCCTTCTCGGCGTCGATCCAGCGCTGCCGGCTGAGGTGGTCCACGACCTTCTGGCGCTGCTCACGCGTGTAGTGGTCCTCGTGGCCGCGGGACATGCTGCGCGACATGTCGTACATCGAGACTGCGGCGAGCGCCTTGATACGGCTGTCTGCAGCCGCCGCGGTGAGTGCCATGCCGCTCAGGCCGCAGACGGCCTGGACGCCGATCCGCTCGCGGTTGACGATTTTCTGCAGGCCGAGGAAATCGACGGCGGCGCTGAAGTCCTCGGTGTAGATGTCGGGCGAGCCCACGTCGCGCGCCGTGCCGCCGCTCTCCCCGGTGAAGGAGGGGTCGAAGGCGAGGGCGACGTAGCCGCGGCGGGCGAACTCGTTGGCGTAGAGACCTGAGGACTGTTCCTTGACCGCGCCGAACGGGCCGCTGACCGCCAGGGCGGGCAGCTTCCCCCCGGTGTTCTTCGGCACGTAGAGGTCCGCGGCGACCTCGATGCCGTAGCGGTTCTTGAACCGCACCGAGGTCCGCTTGACGTTCTTGTCCAACGGGAAGGTGTAGCCGCCCCTGGCCGTGGCCTTGCCCTGTCCCGCGGCGCCCGTGGCGCGGCCGGTCTCCGCACCGAAGGAGGGCAGAGCCGTGAAGGAGGCGGCGGCGCCGGTGGTGGCGATCAGTCCGAGCGCTTTGCGACGTTCCATGGAGTAGGCCTCATATTCGGTCGGTGGAGGAAGGGTGCGACGGTCGTCGGTGTCGTGACCGAGGCGTGATTCCAGGAGACCGTTTCTGCGCCAGGCGTGGCAGGTCGGGTTTATGGGGGGTACAAACTCAACCCCCACGCGCGGGGGTGCGTCGTAGCGTGCATGGCAGGGCAGCCAGACGGCAGCGCAGCCGGACACCGGGCTGGGAGGCCCGCCTGACGTGTACTTCGACTGTCCGCGAGGGCATCCACCGCGGTGGTGCCCACGGCTCGGGATGGGGGAGCCGCCGCTACCGCGTACCGTCGGCCCCAGGGCAGCCGGGCTCGTCTCCGGTCAACACCGAATCCGGCCGCACGGCCGCCCGTCCGGCCGAACGAGCGCTACGCTCCTAGTGCCAACCGGAATCACGACCCGTGAATCCACAGCCAGGAGGACGGCATGAGCGACCAGCCGTGGACCACCGAGGAAATCGCCGACCTCGACGAGACAATCACCGTTGCCCGAGAATCCGGCAACGAGGAGCTCGCCTCCTACTGGCAGAACATCCGCGACGGCAAGGCACCCACAACCGACTGGGAGACGCTGCGCGTCGACCTATACGCAAAACACGGCATCGACGTCAGCGGGTCAGCGGCATAATCAGGCGCTATGGCGCCCCAGCATCGCAAGGCCGGAGCCCGCGTCGTCCTCGGCCCCACCGCGGTCCAGCAAGCAGCAGGCTTCAATCCCGCCGAAGAGATCGCCGTCGACCGGGCTCTTGCCGTCATCGCCGCCGAACCGACTGTCGGCACTCTGCGCCCTGCGATCGAACACGGCGCGCCGATGTGGGAGTACCGAGCCCCAGGTTCTGAAGTGCGGGTCGTCTACACCCTGACCATTCGGCGGACGATCATCACGGTCGCCTACTTCGAAGCGTGAGGCAGCCGTAACCGCGAGATCGCGCAGGAAGCAGTGGCGTTAAGGCAGAGCTGGTTGCGGGAGCTGCTGACCGACGGGCAGCGTGTTGCGGAAGTGCGTGCGGTGGCGGACGTGGCGTAGTACTCCTGGGGAGACACAGGGACACGTCTGTTCTCACTTGGAGTCGTCGATGACCGTTCGCCGTGTCGTGCCCAACATCCAGTCGGAGGCCGCGCAGGAGAGCCGGGAGTTCTATGGCCTGCTGGGCTTCGAGGAGGTCATGAACCTCGGCTGGATCATGACTCTCGCCTCCCCGACCACCCCGGCAGCGCAGATCAGCGTCATGACCAGTGACAAGACCGCGCCGGTCACCCCTGACATGAGCGTCGAGGTGGACGACGTGGACGCGGCTTATGCCGTCATGCGGGAGAGCGGTGCGGAGATCGTGCACCCCTTGCAGGACGAGGAGTGGGGCGTGCGGCGGTTCTTCGTCCGCGACCCCAGCGGACGGGTGGTCAACGTGCTGGGCCACCGCTGACGGCTTCTCCCTCACCTCTGGTGAAGGTAGTGGTGACAGCGGCTCGTTGTCGGCCGCGGCCAGGACGGGTGCTTCGTGACACGGCCTAGTCGCCGCGCAGCCACGGCCGCAGCTTCTCCGGATTGCGGACCACCCAGACCCGGGTGACGCGGCCGTCGTCGATGTCGAACGCCGCTACGGTCATGACCGTGCCGGCGCGCTGCGCCACCAGGCCAGGCATGCCGTTGACGGACCGCTCCAGGAGGTCGAGTCCCGGCGCCGTGTCGGCGACCGCGACCATGTACTGGGCGATGCGCGTGCTGCCCTCGACCGGGCGCAGGGCGGCACCGACCAGGCCGCCGCCGTCGGCGGTCATCACGGCGGCCGGGTCGAGGAGGTCGACGAGGGCCGCGATGTCCTTGGACTCCCAGGCCTCTTTGACCTGCCGCACCGTCTCGGCCTGCCCGGCCGCCGTTACCGGGGCCTGCGCGACGCGCACCCGTCGCCGGGCGGAGGCCGCGAGTTGCTTGCAGGCCGGCGGTGTTCGGCCGAGGATGTCGGCGATCTCGGCGAACGGGTACCGGAAGACGTCGTGCAGGACGAACGCCACTCGCTCGGCGGGTGTCATCGATTCCAGGACCACGAGAAACGCCATGGTCACCGATTCGTCGAGCACCATCTGATCGGCGGGATCGGTGTTACGCCCGTGGTCCCGCTCGGCGTGGTCGGGCAGTGGGTCGGGCAGCCAGGCGCCGACGTAGCGTTCACGCCGGGCCCGCGCAGAGCCGAGTACGTCCAGGCAGATGCGGCCGGTCACCGTCGTCAGCCAGGCGCCGGGGGAGTTGATCTCGTCCTGCCGACCGCGTGGCAGCGCGTACCAGCGCGCGTAGGCCTCCTGTACGGCGTCTTCGGACTCGGTCAGTGACCCGAGCAACCGGTAGGCGACATTGATCAGTTGGCGCCGCTCGCCCGCTATGCCGTCGGTGCTCGTTCCAGCCGTCCCCATGCCTTCGACCCCCTCGCCTTACCTTTCACAGGCCCGCGTCGTCGGCCTGGTGAGACCTTATCGATCTACTGCCTCCGGGGCAGAAGAAGGGACCGTGGCATGGCAATCCAGGCGACGAATCAGCGCAGTCTCTCGTTTCTGCAGATCGCGATCACCCTGCAGACCCTGATCATCTTCCTTCAGGCGGTCTCCGCCGGACTGCTGATGACCTCGTCCTACGGAGAGACGCTGCACGATGTCGGAGCACGCGTGATGTACGGGGCGTCGATGTTGTATGTGCTCGCTGCGGTGCTGGCGTGGAAGCCGGGCGGCGGCTCGCCGCGGCCCATCTGGCACGCGACCGGCTTCCTTGTTCTCGCCTCGGCCCAGGTGGTGCTCGGCATCGCGCACGTGCCGTCGGTGCATTTCCCTCTGGGCGTCGCGATGTTCGGCCTGAGCGTGCTGGCGCTGGCGCGGCGCTGAAGGTCCCGGCCTGCCGTCCAGGCGCGCCGTCTCCCCTTTCTTGGTCATGTACAGCTACAGTGCCTTGCCCCCACGTCAAGTCCGACCAACTCCCCCCACGACTGCATCCCGAACTCCCGTACGTCCGTGCGGGGTTCCACCGGAAAGGGAAAGCCAGCCGTGCCTCAACGCTCCAGTCTCAGACCGGCAGCTGTCGCCTCCGCGGCCGCCGTCGTCCTCGCCCTCGGTATATCCGGCACCGCCCAGGCTGCCGCGCCCACCTCGGCGAACAGCTCCGCCCACCGCGTCAGCGATGACCCGGACCAGCCCGACAATCCCCTGTACGACGCTCCCGAGAGCTTCCACGTCCTATCCGGGCGTGAGTCCGTCTCCCTCTCCTGGAGTTCGCTCTCCGCGGCCACCGCCTACGAGGTGTACCGGGCCGAGGCCGAGGGCACCGAGCCGGACGAGGTCGGCCCGTACACGCGGCTCGCCACCGTGGCCGAGAGTTCGTACGTCGACAGCGACGCCGACCCCGACGTCGAGTACGCCTACAAGGTCCGCGCCCTGGACGGCGCCGGACACGTCTCGCCCTACACCGACCCCGTACGTGGCCACCGTGACACCGTCGCGCCCCTCTCGCCGCAGGACCTCACCCTCGCCCGCGAGGACGAGCGCGGTGTGACGCTGACGTGGCGCAGTGGCAACTCGGACGCGGTGAAGTACGTGATGTACCGCTATGTGTCCCCCAACTCGCCGCCCACCAAGGTCGGTTCGACGACTTCGCTGACTTTCCGTGACACCAAGGGTGAGCCGGGCCGTATGTACACCTACGAAGTGCGGGGTGTCGACGCTGCGGGGAACGAGTCCAGGGGGTCGAACTGGATAAACGGCACCAAGACTGTCACCGAGGCCACCGTGCCCGGTGCCCCGACCATGCAGAGCCGCCAGCTCGTGGGCAAGCGGCTCACCCTGTCGTGGTCCCAGAGCCCGTACGTACCCATCTCCTCCTACACGGTCTACCGCTCCAAGACCTCCCCGGTCGACATCACCGACTCGGCCAACCGCGTGGCCACCACGACGCGCACCGAGTACGCCGGCACGGTGAGCGAGGACGAGGGCGAGCGGGACTACTACTACGCCGTCGTCGCCACGTCCCAGCATGGCGTCTCATCGGCTGCATCCACATCGGTCAAGCCGGCGTACGAGGAGCCGCAGCCGCCGCGCGCCACAGAGTTCTACCAGGTCACACCAGGCGCGGGCAGTGTGAGCCTTGCTTGGTACGTCGCCTCGTCCGGGAGTGGCGATGCCTCCGTGACCGGCTACCGCGTCTACCGCTCGACGAAGCCCGGAATCACCAAAGAGAACACCGAATTCAGCCATGTCACGAGCAGCGCCGACTATGTGGACCGCGGTCTGACGGGGGGCACAAAGTACTACTACGCCGTCACCGTCCTGAACGAGGACGGCCTCGAGTCTGCTCTCTCCCCTGAGGTATCGGCCACGCCGACCGCCTGACGCACGAGGGCCGGGAGGCCGCCTGCTTCCCGGCCCGGCCACGATGTGTCAGGCGGAATCTGGCACGGTCGAGGCGGAACTCGGAAGCCGAGCCGAGGGACCGCTCGTAGACATCTCCCGGTCAAGAGGTGAGCGGCAGTTCGGCGAGAATCTGCCAGCCGTCGGGTGAAAGAGCGACCACGTGCACGGCGGACACCTCTGCAGTGATCGGCAGACTGCTGGTGACGAGACGCTCGATGTCGGCGGCGGTAGGATCAGCCGCGTTCAAGGACACCGTGACGTGCACCGGCGGGTCCTGCCCGAATTGGCCGTCGTAGGGCACCTGTTCGGGGAACGCGGCTCGAACGGCGGTGGCCAGCAACCGCAGTTCAGGCACCGGGACACCGACGAACGCCCCAGCCCGCTCGACTTCGGTCAGCCGCAGGGGCACCCGGCCGGAGCTCGGCGCAGCCCGCACCAGCACGGCCTGCAACCGCTCCAGTTCCCTGAGGTCGAGGTTCTCGGCGGGCAGCCACGGGTAGAGCAGCGTTGCGTGTGCGGGCACACCGGGCCGCACCCCCCGCGCGTCCACCTGTGCGGCCATCTCCAGGAGCGGGTCCGCGTCCGGCAGCAGTGCCAGTACAGCCGTCGTCCCCGGCGTAGGCATCGTTGTCCTCACCCTGCCTTCCCGCGTCGAGCGACCTTGCCGCGTCAGGCGAGCCTGACAGGCTCGCCTACCTTGAGGCATGGCACCGTTGCTGACCGGGCGCTTCGCGTGCTCGAAGCGATCTTCGGTACCGGTAGCTGAGGGGCAGTGTCTCCGACACGGGGGGTCCCTGTCACCTGCGCATGTGCCCATGCGCAGGTGCATTGCAGCGGAAGAGACGATGCGGGCGTATGCGGGCGTAAGTGCATGCGGAGAGGGCGCCGGCGGTACGCCTGCACCGTTCGGAGACCCGAGGGAGGTCACCGGGACGAGTGTCTGAAAGTAGCGTCAAAGCTAGCCAAGGCCAGCCGTGTGATGCTCCAACTCCCGCCCTACGCATATCAGTTGATGCTCTGCCGCTATCGCCGAATGGTATCGGTACGGATAAGCCCCGTCTTCCCGATACTCGTTGCGACCGCAGGGCCGCACCCAACGGGCCTCGGTCCCGGGAGTCGGGGCGCCCTCGCGCGCCGAAGGCTCCCGGTCGCCCCGGCCTTCCAGGCCACCGGACATCCGAAAAAGGGACTCACCCCCATGAACAGATCCCGTAGCAGATCCCGCACCAGCCTCCTGGCCGTTCTCGGCTCCGCTGCTCTGGTCGGCTCGCTGGCCGCCGCGCCTTCGGCGTTCGCAGCGCCGGCATCCGACACCGACAAGTCTGCCGCAACGAACGCCACATCGGCGTACGCGGGCTCCGCCGAGGAGGCGTCCGCCAACCGGGAGTTCTTCGACGCCGTCATGAAGTCGGCGCTGAAGAAGCAGGCGGCGCAGCCGGGCATCCAGGTCGTCACCGTGCGCTACCGTACGACCCGCGCGCCGAGCTTCCGCAGCCAGATAGCGCAGAGCACACAGATATGGAACTCCTCGGTCAGCAACGTCAAGCTGCAGGAGTCCAGTTCGGGCGCCGACTTCGAGTACCGCGAGGGCAACGACTCGCGCGGCTCGTATGCCTCCACCGACGGGCGCGGGCACGGCTACATCTTCCTGGACTACCGGCAAAACCAGCAGTACAACTCCACGCGGGTGACCTCTCACGAGACGGGTCACGTGCTGGGTCTGCCCGACCACTACTCGGGCCCGTGCAGCGAACTGATGTCGGGCGGCGGCCCCGGCACGTCCTGCACCAACGCCTACCCCAACGCGACAGAGCGCCAGCGGGTCAACAACCTGTGGGCCAGGGGAATCGCCACCCTCAAGGACAAGGGTGAGCTGACCAAGGTCCGCTGACCGGGCACTACGCGGGTACCCGCCCGGCCGCGTGCGGCGCGCTCTCCTCCGACACGAGCAGCCCTGCTCGACGGAAGACGTCGCGCTGCCGCGGCCGGCTCGGGTGCGTGCACTCCTTCGTCCACCGGCCGCGGAAGAGCGCCAAAACACCGAGCGCCGACGCTTCGTACGTACGTGATCGCAGGTGTTCGTCGGCAGCGAAGGCCCGTGTAGGGCATGGCGGTGTGTGCCAAGTTGCAGTCATGACTAGGACACCGGACGGGCGCCCTATACCGCCCGCGCAAGCTGGTGAGCGCGCCATGCTGGAAGCGTGGCTCGACTTTCACCGTGCCACTCTCGTACTGAAGTGCTCGGGCCTCAAGGATGACCAATTACGGCTGGCTTCGGCTGCTCCGTCGTCGATGACCCTGCTGGGCCTCGTCCAGCACCTGGCCGTGGTGGAGCGCAAGTGGTTCCAGCGCGTGTTCGCAGGCCAGGACCTGCCCGAAGTTTTCGAGGAGAGCAACGCCGACGGCTTTGCACTTGCGGCAGACCGAGGGCTCGAGGAAGTCATGGCGGTCTGGCAGAGGGAGGTTGACCGGGGGCGTGAGCTCATAGCTGCCGCCGCACTGGACGACGTCGGTCACCTGTCGGAGCAGGAAGCCGGCCACGTAGGTGATCCAGGGGTCTCACTGCGCTGGATCATGGTCCACATGATCGAGGAGTACGCACGGCACAACGGCCACGCCGACCTGATCCGAGAGCGTATCGACGGGTTCGCCGGAACGTGAGGTCGTCTGCCTGAGTGGTGGCCCGAGGGGGTAGGACGTTCGGAAGCGAACGAGGGGGCGGCGGGTGGAGGCTGGCGTTGCGGCGATACTTGGTGCGGCAATTGGCGCTGTCGGTGGCCTGGGGGGAGGCCTGCTCACCCTCAGCACTCAGCTGCGGACCGTCGATGCTCAGCACCGGGCGGAGGAAAAGCGTTGGGTCGCGGACTTGCGGCGTGAGACGTACACGAGCTTCGTCACGTGCGCAAAGCAACTGTCCAATGCCGTCTGGAAGGCGTCCGATTTGCTGCACGGCGAAGGTGCTGTCGAAGACTGGGAAGGTGCCCGCAGCAGCGTGCACGACGCCTGGACGCAGTTCAGCGCTGCGGCGGCAGCCGTGACGATAGCCGGGCCGCATTCATGAGGTTGATCAGAGACGCACGGTGCCCCGCAGTGACAGTCGCCCGGAGATGTGCGGCGAATTGTGATCCGACAGCCTGCCCCTGCCCCGGGGCTCCTTCGGTCGGGGCAGGGGCAGCTGCGAGTCAGTCCCTACGGTATTGCGCGGGCGACTCCTTCGTGTCGTTGTCTTCGTAGGATCCGGTCGTGCCGCGGTCGATGTGGAACGTGGTCAGAGTGCTGATGGGGGAGTGCGGGTCACGGCGGTCGTTGATGACCCGCATGTGCGCGCTGAAGCGTTGGGGTGTCACTTCGTACACGTCGTAGCCGTACCGGTTGCCCTCGAAGTACTTCAGGTGCGGGTTGGCCTGGCCCATCAGTGGCCCGTTGGTGGCGTTCCAGTCGGGGGAGTAGGCGCCGGAGGTTATCGAGTGGGCGGTGAACTCGGTGCCGATGAGGGGGGACTGCGGTTCGTCGAAGTCGGTGCGCAGGTCGTCGACGAAGGCGGAGTGCCAGTCGCCGGTGATGACGACCAGGTCCTCCAGACCGCTGTGGTGCACGTGCTCCAGGACTTCCTTGCGTTCGGTGAGGAAGCCGTCCCACTGGTCGGTGAACATGTACGAGCCGCCGGGGCGGCCCCGGAGCTGACTCAGCATGATCGAGTTGGCCCACACGTGCCAGGCGTCGGGGGCGCGGTCGATGGTCTTCTTCAGCCACGTCTTCTGCTCGGCGCCCAGGATGGTGCCGTCGGGCAGGTTCTGCGCCGAGCGGTAGGAACGCAGGTCGAGGATGGCCAGTTCCAGCAGGTCGCCCCAGCGCCGCACCCGGTGGATCTCGGGGTCGGGCAGCGCTGAGGCGCCGAAGGAGTCGCGGTGGGGCATGTGCTCGTACCAGGCCTGGTAGGCGGCCGCGCGGCGCCGCATGAAGGGGGCGCCGCCGCCGGTGCCGCTGTAGTCGTTGACGACCTCGTGGTCGTCCCAGGTCAAGAACCACGGATGGGCGGCGTGCGCCTCGCGCAGTGATTGATCGCCCTTGTAGAGGGCGTGCCGTTTGCGGTAGTCGGCCAGGGTGAGGATCTCGGGGCCGTCGTGGTCGCGCACGTGCTGCTCGGGTACGCCGCCGACTTGGCCGTGCTCGTAGATGTAGTCGCCCAGGTGGACGACGAAGTCGACCTTCTCGCGGGCGATGCCGCGGTGGGCGGCGTAGAAACCGTCGTGGAACGCCTGGCAGTTGGCGGCAGCGAAGGTGACCTTGGCGACGCGGCCGCGCGGCGCCGTCTTCGTACGCCCCACACGGGACGTCTTGCCCAGCGCCTTGAACGCGTACCAGTAGTGGCGGCCGGGGGCCAGGCCGTCAACGGGGACGTGCACGCTGTGGCCCAGCGTCGCCGAGGCGGGCGCCGTGCCCCGGGCGACGACGCGGCGCAGCCCGGAGTCCTTGGCCAGGACCCACTCGACCTCGACGATCTCGGGAAGCTGCTGCTCTGCGGCCAGTGGTTCGGGCGCGAGTCTGGTCCACAGCACCACGGAGTGCGGCTGCGGATCACCGGAGGCGACGCCGAGGGTGAAGGGCGCGGGGTCGTATCGGGCGCCCAGGTTCTCGGCGGCCTCGCGGGCCTGCGCCGGGGTCAGGCCGGGGGCCAGCGGCCAGGCGAGGCTGAGCGCACCGACGGCCGCGGCGGACTTGAGCAGGTCACGGCGGTTGACGGTCATCGGCGGCCTCCGGTGGCGCTGAGGGTGAGGGAAAGGGCGTCCGCGTAGCCGTCGTTGGAGGTGCCGCTGCCGCTGCGCGTGAAGACGAGCAGGATGCGCGCCGAGCGGGCGGTGGGTGGCACGGCGGCTTCGGCCGTGCGCTCGAGGAGCCCCGTTTTGTTCTGCCGGTCGGCCGCGCTGACCGGGCCCAGGACGCTGAGGGCCAGAGGGGTGTTCCTGGCGTCGCGGAACTCCACGGACAGGCGCGCGCCGTCTTCCTGTGCGGCATATCCGCCGAGCCAGCCGGCCAGCGTGTAGCGGACCTTGCCCGCGTCGACGGCGCGGCGTCCGGTGGGACCGCTCCTGGGCAGGTCGATGTCCTGCGCCAGCACGGTGCGCGGGCTGTTGCCGCCCGAGTAGAAGCGGCTGCCGCGGCGGGCCGGGCCGGGGTCCGACGCGGTCGGGTAGCCGCCGCCGAGACTGTAGGCGATGAGCGCCGGGGCTCCCTGGGTGATGTTCCAGCCACGGACCTTCGAGACGGGGTCGGCGGTGCCGCCGACCCCGCTCTCCGCGTCGCCGTTGACGACGAGATTCACGCGCGCCTCCTGTGATCGGTGAGTTGAGCGCGGTCAGCCCACCAGTCCCACATGAACCAGGAGAAGTATTCCGACGAATTCTGTTACCACCGCTTCCTTGCCTGTGGCGGTCCGCCGCCACAGGAGCTCCGACCTTGTCGTTGGGGGCGCGCGATCAGTGAGGGTGTCGGGTCGTACCGTGAACGGGGCCGTAGGGCTCACTCGCGCCCTACGTCCGACAGCTGCAGCTGGAGTGGTTGAGGTGGCCGCACGTCATAGCCGCCTCGTACGTGAACGCTGCTTTCGGTACGGCCTCCAGCAGCCAGGGGCCGGAGGGAACTCAACGGGGGTCAGCGGCGAAATCTGGCTCGCAGGCTCGGCGGCGAACCGGCTGACGACCTCATGGCAGACACCTTCACGACCGCTTTCCAACAGCGGCACCGTTACGACCCCTCGTCGGCCACGGGCGACGGGGCCCGCCCTGGCTGTTCGGCATAGCGACCAACCTGGTCGGCCGGCACCGCCGGGCCGAGGCGCGCCGCTTCAAAGCCCTGGCCCGCATCCCGGCTCCCGCCGATCACGAGGAGCCGCTGGCCGACCGTGCTGCGGCCCGGGTGGGGGCACAGGCCGTAGGCCGCGAACTGGCAGCAGCACTGGCCGCGTTGCCTGTGCGGGCACCGGGACGTGCTGCTGCTGGTCGCGTGGGGCGGGCTTGGCTACGAGGAGGTGGCCCAGGCCCTCGGCGTCCCCATCGACACGGTCAGATCACGGCTGCACCGGGCTCGCGGCAAGCTGCGCGAAGCGCTGGGCGGATCCGATCCCACGACACTGCGAGAGGTATCCGACCATGACTGACGGACTCCTGCTCCTGCAAGACTGGGACGCGGACGCGGCCCCGCTCGCCGAACCGGCCCGGGCCAAGGACCGCCACCGACTGCTGAACACGATGGCGCGCGCCCAAGGGCACACCGACGCCGTTCCCAGCCGCCGCCACGCACTGCGCCTTGCGACAGCTGCCGTGGCCGCCGTGGCGGTGACGGGGACGGCGATAGTCCCGACCGTGCCGATGGCCTGTCGGGCACGGCGAAGTCCTACGAATTCCTGGGTACTAGGGACGAGCGTGCCTCGGCGTCGGGCGACAAGACGTACGACCAGGTGTCCCAAGTGGTGGAGTGGGCGATGTTCGACCGCTTGAGGCAGCGTCCCTGAGACCCCTGCCGAGATGAGCGACCAGGAAGGCGAGGCTCACTCGGCATCAGTCAGAACTGGTCGACCAAGGCCCGCCCCGCTCAGGGGCCAGTGAGGATTTGGGGGTCGCCGGCCGAGCTCACTGCCCCTTGTTGCCTCAGCAAGGATCGGGCAGGCCTTGTGGAACGGGCCGCCCCTCGCGTAGCGACCGGCGGCCCGCCTTCGCCTCGGTCCGATTCACTCGTAGCGCAGACGAAGCGACTCCCTTTCGGCTTCCTCGATCTGCTCAACGGTCAGGCCCGGCAGGTTCAGCTGGGCCAGCGTGACCTCGGCGCTGGTCGGCTGCGCGTCGGCGGGTATCCACTTCTCCGGTTGCCACGCATGGGCGCGCATCAGCGATTTGGGGCAGTGGGGGTAGACCTGCTCGACGTGCACGACCAGCGCGCTTACGGGCGGCTTGCCGACGGGCGTGAGCTGCGCGAGCAACTCTGGGCGGGCCGAGACGCAGGCACGGCCGTTGACACGCAGCGTGGTCGGCCGGCCGGGGATGAGGAAGAGCAGGCCGACGCGTCCGGTCTGCAGCACGTTGTGCATGGTGTCGAGTCGCTTGTTGCCGGTCGCGTCGGGGATCACCAACGTCTGCTCGTCCAGCACGGAGACGAAGCCGGCAGGGCCGCCGCGCGGCGTGACGTCCGCCCTGCCGTCGGCATCGGCGCTGCCGATGAACACCAGGGACGAACAGCCGATCAGCGCGCGGGTCTGTTCCGTCAGGTGGTCGATCTCCTTGCGAAGTGCGTTCGCGTTCGCCTGCGGGTAGAGCTCGCGCAGTTGATCTGGGCTGGTCAGGGCATCCGCCCGGAGGGCGTCGAAGAGCAAGCTGGTGGTCCCCGTGTCGGTCGTCATGGGGACGACCCTAAAAGACGACCGAGGCCGCGCGGCGGTCAGTGCGTGATCTCACCCGCGTTGACCGGTCGTCACGCCCTGGCGAGCCTTCCCCATCCGGGGCGTAACTCTGCCCCCGCAGTGACCTCGACCGGTCCCTGAGCGCACGCCACACACGCTGCCGCGTACGGGAGTATGGCCAGATGATCAGACCCGAGCTGGTGCAGAAGGCCACGCATCTCTGGCAGGAACACCTCGACGCCGAATTCCCCGTCCACCTGCGAGGCGTCGAGTTCGAAGACATCGACATGGTGCTGCTTGATACGCATACCGCGGGCTGCGCCCACACGTGGATCAACAACGACGGCGCCCTCGACCCAGAGCGCATACGCATCCTGCAGACCTGCGTCGCAGACCTGGACCGAGTGATTCCGCAGATCAGCGACCCATCAGGCCGCGAGTACTACCAGCGGTTGCACCAACTCGCCCTTCTCATTTCAAGATCCCCGGACGCCGGATGAGATGACCTCTGGAGCTGGGGCTGGAGCTAGAGCTAGAGCGAGCTGCGTGGCAGGTCCCAGACGACCCTCTTGTCACGCGGGCCACGCAGGAGGCCCTTGGTCTGGGCGGTGATCGCGGCCAGAGCGTTGATCGTCCAGTAGGCCAGCGGGTAGATCGGGAGGAGGAGGCAGGCGTACAGGAGTTTGGGGTCGAGGCGGCGTTCCACGAGGACGGCGACGGTGATCTGGAGCACCGCGATGACGGCGATGCCGACACCCCAGGCGATCATCCACCGGAACTTGGTGTCTCCGGGATGGATGATCCAGTGGACGATGCCCCACACGGTGGCGGCCAGCATGGTGATCACCCAGAGGTAGGAGAGCAGCGCCTCCAGGGCGATCGGCCACAGGGCCCAGTGGCGGGGACGGAAGACGGTGCGGGCGTGGGTGCGCAGGACCTCTCCCTGTCCGCGTGCCCAACGGGTGCGCTGGGCCCAGATCCCTTTGACGTTCTCCGGGACCTGCATGCCGACCAGGGCATGGGGTTCGAAGCCGGTCAGGTGGCCGGCTTGAAGGAGCCGCCAGGTGAGTTCGATGTCTTCGGTTGCCATCTTCGGGTCGTAGCCGCCGACAGCGAGGACGGCGTCGCGGCGGAACAGGCCAAGGACGCCCGCCACCGTGCCGACCCGACCGGCCAGGGCGTGGGTGCGGCGCATCAGACCGATCAGCGAGGCCGACTCCAGCATCTGCATGACGGTGATCACCTCGCGTCGGTTGGTCACGCGCGGGCTGCCCGCGATGGCCGCATAGCGGGGGGAGCGCTGGATGCGGGCGACAAGATAGCGCACGGCATCGGCGTGCAGATGAGTGTCCGCATCGGTGACCAGGACGAGGTCGTGGCGGGCGCGGCGCATGCCGTCGTTGAGACGGTCGGCCTTGCCGACGTTCACGCCGTCGTCGAGCACGGAGATCCGGCGGTCGTCGCCTGCCGCGGCCCGCGCCGCGGCTACTGTCCCGTCCCGGGAACCGTCGTTGAGAATCAGAACCTCGAGGTCGGGGTAGTCCACGCTCCTGAGCGCCGCGACGCAGTGGGCGATCACTTGTTCCTCGTTGTAGGCCGGGACCAGGATGGTCACCCCGGGCCAGCCGCCTGGCGGAACGGTGATGGCCGAGCGCTCCTCCAGGACGCGGAAGAGGGCGCCGCCCACCATCCACGCAGCGCCGGTCACCACCGGGTAGAACGCGAGGAAGACCAGCAGGACGTCAAGGAAGCTCACGGCGCTCCTCCCGATGCCGCACCGCGATGCAGCAGGCCAGCGCGATACCGAAGACGCACCAGGAGACCACCACGGCGAGCAGCAGATGGCGCAGGATATAGCTGTGTCCCAGCAGGACGACCGCCAGGACGCCTGCCGCGACCCAGACCAGCGTGCCGAGCAGCAACGCGACGACCTTGCGGTTGCGGGAGGCGGGGCGGTTGGGCTCGAAGGTGATGCTGCGGTCTGGCTGGCCTGGTTGCCGTGCATGCATGGGGTGCACCTCTTCGCGTGGCTCGCGCATCGAGTATTTGCCACCTTATGCTGCGTAATGTCCGCAATGCATTTCAGGGGAAGGTGGCCCGACTGTGCCCAGTGGCTTGCAGATCGACTCCATCGGACCGGTCGATGTCGCCGTGGTCGCCTTCGAGGGCAACCGCTTCAACGGCGACGTGGCGCCGGCGCTGAGGGAGCTGCAGAAGAACGGCACCGTACGCATCCTCGACCTGAGCTTCGTCCGCAAGGCGGCCGACGGCTCCCTCGGCATCCTCGAACTGGCCGACGAAGAGGTCGCGGACGCATTCCAGCAGGTCACCGACGACCGGTTCGACCTCCTCAGCGACGAGGACCTGCGGGCCGTCGCGGACGATCTTCCCCCGGAGTCGTCAGCGCTCGTCGTTGCTTGGGAGAACACCTGGGCGGCGCGCCTTGCGACGGCGGTGCGCGAGTCGCGGGGCGAACTGCTGTTCCTGGAGCGCATCCCGAGGGAAACCGTCGTCGAGGCCGTGGCCGCGCTCGACTCCGAGTGACAACGAGACACGAGAGCGAGGATCGGCATGCCTCAGCGATTTGGACGGCCCGGCCTGCTGGGCACGATCGCGCGCACCGCGGTGATCTCCGGTACCGCGACCGCGGTCTCCAACCGCGTGGAGCGCGGAATCGGCCGGCGGGACATGCGTCGGCAGGCGGACGTGCAGGCGCAGCAACAGGTGTGGGCGGACCAGGCACAGGCGCAGGCGCCGGTGCAGGCGGCGCCCGCTCCCGCGACCGACCGCGTCTCGCAACTCACGGCGCTTGCCGAGCTGAAGGCCCAAGGACTGCTGACGGACGCGGAGTTCGCCACGGAGAAGGCGCGGGTTCTGAACTCCTGACGTATACCCACCATGATCCTCGAAGTACTGTCGCGCTTAAGGCTGGGGCATCGTGGCGGGTCAGCGTGAGGCACAGGACTTCGTCACCCACCAAGGGCGCCATCTCGGGCACCCTTCGATGGCCGAAGAACCAGGTGGCGGCGACATCGCACGGCTGACACGCGTCATGTCCGTACCGGAGGCAATGGCCAAGCCCATCCGCTTCCTCTTCTAAGTTCTGCCGGCCACCCATCCCGCCCACCTACAGACCCGCTTCCTGCTCCCCGCGCGGGCTATCCTGCGCCCATGCGTGAGCAGTTCACTGGTTGGCCGGAGCAGGCCATGGACGTCTTGTTTCAGCTCCAGGGCGAACCGTCCCAAGTGGTCCGCGAGCGCTACCGCGCGGACCGCGAACGTCTGGTCCGGCAGCCGCTGATCGCCCTGCTCAACGAGGTCGCGGACGCCGACCCCCGCTACGAGGACTTCTCCGTCTGGCACTACCGCACCGACTCCTGGTGGTGGCAGCACCAGAGCGCGGTGATCCGGCTCGGCCGCAAGATCGAGATCGGCCTCCGGTTCTCCCTGGACGGCCTGCGGATCCAGGGCGCCTGGTGGTACCCCGATCCCGGCCAGGTGGACATGTTCCGCAAAGCGGTCGCCTCCGAGGGGAGCGGGCGCGAACTGTCCGCCATCGTCGAGGACGTGCGCACGAAGGGCTACGACATCTCGGGGGACGTGATGAAACGTCCCCCGCGCGGCTATCCGGCAGACCATCCCCGTGCGACCCTGCTGCGCCACCGTTCTCTCATGGCCGCCCGCCCCCTGGGCTGCGCGGCCTGGCTGCACACCTCCGAGGCGGTCGACCGGGTTCTCTCGGCAGCCTCTGACCTGGATGCCCTGCTGATGTGGCTGGTCCGTCACGTCAAGCGCGCTGCCTGACGGCACGAAGCCGCCTTGCGAGGTGGAAGGAACCAGACCCGAGCCGCCGGCCCTCGCGCTCAGAAGGTGATGCGCACCCGGTGGCGTCCCCATCTGACCAGCGTCAGACCGGGTCGGCCGCAACGGGCGAGTGAAGGGCGGCAGCGCGCTCCAGTGCGTGTGCGATGCCCGCTGGACGACGGCCCGAACACGGACGGCACCCCTAGCTGCGGCATCGCGGTAGCCCGTCCTCAACCGGGGGCGGGCGCTGGTTGGTGGGGGAGAGGGCGTAATTCCGTAAGCGGTGGTGCTGCCGACGGGGGGCCTGCCGCGTGGTCAGGCCACTTGGCGGCCGGCCGCGTCACCGCCCGGGTCGTCGGCAAGGACGATGGCCGCCTTGATGCGTTTGCCGACCGGCTCACGGTGGACGGCGAAGCTGCGGCACATCGCCATGACGAGCTCCAGTCCGTGCTGACCGATGCGTGTGGGGTCCGGTCCCATGACCAAGGGCAGCGTCGTGCTGCTGTCCCACACCGTCACCTCCACGGCCCCCTCGCTGACCTCCAGCGTCAGCAGACACGGTCCTGGGGCATACCGGTGGACGTTGGTCACCAGCTCGCTCACCACCAGCTGAACCGTGCCCATCGCCCGCTCCGACACCGGCAGCCCGTGCTTCACCTGCACCGACGTCAGGAAAGCAGCCGCCATGTCACGAGCCGCAGCGATCTCCGCGCTGCCCTCGAAGGCGGCAGAGACAGACAGTGGCCGGCCTGCGAGCAGCTGCTGGCCCTCGTCGTGCCCAACCAGGTCCATACAGGCCGCCTCACGCTCAAACGGGGTCGAATTCAAATCCCTGCTACCCCGTAACCCTCGCCGTAGTCCTGGCATTTTAGAACCGGGTTGGAGTGCTTCTGCGCACCTTTCCGCCACCCCTTCTCGCGCCGCGCGAGCGCCACGTGGGCGAGGTGGGAGGCGGCCCAGAGCAGCACTGGCCACCAGGTGGTGCCGCAGGCCGCGGAGGGGAAGGTCGGGCCCGGTGGCGTAGAGAAAGTACGCCGTGCCAAGTCCGTGCGGGAGGCCTCGGGCTTCCGGATGGAAGAGGAGACTTGCAGCTGGCAGCTCCGGTCGCGCAGCTCCCCTCCACGACCGGTACCGCCTCACCCGCGGGGCCGATGTGCCGGAATGCCGGCCCCCCCGGGAGCTCAGCCCGGTGGCATCGCCGGCGAGAGAGCTTCTGGTTGCGATGCCACCGGTACCGAACAGGTTCACACCGGCTGACGGGGCACGGCTGTCGGGTGGGTCGGCTGCTGAAGGGCGGGGGCGGTGCCGGCCAGGGGCGGTCGGCACTAATGGGATCGCTACTTCTTCTTCACCGGAGTCTGTCGCAGGACCGTCATCCGGGTGTGCCGGCGTCCCGCGTACCGTGCCAGGGCCTGGTCGACCTGTTCCGCGCTCGTCTCGATCCGGTAGGTCTCCAGGGTCAGGATGCGTAGCCCGCCGTGGAGCTCTTTGAGCGGCAGCCACGGGGGGCGTGGGGTGCGTGTGCCAGGGCGGGGCCACAGCAGGAGGGCGTGTTCTGCCGGGTCGGTGCGGGCCACGAGGCCGATGCGGTCGACGTCGGCCCAGGAGATGTGCAGGCGGCGTCCGCCGAAGGCGCGCAGGGTCAGGCCGGAGGGACTCAGGTGGAGGCGGACGTGGTGTCTGCCGGTGAGAAAGTACGTGGTGAGCCCAATGACGAAGAAGGGGCCCAGCAGCACGTCGTTGAGGACGGGGAGCCAAGGGGGAGCCATCGGGAGGTCCCGCAGCCACACACTGGTCATGGAGGGGGCCGCGAGTGCCGATCCCATCAGTAGGGAAACGCCTGTCGGCTGCCGGCCCTTGAACGTCACCCCCGTTCTGGCGGGTGGGGCCGGGCTGTTGGCCTTGGTCCGCAACCATGCCTCGCCCGGCAGTTCTCTCTGCTTCTCGTCCGCGAACCGTGTCAGCGCGGCCTCCAGGGATCGTTGGTCGTAGGTCACCTCGGGGAGCATGCACAGCGTCACGGCGCCCGGCGCCAGCTTCGGCAGCAACCGGTTCGTCCGGTCGATGCGCCCCTCCGCGCTTCCGACGGGCCGCACCGCCAGCAGGCCGAGATTGCGGGCGCCCCGCGGCCAGGTCACCACGGCGATCCGTTCGATCTCCGTCCAGGCGTAGCTGATCTCCAACTCGCCCCGGGTCAGGGTCAGTCCGGCCGCACCGACCACCAGTCGCACCGGCCTCAGACAGCGAGTGACGGCGAACCAGGCCGCGCCGAGACACACCGCGCAGGTGGTCAGGGGGAGCAGCGTCAGCAGGATCCGCGCGGGTTCGACGAACACGCTGAAGGGGAAGGCGTACAGGCCCAGGATGGTGCCGAGTACCGCCACGGTCACCAGGATGCGGCGGTCAGGGGTGAAGACTTGTTCCGCCTTGGGAAGAGATGCCTTGGATGCGTTGATGTCGTCGCTTTGCATCCATGCCTCCCCGGCGTACCGGGCGAGGGCGGCTTCCACGGCCTCGGGTGTCGTCGCGAGCCGGCGCAGGTCCGCGAAGCGGAGATTGCCCTCGGTGCCGTCCTGGTGGGGTCCGGGGGTCCGGCGGCTCGCGGTCTGCGGGAAGCCGCCGTCCATGGGGCGGATCATCAACTCGTAACGGGGGCGACGCAGTCGGGTTCCCGGTCTTCGGTGTAACCAGCATCTGTTGACCCGATGCCAGGGGTAGGCGAAGTGCTCGGTGCCGCTGTACTGCACCTCGAGCCCGTCCGGGCTCAGGACCAGCGAATAGTCGCCTGGGTTACGTTTGCCCAGGAGGTGGGCCACGGCCAGGAATGCGGCGAAGGCGAGGAGCGCGGCCACATGGTGAGGACTGGTCATCTCGAAGGTCTTGTCCTTGCCGGTGGGCGCGTTCATGCCCGCGATCGCCAACAACCCTATGGAGATGGGCCCCCCGATGCCCCAGTTGCGCATCCGGTGGAAGGTACGGCTGGTGCCGAACCGGATCTCGCCCTCCATGTGTGTGTCCGCGTCCGCATCCGGGCCGGCTGCGGACGCAACGAGCGGGCCCGCGACCACCGCCCGGTTCTTCACCAGCGCCAGCCACGCATGCCCGTCCGAACTCTGTTGCCGCGGCTCCGGGTAGCCCTGTTCCTTCAAAGCCTTGGTGAGGGGGCCGTAGAGATCACTGAGCGTCAACAGCTCAGCTCTACCCGGCAGGCCCCTTCGCAACAGCCCGATGAGCTCACCGCTGAAGGCGGTGTACCGCTCGCCCACCGGGGCGTAGGACGGAAGGTCACGGGAGGAGGAGGTGAGGATGTACGTCCCCCGGATGTTCAGTTTGTCGTGTCCCGTGGCGTGTGCGCCCATCAGCGAGTCCAGTACCTGCCCGCTGTTGCAGCAGTCCAGGATCAGCACCTTGTTGGGGCAGGGAGACATTTCGAAGATCTCCCGTATCGCCTCGAACGGTATGGACGTCCACCGCAGGTCGTCCTCGTCCGTGCCGGTCAGTGCGAGGTGCAAGGACAGGTCGGCACCCAGCACCCCATGCCCCGAGAAGTACACGAGCAAGGTGTCCGTGGCGGTCATCGCGGCCTCACGGATGGTGGCGCACACTGCACGCGGCTCCGCCGAGTCCTGTACCACCGTGCACCGTTGGACCGGGAAGCCGCCGTAGGAGTCGGAGGCCAGTACTCCTTGCAGGACCTCCAGATTGTTGCGCACGGCCAGGAGGTCCGGCAGGGTCGCGCTGTCGTAGCGGGAGGTGCCGATGAGGACCGCGCGGGAGCCTCGCGGGTCCGGCAGCCGGAGGGTCACGGCTGCTGCTGGTCCCGCAGTGCGCTGTTCAGCAGGGCGTGGGCGTCGTCCGCGGAGTCGGCCGTGATCTTGACGCTACGGCCGTCGGGAAGGGTGACTTCCACGGTCGCTGCCGCCCTGCGGGCCTTGAGCAGCGCCGGAAGCGCCTTGACGAAGGCGGTGACGGCACCACCACCCGCCAGGGAGATCGTGAGCAGTGCGATGAGCCCCGCGCTCATCTGCCCTTCTTCCGGAGCCTGTCTCACCAGGCCCACGCGGCCGCGCAGTTCGGGCTCGCTGACCAGTCCGCGACGCAGCATGGCCAGGTCCTCGGCATCCGCACCCTCATCGAGCAGCCTCAAGGTCACATCCAGCATGTCGTCTCCCCGGTGATCGCACCCGATGATGTGGAGGCCAGTGTGCGGCATGAGGGACCGCTCGGCCCATCCCTTTGCCAACCTCGCCACGGTGACCGCTCAGCGACCTTCACCCGTGCTGCAGCCCCCGGCTCGAGAAGCCTGATCACTGCCAACAAGCGGTACGCCCACATGGGTTGGCCGACAGCCCGCCCGTCACCGGATAACCGTGATAACCGGAAGTGGCAGCTGCCATCCGCCAACTTCGGCAACGAGAACCAGGCGGGCCAACTGCCGGGCCCGGGCCCAGCCCTCGTCGGTGGAGAGGGCATCTCTTGTCCACCGATCAGCGTCATCGCCCTCGCCGATCCCGCTGAGGACACCGTCGATCTCGTGCAGGTCCGCCATCAGTGCGTCGGTGAGTCGGCCTTTCTCCACCAGGGCTTCAGCCACGAGCAGGGCGTGATCGAAGTCCAGGGCGATCTCGTCTGTCATCACGCCGTGCTCGTCCAGCCAGCCCACCTGTGTCTGGGCATCGGCCGACAACACGGTCAGCGACTCGATCAGCAGGCGGCGGCGGAACGAAGCATCGGGACTCTGCACGCCACGATCGTTCCATGCGTCCCATGCGCTCAACTCGCAAGCGGCAGGCAAATATCCGACCGGGCACGTTCATCTGTACTTATCTGGCCCCTCACCCCTGTTCGTAGGCATCAGACGGCGGCCGGTCCGGGCGGGTCGGGGTGTCCGCGAGCGGTTGACACCGGCGGGGGAGTGCTGAGCTCGGGTCGGGAAAGTCACCGCTCCCGGACGGCGTAGGTCAGATGCGTCACCCTCGGGGAGGGCTCTGAGCGGACCTGCTCCAGGGCCACGCGGCCTGCGTCCACGCCCTCGAACAGACGGATTCCGGAGCCGAACAGCACGGGGGAGAGAGCAATCGAGAACTCGTCGACCAGGCGGGCGTTCACGTACTCCAGGATCGTCGCGCCGCCGCCCGCGATGCGGACGTCCCGGTCGCCGGCGGCCTCGCGGGCCTGGTCGAGGGCGGACTCGATGCCGTCGTTGACGAAGTGGAACGTGGTGCCGCCGGGCCGCTCCCAGGGGTCACGCTTCTCGTGCGTCACGACGAAGACCGGCGTGTGGAACGGTGCCTCCTCCGGCCACATCCGCTCGCCGGCGTCGAACATGTTCTTGCCCATCACGCTTGCGCCGGTGCGTTCGAACGTCTCCCGCACGATGTCGTTGTCGCGCCCTTCCTCGCCGCCTTTGCCCAGATTCAGGTTCTCCCGGAAGAACCGCTGCGGGAAAACCCACCTTTGCAGCTCCATCCACTGCTGCCCCATCAACTCCTCGGAGGACTCGGGCGCGATGAAACCGTCCAGCGACATCGACACGCTGAAGAACACCTTCCTCGCCATCAGTCCTCCGCTCCCTTGCGAACGTCCGCGGTGACGTAGGCAGCCAGGTTGCTCAGGGTCTGCCGGCCGCCCTCGACCGCGTGATACTTCTCGACCGCCTCGTCGCGCAGCTCCTTGGTGGGGAAGAGGGTGCGCATCTCGACCCGCGTCGCCGTGCCATCGGGTTCGAATGTCAGGACAGACTCGAAGGCATTCGGGTCGTCGCGGGTCTCACCGTGAAGCAACGCGATCCGCTCCGGCGGGGTGAGCTCGGTCCAGGTGATCCACTCCTGGTAGTCCGTCCCGTCCGGTCCGTGCATCACGAAGTCCCACTCCCCGCCGACGCGGAACTCGAACGCCCGCGTGGTGGTGGTGAAGCCTTCGGGTCCCCACCATCGCGACAGGTGCCGCACCTCGGTGAATGCTTCGAATACCAGCTCCCGTGGGGCGTCGATGGCCCGGGAAATGACGATCTCGCGGTCGTCTGTCGCCGGTTGCGTCGACTGTGCCTGTGTTCCGTGTTCTGTCGTGCTCATCGGCTACCCCGTTTCCCTTGTCTGCTTCAGGTCCTGTACGTAGGCGTCCAGCCGGTCGAAGCTCTCGTTCCAGAACTGCTCGAAACCGCCCGTCCACTCGTGGACGGGCCGCAGCCCGCCGGCGTCAAGGTTGTACAGGCGCTGTTTGCCCGCCTTGCGGTCACGCACCAGCCCGACCTCCCGGAGCACCCGCAGGTGTTTGGACGCTCCCGGCTGGGTCATCCCCAACTCCTGGGCCAACTCGGTCACCGAGCGCTCACCCGCGCGCAGCAGCGCCAGGATCTCCCGGCGCTGCGGCTCAGCGATCGCGTTGAAGACGTCCGAGGTCGTCGCTGCTCGTGCCATGGATCAATCGTATGCCGATAACGGCATACGTCAAGGGGGAGCCATCTGGCCGGAGCGAGCGGGTGATGGCGTCGCGGGAGTGCTTGCTGGCCGTCGCGCCCAGAGGGTGGAGACTGGAGCCGCGTTGTCGGCGGTGCGGCTCCGGCCGGCCTCGGCAGTCAGTCACGGTAGGACCGGTGTCCCCGCGCCCCGTCCGGTGGGCCTACTCCTTGGGAGCCGCCGGGGCCGACGGGCCCACCGGCGTCATCGGCAGTCCGCAGTCCGCAGCCCGCCTCCCGCAGGCGGGAGGCGGGCACCACAAGTCCGTCCCGGCGGCGCAACCAGGACCACTACGTGCAGCAACTCCACGCCTGATACCTCACCGCCTCAACCAACCTGGCCGAGGCACACGGCATGGTGGCCGAACATCACGAACGCCTCGCCCAGAGCGAGACGTCCACCGCGGAAGAACACCGCGGCCTTGTCCGTCAGGCCCGCCAGACGGCACTGCACATTCGCACGGCCACCCAGCAAGCCTCCTGCCTACAAGACGACACCCCGTCTGTCGTCCCGCCGCCCGACGCGCGCCACACACCGTGAAGAGCCGGACCGGCACATGCTCGAACTGGCGACCGCTGCCGCTCTGCGGGCGGTCTCCTACAGATACAGGTTCCCGGAGACACACGGATCGGGCCGCAAAGGCACGCGCTCGCAGACGAGCATGTACTTGTACCGCTTGTGCTGGTAGCCGTTGCCGCAGCCGCCACCGGCGCCATTCTGGTCCTCGTACTCCGCGGTTTCGATGTCTCCGTATGAGTTACCGAAACCCATGTACACGCCATGACTGTCGGCTTCCATGTCGCAGACCTCGAACCAGCCCGTGTCGTAGCAGTACGAGGCGTAGTCACTGCCCTGTTTCACTGTGAGGCAGCCTGCCGACGTCGCGTCGCGGGCAGACGCGCTCCCGACGCCCCACGGGAGGGTCAGGGCGAGAGCGACGCACACTGTGAGAGCCCTGGCCTTTGCCTTGTTCCGGATGCCCATCTCACGTCTCCAAGCGGTCGAAGTGGTGGATGCCGGAACCGTAGAACCGGGGAGAGGCCTGTGGCGCGGTGTTGCACCACGGTGCAAAAGGGCGGGGTCGCCGTGCGATATGGCGCGTTGCCCTGTGATGCGGGAGACGGCGGGGTCATACGCTCTGAAGTTGGGGATGCGACCGTGGGCATGACACTGGGGGACGGATGCTCCACATTGATCTGAGCACGGCTGACTTGGACCGCCTGCGGGTGACGGAGGAGCCGGACCCGTTATGGGAGATCGTCCTCAGCCTGCACCTGCTCCAGAATCGCCAGGCGGCGCTGACGTTCGACCCCTGGCGGCGCCGAACCCACGCTGAGCTGCGCCGTAGAGGGATGACGGCCGTGACCGGGATCTTGATGAAGCTCGCTCCGTGGGCCTCGTACTTCCCTGACTTCTTGACCCCGGGCCAGGGAAACCGTGATCTCGAGACCGGACTCGACCGGCTCTTGAGCACACCGCGAAGCCAACTGCGCCGGGAGCTGTCCCTGCTCTTCTCCGCTCAACCCGTGCCCGCCTGGGCGCACAGCCTCGCGAGGGGGGAGATGGCAGCCCTCACCGCGCTCGCCAGGGCGCTTCGCTCCTACTGGGAGGTGGCCATATGCCCCTACCTCCCGAGTTTGCGCTGGGCCGTGCGCACCGAGGGAGCCGCCCGCGCCCACAACTTGAAGGCCAACGGACCGATCGCGCTCTTGCGTGACTACGGTGCCCGCACCTCCCCGGGCAGTGACAACCTGGTCTTCCCCTACCCCGTGGAACAGGAAGTCCGGCTCGAGGACCGCCCGTTGACGGTCATTCCCTCGTTCTTTTGCGTGCTGACTCCGGTGACTCTCGCCGACGTCGACTCTCCTCCGGTGCTGGTGCAGCCACTCGACCTCGCTCCTGGCTGGATGGCCGATGGTGTGGAGGAGGTTGCGCGGCCGAGGAGGGAGACGCAATCGGTGGCCCGGCTCATCGGCGCAACGCGGGCGCTGGTGCTCGGCTTGCTGGAGCGCCCCACGACCACCACGCAGCTCGCCACGCGATTGCGCCTGTCGCCGTCCACAGCAAGCCGACACGCGAGCGTGCTGCGGGAAGCGGGTTTGGTGGCCTCGTGGCGCGACGGTGCACACGTTCTGCACGTACGAACGTCGCTGGGTGACCAGTTGCACGACGGACAGTCGAGAGCGGCTCGGGGGTACGCCCGCTCCATGGAGCAGAGCGCGGACTGCTGACGCGCGGCAGGCCCCGTCCTGTCCTCCCCGCTCCCACGCGCAGGGGATTCCTGGATCTCCCTGCCGATCAGAGCAACCTCTCAACTATCGAGAATCTCAGCTGTCGCGTATGCCCTGCCGGGACCCCCGGGAGGTAACTTGGAGGACAAGGCCCCTGAAGGAGGGCGATTCCATGCCGTGGTACGTATGGCTGCTCGCCGCGGGGGTCCTGGGCGTCGCGGAGTTCTTCACTCTGACCTTGGTCCTCGGATTGCTGGCGGGAGCAGCGGTGGTCGCTGCCGTCGTCGCCGGCGTGGGCATCGGCCTGCTCGGCCAGCTCGTGGCCCTCGGAGCCGCAGCGGCAGCGGGCCTGCTCATCGCCCGTCCTGTCGCGCTGCGCGCCATGGCACAGCAACCCCTCGTGCGCGACGGCAGCGACGCTCTGATCGGCAAGCGGGCCGAGGTCCTGCAGGAAGTCACCGCGACGTGCGGCCTGATCAAACTCTCCGGCGAACACTGGTCCGCCCGCGCTCTCGACGAAAGCCTGGTGATCCCGGTGGGAGCGCTGGTGGACGTCATGGAGATCGAAGGCGCCACGGCCATCGTCTACCCCCGCGAACTCCTTCCATGAACGGCTGAACGTACAGCGACGGAGGCACTGTGGACACCGTTGTCATCCTCATCCTTGTGGCGGCCCTTGTTGTCGTCTTCCTTGTGGCCGCCACCGTGCGGATCGTTCCGCAGGCGCGCCGCTACAACATCGAGCGGTTCGGCAGATATCGCCGGACGCTGCAACCGGGCCTGAACTTGGTCCTGCCGGTGGCGGATCGCATCAATACCAAACTCGACGTGCGTGAGCAGGTCTATTCGTCCGACCCCAGACCGGTGATCACCGAGGACAACCTCGTGGTCAATATCGACACCGTGCTCTACTACCAGATCACCGACCCCCGGGCGGCGGCCTACGAGGTCGCTGACTACCTCCAGGCGATCGATCAGCTCACCGTGACCACGCTGCGCAACGTCATCGGCAGCATGGACCTGGAAGGGACGCTCACCGGGCGCGAGGAGATCAACGCCCAGCTCCGCGCCGTCCTCGACGACGCCACCGGCAAGTGGGGGATCCGGGTCAACCGCGTCGAGATCAAGGCCATCGATCCACCGACCACCATCAAGGAGGCGATGGAGAAGCAGATGCGTGCCGAGCGGGACAAGCGCGCGGCCATCCTGCACGCCGAAGGGGAGCGCCAAGCCAAGATCCTCACCGCGGAAGGCACCAAGCAGAAGGACATCCTTGAGGCGCAGGGCACGCAACAAGCCATGATCCTCAGGGCGGATGGCGAGGCGAAGGCCGTGGAGCTCGTCTTCCAGTCCGTCCATCGCAACAATGCCGATCCCAAGGTCCTGGCCTACAAGTACCTCGAGACGCTGCCGCACCTGGCGAGCAGCGACAACAACACGTTCTGGGTGATCCCCGGGGAGCTGACCGAAGCTGTCCGGACCGTCACGACCGCGTTCGGGGATCAGTCGACGCCGGGTGCTCCCCAACCTGCGCGACCTCAGGAAACAACCGCCGCCGACACTGACGGCCCGTCGGACTCAAGTCAGGGTCCGGACCTCAATGCGAACTCGACGCTCTCGCTCGACGCTGCCAGGGCTGCTGACGAGGCCGAGAAACAGGCCGCCGCTGCGGTGAGCGACGCCAAGGCCGAGGCCGAGGCGGCGAAGTCACCTCAGATGCCGCGCAGGGGGCAGACCTCCGGAGATTGAGCTCGTGCCCGTGAGTTCGTGACGGTGAGTTCGTACCCGGCTGCCGTCAGGGGCTGCCGGTGCAGGATTGCCCTAGCCGGTGACCTCGGCAGTGCGACGGTCATCTAACCCCGTTTACGGCCGGGGCTGCAGACCGAGCAGGACGTGCTGGATGAGATCGGCGCTGCGCCTGACCGCGTCGTCGCCGAAGCCCAAAAAGTGCCGGTAGTGGATCGGCGCGTAGAAGAGGTCGACCATCACGTCGGTGGGCACGTCGGAGCGAAGCTGCCCTGCGGCGACGGCGGACTCCAGACGGGCCCGGCACTGCACGATGCTCGGCTCGAGGATCGTTTCGCGAAACGCCTTCATGAGCGCGGGGTCGTTCTGGGCCTCGCCCATGACGCCTTTGAAGGCCTCGCTGATCCTGCCGGTGATCAGCCGCTGACTGACCGCGGTGATCTGGGTCCTGAGGTCGGCGGCGATATCCCCGGTGTCAGGGAAGGCGAAGTCATCGCCGAGCTCCTCGCTCATCGCCTCCAGTACCACCGCGCCCTTGGAGCGCCACCACCGGTAGATCGTGGGCTTGCCCACGCCGGCCTGGGCGGCGATGGCCTCGATGGTCACCTTCGCGAAGCCCTTGCGGCTCACCAGGTCGAACGCCGCGTCGAGAGTCGCCCTGCGGGCACGCTCGCTGCGCCGTTCACTGTTCGGGTCGGGGGTCATGGCGCTCACACTATCCCTCGCGTGACGTTACGTTTCGTTTTGACAGCAGACTCGATGTGGTCTAGCTTCCGCTAGTAGCGTTACGAAACGTTCCGTAACGTCAGCCTTGCGGGGCCGGTGCCTACCGGGCCCCGTCGAAACAGGGGAGAGGCATGTCCAGCACCGAGAGCGCGGCCGCCGCGGGCCGCGTCGAGAAGATCGCGACCACGCCGGACTGGTACGCGCCGTACCGGATTTCGCAGGCCGTCCGGGCAGGGGGCTTCGTGTACGTGTCCGGGCAGGCAGGCAGGCTTCGAGGAGGACGGAACGACCGTCGAGGGCGGATTCCTGGCGCAGGGGCGGCAGGCGTTCAAGAACGTCGGACGCGTGCTGGAGGCGGCCGGCCTGACCTTCGCGGACGTGATCAAAGTCGGCATCTTCGTACGGGACATGGCGACGAACCTTCCGCACGTGATCACGCTGCGCGGCGAGTTCCTGACCGAGCCCTATCCGGCCGACACCCTCGTGGAGGTCGTCTCGCTGGCCCAGCCCGACTGGCAGATCGAGGTCGAGGTCATCGCGCTGGACCGGAGCACCGCATGAGCGAGTCCTGAGACCACGCTCGTCGCAGCCGTGACCACGGATGCCTGGTCGACATGGATTACGCGGGGACACGGCGCGGAGCAGTGATACTCGCCGGGCTCAAACTCAGTGACGGCGATGTGCCGGCTGTACTCGCTCAGTGGTAGCAGAGGCAGAACGGATGGCCGGCCGGATCCGCATACACGCGCCAATTGGCCCCCGCGTGCACCTGATCCGTCCGCTCCAGCACGGTTGCGCCGAGGGCGAGTGCCCGCTGCTCCTCACCGTCAAGGTCGTCCACGTCGAAGTCCAGGTGGAGCTGCTGCGGGTGCTGTTGGCCGGGCCACTCCGGCGGTCGGTAGCCGTCCACCCGCTGACAGGCCAGCGTGGTTCCCTCGAAACCGTGCACCTCGATCCAGTCGGGATCCTCCGGGTCCTCGACCACCCGACCGCCAAGGAGCTCCGCGTAGAACTCGGCGAGCCGTACAGGGTCGGCGCAGTCCAGCGCGATCGCCTGAAGCTTTCGAATCAATCTCTGGTCCCTCGTCGTGTGGGCCGCTGTCTCCCCGGTCAGCGTTTGATGCCCACTCCCGCCAAGAGGCTGATCTGAGCGTCCGTGGGCTCTGTCCCGTCGGCGGGTTCGGTGGGGCGCCAGCGATGGCAGCAGCAGATCCCGGGCTCGATCACGTCGAGCCCGTCGAAGAAGGCGCGGATGTCGCTGTGTGAACGGAACTGGACCGGGGTCCCGGAGTTGGTATAAGCCTCTGCGACGTTGTTCCAGGTGACGGGGTCGAAGTCGGGCGTGCAGTGGTTCATGGCGAGGGCGCTGCCGGCCGGCAGCGGGTCGAGCAGCCGGCGCACGATGGCGTAGGGGTCGTGCGGGTCGGTCACAAAGTGCATGAGCGCGTTGAGGGAGAGGGCGATGGGCTGGTCGAAGTCCAGGACGTCGGAGTCCTCGACGGCGCTCATCAGCGCATCGGGGTCGGTGACGTCGGCCTCGACGTAGGCCGTGCGTCCCTGCGTCGTGCTGCGCATGAGGCGTTCGGCGCACTTGAGGACGAGGGGGTCGTTGTCGGCGTACACGACGCGGGCGTCGAGCGTGGTGGACTGGGCGACCTGGTGCAGGTTGGGTTCGGTCGGGATACCGGTGCCGATGTCCAGCCACTGGCGGATGCCGTGCTCCTGGGCCAGCGCACGGGTGGCCCGGTGCATGAATGCCCGATTCTCGCGGGCGGTCATGGGAAGGCCGGGGTGGGCCTTGGCGGCGACCAGGGCCGCCTCTTTGTCGACCTCGAAGTGGTCCTTGCCTCCGAGGAAGTAGTCGTACATGCGGGCCGAATGCGCCCTGCTCGTGTCGAGGTGCCGGCCGGCCTGGCTGGGGGTCATGTTTTTCCCTTCGTGCGTGTGTCTGGCGGCCCGCAGGCCAACGTGCGTGTATCTGGCGGCCCGCAGGCCAAGAAGGGCACCGGTGTCGTCTCCCATGTGCCCGTCAGGTTCATCCGGCGGTCAGGTGATCGGCCAGGCCTTCCTTGACCCCGCGAAGGAACGCGGCGATCTCCTCCGGCGTGCAGATCAGTGCCGGTCCGCCAGGATCGGTCGACTGTCGTAGGGCCACGCGGCCGTCGGCGAGCTTCTTCATCTCGACGCACTGGCCGCCGTTCGGCCCGCTCCAGGGGCGCTCCCAGCCCCGTTCCCCGAGCTCGTGGGCCGGCATGCCGTTGTAGACACCTTCGTCGGTCACCGTCACGAGTACTCCTTGCGCATGTGGTTCAAAAGGGCCCTGCTGTCCTCGGACGACGTCAGGAGAGCCATTCTGGTATGTGCTTCGAGGTGGGCGACGACGTCCACGCGCTGGTCCAAGTAGAGGGCGGCCGACAGGAGTTCGCTGTACACGATGTCGGGCAACTCGGGTTCCTCGAACCGGAAGTATGTGAACGGGGCGCATGCCCCGACGTGCGCACCCGATGTGAAGGGCACGATGTCGAGGCTGATGTGCGCGAGTTCGGACACGTCCAGGAGCCGCTCGATCTGCTCCCGCATCACGTCAGGACTGCCCACTTGGCGGTGCAGGACCGCTTCCTCCATGACCACCCACAGGGTGGGGGCGTCCTCCCGCTCCAGCAGGCTCTGGCGCCGCAACCGCAGTTCCACGCGGCGCGCGAGCTCCTCCTCGCTGCCGTTGGGCAGCCCGCCGCGCAGCACGGCGCGAGCGTAGTCGGGAGTCTGCAGAAGACCGGATACGTACTGGGGTTCGTACGTGCGCAGGGTCTTGGCGCCGGTCTCCAGGCTGACGTAGGCGGTGAACCAGCTGGGGACCGCGTCGCGGTAGGAGTGCCACCAGCCGGGCTCGTTGGCCTGCTCGGCCAGGTCGACGAACTCGTCGATCTCCCGGCGGTCCGCGCCATAGGTCTCCAGGAGCTTCTCCACGTAGAGAGGCTTCAGGGCGACCTCGGCCTTTTCCAGCCGACGGATCGTCAGGGTCTTGACACGCAGTGCCTTGGCCGCGTCCTCCAGCGAGGCGCCGACGCCGAGCCGCATGTCCTGCAGCCGACGGGCGAGGATCATGCGCAGGACTGTCGGCGCGCTGGTGCTGGAACGGCCTTCACTCACGCCCGACCTCCTGAGGGCTCATCAACAACACCATTCTGACAGTGACTTGATGTCGATGCCAGGGTGATACCCGCTGGGTGAAATTATCAGGGAGTCGGTTGCAGCGTGAGGTGATCACGCGCATAGTCGGCATATGCACGGTCGCGTCACAGCCCTGCCGCAGCATCCGGTCCCCGACGGATGCGGGACGGTGATGCCCTCGTCGCCACGCCATCACAGGCGCAGGGCACCTGACCGGGCACCCGCCTCGCACTGCTCGAGCCGCATTCCGTACCCCCACACCGCGCCTGCCCCGCGACAGGCCCTGGAAGGCGAATTTCGTGACTCTGCCCACGCGCCCAACCCCCGCTCCGTCCGTCGGCTCGGCCACGGCCGTGCCGCGACGCGAGTACTGGTTCGGGCTGCCCGCCGTGCGCACCAGTGCAAGAGCCGCCCGCGACACCGTTCGCCACCGGCTGCGCGCCTGGCAAGTGACCGGCGCCACCTGCTACGACGCGGTACTGCTGGTCTCGGAGCTGACCACGAACGCCGTACTTCACACCGACAGCGAACAGGTCCTGTGCGGGCTCACGCTGACCGGCGGCGAGCAGCGCCTGCGGATCGAACTCCACGACGCGGGCCGCACCCCGATCCGCCCGCCCGAGCACCGAGCCGATTCCTGCGAGGAGAGCGGGCGAGGCCTGTTCCTCGTCCAGGAACTCGCCGACCGCTGGGGCTCGGCGCACTCCACTCGAGCCGAAGGCACGGTCGTGTGGGCCGAGTTGACGGCCTGCCCCTGACCCCCGGCCACGCGCACTGGTCGGTACCGCAGGCGGCACCCGCCCCGGCCGCGACGGGACGGAATCAAGCCGATCCCTCCACGCGGCGAGCCCCCTCCTCGACCCCCTCAAAGAAGGCATCCATGAGTCCCCCCGGCGACACCTCGCCTCCCGTCGTGCTCTACGTATGCGCCGACCGAACCCCGGGCGCACACGGGACGGCCACGCAGTGCGCGCGGACAGAAGGGCACGCGTTCGCCGAGGAGCGGGGTCTGACCATCGCCGAGGTCGTCACGGACACCTACGGAGAGCCCGACCCGGCCCAGCGCAGCGGGTGGCGACGTGTGCGCCAGCTCGTACAGAAGGGCCATGTGACCGCGGTACTCGTCCGCTGGCCCAGCGCCATCGCCCCGGAGTCCGCGCACGAACTCCGGCGCCACGAGACAGCCTGGCTCCACCGCCGCGGGGTGCCCGTCCGGTACACGTGGGCGCCGCTGTCATCAGGGGGCGACGAAGCCTGGTGATCCCGCTGGGCGATGCCCCCGCCAGCTTCCTGCACAAGGACGGCATCTACGTGGCACTGGATTCGCACCCCCGGCTGAGCACTGTGCTCGATCACAGCATGGTCGACAGCCAAACGGTCACGGCCGCCGCGGCAATGAGCCCGCAGTTGAGTGCGATCCGACGGTCTTCCCCGGTCAGGTGCACGGCGATCGCACCGGTCTGCAGAAGGACGAAACCGATTGCCGCGGCCGTCGCCGGCCAGCGCGCGATGCCGGTCAGCAAGGGCAGGATCAGGCCGATCGCGCCGAATATCTCGACCGCCCCCAGAGCCCTGACGGCGGGCAAGGGCATGCGGTCGACCCAGGCCATCATCGGTCGGAGTTGATCGCGGCTGCGGATCACCTTCAGCGTGCCCGCGTACAAGTAGAACAACGCGAGCAGCCCCGCGACGATCCAGTAGACGATGTTCATGATTCCCGTTCATGGGTCACCGGTTGACAGTGACCGGTCGATTGAGCTGATGTCCAGAAATCGCCGTTCCACCCGGCGGGTTCAGAGGAAATCGGCGGCAGGCTCGGTCGCGTATCGGCCCATCGCCTCGATGTTGGCCTGTCGCGTCAGCGGCCGGCCACCGGCGAGCACCTCCTGAAGGTCCCGGAAGTACTGCACGTACAAGTCGGGGGTGAAGGTGCTGAGCATGACGGCGGGCTGGTCCGTCGGATTGGCGAAGGTGTGGGGGGTGCCGGGCGGAACCATCACGAGCGTGCCCGTGGTGGCGTCGTATTCCTCGTCCCCGACGGCGAACCGCACGGTGCCGGACAGGATGTAGAAGCCCTCGTCGTGCTGGGCATGGCGGTGTTGCGGTGGTCCCTGGGTGTGCGGGGCGAGGACGGACTCGGCGATCGCGAGGCGGTGACCTGTGTGGCTGCCGTCCTCCAGAACGCGCATACGTGTGGGGCCCAGAACGATCGTCTCGCCGTCGCCGGGACCCACCACCGATACGGCGGGGACGGCCTGCGGCTCAGTGTGCTTTGCGTCTTCGGTCATGCTCACGAGTCCACCGCCAGGGCGCTGCCGGTGTCCAAGACCCATCTCACGGCGCCCATACCCGGTGGGTATCGTTGCAGCGTGGAGCTACGAACCCTGCGCTACTTCGTTGCTGTCGCCGAGGAACGTCACTTCGGCCGGGCCGCCACCCGACTGCACATGAGTCAGCCGCCGTTGAGCCGGGCGATCAAGCAGTTGGAGGCCGACGTCGGGGCCCTGCTCCTCGATCGCTCGCCCACCGGCGTCACGCTCACGTCGGTGGGCATGGTGCTGCTCGACGAGGCGCGGGCTCTACTGCACCATGCCGAGCGAGTCCGTGCACGCGTAGGCGCGGCGGCCGGCGCCGCGACCATCACCGTCGGCATCCTGGGCGACGGCACCGACCCGGGAGTGAGCAGGCTGGCCGCCGCCTACCGCCGAAGCCATCCCGGCATCGACATCCGCATCCGCGACACCGACCTGACCGACCCGACGTGCGGGCTGCGCGCCGGACTGGTCGACATCGCCCTGACCCGCGCGCCGTTCGACGAGTCCGCCCTGACGGTTCGCGCGCTACGGGCCGATCCGGTCGGTGCGGTTCTGCGCGCCGACGATCCGCTGGCCCGCCGCGACCAGTTGCGGCTTGCTGAGCTGAGCGAGCGCCGTTGGTTCCAGTTCCCGCCGGGCACCGACCCCATCTGGCAGTCGTACTGGAACGGCGGCACGCCGCGTGAGGGTCCAGTCGTGCGAGCCGTGCAGGAATGCCTGCAGGCCGTGCTGTGGAGCGGCACGGTCGGCCTGGCCCCGCTCGGACACGACCTGCCCGCGGAGTTGGCCGTGGTCCCGCTGGTCGACATGGTGCCGAGCCGGGTCGTCGCGGTGTGGAACAAGGGTGACACCAACCCGCTGATCCGATCCTTCGTCGAGACCGCGACAGCCGCGTACCGCCCCTGAGTACCGGTAAGCAGTGCTGCCGCTTCCCGTGCAGAATGCGAACGGTGACGCCCAATCCGCGCATCCCGTGGAGATGGCCGAAACGGAAGGGGCGCTCCGAGATGTCGGTGGCGGGCATTGAGTATCTGTGCCCGGGGAAGGCTGCCGGTAGCCGACGGCATCGAGGCCCAGCCGAGCGCGACTGCGATGCCATCGGCCCTCAACTCCCGTAGCGCGCCTCGGTGCTCCCGCGGCGCCGGCCGCTACGGTCGAGGCGGGACCGGCCGTAGGGGAGCTAGTGCGGCCGGTACTGCCCGCCTCAGTCTCCCGCTGTCAGATTCCGGTGGCCTATGCATTCCTGACCGGCTTCGCGCGGGCACGGTACGGACGGTGCTGCGGCTCCAGGTGCGTCTCCAGGTGTGGCCCGCACGACTCCGAGCCTCAGGACCCTGCCGCCTTCCCGCCGAACCGCCAAGACCTTGCGCCGGGCCCAGGGGTGGAATGGTCGGTCAGTCGGCGTACACCGGCGTGAGGTCGATGTAGATGCGCCACTCCTGTGCCTTGTCACCGTGGAAGGTGAGGATGTCGGCATTGGGCACCGTGACCTGCTTGCCGTCCTTCCGGGTGTAGGTGACCTCGGTCTGGACGATGACGGTGTTGCCCATCTCCCAGGTGCGCAGCAGACGGTGTGAGAGTCCGGCGATGGTGGCGAAGAAGTCGGCGACGCCCTGCCGTACCGCCTGGCGGCCGATCAGTTCAGGGCTGTTGGCGAAGCGGAACACCACGTCCTTGGTGAGGTGAGCGACGAACTTGCCCGGGTCGAAGGTGTCGATGTCCCGGAAGATGCGTGCGACGTCACGGTGCTTCTCCGTTGCGCGGGATCGGGGTACGGCGAGTCCTGCAGCGCCGTCGTCCTGTTTTTCGATGCTGGTGTCGCTGCCGTGACTCGGTGTCGAGGGATGGTCGCCGGTGCGGTCCACGGTGTTCTCCTCCGGCCGAAGGATTGACTGGCCAACTCCCGTTACAGGTAGGGGAGTTGCACAAGCATCCCAAGAATGACCGGTCGGTGCGACCTGAACGGCGACCGGACGGGGATTGCCCGAAAAGGGGCTGCCGGGCTCCCCACCCGGTCCTCGCCGACGTGACCGCGATGCCCGCGACACCCGCGATGCCCGCGACGCCCGTACGAGCTGACACGCACCGGCCGGCCCCTCGCGCGTGCGGAGCAGGCGGCTTTCACTTGCCCCGGTGCGGTTTCCCGTATACGGCGTCGAGCACCAGGGCCAGCAGCCGCTCGGACTGTTCGGGGTCCGGGCGGTGGGCCGTGGACAGCGCAACTCCGACGACGAGTTGCACCAAGTCGTCGGCGGCCAGGTCGACGCGAGCCGCGCCCTGCTGCTGAGCCCGCGTGAGCAGAGCAGTCGCCGCGTCCAGGATCTGTTGATGACAGTCGAGGCTCAGCGCGCCGGGTTCGTCGATCATCAAAGCGCTCCCCATGCCGTGGTTGGCGCGGGCATGGGCCAGGAACGCGCGCAGCCATTGAGCCAGGGCGTCGTCGGCGGAGTCCGAGCCGAGCAGCACTTCCGCCTGCTCGCACAGTGTCTCGACCCGGTCTCTGAGTACGGCGGTGAGCAGGGCCGAACGGTTCGGGAAGTGCCGGTAGAGAGTCCCGGGCCCCACTCCGGCGCGGCGGGCGATCTCGTTGAGAGACGCTCCGGGGCCGGATTCGGCGAACACTTCCCACGCCGTGGCAACAAGGCGTTCCCGGTTGAGTCGTGCGTCGGTGCGCCGCGGTGGCTGAGCGGAGGTACGGCTGTCCTTGGGCCTCATCGTCGTGGCCTCCTGCCCTTCGTCATCTTCCGCATCCTCCGCATGTTCCACTTCTCCACGGTATAGCCAAGCGGAGAACCTCTCCGTATCGTAGCGGACGCTTACCGGAGAGGTTCTCCGGAATGTCGGCGTGAGGAGCGCAAATGCCGGACGGCACACGAAGCGAGCTCGGCCAGGTCGGGATCTGGACCTTTGCCTATGAAGGACAGCCCGCCGGGGTTGTGCGTGAATCGGCCGCGGAGTTGGAGGAGTTGGGGTACGGAGCCATCTGGTTCGGGGAATCGTTCGGCCGCGACACCGTGGGCCAGGCGTGGCTGCTGTTGTCGGCGACGCGTCGCATCTCCGTCGCATCCGGTATCGCCAATATCGCCTTCCGCGACCCGATCGCCACCGCAACCGCGGCGCGCACGCTCGGCGAGGCCTTCCCCGGGCGTTATGTACTCGGCCTCGGCGGGCACCGGGTCGACGACACCGTGCATCACCTGGACGGCTATCCCATGCCGGCCCGTGGCAGAGCGGTGACCACGATGCGCACCTATCTGGAAGCCATGGACGCCGTGCCCGCCCATGGCCCGATACCCGACCCGGCTCCGCGCCGCGTGCTGGCCGCCCTCGGCCCGAAGATGCTTGCGCTGGCCGCCGAACACGCCTGGGGGGCGCACCCGTATTTCGTGCCGGTCGAGCACACCGCGCGGGCACGTCAGATCATGGGGCCGCACGCGTTTCTCGGGGTCGAGCAGGCCGTCGTACTGGACACCGACCTCGGCCGGGCGCGGGAGGTGGCCACGGCACACGTCGCCGCGTACGTCTCCACTGCGGCGCACCAGGAGGCGAACGTGCGGCGGCTCGGTTTCGGCGACGAGGACATCGTCGGCGGACCCAGCCGCCGGCTGGTGGATGCGATCGTGGCCTACGGGGACACGGGCGCGATCCGCCGACGCGTTCAACAGCATCTCGACGCCGGAGCCGACCACGTGTGCCTGCAGGTACTGACCGCCGACCCTGCGGCTCTGCCGGAGCGCGAATGGCGCGAGCTCGCCCCAGCTCTTGTGCCCCGTCAGCTCGGGAAGACCGCTTCACCCAGGCAGCCTTGACCATGGGAGCCGCAGGCGCGCTCGTCACCAACTGAGCGAAGCCGCCACCCATGCTGACCCGGTACGCGTGATCAACGCGTTGCGCGCCGGCGGCTGAGCAACTTGCCGGACAGGATGTGGCGAGACGCGGCAATGCGCGGCCGGACGTGGCCTCCGGGAAGCCTGGAGGCCACACCTATGTGGCGTCATCTCATGTACTCAACGTTTCACCGCGTGATCGTCAACTCCCATTTCTGTCACGGATATTGACACCCTCCCTTCGGGAGTCCTACGTTCACCGCGCCTGAGAGCGCTCTCAGCAGGCCGTCCGGTCAAGACTTCGAGGAGCTGCCTCCCATGCCCACCAACCGCCGCGCGTCCCGCGTGTGGCCACCCCTCAGACGCACCGTCGCCGGCCTCGCCTCGGCCGCGCTCGCCGCCACCGGCCTGGTCGCCCTCGCGGCCGCGCCCGCCTCCGCTGCCACCGTCCCGGTCGGCTCCGGCAGCTACTCCGACACCCGCCCCGCAGGCACCGTCGGTCCCACCAACAACGTCGGCGGCGCCGTCACCCCCAAGGTCACCGCCGCCGCCAAGGACAAGCCCGTACCCACCAACGACTGGTGGTCCTCGCTCGCCTTCCAGCGCTACCCGGACAATCCGTACTCCACCCCGATGTACGGCCACCCCCTCACCTACCAGGCGGCCTCAGGCGGCCTCGATGTCGGCTACCCGACCTCGGCCGCGGTCGTCGGCGACGGCCGCCAGTACGAGTACGCGCACAAGAGGGATCTCACCCTCGGTCTCACCGGCCTCAACTCGCCCGACACCAAAGCCGATTCCTGGTCCGACTGGACCGTCACCCCCTACTGGTCCGACGGCACCCGAACCCTGCGCACCACCATCGGCCACGGCCTGCCCTTCGTCTACGCCACCGGGTCCGGCGGCGACGCCCGCGTCACCACCGCCAACGCGCCCACCGTCTTCTCCGACCAGGGCAACGTCATCGGCATCACCGTCGGCGGTCACCACTACGCGCTCTTCGCCCCCTCCGGCACCGACTGGACCATCTCCGGCTCCACCCTCACCGCGCCCCTGACCTCGGCGAAGAACTACTTCTCCGTCGCCGTCCTGCCCTCGACCGGCGACCTCGCCACATTCAAGAAGTACGCGTACTCCTTCGTCACCGGCTCGAAGGTCTCCTGGTCCTCGACGGCATCCGGCCAGACCAAGGCCACCTATGCCCTGGAAACCACCCCGAAGGAGGGCACCGAGACCGGCACCCTCCAGGCGCTCTACCGCCACCAGTGGCAGGCCACCGACTCCGCGCTGACCAACCTCACCTACGTCTCCCCGCGCGGCACGATGAAGGTCCGCGAGGGCACCTCCTTCTCCACCACCCAGAAAGCGTCCCCGGTCCTGCCGACGCTGCCGTCCGTCTCCGCCGTGGACAAGGCCCGCCTCACCGGCTACCTCAACGATGTCGCGAACGCCGCCGATCCGTTCAACGGCGCGACCGACACGTACTGGACGGGCAAGGCTCTTGGCCGGCTCGCCCAACTGGTCCCCGTTGCCGACCAGATAGGGCAGACCGGCACCCGTGACAAGCTGATCGGCCTGCTGAAGGGCAAGCTCCAGGCGTGGTTCACGGCAGGGGGTGGACACGAGTTCAGCTATGACAAGGACTGGCGGACCCTGATCGGCTACCCGGCCTCGTACGGCAGCGACGCCGAGCTGAACGACCATCACTTCCACTACGGCTACTACATCTACGCCGCTGCCATCGTCGCCCAGTACGACCAGGCCTGGGCCGCCGACTCCGCCTGGGGCGGCATGGTCAAGACGCTGATCCGCGACACCGCCAACCCCTCCCGCACCGACTCCGCCTACCCCTTCCTGCGTGGCTTCGACGTCTACGCCGGCCACAGCTGGGCCTCCGGCCACCAGGGCTTCGCCGCGGGCAACAACCAGGAGTCGTCCTCCGAGTCCACCCAGCTCAGCGCCGCGCTCGTCCTGTGGGGCTCGGCCACCGGCGACGCCTCACTGCGCGACCTCGGCTCTCACCTCCTGACCACCGAGTCCGAAGCGATCGCCCAGTACTGGTTCGACGCCGACGAGCAGGTCTTCCCCTCCGGCTTCGGCCACGACACGGTCGGCATGGTCTGGGGCAGCGGCGGCGCCTACTCCACCTGGTGGACCGCCAACCCCGAGGAGATCCACGGCATCAACGCACTGCCCATCACCTCCGGTTCTTCCCTGCACCTGGCCGCCCACCCGGCCGCCATCAAGCGCAACCTCGCCGAGATGGAACGCGAGAACGGGGGACCGGCCGTCGAATGGCGCGACATCCTGTGGGAGTTCCAGTCCCTCGCCGATCCCGCCGCCGCGAAGTCCAAGTGGGACGCGGGCAACGGCTCCTACACCCCTGAGGCCGGCGAGTCCAAGGCCCACACCTACCACTGGCTCACCACCCTGGACGCACTCGGCGCCCCCACCCCCTCGGTGACCGGCTCCATCCCCACCTCCGCCGTCTTCACCAAGGGCACCACCCGTACCTACGCCGCCCACAACTACACCTCCTCGTCCGTCACCGTCACCTTCTCCGACGGAGGCAAGCTGAACGTCCCGGCCCGCTCCACGGCCACCGGCAACGGCACCGCCCCCGAGGAACCGGAGGAGCCCACCGACCCGCCCACAGGCAACACCTTCCGCCTCTCCACCGGCGGTGCCCTCACCACTTCCACCTCGACCACCGCGGGCTCCGACACCATCGCCTCCGCCGGCGGCGCCAACCACGACGGCAGCCCGCACCAGCCCCTCACCTACGTCATCAAGAACGTCAACGGCAAGGTCAAGTCCGGGAGTTCGACCAGCTTCCGGCTCCAGGTCGACGCGGGAACGACCGTCGCCCTCGGCCAGCAAGCCCGCGTTTCCTACGACCTGACGGGCGACGGGACCTACGACCGCGTGGAGACCTACCAATACTTCGCGAGCGACCCGGTCGCCGGCTGGGAGGAGTACACCCAGGCCAAGGGCCAAAAGTCCGCCACCGGCAGCCTCGGTGAACTGAAGGGCGGCAGCGTCCGCCTGGAGGTCTGGAACGCCATCGGCAGCGGTACGGCGAAGCTGAAGACGGGGGCCGCGGACACCGTGGTGGTCATTCCCTACGAGTAGCGACGGGAAGGAACAGCCGAACCCGTAGATGGAGCCGCCGGACCCGCGGGAGTGATGCGGGTCCGGCGGCTTCGGCCGTCGAGCGGGGGTGTGGCCGACGTGGCGTAGGCGCGCCTACCTGTGTGGGTGCCCTTACGTGATCAGCTCTCGATGGGTACGGGTGCCGCGTGGAGCGACAGACCGGTGAGGTAGAGACCGTCGCCGCTGAGCCGAAGCGTCGGGGGCAGGCTGTCACCGAGGGCATCCGAGACCTCGGCGGTCGGGTAGCCGAAGAGGTTGATGTCGCGGAGGACAACTGGGCAGGCGGACGGCCCCGCGAGCGTGAAGGGGTCGCGGGCGAGGTTGATGCCGGCCAGGCCAGGGGAGCTCTGACGTCCGTCGCGGCGGTCAGTGGTGTCCCCGTATGCCTCGAGCGTCAGGCCCTGGTATTGCGCGCTGAAGGCCCACCGGGCGCCGCAGACCCAGCCATCGCGAACGTCCGCGATGGTGGCGACGGCCCATTGGGCGGTGCGCTCCTCCATGCCGAAGCGGAGGGTGCCGGCGCAACCAGGGAGCCGGAGACCGACCTCGGGGAACAATTCGAACATGCGGAGATGGTCCCAATGAGGGGCACTGCGCCACAAGCCGCGGAGCCGGGCCCAGAAGGGTGACGCGGCACTACTGCAACCCGTGGGTTGCAGTAGTGTGCGCCGATGTGCAATGGTTGGGTTGCAGGACGCGCAGACAGCCTCGTCGGGCCAGGCGGTGAGCGCCCGGTGGCGGACTTCGCCCTCCGGGCGGGGCCCACCGACACCCCTGGTCGCCCCGAACCTCCGATGCCCGGACTGACCCGAGAAGATGGGAAGGCAGCCATGAACGACACCACCTACACCGACACCGAACTCACCGAGCTCGACCGGATCGCGCGGCAGATCGACATCGACGCCCCGGCGGAGCGGGTCTGGGAGTTGGTTGCACGCCCCGGATGGTTCGTCAACGACGGTGCGGTCGACGCCGACCCGGACCTGCGGGACGAGGGCGACGTGACCGTCGTGTGCCATCCGACGCTGGGCGAGTGCCGGTTCAGGACCGTGACGCTGGACAAGCCGCGGTACGCCGCGTTCCGCTGGATCGGCACCCCCTTCCGGGATGAGTCGACTCCCTCGACACTCGTGGAGTTCTGGATCGACGAGCGGGACGGAGGCGGGGTGACGCTGCGCGTCGTCGAGAGCGGATTCTCCGGCCTCGCCGATGACCCGGCCACGTGGCTGAAGGAACGCGAGGGCAACGACAAGGGCTGGCTCACCGAACTGCAGGCCGCCAAGGTCTTCGTCGAGCACTCCGCGCCGATCCCGACGGCGCAGCCGTGACGGTCGCCCTCCCCGTCATGTGTGCCGCGCTGGGCGATCCGATGCGCTGGCAGATCCTCACCCGGCTCGGTGAAGGCCCGATGTCGGCATCCGCGCTGGCCAGGGTGCTGCCGGTGAGCCGACAGGCGATCGGCAAGCACCTGGAGGTGCTGCGCGAAGTTGGCCTGGTCGAGTCCGAGCAGCGCGGGCGAGAGGTCGTCCACCTCGCTGTCGGCGCCCGGCTCGGCGCGCTGGCCCGGGAACTGGACCGAATAGGCCGCTCATGGGACACCCGCCTGCTGCGGGTCAAGGAACTGGCGGAGCGCCCCGGCCCGGACGCTCCAGAAGCCTCCGCCTGACGGGAGGCGAACGAGGCCTCACGACTGGGGCCTCAAGACTCAGGCCTCATGTCTGATGGCTTACGACGATGGGACACGATCGTGACCGAGCACGAAAGCAGGAGGGAGGGCCCCGACCGTGCGCCGGCGCTGCCGCCGGTGACCGACCGGGCCGCCTTCCAGGCCGAACTGGACGCACTGCGGGCCCGCGAGAAGGCGCACACCCGGGAAGGCGACGCGATCGCCGCAACTCGGCGCCGCCTGCCCATGGTCGAGGTACCCGCCGACCTCGAAGTGACCGGACCGGACGGGCCCGTCACGCTGCTCGATGCGTTCGAAGGCCGCAGGCAGCTCATCGCCTACTACTTCATGTGGCACGAGGGCCACGACGCGGCCGGGCAGTGCGAGGGCTGCACCTGGGTGACCACCCAGGTGCAGGAGCTGTCCTTCCTCCACTCCCGCGACATCACCTACGCGGTCTTCTGTCAGGGCCCGTATGAGGAAAGCCGCCGCTATCAGGAGTTCATGGGCTGGGAGGTGCCGTGGTACTCGGCCTTCCCGTCGCGGGATGAGCTCCTGGTCGGACGCCATGCCGGAATGATGCATCTGGTCTGCTATCTGCGGGATGGCGACCGTGTCTACGAGACGTACTGGACGACGCTGCGAGGCGTGGAGGAGATGGACTACAGCTACGCGCTCATGGACCTCACCGTGTACGGACGACAGGAGCTGTGGGAGGACTCGCCCCCGGGCTGGCCGCAGGAAAAGGACGTACCCCCTGCCCAGCCCCTGCGGAGCAACGGGCGCCCCATTCCCCAGTGGTCCCGCGTCAAGGCCGGGCGTCCCGACGACCTCACGCCCGGACCGTGACGGCGACTTTCGTGACCGCCGATCCGTGATGCGTGGCCACGCCTGACCCTCACGTGTCTGCTGCTGGTCACGTGAGGGTTTGGCGCAGGAAGGTCCCAAGGCCCCGCTGCACCGGAGAAAATGGAACCGTCGGCATGCGACAGTGCGCATATCCAGCGCCTGACGATCGAGATGTGATCCACATGCCCTCTCCGCGCATCGCCGTCATCGGAACGGGAACCATCGGTGCCCAGACGCTCTGGCAACTCGCCAGGCTCGGCGCCGACGTGACCGGCTACGAACTCTTCAGCCCCGGTCACTCACGTGGAGCCGCCGGCGGCGAGACCAGACTGTTCCGCCATATCGACGTGGAACACCTGGAGTACCTGCCCATCACCGGGCGGTCGGACCTCATATGGCATGAGCTCGAAGAGGAATCCGGGCGCACGCTGCGCAACCTGACCGGCGCCCTCGCCATCGGCAGCACCGCCAGCCCCGCAACGCACACCGCGCTCGAGAGCGCAGCCCTGCTCGGCGACCGCGCCGAGGTGCTCACTCGCGAGGAGGCACAGCTCCGCTTCCCGCAGTACCGGCTGCACGAGGACGAGATCGCCGTCCTCGACAAGGGGGCCGGCATCATCTTCCCCGAACGCACCGTGCGTACCGCCGCGGATGCGGCCATCGCACGCGGCGCGCGGATCCTGCGCGAATGCCGTGTCACCGCCATCGACCAAGTCGGCGGCCAGGTCGACATCGTGGCGGGCAACGGCACGGAACGCTACGACCGGGTCGTCGTCGCGGCAGGCGCATGGACTGCCGCCCTCCTGCCGGACATGGCCCCCTACCTCGCGACGCGGCGCCTCATCTCCTCGTGGTACCTGCCCAGGGCAGGCAGCACACTCGATGGGATGCTCCCCTACTTGCGTACCGAACCCCACTACTCGTACGGGCTGCCGACCGCGGACGGCCTGGCCATGAAGCTCGGCGTGGGATTTCGTGACCACCTGCCCGTCGAGTCCCCGGACACCGCCCCTCCGCGCATCGCCGACGAGGACCTCGAGCCGATCCGCGCGGTCGTCCGCGACCTCTTCCCGATGCTGGATGACTACCCGATGCGTGCCCAGGCCTACTTCGAGGCCTACACGCACTCACGCATCGAGTTCATGCGCGAACACCCCGGCATGCCCTCGGTCTTCGTCTGCGCCGGGTTCTCCGGCAAGGGATTCAAGAACGCACCGGTCTTCGGCGAGGCCGCCGCACGAGCGGTCCTGGATCTGCCGCCGATGGACGACAGCATGGCGTTCATCCTCGACGCCGATCATCTCTCCCGCCCGGTATCCGTCTGAGCGTCTGAGTTAGTCGTGAGCGCCGTTACTCGTGAGCGTCGGTGTTAGTCGCGGATCTGCGCGTTCGTCGTGGGAAACGTGTCGCCGCTGTTCGCGCCCGTTGTGCCAAGCCCCGCCAGCAGGCGCAGCCCGTCCGCGGCGGGGCTGTCGTCAGCCGCGGTCAGCACCAGCAGCTCCATGCCTGATGCGTCGGGCAGTGCGAAGTTCTCCTGGTGCAACTCCAGGAGTCCGACCAGCGGGTGCCGGTACACCTTGCGGCCATGTGTGCGGGCCCGCACGTCCGCGCGGGCCCAGAGGCGACGGAAGCGCTCGCTGCCCATCGCCAGCTCGCCGATGAGCGAGGCCAGGCGGGGGTCCTCGGGGTATTTGCCGGCGGCCAGGCGCAGGTGTCCGACCACGTCGAGGGTGCAGCTCTCCCATTCCGCGTAGAGGCCGCGCTCGGCCTCCTCGAGGAAGATGTGCCGGGCGGTGTTCAGGCCCGGCAGCGGCCGGCCGAACAGGAGCCCGGCCAGGCGGTTGCCGGCGAGCACGTCAAGGCGATGGTCCATGATCAGCGCGGGTGCGTCGGCGACGAGGTCGAGGACGCGCAGGATCTCCGGACGGACCCGACCGCCCGGCGCCTTCGCGCGCCGGCGGCGCTGCCGGGCGAGCCGCAGGAGATGCCCTCGTTCGGTCTCGTCGAGGCCCAGGACGCGGGCGAGCGCGTCGAGGACCTGCTCGGAGGGCTGGGTCGCGCGGCCCTGCTCCAGGCGCACGTAGTAATCGACGCTGACTCCAGAGAGGTGCGCGACCTCTTCGCGGCGCAGCCCCGCGACCCGGCGGCGGCTGTCGGTGGGGATGCCGACCGCCTTCGGGTCGACCCTCGAACGCCGGGTCCGCAGGAAGCTCGCCAGATCGTCCATGCCTTCCAGTATGGCCTCGGCGTCGCCGGTGAAGGTGGTACTGCCGTTACCAGGAAGTCCCGTCCGACGGAAGCGGCGCCCCTGAACGCCGTGCGCCGCGGTGTCCAGAATCTAAGGCATCCGATCCGAAGGAGTTCTCATGAAGACGCTGATCGTCTACGCCCACCCGGAGCCGAAGTCGCTCAACGGCTCGCTGAAGGACCTCGCGGTATCCACATTGGAGAACGCCGGGCACGAGGTGCGGGTGAGCGACCTGTACGCGATGGGCTGGAAGGCGGTCGTGGACGCCGCGGATTACGGCTCCCACGGCTCAAGTCCGCTGAAAGTCGCGCGGGATTCGGGCCGGGCCTTCGATGCCGGGGCACTCACCCCGGACGTCCGCGGCGAGCAGGAGAAGCTGCTGTGGGCCGACACGATCATCTTCCAGTTCCCGCTGTGGTGGTACACGATGCCCGCGATCCTCAAGGGCTGGGTGGACCGGGTGTTCACCTTCCACTTCGCCTACGGCGTCGGTGAGCACAGCGACACCAAGTACGGCGAGCGCTTCGGCGAGGGAACCCTCGCGGGCCGCAGGGCCCTGCTGTCGGTGACTGCCGGCGGCCCGGAATCGCACTACGCCGCCCGCGGGATCAACGGCCCCATCGACGATCTGCTCTTCCCGATCCAGCACGGCATCCTCTACTACCCCGGCATCGAGGTGCTGCCGCCGTTCGTGCTGTACGGCACCGACCGGCTGACCGACGAGGAGTACCCCTACGTCGCCAAGGCCTGGGAACAGCGCCTGCTCACCCTGGAGTCGACCGACCCGATCGCGTTCCGGAAGCAGAACTTCGGTGACTACGAGATACCTTCGCTGCACCTGAAGGAAGGACTGGAGCCTGCGGGGCGCAGGGGTTTCGGGCTGCATCAACGGGGCTGAGCGCCGGTGACGGACAAATGAACTGGGCGCGAAACGAGCTTCGGGGGATCGGGCCGTGGGTCGAAGATCAGTATCTCGGCGCCACGGGAGATGGCTGGGTCAAGGGCCCAGCCTTCGCTGCCTGCGCTCTGCACGATGAATGCCCGGTCACCGGCGTGGCCGATGCGCCCGGTGTAGGGATCTGACCGTGGTGGGGGGGGCCGAACGGGCTGGGGCGGGGGAGTCAGTGGTCGAGGCTGGGTTGGCGGAGCAGGTGCTTGTGCAGGTCGCTGTGGGTGTCGCCCGTCTCGATGCGCAGCCATGTCCCGTCGTTGAAGGTCATGAGCAGCATGCGTGTCTCGTACTCGTAGGGGAAGGGGTCGATCAGGCTGGCCTCTTGGGGAGTCAGCCGGGCGATGACCTTCAGGTGCTTTTCCCGGTTCATGACGGCGCGCACCGGGGGAGCGGCGAGGGTGATGCCGTCCTTGGTGAGGAGGACCAGGCGCGCGTCGCAGGTGGAGTGGGTGTACCAGCGCAGCAGGAACTGCCCCGCTCGTCCATGCCAGTTGCCGTCGAAGACGCGGTCGAGTCCTTGCTCGACGATGAGGGCCTCACGCCGCTTGTTGTCGGCTTGCTTCTCCCGGCGCCGCTCCCTCTCTCTCTTGGTGGAGAGGGCCCGTATGACGGCCTGTTCTGCGCCCGACAGTAGGGACAACAGGAATGCGATCAGCATGAACGGTGCGATGAGCACGGTGCCGAGCATTTCCAGGAGGGGCATCCGTCCCGGCCGGAGCCGCGGTGACCCGGCCGCCTGGAGTACGTCGGCGGGGGGTGCGGGAATCTTGTCGAGCGTGCACCATTCCGCGGCCTCGGCCTGGATGCCCAAACGGTCGCAGATCACGCGTTGTTGGCCCCTGGATGCCACGTCAGGCGCTCCTTATCAGCTTTGGTGAACAGGATGATGCGTGGTGAGGCTATCCGGTACCGGGTGAGGTGAGACATTTTCGGGACGGGCAGCGCAGATCAGTTCAGCCCACCCCACCGTCGAGCAGCCAGTGGTAGCGCAGCCGCAGTGCCCGCTCCGTGCTGGCCGCCGCGGTGCCGACACCGATCGCGATGTTGAGCCAGGTCGGCAGATGCACGGGAGAGGTGAAAGTCCCGACGCGCCGGGCGATGGGCTCCACCTCAGTGAGGGGTTCGACGAGATGCACGCACAGGAGTGCCAGGGCGATGACGAGCATGATCGACGAGAGGAAGCCGATCGCGCGGCTCAGCGCGGGGTGTGCGGCGTCGAGATACGCACGGCGTCCTTCGGCGGAGGCGCGGTCCGGGGTGAGTTGGTGCTCGGTCCCCGTGGCGGTGACGTAGTGGCAGCGCTTGAGCCCGAAGCCGCTGCCTTTCACCTCGATGGTGCCGCCCGGGACGGGGAAGTAGGCAGGGAGCTTGGATAGGGCGTGCTGCCTGCTATCGCGGTACAGGTGGGCTTCGACTTCGCCGGTCGACCTGTTCCCCGCATGCTTGACGTCGACGGCGTACAGCGTCTGGCGGCCGTCCTCGTGGGTGAGGCGGAGGTAGAACAGTGCGCGGAATGTCATCTGCCACCAGCGGAAGCGCTTCAGTGGGCGCCCGTCCCCGGGCTTGACCCGCCGTGCGGACCGGTGGAGCCGCCACTTCTTCAACATGACGGGCCTCCCGTTATTCGTTCGGCTCGGCCGCGCAGGCGAGGTCCCGGGTCGGGCGCTCCCTGCTGGTCAGGAAAGCCGTCACCGCGCTGTTCGCGCACGTGTTGCGGCCGAAGGGATAGACACCATGGCCGCCCTGGTCGGCGGTCACCATCGTGGCGCGTTTCCCGAACGTGCAATTCGAGATGGGGCGCGGCGACGTCCTGCGGGCAGGGGCCCCACCGGACGGTATCCGGTGGCGTCGCCGCGGACGACACGCTCGGCGAGGCGGTCGCCGCCATCGTGGTGCCGACGAGGGCAAGGGGCAGGTATCTGCGCATCTGATGTTCTCCTGAAGGGTGCGTGAGGGGCGCCGGGCGGTTGCGCCGTCCGGAGGTGTGGCCAACCGCCGGACGCCATGGCAACGAGGCACCATCCCGACCGCCTCAAGTGCGTGAAACCGGCCTTACGCTTCGCGTCGCTCCGTCTCGTGTCCCGCTGACCGGCAACGTGAACGAGTCTGTCCGCGCGGCGTATCCGCCACATCCACCCGGCGGCTCGCACCTTCTTGGACCCCGGGCGAGACGGCTATTCAACTTTGGTCTAGGGCAGATCAGCCCTTGGTCTGACTCACTGGCCGCACGCGTTGGCGACAATGGCCGGGTGAACATGTACCTCGCGCCCCGGCTCGGGTGGTGGCAGCAGACCTGGCGGCTGGCGGCAGCCGCGGCAGTGGGGGTCCCGGCCTGGCTCTACACCGGTGTGGTGCTGCACCGGCAGGGCGATGAAACGGGCTTCTGGTTCCACGTCGGAGATCCACTGGTGGCTCTCGGCTGCATGGCGGCGCTTGTATGGCGTCGGCGTTTCCCGCTCGCCGTCGCCATGACGGCGGCGATCGCCTCGACCGTGTCGACGCTGGCCGCCGGTGCCGCGCTCGCGGCGCTCGGCTCGATCGCCACCCGGCGTCGTCCGGTGGAGATCGGGGCGGTCGTGCTGGCCTACGTGACCGCGGCACAGTTCACCGTCGGGGTGTATCCGGTGCAGAGCCCGCCCGGTACGTGGTGGATCCAGCTCACCATGCCCGCACTGACCGCGGGCATCGCGGTGGCGGTGGGCATGGCCATCGGCGCGCGCCGTGTGGAGGTGCGGTCCTTGCGGGCCCGGGCGGAGAGCGCGGAGCGGGAACAGACCGCACGAGCGGCACAGACACGGGCTCTGGAACGCAACCGGATCGCCCGCGAGATGCACGACGTACTCGCGCACCGGATCTCCCTGGTGGCCATGCAGGCCGGAGTGCTCGATCACCGCCGCGACCTCAGCGCCGAGGAGAATCGGGTGCTGGTGCGCGGCATCGCCGAGGGCTCCCACCAAGCCCTGGAGGAACTACGGGATGTCCTGGGCGTACTCCGGGCCGGACCGGGTCACCCGGAACCACCACAACCCTCCCTGGACCGGATCCCCGACCTGGTCGCCGAAGCCCGCTCATCCGGACTGGACGCCACGCTCACCACCACCGTGACGGGAACACCGTCCGACGTCGTGGGACGCACCTGCTACCGGGTCGTCCAAGAAGGACTGACCAACGCCGCCAAACACGCTCCCGGCGCCCCCGTACGGATCACACTCGAAGGATCAGCGGGCCAGCAACTCGACATCAGCATCCGTAATGCCCGGGCCAGGGCCATATCCGCGGCGACCACAGGAGTCGGGTCGCGGCCGGCGTCGGGGTTCGGACTGCTCGGCCTCACCGAACGGGTGGGTCTCGCCGGTGGAAGTCTCGACCATCACCCCACACCCGACCACGGATACGTCCTCACCGCGCACCTACCTTGGCCGAAGGCCACCCACGAAAAGAGAACCTGAGTGGACAGCGAGCGGCAGCCAGTGCGTGTCGTCATCGTCGACGACGAACAGCTGGTGCGCATGGCGCTGCGGCTGGTCATCGACGGCGAACCCGATTTGACCGTCGTCGCGGAGGCCGCCGACGGGAACGCCGCGATCACCGTGGTGGACGAGCAGCGCCCGGACGTCGTGCTGATGGACGTGCGGATGCCCGGACGTGACGGCCTCAGCGCGACCCGCGAACTCCTCACCCGCGCGATGCCGCCCCGGGTGCTGATGCTGACGACCTTCGACTCCGACGATCTGGTGCTCGGCGCGCTGCGCGCCGGGGCACTGGGGTTCGTCCTCAAGGACACTCGGCCGCAGCAGATCCTGGATGCGGTGAGGACCGTCGCGGACGGGGAACCCGTGCTGTCGCCGGCGGCCGCGTCACGGGTGATCGCCGCAGCCACCGGGCCACAGTCGGCTCACGTTCGCGCATCGTCCCGCGACGCCGCACGGGCAAAGCTGTCGGCCTTGACCGAACGAGAACGCGAAACGGCACGGGCCATCGCGGACGGCCTGGGCAACCCGGAGATCGCGCAGCGGCTGCACATCAGCGTCGCGACCGTCAAGGCACACACAGGCAACCTGTTCGCCAAGCTGGCGGTCGAGAACCGGGTGCAAATCGCGCTCCTGGTCCGCGACGCGGAGGAATGATCCCGTTCCCGCGGGGGCAGACGCCCTTCCCTTACGTGAGACGGCCGAATATGTGGTTGGCCGGCGATTTGGGATCGTTGCCGTAGAAGAACTCGGAGACGGCTTTGTGGTACTCGCTCCGCGACAGGGCTCCGGAGGAGTCGAGGTCGAGCGCGTTGAACACATCGGCGCACTCGGCGTCGGGGGCCCGCCCCGTACTTCCGAAGATGTGGGTGAACTCGGTGCGGCTGAGTGCGCCGTCGCCGTCGGCGTCGGCCAGGTCGAAGAAGCGGTCGGCGACCGGCGCGAGTTCCTCGGGGTAACGAGCACGGTCGGTGAAGGCGGCGGCGAATGCCTGGGTGAGTTCCGCCGAGGTCACCCTGTCGTCCTTGTCCGCGTCGGCGGGGGCGATCACGGACTCCCAGAACTCCTGCATGGTGTCGTACATCTGCTGTGCCTGAGGTGAGTCGGGGGAGAGGCCCCTGGCCTGGACGTAGCGTTCGCTCATCATGACGACGTCCTGCCGCGTTATCGCGCTGTCGCCGTCGACGTCTGCGGCGCTGAACCACCGCTCGTACTTGCGTACACGCAGTTCGGTCATAGGCGCACGGTAGATGCGCGTCAGAGGTTCGACCAGGTCTATTCCCGGCCGTCGAACATGTGGCGCACCCTTTCCCGTAGGTGGGCCTCAGTGCCACAGTGCGAGTATGCATGCTCCGATCATGTCCGGGACCTCGCAGGCTTGGGCGGCACTGGGTGGCGATCCGTCGCTGCTGGACGGGGTGTCTTACGGCGGTGCGTCCGGCGGGCTGCCGGCGCGGCTGCCCGTCATGGAGCTGGCTCGGGCCAGTGTGGCGGCGTGCTCGTTGGCGGCAGCTGAGCTCGTTTCCCTGCGCGCGGGGCACCCCGTGCCCCGTGTGCGGGTCGATGACGAGGCGGTCGCGGCGGCGTTCCTCAGCGACCGATTCGTGCGGGTCGACGGGGAGGCGTGGCCGACCTTCTCGCCGCTGTCCCGATTCTGGCGTGCGGCCGACGGATGGGTGCGTACACACGCCAACTACCCGCACCACCGAACCCGATTGCTCGCCGCTCTCGGGGTGCCGGGGGGTGCCGGCGAGGAGGCAGTGGACGCGGTGGCCCGGGTGATCGCGGGGCGTATCGCACTTGAGTTGGAGGAGAGCGTGTACGCGGCGGGTGGCTTGGCCGTCGCGGCACGAGGCCCCGAGGACTGGGCCAAGAGCGAGCAGGGGGTCATGGCTGCGGGGCAGCCCTTGCTGACGACTGCGCGCATCGACGAAACCCCGGAGCGGATACCCGGCGGTGCCGCACTGCCGTGCGCGGGGCTGCGCGTCCTGGATCTGACCCGGGTGCTGGCCGGACCGGTCGCCACCCGCACGCTGGCGCTGCTCGGCGCTGACGTGCTGCGGATCGACGCCCCACAACTGCCGGAACAGCAGGAGGCCCACAACGACACAGGGATGGGGAAACGCTCGACCACCCTGGACCTTGCAGAGGCCACTGACCGTAGGGTGTTCGAAGAACTGCTCGATGCGGCGGACGTGCTGGTCACCGGCTACCGGCCGGGCGCGCTGGAACGGTTCGGACTGACGCCCGAGGCGCTCGCCGAGCGCCGTCCGGGACTCGTGATCGCCCAACTCTCCGCGTGGGGCCGCTACGGGCCGTGGCACGAGCGGCGCGGCTTCGACAGCCTGGTCCAGGTGGCCACCGGCATTGCCGAGCTGGAGGGTTCGCCCGACTCGCCCGGCGTGCTGCCCGCCCAGGCGCTCGACCACGGCACCGGCTATCTGCTCGCGGCCGGGGTGCTGCGCGCGCTCACCGAGCAGCACCGAACAGGCGGCACCCGGCTGGTCCGCCTGGCCCTGACACAGACCGCGCACTGGCTGGTCCACGACCTCAAACCCGCTCCGGGCGAGGACGAGGGCTTCGACGCCGAGCACCGGCTGACCGAGACCGACAGCCCCATGGGCCGACTGCGGCACGCACTGCCGCCCATCTCGTACGAGGGGGGCCCGGCGAACTGGGCGCGCCCGCCGGGCCTGTGGGGGACGGACGCCCCGGTCTGGGACCGCGCTTGACCCATCCTGTCGGGGGGGCCGTGCGCCCGTTACGCCGATGTAGTCGCGTCATGGCCGCCGGGACCAGCCGCCGTCGCGGCTCGCGCATGGACTGCGACTCTCGTGCCGTACGTGGCGCCGGGCCGCCCTGTCGGATGGTCCCGGTGGTGGGGCAGGGAAGCCGTGGGCTCTATGGGGCCGTCGGCCCTCCGCCCTCCACGTAGCGGGCGAACTCCCACGGGTCATGTGCCGAGAAGACCTCGACCTGGTCACCGTGCTCACGGATCAGCTCTCGCAACCGGGCCTGGGTCCCCAGCCGCAGATCGGGCGCGACCTGAGAAAGGGTCTGCACGGGGTCGAGCACGGGATGCACTTCCTTTTGGGCACCCAGTTCGCGGTGGTAGTAGTAGGCGTCACCGCAGTGGAGAAGCCAGCGTTCGCCGTCGTGCACGGCGACACCGGTGTGTCCCTCGGAGTGACCGCCGAGCGGGACAAGCTTGATCTCCTCCGGCAGCCCCTTCGCCTGCAATGCCGTGAAGCCGTACCACTGCTCATCGGACTCGGGGCCGTAGGGAACCCAGCGAGGTTCGTGGGACCAGTGGGCCGCCCGATAGCGGAGACTGGGCGACTGAGCGTGCGCTGCGCTCAGTTCCGAGGCGAGCAGATGGACGTGGGCATCGGGAAAGTCGGGGAGCCCGCCGCTGTGGTCGACGTCCAGGTGGGTGACGATGATGTGGCGGACGTCGGACGGGGTGTAACCCAGCCGGGCGATCTGCCGGACGGCTGTTTCCGCCTCGTCGAGCGCGGGCTGGGCCATGGTGACCCAGTCGTCGCCGAGCGTGCCCGCCGGGTCCCGGACGTCGCCGAGGCCCAGCCCCGTCTCGATCAGGACCAGGCCGTCGGTGTCGGTCTCCACCAGCAGGCAGTGGTTGACGGCGGGCGCGGGCTGCGGGCCCTCGTAGGTTGCTTCGATCGTGCGGACCGAGCCGCAGTTCAAGTGCTGAATTCTCATGTCGCCTAGACTGCGACTTGAACCGCGCTTCAAGTCAAGGAGCTTTGATGAGCGTTGCGTTGCTGGACATCGCCGAAGTCGCTGAGCGCTCCGGGCTCGCGCCCTCCGCCCTGCGGTTCTACGAGAAGAAGGGGCTGATCGCCGCGGCGGGCCGCAACGGCCTGCGCCGTACCTACCGGCCCGACGTCCTGGACCGGTTGGCGCTGATCACCTGCGCTCGCAGCGCCGGACTCTCCATCGCCGAGATCGGTCGCTTCCTCGTGGCGGGGCCCTCCGACGACGACCTGCGCGACCGAATGGCCGCCAGAGCCCGCGCCCTGGACGAGCAGGTCGGCCAGCTCACGCGCCTTCGTGACAGCCTGCGCCACGCGGCAACCTGCGACCACGAACCGATCGTCGACTGCCCCGACTTCAAGCGCGCCGTCGGCAACGTGGCCGCCCCCATACCGGCATCGCCGCCGCCCTCGCCCGCTCGGCACGGGAGTCAGTGACGTGCCGGGCAGGGGCCGTGGGCGCTTGCGTGAGGGCAGCATGCGGGCGGCCATCCGCCGTTATGGGGTGCTGATCCAAGGACCCGATCGCCTGGTCACCTTCGGTCATCGACATCACGGTCCTCTGGAGCCGAGAGGCACGGCATCGTAGGGCGTTTCAGGTGACGTGAGTCGCGCTCCCCGCGCGCCCCTCAGTGGATGGCACCTGCCGCCATGCAGGCTGAGCGTGCCCCCTGAGGAGGAGTCTCATGTCCGTGTCTGTGCCCGCCCGTACACCTCGCCGGATGTTCACTGCCCTCACCGCCGTGGGTGGCGGCGTCTGCGCTCTTGCTCTGCTCCTGCCTGGTACGGCAGGCGCCGCCCCTTCAGCGCCCGAGCCCACCCACCCCGAAGATGACTTCGCCGGCTCCCAGATCCTCAAGCATGAGGGACCGGCAACGACCAGGAGCGGCGTGGGACTCACCGCCGCCGCGGGAACAACCGAAGGCGTGGACGTCAGCAGTCATCAGCGCAAGGTCGCATGGTCCACGCTGCGCAAGTCCGGCGTGAGGTTCGCCTACATCAAGGCCACGGAGTCCAAGAGTTACAAGAACCCGTACTTCACCCAGCAGTACAACGGGTCATACAACGCAGGCATGATCCGGGGTGCCTACCACTTCGCCCTCCCCAACACCTCCAGCGGTGCTACCCAGGCCCGCTATTTCCTCGCTCACGGCGGTGGCTGGTCCAAGGACGGCAAGACCCTTCCCGGTGCGCTGGACATGGAGTACAACCCCTACGGAGCCACCTGTTACGGACTGACCAAGCAGGGCATGGTCAACTGGGTCAGGGACTTCTTCAGGACCTACAAGGCCAAGACCGGCCGGGACGTCGTCCTGTACACCTCCACGAACTGGTGGAAGACCTGCACCGGCAACAGCTCCGCGTTCAGCAAGACCAATCCGCTGTGGGTGCCGCGCTACGGTTCGTCCGTCGGAGCCCTGCCCGGCGGCTGGAAGTACCAGACCATCTGGCAGTACACCTCAAAGGGTCCGACCGTCGGCGACCACGACCGGTTCAACGGGAACCTGGACCGCGTGCGAGCCCTGGCGAACGGCTGACGGACGGCCTCCCCGGTCGACCATGTGCGGAGACCTACCGGGCAGCGATACCGACGCCGTCGATCCGGCTCCACGTCCTCTCCTGCCGAGCCGTCATGGAAGGCCACTTCAAGCCGTTGGGCCGGGGCTCGACCCGTGAGGCGTAGGGGGCAGGAGTGAAGGCCGGATCGTAGAAGCAGCCGGTCCCGTAGGTGCGATCGAATGCCGGGCAGGACGCAGCGACGCTCCCCGCACTGGGCTTCTTGCCGGTGCGGACCCAACTGTCGAGTGCGGCAATGGAGTTGGCGTACTCAGAGGTGCTCAGCCCACTGTGTTCGCTCTCCTTGGTGTACGTCTGCACCAGGTACCGGCTTCGGTGCGCACCGGCGAGGGACGCGCGGTAGGCCGCCTCGTGTTCCACGAAAACGGTCGGGTCGTCGATGGCATGCATCGTCAGGACGGGAACCGACACCTTCCCGGTGAGGTCGCTGTCGTAAGACAGATCGCGTACGGCGGTCGGGTCCGCGCGGAACCGTGCCACGCCGGCGTTGAGGGCCTTGTCGTCGTGGGATCCGGAGTACCGCACCCCCGCGTTGCTGAACGGATTGCGGCCACCGAGGCGGTTGTGCACGATGTCGCGGAAAGTGAACGTCGCAAAGCGCAGGTGCGACTCCAGGGTGCGCTCCGGGACCCCGGTCACTGCCAGGATGTCGTGCAGGTTGCGCTGCTGCAGTGCGGTTCGTTCCTCGGGGGGCGAGGTGAATCCGGTGCACTCCTGCAGCCGGGCGCGCAGGCCCGCGTTCGTCATCGACGACCCTGCGCGCAGGCCTTCCCACAGTGGGTACTGCGGCTCACTCGGGCGGGGATGGTTGCGGCAGTAGTACTGGTAGACCGCGCGCAGGTCGACGCGGTAGTCGTAGCCACGTGATCCTCCTGCCAAAAGACCGTTGGTCAGCAGGGCTCCGTCGTAGGGGCCGTGCTTGGAGGCGTAGGTCTCGACCACCTTGGCGGCGACGCCCCCGCCCCAGGACTGGCCGTGCACATAGGTGCGCTTCGGCTTCCCGAACTTGTGCACGAACAGGCGCCGTACGTTTTCCGTGTCCGCGGCGGCCATCCGGGTGCCATACCCGCCGCGACGATACGACGAGCCGGCCCAGGCATAGCCTTCCTTGACCATCACCGCCCAACGCTCCAGGTCGCCGGCGCTGCGCTCGGGGTCGGAGCCGTCGCCGAGATCAGGACCGCCGTGGGCATGGACGACGAGCGAGCCCTTCCAGTTCCGCGGGACGGCGATGGAGTAGTACGCGCCGTTGGCGTCCTGACCGGAGTAACAGGTCGCCTTGCCCTCCAAATCCGCAGGACAGGCGGCCTGGTGGGGGCGGCCCGGCTCGGCGTGGGCACTGGGTGTGGCGGTGAGTGTGCCGGCCACGACGACGCCGACGAGGCCGGCGACGAGTGCCGCACGTTGCTGTCTGCCGGTGCGCGGCCGTGGGGGGTGGGACAGCAACGATCGCAAGCTCTTCAAGACGCGGCTCCTTGTCCTGTCGCGACGCGTGGTGCGCCGCGGGGAGGATGCTAGGGACCGGGTGGATCCGATAGCTACGCCTTGGTCGTTTCGGTCATAGTGTTCGGCTTGCGGGACTCGGGCCACGGCCAGGATGGGCGTGGCTGCAGGGTGCAGGCTGCTGCAGAGTCATACGTTTGCCGGGGATCTTCGAACGATACGCTCCTGCGGTGCACCTCATACCCGATGACCCGTTCCCCGAGATCGGCCACCCGTTCACGACCGACGTGAGCGCGGACGGCCGCTGGATCGCCGTCAGTTGTCACGCGAGCGGCCGCGCCGGTCGGGGGCGGGTCGCCGTCTACCGGACGAGCGATCTCGCCTTGTGGGACCAGATCGTGCTGGCGCAGGGCATCGAGGGCCTCGCCTTTCACCCCGTCCTGCCCCTGCTTGCCGTGGGCACGGAGGAGGGCGACGAGTTCGAACTCCGGGGCGGACTGCACCTTTATGAGGTGGAGACCCGGCGCCGTACCGACGTGGCTGTCGCCGGGGCCGGCGTCACCGCTCTGGGCTGGCGGGACGCGCGCTGCCTGGAGGTGACGTTCGCTCGGCCGGTCATCGACTACGACGACCCGGGCGTGACGTACACGCGATCCGCCGTCGAGCACGACAACTGGCACGGCGTGAGCGCTGACGTGCTCGCGGCACAGGTCTCCTGGCCGCAGAGGCCGGTGGAAGTCGACTGGAGCAGCATCAAGGGGCCGGGCATCGACCAGCCGCAGCGCTACCTCGCCGCCGTCGCCGCCGACCAGGGCCGCACCTGGACCCGGCGGACCGCAACGTCCCTGGTGGAGGTGCTGGGGGACGGCCGGATGCTGGTCTCATCATGGAGCGGCGCCCTGGTGGAGTGCTGGTCGCCGCACGGTGTCCTGCAGTGGACCGTGCCGGTGCCTGATGACGCGTTTCAGCGCAACGGCTGTCGCTGGTACGTCACCCCGGACCAGGAGAGCGTGTGGGCCACCGTCCTGGAGGGCGACAGCAGTAACCGGCGCACCCTGCTGCGCCGGTTCGCCCTCGCCGACGGCACTCAACTCGCCGAACTGCGCCTCGACTTCCCCGTCGCCATCGCCGCGCGCTCGGATGGTGCCTGGGTGGCCAGGGACTCCCGGGAACTGTTCCCCGGACCGAACTGGCCGCCAAGTGAGAGCGTGGTGCTCACGCCGTCCGGGCGACAGCTGGCCACCCTGGCTCTGGGGGAGAGCGGCACTTCCTTCGAATTTCCGGTACGACGCTCGCCCCATCTGCTCTTCCTCTACGGCGTCGGCGCCGCGGAGGTCAGGACGGAACTGCTGGAGAAGTGGGTGGTGCGGGCGGACCCCGGCGGGATCGAGCGGCTGTTCCCGCTCGCCTGGGACGACACCCTTGGCCCCGTCCTGCGCGGCGGGCCCGCCGTGTACGTCGACGACGAGGCCGGGCCGGGGATCGTCCACACCTGCACGTCGCGCGAGGGCACCCACCTCGTACGCCGCGCCTACCCGGACGGCGCGGTGGTCTGGGCCCACCGATTCGACGTACAGGTCACCGCAGTCGACGTCCATGACGGTCTCCTGCACGCCGTGACGGGGGCCGGGGCCTGCGAGCTGCTCACGTTGCGGGCAGCGGACGGCACGGTGGTGCGGCGCCGCACGCTCACCCTTGGCGGGCACGACTACACCCCGACGTGCCTGAGCGCCGGTCCGGACGGCGACCTGGTGATCGGCACGGTGGAGGGGCGGCTGATCAGGACGGGGGTCAGCCCGTGACGGGCGGGGCCGGCCGGTGAGCCGTGGCACTGCGCCGGGAGCGCAACTCCAGGGCACGCAGGACCAGTTCGGTGGCGAACCGGTCGTCCGGTGAGCCCAGCAGGTCACCGAAGACCTTCTCCAGGTTGCGCAGGCGGTAGCGGACCGTCTGCGGGTGCAGGTGGAGCGCGTCGGCCATCTGCAGGACATTTCCGCGGGTGTCGAGCCACGCGCGCAGGGTGCTGATGAGCCGGTCGCGCTGATTGGCCGTCAGGCCCGCCAGAGGGGCGAGCTGCTGCTTGGCGAGCGCCGAGATCAGGCCGGGGTCGGCGAAGAGGGAAAGGGCCACCAGATGGTCCGCGCAGTGTATGTAGGGGGCGCTTTCCAGGACGCCCGCCTCGGCGAGACTCAGGGCTCTTCGGGCCCAGCGCAAGGATTCCGCCGCGTCAGCCAGCGGGACGGTCAGGCCCACGGCCGCGCGCAGGGTGTGCGGGGCCGCGTCCATGAAAGCGCGGCGGTGCTCGTCGACGGCCCCGGGGATGAGGGCGTGCGGCAGCGAGGAGCTCAGGTCGACCAGGACGTCCTCGGCGATGGCGCCCCGGTCGGGCCGGCCGTCCGTGCTGAACGCGATCGGTGTGACCTCGTCGGGCAGCTGCCACTTGGCGCGCTCGGCCAGTTCGACGAGGGTTGCCCGGGGGACGGACACGTCCGACAGGAGGTGTTTCAGGAGCCGCTGGCGCTGGATGTCCTGGCCCTGTTCCATCTCTGACTTGGCCTCTTGGTAGCCCTCGCGGGAGACTTCCATGAGGTTGTCCACGTAGGCCAGCAGGGCGTCGGCGAAGGAGAGCATCAGACCGGCCGGCAGGTTGAGCCGCCGCAGCACGCCCTTGGCGCGGTTGAGGGCGAGCCGGGCGCCGAGCCGGAAGATGGCCTGCATGGTGTCCAGGCTGCGGCCCTCATAGGCCTCGAAACGGCCGAACATGCGGCACACCTTGTCGCGTTGCACGGTGGAGGTGTCCGGGGCGGCGACCTGATCCACGAAGCTCGTCAGGTTGTGCTCGACGATAAGATGCACGGCCCGGGAATAGGGGCCGTCGAGAACTTCCGCGTACTCGGGGTAGGAACGGTGGATCTCCTCGATGACTTCCTGGATGAGTCCGGGCAGTTCTGGGCGCATGATCGCGGCGAACTCGCGGGGGAGGGCGGACACTGGATGTCCCGCGTCCCCCGCCCTTAATGCAGTAGTCATGGAACTCCCCTTACTCCGCCCGTGATCGAAACCGCTGACCGGCAGTGCCCGGGGGTGCATTCGGCTCCTGACGACCCCGGTGGTCGCCGGCTGACGGCGGGTCATAAGTGATCTTGGCGCTGTGGAACCCCTGGCACGGTAGACCATGGACAGCCGGTGTGCACCCTGCTCTCCACTCCCTTTCGGACAACCCCGTTCCGCTGGTGACGTGTTCAGGGCGCCCTGCCCCAGTGAGGCCCGTCAAGAGGTCGGCAGCGGAGTGCTCACCGCTGGATGAACCTCTTTCGCATGTTGTTGTCAGGGTGACAAAAGCGGGTGCCCGACTCCGGGTGTGTTCTCGTGCGGAGACGTGAGCGCGGCCTTCGTCAAGAGGCCGGGCGCGGAGTACTCATCTCTGGACGAAGGCGCTCTCGGATTTGCTGTGCCAGGGACAAGGAAATGCCTGGTGTTTTTGGTCCGGGGTGCTTTTCCATTTCGGCCGTTGCGCCGTTCAGTTACTCGTGCGTAAGGTCCGATTCGAAAGTCGAACAGGAAGCGGATCGGGCTTTATTGGACGGTATTGCCCGGTGCCTGCTTCGGTCCTCCGGGTGCGGATGCCCCTTCGCGCCAGTGGTACCGGCTCCCTCCCCGGACCACGTGGGGACCACTCCACCGGACCCCGCGGCGGCCCTCCCGCCGCGGGGTCCGCCCTCTGATCGGAGAGCAGCGATGACTGGTGCCCTGAGCGGTCGGCGCACCGCACGGGTGGCTGCGGTCGCCGTCGCGGCGTGTGTGCTCGGCCTGCTGCCCGGTTCGGGCTCGGTGGCGCGGGATCAGCGCGAAGCCCGGCTCACGGCCGCGTACGACTGCACCCTGCCTTCGGGGGGCCGGCAGGTCGACATCGCCTTCGGTGCCACTTTTCCCGAGCGCGGTGCGGTCGGGAAACCGATCAGGCCCACGGAGGTGAGGGTGAGCACGACCCTGCCACGCTCAGTTGTGGTCGCGCTGCTGCCCGCAGGGACGGCGTCGGTCGCGGGGAAGGGCGTGCTGGCCACGACGGTCGCCCAGGGGCGCGAGCGGGCGCACGCCGAGTGGGCGGACCTGGCTTCGGCCGAGGTGCGGCTGCCCGCTCAGGGCGCCGTGGAGATCGGCCTCGGCGGCGACGTGCCCTATGTGACGGTCGACTCGGCGGGCGATGTCACCTTCAGGGCGGGGGAATTGGACCTCACCCTCACGGCCGTGACCGGTGAGGGCGGGGGACAGCCCGTCCAAGCCGAGCTGGCCTGCACCCCGGCCAGGGGAGCGGACACCTTGCTCGCGGCCGTTCCCGTCGAGGCACCCGCCTCGGGAACGCCGTCGGCTCCGCCCAGTGGCTCCGCCGCCCCGGGCGGCGATTCCCCGCGCGAGGCACCCGGGGGGATCGACGCGGGGCCGCGGCCCCGCGCCGCCATGGACGCCTGCCCCGCACAGCCGCCCAAGGGCACGCTCGACCCGAAGCGGCTGCCGGCGGTGCCGCCGGGCGGGGAGGTCAGCGAGCTGGAGCCGACCTCGATGTGCGCGGTGCCGGCGGGCTTTGCCACCCTGCACAAACTCAAGAGCTCGGCCCTGGTCAACGACCCGCGCGCGCAACGGGTCGGCCTGATGCACCTGGCCATGCGGATGCGCGAGGTCAGGGCGCCCGACTACGTCGAGTACGACCACCTGGGCCTGATGCAACTGCCCGACACACAGGGCACGTTCCTCACCTTCGGCTTCCAGCCGACCACCGCCAAGGTCCGCTTCGAACCCGAGCCGGCGACCATCGTCAACATCATCCGGCCGGGCAAGGCGCCGGTGACCAGGGTCGGCTACCGCCAGCATCTGCGCCTGTACGACGTACGCATCAACGGGGTGCCCCTGGAGGTCGGACCCCGCTGCCGCACCTCGCGGCCCGTCGAGACGGAGCTGACCGGCAGCTATCCGGTCAGTGAGGGCGGGCTGCTGCAGGGTGAGCTGGACATTCCCGCGCTGAGCGGGTGCGGCACGCGCGGCGAGGACCTGGACGCGCTGCTTTCCGGCGCGGTCTCCGGGCCCGGCAACGCCCTGAAGATCCGCCAGGGGCGGGTCTGCGGCGCCGGATCAACCTGCAAGGTCCCTGAGCTTCCCGACCTCTGACCGCCGAGCGAGCCGCGGGCCGCGAGCCCGGGGGCCGAGGCAGGCCCCAACCGTGAGCAACCCCGAACTCTGAGCAAGGAGGTGCGATGGGAGTCGAAGTGGTCGTCGAGGGACTGACCAAGTCGTTCGGCAAGCAGAACATCTGGCAGAACGTGACCCTGACCCTGCCGCGCGGCGAGGTCAGCGTGATGCTCGGCCCGTCCGGCACCGGCAAGACGGTCTTCCTGAAGTCGATCGTCGGCCTGGTCCGCCCCGAGCAGGGGCACGTCCTCATCGACGGCGTCGACATGGTCAACAGCCGGGAGCGGGACGTGTACGAGGCCCGCAAACTGTTCGGCCTGATGTTCCAGGACGGCGCGCTCTTCGGCTCGCTCAGCCTCTTCGACAACGTCGCCTTCCCGCTGCGCGAGCACACCCGCAAGAAGGAATCGGAGATCCGCCGCATCGTCATGGAGCGGCTCGAACTGGTCGGCCTCGCGGGTGCCGAGAAGAAGCTGCCCGGCGAGATATCGGGCGGCATGCGCAAACGCGTGGGCCTGGCCAGGGCCCTTGTGCTCGACCCGCAGATCATCCTGTGCGACGAGCCGGACTCGGGACTCGACCCGGTGCGCACCTCCTACCTCTCGCAGTTGCTCATCGACATCAACGCGGAGATCGACGCGACGATGCTCATCGTCACCCACAACCTCGACATCGCGGCGACCGTCCCGGACAACATGGGAATGCTGTTCCGCCGCAACCTGGTGACCTTCGGGCCGCGCGAAGTGCTCCTGACCAGCGAGGAGCCGGTGGTCGAGCAGTTTCTCAGCGCCCGCAGGGCAGGGCCCATCGGCATGTCGGAGGAGAAGGACCAGGCCACCTTGGACCTGGAGGCCGCGCACGGCATCGTCGCCGGGCCCTCCGTCGAGCGCACCATCGTGCCGCAGCTGGCACCCACTCCCGGGCTGCCCGAGCGCCAGGCGGTGCGCCGGCGCCGGGAGCGTGTCCAGGGCATGCTGCACGATCTGCCGCCCGCGGCCCGCCGCGCCATCGAGGCGAGCCTGCGCGAGGGCGACGCCCCCACGCTTGCCGCGCACCGGGTGGTCAGGGGAGCGGCCACATGAGCGCGCCCCCCGCCCCGCGTCAGCCCCTGCCGGGCCTGGGCGTGCTGCGCGAGGTCGGCCACATGTTCGCGCTCGCCCTGAGCGTGCTCCGTCTGATCTTCAAACGGCCCTTCCAGTGGCGTGAGTTCGTCGAGCAGTTCTGGTTCATCGCCAGTGTCACGATCCTGCCCGCAATGCTGGTGACCATCCCCTTCGGAGCGGTCATCGCCCTGCAGGTGGGCTCCCTGATCGAGCAGTTCGGCGCCCAGTCCTTCACCGGCGGCGCCAGCGTCCTGGTCATCATCCAGCAGGCAAGCCCGCTGATCGTCTCCCTGCTCATCTCGGGCGTCGCCGGGTCCGCGATCTGCGCGGACCTCGCCTCGCGCACCATCCGCGAGGAGCTGGACGCCATGCGTGTCATGGGCGTCTCGCCCGTCCAGCGTCTGGTCGTGCCCCGGGTCCTTGCCGTGATGCTGGTCGGGCTGCTCCTCAACGGCCTGGTCTCCGTGGTGGGCACGCTGGGCGGCTACTTCTTCAACGTCGTGATGCAAAACGGCACCCCGGGCGCGTACGTGGCCAGCTTCTCCGCCCTTGCCCAGCTGCCCGACCTGTACATCGGCGAGTTCAAGGCGCTGGTCTTCGGCTTCATCGCCGGTGTGGTGGCCGCCTACCGCGGGCTGAATCCCAAGGGCGGTCCCAAGGGCGTGGGTGACGTGGTCAACCAGTCGGTCGTCTTCACCTTCCTCATCCTCTTCTTCGTGAACATGGTCCTGACGGGCGTCTATCTGCAGCTCGTCCCTCCGAAGGGGCTGTGACCCATGGCCCTGACGCAACGCGGCGGCAAGAGCCGCGCCTTGGCCTGGCTGGACCGGCCCGGCGACGAACTTCTCTTCTACCTGCGGGCGCTGATCTGGATCCCGCGCGCCGTGCGCCGCTACCCCAAGGAGATCCAGCGGCTGCTGGCGGAGGTCGCCTTCGGCAGCGGCGGCCTCGGGGTGATCGGCGGCACCGTCGGCGTGATGATCGGCATCACCGTCTTCACCGGCACCGTCGTCGGCCTGCAGGGCTATGCGGCGCTGAGTCAGATCGGCACCGACGCGTTCACCGGCTTCGTCTCCGCCTATTTCAACACCCGCGAGATCGGCCCGCTGGTCGCCGCCCTGGCACTGTCCACCACGGTCGGCGCGGGGTTCACCGCCCAACTGGGCGCGATGCGCATCAACGAAGAGGTCGACGCCCTGGAGAGCATGGGCGTGCGCTCCACGCCCTTCCTGGTCAGCACCCGCATCGTGGCCGGTGCGATCGCGGTCATCCCGCTGTACGGCATCGGCCTGCTCGGCTCCTACCTGGCCTCACGGGCGACGACCGTGCTGTTCAACGCGCAGTCCACGGGCACCTACGACCACTACTTCAACCTCTTCCTGGTCCCCACGGACGTACTCCTGTCCTTCCTCAAAGTGCTGGTCTTCAGCGTGCTCGTGATCCTCGCGCACTGCTACTACGGATTTCGCGCCTCGGGCGGCCCCGCCGGGGTGGGAGTGGCCGTCGGCCGCTCCGTGCGCACCGCGATCGTGCTGATCAGCGTCACCGATTTCTTCCTCAGCCTGGCGCTGTGGGGCGCCACGACCACGGTGAAGGTGGCCGGATGAGCGCCCCGCCCCAGACCCCGACCCGCCCGGCTCCGGCCCCGGCGGCCCGCACGCGTCCCACGGAGAGCGCCCTTGCCCGCCGCAGACGCCTCGCCGGAGTGGTGTACCTCGTGGCGCCCGCCCTGCTGGTGTGGCTGTCGATCGCCGTCTACGACAAGGAGTTCACCGACTCCGCGAACGTCATCGTCGAGACGGGCCGCGCCGGCAGCGAGATGCACCCCAGCGCCGAGGTCAAGCTGCGCGGCGTCGTCGTCGGCGAGGTCGAGAAGATTGACACGGGCGGCCGCACCGCACGGCTCACCCTCGCCCTGCACCCCGACAAGATCGGCCGGGTCCCGTCCGACGTCCAGGCCCAGCTGCTGCCGACCACCCTGTTCGGGCAGCGGTACGTGGCCCTGGTCCCGCCAAAGAATCCCTCGGATCGCCCGCTGACCGCGGGCAGTGTCATCCCGCAGGACCGCAGCCGCAGCGCCGTCGAGCTGGAACAGGTGCTGGACAATCTGCTGCCCCTGCTGACCGCCGTACAGCCGCAGAAACTGTCGGCCACGCTGTCCGCCCTCGCCCAGGCCCTCGAAGGACGGGGGCACAAGCTCGGCGAGTCGCTGGTGGAGCTCGACGGCTACCTGAAGGACTTCAACCCTCATCTGCCCTCCCTGAACCGCGACATCAAGCACCTCGTCGAACTGAGCGACACCTACGCCGATGCCGCCCCCGACCTGGTCGACGCGCTGCATGACGCCACCACCACCAGCGCCACCCTCGCCGCGCGACGGGCCGACCTGTCGACGCTGTACGCGTCGGTCACCAGCAGCTCCCAGGAGACCGTCAGCTGGCTGCGCGGCAACCGCGCCAACCTCATCAGGCTGACCGCCACCAGCCGCCCGACCCTGGAGATCCTCGCGCGGTACGCGCCCGCCTTCCCCTGCACCCTGAGCACGGTCGCCGACTTCGTGCCGGCGATGGACGCCGCCCTCGGCAAGGGCAGCGACCGGCCGGGCCTGCGCGTCGACGTGCGGGTCGTCCCCTCGCGCGGCGCCTACGCACCGGGCCGGGACACGCCCCGCTACGAGGCAGGGGGCGGGCCGCGCTGTTACCCCGTCCCCTACACGGGAGGCTCCTACGCCGCGCGGCAGAGCACGGCCACCACCCTGAGCGGGGTGTCCGGCGGGCTCGGCGTGGCCAACTCGCCCCAGGAGAACACCCTTGTCACCGAACTTCTCGCCGCACCGGACAAGGACCGGCGCGGCCCGCTGCCCGACTGGTCGAGCGTCCTTGCCGGACCGGCCTTCCGCGGAGCGGGGGTGCAACTGAGGTGAGCGGACAGCGCAGCCTGACCGGACCCGCCGTCAAGTCGCTGATCTTCATCGTGGTGACCGCCCTGGCCACCACCGTGCTCGCGTTGAGCGTCTCGGGCAGCGACGTCAAAGGCACCCGCAGCTACAAGGCCTGGTTCACCGACGCCACCGGCCTCAACGAGGGCGACTCGGTGCGCATCGCCGGGGTGAAGGTGGGCCAGGTGTCTTCGATCGAGATCGTCCAACGCCGTTACGCGCAGGTGGAGTTCACGCTGGAGGGGCAGCGGAGGATGCCCGCTTCGGCCACGGCGTCCATCAAGTACCTCAACATGCTCGGGCAGCGCTTCGTCGATCTGCGCCGCGGCGCCGGACCGGTCGGACGCACCCTGGAGCCGGGGCAGACCATCCCGCTCAGCCGCACCACCCCCGCACTCGACCTGACCCAGCTCTTCAACGGATTCCAGCCGCTGATGCAGGGACTCTCCCCCAAGGACACCAACGCGCTCGCCGGGTCGATCGTGCAGGTCCTGCAGGGCGAGGGCGGCACGGTCGAGAGCCTCCTTGCGACCGTCGGCTCGCTGACCACCACGGTCGCCGCCAAGGACCGGGTGATCGGGGAGGTCATCAGCAACCTCAACCGCGTCCTCAAGGCGGTCAACACCCGGCAGAAAGGCTTCACCGAACTCATCGGCACCGTCGAGAAGCTGGTCTCCGGCTTCTCCGACGACCGCAAGAGCGTGGGCCGGTCCGTCACCTCGCTGGCCAAGCTCAGCGTGAGCACCGCGGACCTGTTCGGCAAGAGCCGCGCGCCCCTGAAGGACGGCATCCGCGACCTGGGACGGGTGTCCAAGACCCTCGCCGACAACGAGCCCTTGGTCGAGAACTTCCTGCAGAAGACCCCGCAGAAGATGACCGCCATCTCCCGCCTGGCCTCCTACGGCTCCTGGCTGAACCTCTATCTCTGCGAGGCGAAGGTCAGCGGTGTCTCGACCTACGACGACAGCCCGCCGCCGACCGGGCTCGCGATCAAGGATGCGAGGTGCCGCGCATGAAACTGCCCCGGCTGCGGCGCCCCCGCCTCAAACCCGTCAACGAGCGCAACCCGGTGGCCGTCGCCCTGGCCGGACTGCTGGCCATGACGCTGCTCGGGCTGCTCGCCTACAACGCCGAATCGCTGCCCGTGATCGGCGGCGGCACCCGCTACACCGCCGATTTCCGCGATTCGGTGGGGCTCAAGGCGGGCGACGAGGTACGCATCGCCGGCGTACGGGTCGGCAAAGTGCAGGACGTCGCCCTGGACGGCCCCAAGGTGAAGGTCACCTTCGAGGTGAAGGACGCCTGGATCGGCGACCGCAGCACCATCGGCATCGCCATCAAGACCCTCCTGGGCGCCAAGTACCTCGCGGTCGATCCGCTCGGCAGCCGCAAGCAGGACCCCGGCACACGCATTCCCATCCGCCGCACCACCTCCCCGTACGACGTGATGGAGGCCTTCAACGGCCTCAGCCGCACCACCGGTGCGCTGGACGAGGACGAGCTCGCCAAGAGCTTCAAGGCCGTCTCGGGGGCCTTGAAGGACACTCCGCCGCACGTCCGCAAGGCCATGAAGGGCCTCTCCGCGATCTCCCGCACGGTCTCCACGCGCAACGAAGAGCTGTCCGAACTCCTGGAAGGGTCTGCCCAGTTCACCACGTCGGTGAACAGCAAGAAGAAGCAGTTCGAGCGGCTGCTCGACCACGGCAACCTGCTCCTTGAAGAGGTACGCCACCGCCGCAAGTCCATCCACGCGCTGCTCACCGGCGCCCGCGACCTCGGCACCGAGATCAGCGGTCTGGTCGGCGACAACGAACGCCGGCTGGGTCCCGCGCTTGCCGCACTCGACCGGGTCACCGGCGTCCTGAGCAAGAACCGGAAGAACCTCGACAAGGCCCTCGCCGCCGCCGGACCCTACTACCGGCTCGTCGGCAACACCCTGGGCAACGGGCGCTGGATGGACGGCTATCTGTGCGGCCTGGTCCCCAAGAACTATCTGCCCGCGGGCACGGGCCCGGCCACCGGATGCATGCCGCCGAAGCAGGGAGGCGGACGCTGATGGCCCGCACACAAGCACCCGGGCGCGCACCCACACCCGCACCTCGCGGGCTGGGCGAGCGGATCGCCGATGCCACCGACGCCCTGTGGGGCGGACGGCTCGTGGTCATCCTCATCGTCCTCACGCTCCTGGCAGCAGGCGGAATCGTCGGGGTGACGGCCCTGGCGGGCGGCGGAACCGGCAAGCACCTCACCGCCTACTTCGACCGGGCCGTCGCCGTCCACGAAGGATCCGACCTCAAGGTGCTGGGGGTGCGTGTCGGCAGCGTGGACGAGATCCGGCCCCAGGGCAGACAGGTCCGGGTGCGGCTCACCCTGGACGAAGGAGTCAAGGTGCCCGCCCAGGTGCGGGCCGTCGTGGTCGCCCCCAGCGTGGTGTCAGGACGGTTCGTGCAGCTCAGCCCCGCCTACAGCAGTGGGCCGCAGATCCGCGACGGGGACGTCATCAGCGCCGAGCACACGGCGACCCCCGTCGAGGTCGACGAACTGCTCAAGAGCGTCACCGAGTTGAGCGACGCGCTGGGCCCCGACGGCGCGAACAAGGACGGCGCCCTGGCCGGGCTCGTCGAGGCCGGAGCCAAGAACCTCGACGGCAACGGCAAGGACATCGGCGACACCATCCACCAGCTCGGCGGCGCCTCCGCCGTCCTCAACGGCAACAGCGGCGACCTCGTCACCACCGTCGAGCAACTGGCGGAGTTCATCGGCATGCTCAAGCGCAAGGACGGCCAAGTGGTGCGCGCCGAGCAGCAGTTGTCCGAAGTGGCGGGGTTTCTCGCCGCGGACAAGACCGACCTCGCCGGCGCCCTCAAGGAACTGGGGACGGCCCTTGGCCAGGTCAAGGGCTTCATCAAGGACAACCGGGGCCGCCTGAAGTCGAACGTCGACAAGCTGGCGGGCCTGACCCGGTCCGTCGTCGAACAGCGTGCCTCGGTGGCCGAGGCCCTGGACGTCCTGCCGCTGGCCGCCGCCAACCTCGACCAGGCCTACAACCCGCGCACCCGCACCATCGACGGCCGCGCCAACATCAACGAACTGGCCTCGGCGAGCGGCGGCGCCGAGGAACTCGTGGCCGTCCCCGACAAGCGGGTCAAGAGCCTGCCCGTGCTGCCGCTGCCGCCGGTGGGCACCGTGTACGGCACGGCGGACAACGCCGGGGGAGGCCGGCCATGAAGCGCCGCACCGCACGCCTCGCGATGGGCGTCTCCCTGAGCGTGACCCTGCTCGGCCTGGCCCTGGGCGCCGGCGGCCTGCCGGACTTCGAGGGCCTGCAGGATCTGCCGCTGCCCGGCGGAGCCGACCTGGGCGACCGTCCCTACGAGGTCACCGCCGAGTTCCGCGACGTCGTCAGTCTCTTCCCGCACTCCGCGGTCAAGGTCAACGACGTCGAGGTCGGCCGCGTGACCCGGATATCCCTCGCCGACAACGGCTGGACCGCCCGCGTCACCCTCAAGGTCAACGGCGGCGTGCGGCTGCCCGCCAACGCCTACGCCAACCTCGAGCAATCCAGCGTCCTGGGCGAGAAGTACGTCCAGCTCGTCGCCCCCAAGGACATGCGCGCCCGCCCCGACCTCCCGGACACCCGGCAAGGCACCGCGGCCGACTACGCCGCCAACCAGGGCCGGCTGCGCGACGGGGACGTCATCCCGCCGGCCCGCACCAACCGCAACCCCGAGATCGAGGAGGTCTTCGGCGCCCTGTCGATGGTCCTCAGCGGCGGCGGTGTACAGCAGATCCAGACCATCTCCCGCGAACTGAACAAGGCGCTCGTCGGCAAGGAGGGCCAAGTCCGCTCCGTGCTGCGGCAGATCAACACCACCGCCAAGAGCCTGAACAAGAACAAGAAACACATCACCTCCGCGTTGGACGGCATGAACCGGCTCTCCACCACCCTGGCCACCCGCGACCGCAAGATCGGCGACATCCTGCGGGACCTGCCGCCCGGCCTGAAGGTCCTCAGCGACCAGCGCTCCTCCCTGGTGAGCATGCTGCGCGCCCTGGACTCGCTCTCCACGGTCGCCGTCGACACCGTCGACCGCACCAAGGAAGACCTGGTGGCCGACCTCAAGGCCCTGGCCCCGGTCCTGAAGAATCTCGCCGACTCGGGCGCAGACCTGCCCGAATCACTGCAGGTGATGTTCACCTATCCGTTCACGGACGAGGTGCTCACCGGAGTGAAGGGCGACTACCTCAACGTCTACCTGAAGATCGCCGCGGCCCCCGGCACGGAGATCGTGCCACCCGTGCGCGGGGGCGGCGCCGCCCCCCGCTCGTCCCTGCCGCTGCCCGCGGTCACCGGAACCTCAGGAGGCGATTCCTGATGCTCACCCGCGCCACCCACCTCAAGAACATCGCCTTCCTCGCGCTCGGCGCATGCGTCCTGGCCTACATCGCCACCACGTACGCCGATCTTGGGCGATACGTGGGCGCCCGCGACTACTACACGGTCACAGTCGAGCTCGCCGAGACCGGCGGGCTGTTCAGCCACGGCAACGTCACCTACCGGGGCGTCGACGTCGGCCGCGTGGAGGCCGTCGAGCTGACCCCCGACGGAGTCGAGGCCCGCATCCGCATCAAGGAATCGGCGCCGAAGATCCCCGGCGACCTGGAGGCGAAGGTCGCCAACCTCTCGGCGGTGGGCGAGCAGTATCTCGACCTGAGCCCGCGCACCGACGAGGGCCCCTACCTCGCCGACGGCTCGGTCGTCCCGCGCGGGGCCACACGGACCCCGGCCCCGGTCACCGACGTACTCACCAGCGTCGACCGCCTCGCCTCCTCGGTGGACATCGCCGCACTGCGCACGGTCGTCGACGAACTCGGCAAGAGCTTCGAGGGGCGCGGACAGGACCTGCAGATCCTCATCGACACCAGCAGCGAATTCATTCGGGCGGCCAAGAAGTCCCTGCCCGCCACCACCCGGCTCCTCATCGACGGCGAGACGGTCCTGCGCACCCAGAACGAGCAGTCCGACGCCCTGAAGTCCTTCGCGAGCGGAACCGCCGAACTGGCCGCCCAGCTCAAGCAGTCCGACCCCGACCTGCGCCGCCTCATCGCCCAGACCCCAGAGGCGGCCACCCAGTTCACCGCCCTGCTGCAGGACACCGACCCCGGCCTGAGCGTCGTGCTCGCCAACCTCGTCACCACCTCCGAGCTCCTGGTGACCCGCCAGCGCGGCACCCGTGAACTGATGGTGCGCATCCCGCAGGTCGCCTCCACCGGAGCCAGTGCCGTCGGTCCCGACGGCGTGCGCTTCGGCATGGTCACCACGTTCTTCGAGCCGCTGCCCTGCACCGCCGGATACGGCGGCACCACCTACCGCAACGGCCTGGACACCTCGTCGGCCCCCGCCAACACCAAGGCGGCCTGCACCGCGGGACCCGGCAGCGGTCAGAACGTCCGCGGCTCCGCGAACGCACCACGCGGCGGCGTGCCCGAGCCCGCCCGGCCCGGATCGGACGAGAGAGGACAGCGCCAGGCGCCGTCCCACAGCCCCACCGACCTGCGCGGGCTGCTCGGGATGGACGCGTCATGAAGGACAGGGGAGCCATGGGGCGACGAAGCGCATGGACGGCCGCACTGCTGGTGGGAGCGCTGTTCTGCGGTTTCTCGGGATGGACGTACGCCCACACACGAGCCGACGACGATCTGGCCCACGCCCGCGCCCGGGACAGTGCCCTGCACGCCGCCCGCACGCACATCGCGGTGCTCAACACCATGGACGGCAACAACGTACGGGGCTCACTGCGCGCCTGGACCAAGGCGGCGGACGGGCCCCTCGCGGACGAGCTGCGGCGCACCGGCGACGACAGCGCCAAGGCCCTCGAACAGGAGGGCACCAGCACCCGCGGCACGGTCACCGACGCGGCGGTCATCTCCCTGGACAGCCGGGCGGGCACGGCGAAGGTCATCGCCACCGTCCGCGTCGAGGTGACCGCACGCACCGGCAAGTCCACCACCGACCGCAAACGCTTCGAAGCGGGCCTCGACGACAGCGGGGCGGGCTGGAAACTCAGCTCGCTGAGCGCGCTCCCGGTCGCAGCCAAATGAAAGGGCGCACTGGAATGACGGGGCCCAGCGGAATGAGGGGATGCACATGAACGCCGGACTGAAACCCCTGCGTGCGCCGGACGCCGACACGACCGGCGAGGTCGTCGACGCGGACACCGGGGCGCGCCCCGCGCCCCGGCGCCGCAAGAGCCGCACGCTGCTCGCCCTCCTCCTGGCCGCACTGCTCATGACCGGCGGCGCCCTCCTGGTCCTCGCCGACCGGACCGCGCACGCACCGGGCGCCGCCAACCAGGCGCTGACCGACAGCGAGCGGACCCGCCGGGTCGTCGCTGACATCAGCGACGCACTCAGCACGGTCTTCACCTACACGCCCGACGGCCTGGCCACCACCGAGCGGCGCGCGCACGACGTACTGCGGGGCAAGGCGGCCAAGGACTACCGGGCCCTGTTCGCGAAACTCCGCAGGCACGTCACCGATCAACAGCTGTCGCTGACCACGCAGGTGGTGCGGGCCGGAGCCGTCGAGCTCACCGGCGACACAGCGAGGCTGTTGGTCTTCCTCGACCAGCGGGCCAAGCGCAAAGGCGCCAAGGCGACCACCGCGCCCGCCCAGCTCTCCATCACCGCGCGCCTGGACGGCGGGCACTGGACGATCACCGACATCAAGGCCCGCTAGCACACCACCGGAGAGGGACATGGCACGTACGACACCCCGACACCGTACGAGACTCTCGCTTGCCGCCGCGGCGGCCGCCGTCGCCCTGGGATTCGCCGGGTGGACGGGCTCGTCCTGGTACGCGGCGGCCCACGACGACTCCGCGCGGTTCGCAAAGACCCGTGACGAGGTCCTCGCGGCGGGCGAACAGGCCGCCTTGAACATGAACACCCTCGACCACCGCGACCTCGAGCGCGGCCTGGACGCCTGGGAGCAGTCCGCCACCGGCAGCCTCCTGGACGAACTGCGCAAGGGCAGGCCCGAGTTCGAGAAGCAGGTGCGCACCGCCCGCACCGTCACCACGGCCGAAGTGCTGTCCGCAGCCGTGACCGACCTGGACGAGCGCGCGGGCCGGGCCGGTGTCCTGATCGCGATGCGGATCACCGTCGACCCGCCGAAGAAGAAGCCGAACACCAAGGAGAGCCGGCTGCTGGGCGAACTCACCCGCACCGGCGACGGCTGGAAGCTCAGCGGCCTCGGCCAGGCCCCCGCCGGCGAGACGCCCACCGACACCGCGTCCGACTGAAGGGGCACTCCATGTCGACGACACGCCACATGGTCAACCGGCAGCGGCGCCTGGCCGCGGTCAAAGTGCGCGACACCCCCGCGCCCGCCCCGCGGGCCCCACGCCCGCGACCGAAACCCCGGCAGAAGCCTGCCCGGGGCGAGCGCGGCCCCGTGCCCTGGCCCCTGGTGCTCGCGCTGCTCGCCGTCGTGGCCGCCGGCTTCGCGGTCTTCGCCCACACCCGGGCCGGGACCGCACGCGACGTGCCCGCCCTGCGCAATGCGGCGCTGACCGACACCGCTCGCACCAGCGAGGTCAAGGGCACGGTCGGCCAGGCCGTCGACGCGGTCTTCTCCTACGACCACGCCGACCCGGGCCGGAGCGAGAAGGCCGCGGACAGATACCTCACCGGCAAGGCGGTCACCCAGCACCGGAAGATGCTCGCGCAGGTCCGCGCACGGGGTGAGCGGCAAAAGCTCGTCTTGAGCACCACCGTCACGCACAGCGGAGTCGAGGTCATCGACGGCGACCGGGCCCGGGTCCTGGTGTTCGCCGACCAGAGCAACACCAGCACCGCCAAAGGTGGTTCGACCACGCACGCGGCAGCGATGTTCGCCGTGGACGTGGTGCACCGGGGCGGGGCCTGGCAGATCGCGAACATCGACACGTTCAGCAGGTGAAATCGCCACGTTCAGCAGGTGAAGGGGAGTCAGACATGAGTAATACCAGACGCAAGCGGCGCCCCGCCGGGCTCTTGTGCGCCGCCCTCGGGGTCGCGGTCACGGCGGCGATGTCCGGGTGCAGTTCACGCGCCGACGACGGCCCGCGGGTGGACTGGGCCTCGGACGTCTGCGACAGCGTGCAGGACGTGGGCTCCGAGCTCAAGCTTCCCGCCGCGGACCAGAAGGACGCCAAGAAGTACCACGCGCAGGTCGTTACCTTCATGGAGGCGCTCGACCGGCAACTGGGGGCGCTGGACAAGAAGATGCGGCAGGACGGCGCGCCGCCCGTCGACGGCGGCGACGCCGCGTACAAGAAGGCACTCAAGAACCTCCGTAGTGCCCGCAACAGCCTCGCCGGCACCACCTCCGAACTCAAGAAGGCCAAGGTCAGCGACGAGAAGTCCCTGAAGGCGGCGCTGAAGAAGGCGGGCGAGGGCATGGGCAAGACGGGCGGATACCAGGGCCCCGCCCATGACTTCCGGAGCGACCCCGCGCTCAAGCAGGCCTTCGACAAGGCACCGGAGTGCGAGAACCTGCCCGGTGTCGGAGCCTCGGCACCGACGGCCGGGTAAGGGCGGGCCGCCCGTGGACGGCGCCACAGGCCCCACCGGCCGACCGAGCCGCCCGGACGGCATGGACCGCCGCCTGGTCGTGCCGCCCGACCCGCTGGCACCCCGCGGGATCCCGCTCGGCGGCCCGCTGCGGACGGCGGGCCGGGGCGCCGCCCTCCTTGTCATGGCCGCCGCGCTGGCCCACATGACGCTCCTGGTCCTGTACGTCAGCCCCGCCCTGTCCTCGGCCACCACCCGCCCGGCACAGGCCGACGCGTGGCTGCAGCCGCTGTTCCCGCAGGACTGGGACATCTTCGCGCCCGACCCGCCCCACATCAACACCCATCTGGAAGTGCGTAGTTGGCGCGCGGACCGCCCCGGCCGGTGGATCGACCTGACTGCCCGGGACATCGCCGCACACCGAGGCAACCCGCTGCCCAGCCGGGAGGACCAGACCGTCCTGCGCAAGGCGCTCGGCGCCCACCTCGCGGGCTCGCCGCACACCCAGCTGAGGGCGCCGTTGACCCCCGCGGCGCAGTATCTGCGCAATGTCGTCGTCGTACGCCTGCACGACCTCGGCGAGCCGCGCCCGGACGCCGTCGAGCTGCGCCTCCATACCCTGCCCATCGCCCCACCCGGCGATCCCGCGCCGCTCGCGAGCCGCCGGCCGCTGGGCACCTGGGAGGTGATCCCGTGACGTTGCGCCAGACTGTGGGTGCGGGGCCCGCCGGGGCCGAGGACGCGGGCCGGGGCGTGCGGGAGCGAGTGCGCGCCGCGTTTCTCACACCGTTCGGGCTGTACGGAGCCGCGGTCCTGCGCATCGGCGTCTCGGGCCTCTTCCTGCTCAACCTGCTGCGCGAGGCAGGCCACGCGGACCGCCTCTGGGGCCCTGGATCGCCGTACACCCCCGAGCTGTTCCGTGCCTCGGTCGAGGCGCGCGGCGCCGACGGCCGGCTGTCCTGGTGGTACACCTGGCTCGGCACCCAGAGCCCCGACTACTTCTGGGCCGGCTATGTGCTGGCCGTCGCGGTCAGTGTGCTGTACCTGCTGGGCTGGCACACCCGCCTCATGGCGGTCCTCTTCGCCTTCGTCGCCGCGGGCTTCTACATGCGCTCGACGGTCGCCGGCAGCGGATTCGAGCTGCTGAGCCTGCTGTTCGCCAACTACCTGGTGCTGTGCGCGTCGGGCCGCCGCTGGTCCCTGGACGCCCGCCGCGCCGCCCGCGCGACCTCCGCACCCGTAACCCCGTACGAGGAGCTGCGCCGCCGCATCGTCACCGTCCTGCACAACGCGGGCATGGCGCTGATCGCCTTCCAGGTGATGGTGGTCTACGGCACCGCGGCCCTCTACAAGATCCGCGGCTCCACGTGGCGGGACGGCAGCGCCCTGCACTACGCCCTGCGTCTCGACGACTTCGCGACGTTCCCGGAGCTTTCCGGATGGCTGGCGGGGCAGGGGAGTGTGCTGGCGCTGCTCGCGTATGTCACCGTCGCCTCCCAACTGCTGTTTCCCGCGCTGGTTTTCGTGCCGCGGCTCAAGTACGCGGCCCTGGTCGTGATGCTGGGCACGCATCTGGGCATCGGGCTGCTGATGGCGCTGCCGATGTTCTCGGCGATCACCATCGTGGGGGATCTGGTGTTCCTGCCGACCGCGTTCTGGCTGGGTGCGGCGCGCGCGGTGCGGCTGCTGCGCTCGTCCCACGCCTAGATTGCTGCGCTCCTCCCACGCGAAGAACCCGTAATTCGGTGGAGACGTCACCCCGGGGTGCTTACACTCGGCGGCTCAAGATCCATGCGTTCGAACGAGGTGTGTTTGATGACGGTCCGAGCCACGACTGCCGACTCCGGTCAGCTGTCTCCCGCATACGCCATGACCTCATCAAACCGAAGGAACACCACAAGTGGATCTCCCACGCATCTTCACCATCCGCGAAAGTAGCCACCGCGTCCACAACCCGATCACCCCTGGCAAGCTCGCCGTCCTGGGCCAGGCCCTGCACCTGGCACCCGGCACGCGCGTGCTCGACCTCGCCAGCGGATCGGGCGAGATGCTGTGCACCTGGGCCCGCGACCACGGCGTCACCGGGACCGGAGTGGACATCAGCACGGTGTTCACCGAGAAGGCCCGCGCCCGCGCCGCTGAACTCGGCGTCGCCGACCGGGTCACCTTCGTGCACGACGACGCCGCCGGCTTCGTCGCGGACGAGCCGGTCGATCTCGCCGCGTGCGTCGGTGCCACCTGGATCGGCGGCGGCGTGGCGGGCACCGTCGAGCTGCTGGGCCAGAGTCTGCGCCCCGGCGGCCTGATGCTGATCGGTGAGCCGTACTGGCGTCGGGACGTGCCGGACCAGGAAACCGCCGAAGCCTGTCACGCCGGCAGCAAGGACGAATTCCTGGTGCTCCCGGAGCTGATGGAGCAATTCGGCGATCTCGGCTACGACGTCGTGGAAATGGTCCTCGCCGATCAGGACAGCTGGGACCGGTACCAGGCGGCCCAGTGGCTCAACCTCCGCCGCTGGCTGGACCAGAACCCCGATGACGAGCTGGCTGGCGAGATACGGGCGGAGCTCACCACCGAGCCCGCACGCTACGCGCGGTACCAGCGCGAGTACGTCGGCTGGGGGGTCTTCGCCCTGATGGGCCGCTGACGGCCTGATGAGCGCGGGCCCGGGCAGCAATCGCTGTCCGGACCCGCGTGCTCGCTATTTCTCGTACGTGAGGGCCAGGTCGATCGTGTTGCCGGGGCCGGCGATGAACGTGCTGATCATGTCGTTGAAGCCGCCGCAGTCCTTCAGCCCGGGCAGGGTGTAGGTGCCTTTGAGTTTGCCGCCGGTGTGCGGTGCGAAGCGGCCCTGGCTGACGAGGTCGACCTTGGCGGGCTCGACGGTCCTGCAGTTGGGTCCACCGCCGATGGGCAGGCCGAGCGCGCTCACGCCGGTGAGGTTGACGTACATCTCGGAGTGCGACGTGAGGCTGCCCGCCGTGTCGAGAGTCCCTGTCGTGCTGCCGGTCTGCTCGAAGGCGATGTCCGCGGTGGCGGGCAGGAAACCGAGGAGGGTGAACTTGCCCTTGGTCGGGTCGAGTTCCAGGTCGGCGTCGACAGTTCCCTTGCTCGGGTCATAGCGGGTGTCGATGCCGCCCGTGAGCGGGACGCCGCCCTTGGCCGCCTTGATGAGCGAGCTGCCCTTGATGCCGTAACTCAGCTGCACCGGCTCGCCGCCCGGGTCCGGCGGGTCGGTCGGATCCGTGGTCCCCGGTTCGACCCGGACGGTGTGCAGCGTTTTGTTCTGGTCGGCGGGATCGAGGGTGCACTCGGTCTCGAAGGTGTCAAGGGCCGTCTTGGCGCCGGCCGCGTCCCGCGGGGTCATCGTCAGGAGCAGGCTGTTGACGTCGATCTTCACGCTGCCGGGCTGCCGGAACGTCAGAGCCGGTGCCTGCCCGGTGGCGGTCACGTCGAAGGCGGCGGGCGGCTGCGGCAGGGGGGTCTTGGGGATGGTGTTGTCGAGGCCGATGTTCAGCGGGCCCTCGGGCATGTGCACGGTGATATCCGCCGTGGCGATGCCTTCGAGGGTGGTGCCGCCGACCGTGCGCAGGGCGGTGGCCGCCGCCTTGCTGACCTGGGACACCGAAGTGACCCGGAAGGCTGGGATCTGCTCGCCGACCTGCACCTTGGCCGGCAGGTCCGCCGTGATGACGACGGTCAGCGGGTCCTCTTCCATGATCGGGAACACGCAGGTGTAGGTCTGCGTCAGGGACACTGGGTCCGCGGCGGCCGGCCGGCCGGAGGTGAAGCCGATCAGCCCGGCAAGCAGCACGACGGCGGGGGCGGCCCGCCACCCTGGGACGCGCAATCTCAGCACTGCCTCTCCAAGTTCTGCGGAACGGGTCCGGCCCCCCGCCTCGAAGGGGGCGGGGGGCCGGATCGGGATGCGGACTCACCGCTGTGACGTGCTCTCAGCTCTTGTAGGTGAGGTCCATGTCGATGGTGTTGCCGGGCCCTGCCATGAACGTGCTGATGATGTCGTTGAGAACACCGCACCCCTTGATGCCGGGCAGGGTGTACGTGCCCTTGAGCTTGCCGCCCTTGTACGGCTGGAAGCGCCCCTCACTGGCGAGGTCGACCTTGGCGGCGGAGGAGGTCTTGCAGTCGGCACCGCCGCCGATGGGAAGGCCGAAGGCGTTGACGCTGGAGAGCTTGACGAACATCTCGGACTTCGACTTCAGGGCGCCGGCGGTGTCCAGCGTGCCGGTGGTCTTGCCGGTCTGCTCGAAGGCGATGTCCGCGGTCGTGGGCAGGAAGCCCATGATGGTGAACTTGCCCTTGGTCGGGTCGAGCGTCAGGTCGGCGTCGAAGGTGCCCTTGTTCAGGTCGTAGCGGGTGTCGATGCCGCCGGTGAGCGGGGCGTTGCCGTTGGCCGCCTTGATGAACGAGTTGCCCTTGATGCCGAAGTTGAGCTTCACCGGGTCATCGCCGGGCGGATCGGTGGGCGGGTCCGTCGGCGGGTCCGTCGGCGGGTCCGTGGGTGGGTCGGTCGGGGGATCGGTGGGCGGATCGGTCGGCGGGTCCGTGGGATCGGTGCTGCCGCCGGTGATGGTCATGGTGTGCAGCGCGGTGGGCTGGCCCGCGTCCAGGGTGCAGTCCGCCGGGAACTCATCGCCGTTCGGCGGCAGTTGGACGGGAGCTCCTGACGCGTCGCGGGCGATCATGTTGTGCAGCTTGAGGCCGGTCACGTCGAACTTGGCCGTCCCCTCCTTCTCCCAGGTCAGGAGACCGCCGGGCGACTTGCCGTTGGCGGTGAGGGTGAACCCCGCGGCCGGGTTGGGGATGTCGCCCTTGGCGACGGTGTTGACGACCTTGATGGGGAGGTTGCCGGTGCCGCCGGGCAGGGTCACGTTCACATCGGCGGTGGCCTTGCCCTCCAAGGTCACCGCGCCCATGACGCCCAGGCCCTGTGCCGCGCGGGCGCTGACCTTGGTGACGGCCTTGATGTCGTACTCCGGCACCGCATCGCCCACCTTCATGGTGGAGGGCATGTCGGCGGTGATCTCAACTTCGATCGGGTCGTTGTTGATGATCGGGAACTTGCAGGTGTACTTCTGCGTGAGCTTGACCGGGTCGGCGGAGGCGGAACCTCCGCTGAGGGTGACCAGGCCGGTGACGAGGCCGGCGGCCGCCACCGTGCTCAGGGCACTGCGCGCCCTGGTATGTCTCTTGTGCACTCCCATGAGCTACCTCTCGGGCTACGTGAACGGGCACAAACGAAGGTCGGGTGCCATCTCTGCGATTCCGGACTCGCCGGCCCAGCTGTCCGGGTAAATCGGGAGATGCGAAATGCGCCGCTTGAAGGGAATCTGCCGACTGAATTGCCGCAGACGCTACGGCGGTGTTTCGAATACGCAAACTACTGATGAGTAGTTGGGCGGTCAAGGCCTGCTTCTTACCTCCGGCAGGGGCAAGTTGGCGGCCCGGAAGTTTTGTGGCTCCGGTGAGTACGGGACGGTGCGTGGATGACAAATTGCGGGGCCCTTGCCGCCGCACGTTGCCGAACTGTGCCGATCGGGTTGACTGGCCCCTTACCTGCCAGTAGTCATTTCTGGATTGTGCCAATTCTCAGAAGTGGGGCCACACATGGGAGATCGCATGGGAGACCGCAGGGGAGAGCAACCGGCAAAAGTGATGGCGAGGCTGGCGCGGGGATCGGCCCTGACCGGAGTTGCCGGGGTGGTGATCGCACTGACCGCCGGCGGTGGCAGCGCATCGGCCGAGCCGGTGTCGCTCACGCAGAAATACACCTGCAAGTTCCCGATCATCGGCAATGACGGCATCGAAGCCGCGATCACCACGGACATGCCCGCCACGATGAAAGTCGGCGAGACGGTCCCCGAGTACGACATCAAGGCCGTCACCAAGGTCAGCGCGCGTGCCGCGCAGGGCCTCGGGGTGCTCGGCGCGGTCACGCTGGAGGGCAAGGCCACCGCTGATGTGGTCGTCACCCAGCCCGGCAGCGACGGCACGCTGCCCATCAAGGTCGTCAACACCGTCGCCAAGGCCGACATCCCCGACCCCGCCGCGGCCTTCGAGGTGACGGCGACCGGCAAGTCCCCCGGCGGGCTGCTGACCTGGGGCTCGGCGGGCGATGCGGCCTTCGACGTGAAGGGCCTGAAGCTGCACGACATGATCGCCAGGGATGCGGCGGGCAAGCCCGTTCCGCTGCCGCCGAACGGCGACGAGTTCACGGCGGAGTGCACGCTCGACGCCGGTCAAAAGACGCTCCTGCACACCATGACGATCACCGGCGACGGCGGTACGGACCCCACCGACCCGCCCACGGATCCACCGACCGACCCGCCCACCGATCCTCCGACGGACCCGCCCACCGACCCGCCGACCGATCCCGCTGACCCCACGGACCCGGCCGACCCCGGCGTAACGACCGGTGGTTCGGGCACGGGGGGCGGCTCCGGCACGGCGGGCGGTACCGGATCGAGCGGCGGCTCCGGATCCTCCGGCACCCAGCTGGGCACCCAGGTGACCGGCGGCTCGGGCGCGCTCGCGGCGACCGGCAAGTCCGGCATCGGCCTGATGCTGGCGGCGGCCGGAGGCCTCAGCGCTGCCGGCATAGCGGCCTTCCACTACCTGCCCCGGCGCATCAGGAGGGACGAGCAGACCATCTGAGACCGCTGCTGCACGGCACTGCCGGCCACCTTGCGATCCGGGGGGGCTTCCCGCCGTACGGCAGCGCGGAGAGCGGGCCCGGAGCAGCGACGGCGCTCCGGGCCCGCGGTCATGCCGTAGGGCGACTGCGCGTGGTGGAAGGTGGCGTACGGGTCTCATCCGCACGGCGACGTGGGTCGCCCGGCTCAAGTCCGCGCGGCGGCGCGGGCCCTGCGGCGCCGCACCACCACCCCCAAGATCAGGAAGAGCACCACCACGACCAGCGTCACGAGGACTCCCCAGTTCACCGTGCGGTAGGCGGTGCTGCCGCTGTCCACCAGCTCACCGCCCTTATCGCTGGCGGTCAGTTCGACGCTGCCCCAGTCCAGCGGAGGAGGTCCGGCCCATTTCTGGGTGATCCGCACCCGCTGGCCCGGCATCAGTTCGGCCGGCAGCTTGTTGCCCGCGCTGTCGAAGGACGTCCGGCCGAACAAGCCCTTCGCCTTGAGGTCGACCCTCGGCTCGAGCTGCACATTGCCGCTGTTGACGAGGGTGTAGGTGACCGTGGCGTCCTTGCCCAGGCCGGGCACCAGCGGCACCTCGTAGTCGAAGCGGACGTCCTGGACCTTCAGGCCGGGCGCCCGCTCGCCGTTGACCCGCAAGTAGACGCGGGCGCCGACCGCCTGCCGGATGCCGACGCCGGTGCCCTTGGCGCGGGCGACGCGCTTGTCCAGGGCGATGACGGCTCCGGGGTGGTCGCCGGGCGATGCGGTACGCGGAATGGCGACGGTGAAGGGGACGGTGGTCTTGCCGCCCGCCGGAACCGTGACCTCGGAGCGCTCCAGGCGTGTCCATACCCCGATGGAGCGTTGCTTCTCGGTGGGCTCGCGTACGGCGAAGCCGCCGTCGCGGGGGGTGTTGTACGCGTCGGCGGCGTAGAGCAGGAAGGTCACCGGCTCCTTGGCGAGATTGGAGACGGTGACCTTGTCGTGCACGGTGCGCCCCGGATCGGCCTTCATCCGGAAGTACGCCCGGTGAGCCTGGTCCTTGGCTGCCTTCTTTCCGCCCTTGCCGTCCTTCTTGTCGGCGGGGAAGACGGACCAGCGGCCGTTGTCGGCGGCGAACGCGTCCGTTGGCGGGCTTGCGGTGAGCAGGCCGAGCGCCAGGGCCAGGGCGGTGATGAGCATGGCGGTGTATCTGCGATGCGTGAGCTGCGGACGAACGAGGTGCATGCGGCCCCCAGAGCGAGCGAGGAAGGGAGGTGATGAGAAAGGGAGGTGACGAGAGGGGAAGGGCGATGACATGCCGAAGAGGTGGACCGGCCGTCGCAAGAGGTGGACCGGCCGTCGCACGACGGCCGGTCCACCAGGCGAGGCGCGGGATCAGGTCAGCGTCAGCGTGAGCACGGCCGCGTAGTCACCGGCGGCCGCGGTCGCCGGTACGTCGAGCGCGAGGCCCGCGCCGACGGTGAACTCGCCGCCGGTCTGTGCCGCGTCGGGCGCGCTCGCGAGCGTGGCGCCCGTTCCGCCGACCGGTCCCTGTGTGCCCGGCACACAGGTGCTCGCCGACCCGGCCGCCGTCTCGCAGGACGGCGTCCAGCCGAGCTTGTCCGCGCCGATGGTGCTGGCGCCGCCCGTGAAGTCGGTGACCTTCCCGGTGAGCGACCAGCCGGTGGCGCCGTTTCGGGCGTCCTTGACGGTCACCTTCTGCAGATCGCCGGTCGAGCTGCCGCCCGCGCCCTCCTCGACCGGGGACAGCGCGACGGTGTCGCCCGCCTGGGCCATGGTGAGCTGACCGCCGCCCTGCTTGGGGGTCACCTTGGTGTTCACGTTCTGCTTGCCCGTCGAGGGGTCCGTGCCCGGGTCCGGGTCAGGTCCGGGGTCCGGGTCAGGTCCGGGGTCGGTGCTGCCGCCCTGGATCTCCATCGTGTGCAGGAGCGTCGGCTGACCTGCGTCGAGCGTGCAGGCCGTCTCGAACTCATCGCCGAACGGCGGGAGCTGGACGGGGTTGCCCGCCGTGTCGCGGGCGATCATGTTGTGCAGCTTGAGGCCCGTGACATCGAACGTGGCGGTACCGGGATCGGCCCAGGTCAGCAGGGAGCCGGGCGACTTGCCGGTGGCGTCGACGGTGAACGCCGCCGCCGGGTTGGGGATGTTGGCCTTGGCGACGGTGTTGACGACCTTGATGGGGAGGTTGCCGGTGCCGCCGGGCAGGGTCACCTTGACATCGGCGGTGGCCTTGCCTTCCAGGGTCACCGCGCCCATGACTCCCAGGCCCTGTGCGGCGCGGGCGCTGACCTTGGTGACGGCCTTGATGTCGTACTCGGGGACGGTCTCGCCCACCTTCATGGTGGTGGGCATGTCGGCGGTGATCTCAACTTCGATCGGGTCGTTGTTGATGATCGGGAACTTACAGGTGTACTTCTGGTTCAGTTTCAGCGGAACGGCTGAAGCGGTACCTCCGGTGACGGTGATCAGGCCGGTGACCAGCCCGGCGGTCGCGACCGCTGCCAGGGCGCCACGCACCCCGGCTCTCTTTTGCTTAGCTCTCATGAGCTGCCTCTCGTACTGCGTGAACGAGCAGAACGGGTGAAGGAGAATGGCCGTACATGTCGTTATCTTCGCCAGATACGGTCCTGTTTCGGATCGGTAAACTACTGACGGGTAGTTGGGCGGTCAAGATGTCAATTACCAGCAGAATTAAGCTGCTTGGTTTTGAGGGCTGATTCATCCCCGGGTGAGCAAGGCACGATGCGAACTTGTACGTCGATGCCAAATTCCCGGGATGAGTCTGAGCGAGCCCGAGTGATAACTGATCCCGGCTCCTTACTCACCCCGCAACAGATCTTCTGCACCCGGCGAAACGCCTCTTGACCGGCTTCTCGACGCGCTACTAGCTTCCGTTTCCGGATCGATCGTCAATTCAACGTAATTTCCCGTGCCCACATCTGTGCCTGGGCTTGTGTCTGTTGCTTGTTGCTTGTGTCGCCGAGCGGTCGGAGCTCTGATGCTGTCTTATGAGGCAATCCCGGTCACAGTCCGGTGCGACCGGCACGCTCGCGAGCAGTTCGCTCGGCCGTCCGGACGGCAGCCCGACCGCTTCGCCCCCGACGCATGCGAACGCGGGCGCGCCGGGCTCCCCGACACCCGCAATGCCCAACCGGCCCTGGGCATTGCGGGGTACGCCGCCACCACCCCGCGCCCCTGCGCCGGAGCTCGGCCGGCACGTGGCGGCGAGGCCCGATGAGCCGCTTCCTCTTCGTGGTGCCGCCACTCGCCGACCACGTCGACCCGGCGTCGGCGGTCGCCGCCGAACTCGCCCTCCGGGGGCACGAGGTGGCCTGGGCCGGCCAGTCGGCCGCCCTGGAAGGTCTGGTGGCCGCTGACGACCGCGTCTTCCCCTGCGCGGGCACGCCCGGTATCGACAGACCCCGCGATCTGCGCGGCGTGGCGGCCCTGCGGTTCCTGTGGGAGGACTTCTTCGCCCCGCTCGCGTACGCCATGGCCCCCGGCGTGACCGCCGCCGTGCTGGAGTTCGGGCCGGACCTGCTCGTGGTCGATCAGCAGACCATCGCGGGCGCGCTGGTCGCCGAACGGCTCGGCGTCCCCTTCGTCACCTCCTCGACCACCTCCGCCGAGCTGTCGCGCAGCCCCAGGGACAGCCCGCAGTTCGACCAGTGGCTGACCGACCTCCTCGACGGCCTCCGGCTGCGCCTGGGCGACCCCTCGGCCCGCTACGACCCGCGGTTCTCACCGCGGCTCACGCTCGTCTTCTCCACCAGCGAACTCGTCGGCCCGCAGGCGCCGAACCGCGGCCCGGTGCGTTTCGTCGGCCCGGCGCTCGGCCAGGTGCCCGATACACACGCCGCTACCGCCGACTTCCCCTGGGAGTGGGTCGAGAGGGACGACGACCGGGCGCTGGTTCTGGTCTCCCTCGACACCGCCGACACCACGGCGGGCGCCCAGTTCCTCGCCCAGTGCGTCGACGGCATACGCGCCCGCTCTCGCACACTGCGAGCAGTGGTCGTCGACCCCGACGGCGTCCTTGGACCACCGCGCGACGACGGCAACCTCCTGATCTGCCCCTCCGTTCCCCAACTCGCCTTGCTGGCCCACGCGGACGCCGTCGTCTGCCACGCCGGACACCGCACCGTCACCGAGGCCTTGTGGCACGGCGTCCCCCTGGTGGTGGCGCCGGTCCGCCATGACCAGCCCGGCATCGCCGCCCAGGTCACCGCCGTGGGGGCGGGCGTACGGGTGCGATTCGGCCGGACCGACGCCAAGGCCGTCGGATCCGCCATGGACGCCGTGCTCGGTCAACCCCACTACACCGCCGGAGCTCGCCGCGTCAGCCACTCCTTCCGTGCGGCGGGCGGGGCGCCCACCGCGGCGGCACATCTCGAAGAGCTCGCCACTGCGGAGCAGGACAACCCACGACAGGGACTGCAGATATAGCCTCGCGCAGCCTCTCCGACGAGCCGCAACCGGCCGCGCGAACGCCCCCGTTCCACCAGCCACCAGATGCCACCGGCCCTCAGAGGAACTGACATGCCGACACGGATATCCCACCGGGCAGGACGGCTCACCGCCGTGCTCGCCCTGATCCTCGCGGCCTGCACGCTCTTTCCGGGCACGGCGGGCAGCGAGCCCCGCCACGCTCCGGCGAGTGCGAGTGCGAGTGCGAGTGCGAGTGCGAGTGTGGGCTCGGGTGCGGCCGCGCCGCTGCCGCCCGACGACTTCTACGCACCGCCGACCGCCCTGCCCGACGGAAAGCCCGGCGACATCGTCCGCTCCCGCAAGATCGAGCCCGGCACCCCGACGCCGCGCGCCTTGGCCGACACCTGGCAGGTGATGTATCGCTCCACCGACGCGCTCGGCAAACCCCACGTGGCGACCGCCACCGTCATGGTGCCCAAGGGCGGCACGCCCGCCTCACGGCCCATCGTCGGCTGGGGGCCCGGCACGCAGGGGCCCGCCTTCCGCTGCACCCCGTCCCGGATGATCGCCAAGGGCGCCCTGTACGAGCAGTGGGTCATCAACGCCATGCTCAGGGCGGGTTACGCGGTCGCCGTCCCCGACTACGAGGGCTACCGGCCCGGACCGAAGACGACGTACATGGTCGGCAAGTCCCTCGGCCCTGCCCTCATCGACGCGGTCCGCGCCGCCCAGCGGCTGCCCGCCACCGGGCTCTCCGCCGACGCACCGGTCGCCTTCCGCGGCTATTCCCAGGGCGGCGGCGCCGCGCTGTGGGCGGGCGAGTTCCAGCCCGACTACGCGCCCGAGCTCAAGCTCAAGGGCATCGTCGCCGGCGGCGTCCCCGCCAATCTGATGGAGGTGGCCCTGCCGCTCAACGGCCGCCCCGGCTCCGGTTTTCTCCTCTACGCCCTGATCGGCCTCAACAACGCTTATCCCGAGCTGAAGTTCGGCGACGTGCTCAATGACGCGGGACGCGCCATGGTCGCCGACCTCGAAGCGGGCGGCTGCGCCCTCGAGATGATCAACAAGTACGGCAACAAGCCGCTGTCCGCCTACGTCACCCGCAGCCCGCTCGTCGACGCGCCCTGGGTGGCCCGCTATACGGAGAACACCCTCGGCAGCAGCCCGAAGATCAAGGTGCCGGTGCTCCAGTACCACGCGACCCAGGACGCCCTCGTCGAACCGAACCAGGCTGACGCCCTGCACAAGCAGTACTGCGCGCAGGGCGTTCCGCTGACCTGGAAGACGTACGACACCACGAGCCATGCGCCCGTTGCCGACCACCTTTGGCCGATCCAGGCGGCGAACGCCGAAGCCATGACGTATCTCGCCGACCGCTTCGCGGACCGGCCCGCCGCCCCCAACTGCTGAGCGCCGCAACTCCGAGAGGCGAGTGAGTCATGGCAACGAGCAACAGGCACCGCAAGAAGGGCAGCGGCCGCATGCGCCGGGGCATGGCCGGCACCGTCGTCGCAGCCGTCGCAGTGGCCGGCCTCACCGCATCGGGCGCGCCGGGCGGCTCGTCGGTCGCGCCCCGTCGTGGCGCCGCCCCGGACAGTGCCACCGGCGAGAACGGCGGGTGGCTCCCGCCCGCGGGCCCCTCGGCCGACGCCTACCACACCGAACTCCCGCCCCTGCGCGGCAGCAACGGCGCACCGGGCGGCGGAGGCGAGGTCCAGACCCCCGAGGCGCGGACCCAGTCCGGTATCCCGGCCACGGTCCTGACCGCCTACCGCAACGCCGAGGGCGCTCTCGCAGACACCGACCCCGGTTGCCACCTGCCCTGGCACCTGCTGGCAGCCATCGGCAAGGTGGAGTCGGGACAGGCCCGCGGCGGCCGGGTCGACGCGGACGGCACCACCCTGACCCCCATCCTCGGCCCCGTCCTCAACGGCAGCGGATTCGCCCGCATCTCCGACACGGACGGCGGGCGGTACGACGGCGATGCGACCTACGACCGTGCGGTGGGGCCGATGCAGTTCATCCCCTCCACCTGGGCCAGTTGGGGCGCCGACGGCAACAAGGACGGCCGCGCCGACCCCAACAACATCCACGACGCCGCGCTCGCCGCAGGCCGCTACCTGTGTGCCGGCAACCGCGACCTCGCCCGCAAAGCGGACCTGGACCGAGCGATCCTCAGCTACAACCACTCATCCGCCTACCTGCGCACGGTCCTGTCCTGGCTGGACTTCTACCGTCGCGGCACCCACGAGATCCCCGACGGCCGGGGCCCACTGCCGACCAGCCCCGGCCCGGGCGGCACAACCCCCGCCAGCCGGCTGGCCGGCGGTGGCGGCCTGGTCATCGGCCCTCAGCCGGCAAACCCAAGGAACCCCCGCCCCGGCGACTCCGCCTCGCCGGACCCAACCCGCCCCGGCCCACGCCCCACGGGCCCGGGCCCACGCCCCACACCTACCCCTCCAGGCCCCACAGACCCGGACCCCACCACCCCGGACTGCCCCTCGCCGTCCCCCTCCGACGACCCGAGCCCGACAGGCGCACCGTCCCCCTCCGGTACCCCGACACCCTCGGACCCCTCTTCTCCTCCACCCTCCCCCTCGCCGACGAAATCGCCCTCGCCGACCGACTCTGGGCCCCCGGACACCTGCAGCCCGTAAGCCTTAAGCCTGGCCACACGCGGGAACCCACCCCAGGGGGCGATGCGTCGCCCCGACTGCGGGGCGGAAGCCGTCACGGCTGTTCGGTGAGGAAGGCGATCACGGCGTCCAGGAACTCTGCCTGACTTTCGACGTTGGCCATGTGCACGGTGGGCAGAATGGTCAACCGGGCGCCGGGGACGATCGCGGCGAGTTCTTTGCCGTGGTCGGCGGAGGTGACGGTGTCGTGCTCGCCCGCGATGACCAGTGTCGGGTTGGGGATGAGCGCGGCCGTGCGGCGCAGGTCGTAGTCACGCACCGCGGCCCAGCTCCCGGCCACGCCCTCGCGCCGCGTGGCGAGCAGGGTGCGGCGGAAGCCCTCGACGACCTCGTTGTCGCCGTGCAGCATGCGGGCCGGGAACCAGTTGTGCAGGAACCCTTCCGCGGTGGCCTGCATGTCGGGGGCCTGGAGCAGGTCGGCGATCGGCTTGTCCCACTGACCGGCCGGGCCGAGGTGGGCGGCGGTGTTGGAGAGCACCAGGCGCTCCACGCGCTCGGGGACGTGGATCCCCAGCCACTGCGCGACGATGCCGCCCAAAGACAGGCCCAGCACATGCACCCGTTGCAGACCCAGGGCATCGAGCAGTTCCACCACGTCGCGCCCCAACCGGTCAAGGGAGTAGGGGCCGTCGGGGACTCCGGAGGTGCCGTGGCCGCGTGCGTCGTAGCGCAGCAGCCGGAAGTGCTCGCTGAGCGCCGGCACCTGACCGTCCCACATGTGCAGGTCGGTACCGATGGAGTTGGAGAGCAGCAGCACCGGTTTGTCCTCGGCGCCGTCGAAGCGGTAGGCGATGCGGACGCCGTCGCCGGTGGTGATGGCAGTACCAACGTGAGAAGTCATGTCAGCTCCAGTGTTCAGGTGATCCGGTGGCAGTGGCAGTAGCCATGTGCTGAGCCTATGAACCCCACCTGGCAGACTTCTATTACAAAGATCAGACCGACTCTGTAGGTTGTCTGGACAATGACCGACTTCACGCTCCACGAGCTGCAGTGCTTCAACGCCGTGGTCCTCGACGGTGGTTTCCAGGCCGCCGCCGAGCGGCTGCACCGCTCGCACCCTTCGGTGTTCGCAGCAGTCGCCAAGCTGGAGCGGCGGCTGGGCCTGGCCCTGCTGGATCGCTCGGGCTACCGGGTGCAGCTCACCGGGGCAGGGCACGCCTTCCACCGCAAGGTGCGCTTCTTGCTGCACGAAGCCGAGGAGCTGCAGACCTACGCCGCGCAACTCGCGATGGGCGAGGAGGCCGAACTGCGCGTGGTGCTAGGGGATTTGTGCCCGCCTCCGCCGGTCCTGGAGATGCTCAGCACCTTCTTCGGGCAGTGTCCGCAGACGCGACTGCACCTGCAGTACGAGACGGTCACCGGCCCCTGGGAGCGGCTGCTGGAGGACGAAGCCGACCTCATCGTGCACCGCGTTCCCAAGAGCGACGTGCGGATGGAGTGGATCGATCTCGGCCGCGTCGCGCTGGTTCCCGTCGTGGCACCCGGTTTCCTGCCCTTCCTCCCGGACAGCGACATCACGCCGCAGCGGATGCAGGCCTTCACTCAGTGCGTGGTGCGGGATTCGGCGCGGCACCCGTCCGAGCAGGGCCATTTCCTGGTCGAAGGCGCGCCCCAGAGCTCCGTTCCCGACCATCGCATGAAGAAGGAGCTGATCCTGCACGGCATGGCATGGGGCCATGTGCCGCGGTTCATGATCGAGCAGGAGTTGCGTGACGGACGGCTGCTTTCCATCGCCGGACGACACTTTCCCGGTGTGGTCGAGGAGCTCGCGGCAGCGCGCCGTCGCGACCGGCCGCACGGACCGGTCGCCGACCGGTTGTGGGATTTCCTGGCCCACCATGCGCCGGTCCTGCGGCCGGCGCTGGGCCGCGTACCCCCGGCGAAGGAAGATCCGGATTCCGAGGGGTGACTCCGGTCCGGAAGGTGTCAAGTGGCCGTGGGGGCAGAGAGATCGCTCGAAGTAGCATTCCTGCCAGGGTTTCCGATCGGCGCTCAGCAACATGACTTCTGCACCCTCGGAGTGGCGCAGTCGTTGGGGTATCCGCGAGAGAGGGCAGTGGGGTATGAGTGTGGTGGAGAGCTGGTCTCGCGTAATGAATCTTCTTCGGCAGCACGCCCCGGCCGATCACGCGGAACTACCCGGGCCCGCTACGGAACAGATGCTGACGGCCGCCGAGGAACGGATGGGTGTCCCGCTCCCTCAGGACCTGCGGGCGTGGCTGCTGCAGAACAACCTGGATCTTCCTGACGAAGATGTGGACGACGACGTGGCATGTTGCGGCTTCGCCGGGTTCCCGGATGAGGGCAGCTTCTTTCTGGGCATCGGAGGGATGCAGAGGCTCTACGCCACCCGCTCCATGCCCGGTGGCTTCGACCCTCCGGACCAGCCGGACCATCCGTTCTGGCGCAATGAGTGGATTCCGTTCCTGTCGGATCAGGACGGCTGGATGGGCAAGTTCATCGACGTCCGGGACGGGCGTATCGGCAGGTGGTTCGTGGGGGAGAGCTCGATCACGGGCGAGTACGAGTCACTGGCGCACTACTTCGACTCCGTGGCGGAGATGCTGACGAAGATCGCCGAGGGAAATCATCCGGTCTGCGAGGCCACCGAAGGGCGACTCGTCTGGTCGTGAGGCACAGGTTTCCCCTACGTCCCTCTGAGGTCCGTCAGGACAGGTGCCGGCGTTTCGCCGGCGCAGGAGGTCCGCGCGCACCTGTGGATGGCTCCGCGTGAGTGCTTCTCCAATCGACCTGGGCACGGCCCCCTGCGCCGCGGGCCCATCCTGCAGCGGTCAGTCGTCGCCCTGGAGTCCGATGTGCTCGAACCGCTGCGTCACGGCGCGCTGTTCCTCGCGGGCGACGCCGCCGGGCTGATCAGTCCGTCCGCGGCGAGGGCGCCAATCTCGCGGGCCTTCGAGCACCGTTTCGGCGACAACCACTTCGACCACTTCGCCCGTAACCCTTCACTCGCGGAACTCTTCGACCAGTCGATGGCCGCCGGCTCAAGGATGTTCGACCCGCTGCCTGCCCACCCGGTCCTGGCCGAGTCGGCCGACGGGGCCACCGTGGTCGACATCGCGGGCGGCAACGGCGAGCTGCTCTGCCGAATCCTTTCCGCTCACCCCCGCCTGCAGGGCCTCTTGCTGGAACGCCCGCACACGGTCGAAGCCGCCCGCCGCCTCCTCGGCGCGGCCGGGCACACGCAGCGGTGCGGCTTCAGGGCGGGCGACTTCGCCGACGTGCCCGCGGGCGGCGAGGTGTACGTGCTGTCCCGCGTCCTGCATGACTGGGACGACGAGCGCTGCCGCGAGATCCTGCGCCACTGTGCCCGCGCCATGCCCGCCACCGCCGATCTCCTGGTCGTCGAACGTGTCCTGCCCGCCGACGGCTCGCCCTCGTTGGCCACGGCCTGGGACCTGCACATGATGTGCAACGTCGGTGGCCGGGAAAGGCGCACCGACCACTACGCCCGGCTGTTCGCCGACGCGGGCCTCACCCTGGTCGATGTGGCACCGCTGCCCTTGGACGGCAGCGTGCTGCACGTCCGCAGGGCCGGGCCGTCCCGCATCTGATCCGCGCTGGGGCGCGGTTGCTCGCACCTCACGCCGCCCGCGCCGGGGGTGTAGCGGGCCGACCTGGTGGCCATGCAGGAGGCCAAGGGACAGGTATCGGCTTGCCGCGCCCCTCCGAGCTGCTCGAAGGCAGCAGGAGGGCGAAAGAGCCCCGGGTCCGGTCGGCTGCCCGGGCCCGGGCCGGGGGAGTGGCCGTCGCGCCTTGCCTGTGGTGAGCCTCAGATCGGGGACGGGGCAGGGCTTCCAGAGGGGGAGGCCTGGCCGGGGAGACGGCCGCACATCAGGTTGCCGGGTTCTGCGGCGTCGTCGCTGATCCAGAACTGGGTCCACAGGGTCGCGAACTCGGCGCGGGAGAGGTAACCGTCCCCGTCGTGGTCGAGTAGGGGAAAGATGTCACGCGTGTCGCGCGGCTGTCCGTGCCATGTCTCGATGATTCGCTGGTGCTCGGCCGGCGAGATGCGGCCGTCCTCGTCCGTATCCACGGCGTCGAAGATGGTGTCGGCCGTGGCCGCGACCTCCTCTCGCATGGAGGGCAACTGGTCGACCACGGACAGGAGTTCACTCATGTCCACCGTGCCGTCGCGGTTGGCGTCGGCGGCTGCCAGCAGAGTGCGCCACCAGCCCCTGCAGACCTCTTCCACCCGGGCTCGCAACTCGGTGCCAGGCTCCACGCCGGGCAGCTGTCCCCAGCGGGCTGCGAGCGCCTCGAAGTCGCTCTCCTGGAGGTAGCCGTCGGAATCCGCGTCGAAAGCCGCAAACATGGCCTGGAACTTGTCGTGTTGGAACTGGCTGGCCACAGCCGGGCCTCCTTGACGTCGTACCGGCCGCCCTCGGGTGCCTGAGCATCGGGCAGTCGGCATCGTGTGTGCCGGTGAATGATGTCTGTCCGCGCGAAGCGCATGCAGAACGACACGATCGGATGGCCTTGACCGGCCTCTTCAGGGGAAAGGGCAGCACTCGCTCCTGCGACTGCCGACTGGCAGCTCATCCATCCCGTGCAGGGCGCGAGTGGCGCCGTCACCAGTACTGGATCGTTACCTTGATGAGGATGACGATCCCCACCCCGAGGACGCCGAGGCCAAGAACCGTCGCGAACGTGTCCTTGCCCGGCTGCGGCTCGGAGGCAGTGGCCTGGTCCGGCTCGTCGCCTGCGTAGTACACGAGTGCCTCGACGCCTGGCTCCCGGCCAGCCGGGCCGCCTGATTCCTTGAATCGGACGGCCAGGCCGTCCGCCGTCGTGAAGTCGTACTCGTGCCACTGGACGCGCCGCGCCACGTTGTTGACCATCTGGACAGTGACCCAGGCGCGCACCACCCGCGCCGGCGCGGTGAGTCCGCTCTCCCACGCCACGCGCCGTTGCCGCGTCCGACGCGTGATCGCGAAGGCGGCCCAGAACATACATCAGGGGCATGACATCCGGGCGGGGATCAGCGATGACGCCCGAGCAGAGGCAGGACTCCCTCGCCACGTGACGCGTGCGGCGGCCGCAATCACCGTAGGCGTGGTGTGTCTCGCGCTCCGGCGTAACGGGTGGCGAGGGCGGGGCTCTGACCGGCGAAGACGTCGAGGCCGGCCCGGAAGGCTGTGCCGGCCAGAACGCGCGCTTACCCCCGGTCCGCAACGACGGCTCCTGCACGTCTGGAGCCACACCCTCGGGGTACACGACGGCGTGTTGTCCACTGCAAGCACCCTTGAGACCCCAGAACTGCGAGGCCTGATGACCGCCAAGCCGCCGACCGAGCAACCGCCGAGCAGACCGGCGTCGGCCGAGCGAGCCCCCAGCGAGCAAGCCGCGACGAACAAGTCGTCGAAGGACCAGGAGACGAAGACCACCGTGTGGGTGGCGCTTGCCGCGAACCTGGTCATCGCCATCGCCAAGGTGGCGGGCGGACTGTTCGCGGCCTCACCCGCGCTTCTCTCCGAGGCGGCTCACTCGATCGCCGACAGCATGAATGAGGTCTTTCTGCTGGCCGCGCTGCGCCGCAGCCGTAAACCGGCCGACCCTCAACACCCCTTCGGCTACGGCAAGGAACGCTTCTTCTGGTCGCTGCTCGCCGCCGTCGGCATCTTCGTCACCGGTGGCTGCTTCTCTGTCTTCCAGGGCATCGAGGCACTGCGCTCCGAAAGCTCCGAGACCACGACGGGTTACCTCATCGGTCTCGTCGTACTCGCGGTCGCGTTCTTCGCCGAAGGCGGTTCCCTGGTCCGCGCGCTGTGGCAGGTGCGGCAGCAGGAGGGCGGCGTCGGCTCCGACCCGGCCTTGCGCACCGTCATCGCCGAGGACGGTACCGCGGTGCTCGGCGTGACCCTCGCGATGATCGGCATGGGCCTGCACATGGCGACCGGCGAGGTCGTCTACGAGGCAGCCGCCTCCATCGCGATCGGCCTGCTGCTCATCGCGGTCGCTTACCGCCTGGGCAAAGAGGCCAGGGATCAGCTCATCGGCGAGTCCGTCGACCCCGAACTGCGCGAGGAGATAGCCCACTTCCTCGCCGAGCAGCCCGAGATCGACCGTGTCGCGAGCCTGCTCACGATGCGCCTCGGCATGGACTCGACGCTGGTCGCCGCCCGCATCGACCTCGCGCCCGGCCGGGACAGCGAGGTGGTGGAACTCGTCATGGAGCGCATCAAGGCCGGCGTGGCCGAACGCTGGCCGCAGGCCGACCAGGTGTTCCTCGACGTCACCGAGGCGCCACCTCTGCCGGGCGCCGAGGTCGCACCTGACCTCACGACTCGGTAGACGACGAGGCGTGGCGCAACACCGTCGCGTGCCAGCAATCGGCCCCTCTCGGGAGGCGCACAGCTCGGACGCAGGGGTACGTGACCGGCCCGGGTGGCGCAGCGCCCGGGCCGGTCGAGCGGATCAGTCTCCGCTGGTGGGCGGACGGGCGGGGCAGCGGGGTCAGGTCTGCGGCCTGGTGCAGCCCAGGTTTGAGCCGTTGCCCCCTTCGTAGACGGGCCACTTCATGGCCTTGCGGGTGACCGGGCCGTATTCGCCGTCCACTCCCACGTCCTCGGCGGCTTGTACCGCACGAACCGCGTCGCGGGTCTGGGAGCCGTAGATCCCGTCCCGGGAGAGGTTTCGGTAGCAGGTGTCGATGGCGATCTGGAGTGCGTACACCCCGTTCGACTGTGCCCCGTAGCCCATCACGCAGTTCCGTGAGCCGGTACCCGTGTAGTAGGGCTGGTAGGTGAAGCGCAATCCGGAGGTGCGGACGACCTTCTGTGCGTTGCAGGTGGGGTACGAGGCGGCCGGCGCCGACTCAGCGGAGGCCAGCATCACGCCCGCGCCCAGCGCGAGCGAACCCCCTGCGGCCACGAGCTTCTTCGCCGTGTTCGGCATCGCCCTCACACTCCGGTCTTCCGGCAGTCGTAGAGGCCGTGTCCGTCGATGTAGACACCCCAGTACATGGCTTTGCGGGTCTGAGGGCCGTACTCCCCGTCCACCGCGGCTTCCCCGTCCGTCTGCTCCTGGACGTACCTCACGGCTTTCCGCGTCCCGGTTCCGTGTATGCCGTCCTCAGCGATGTTGGCGATGCCGTTGTAGCAGTCGTTGATGGCGAACTGCAGGCGCGTCACGCCTGCGGACTGGGCCCCGTAACCCATCACACAGTTCCGGGAGCCGGTGCCGGTGTAGTACGGCTGCACCACGAACCAGGTGGAGGAGATGTAGTGCTTCTTGGCGGCGTTGCATGTCGGGTACGAGGCCGCATCGGCGGCCGAGGCCGTGACGGCGAGACCAGCCATGGCGAGGGCCGCGGTCGAAGCGGCGGCGGTGATCTTCTTCAGGGCTCTTCCCTTGCTTGCCCGGGGTGTTGTGACACGCATGCCCATGCGGGCTCCTCCCGTGAAGTGTCTTCCCTGCCGCGGTCGGTGTGTGGGCAGGGCTGTTTCGGCTCTGGGCCTACCGTGAAGCCCGGGCGTCGAGACGCCCGCGGAGCCACTGTGGGAGATCCGCGCAGGCTGGCCTGGTGACCGGCCTTGCCGCTGTCGCCGACCAGAGCCGGCGCATGGGTGCAGACATCAAGATCCCCCGATTTGTGTGCTGCCCGAGCGTCGGGGCCGCGCCCCTGGCGCCTGCGGTGAACCCGATTTTCCCCGCCGCGAGCATGGGCGACCAGGGCTTTCAACCACACGTCAAAAGCCCAGGCCACCGGGGGGGAATCGAATGCTCCGGGTTCCCTGCGCCGATGGAGCCGAAGCCGCGAGAGCGCTGTCGGCTTCGGCTCCGGCTGGCTCTTGTCTGCCGTCCTCGCGTGCGATGCGAACCTGCGTGTGCGAAGAAGTGAGCAGGCTGGTTGTTACGGAGGCCCGTCGCCCGTTCGGGCGATGCGCCGGAGTCACGTTGTCGGCGGAACGCCAGCGCCTGCAACCGCTTGCCGCAGGCCCGTCAGTGATCGGTGCGGTACGCACCAAATGTTCGGTACATGCCCTTAGGGGGGGTGTGGGGTGTACAGGTGAGTGTCACGGATATGTCCGCAATTCGTAACTGGTCATGGTCTGCCTGGTGTTGACGTCACGGAAGCTTCACAGTTTGCGTCCTCGGCCCACACCGGACCGGGCACCCACACCGCGCACTCACCAGCAGGTATCAGCTGGTGGCGCACCGCTTTTGAGGGGACATCACTTATGTCTGCTTCTTCGACCGCCCGTCGTATCGCCGCCACGGCCTTGACCGCCGGCGCTGTCATCTCCACCGTCGCCCTGCCGGCCACCGCAGCCGACCGGGACCACCACCGGCATCCCCGGGTCGAGATCAGCGCCGTGCAGGCCGACAGCCCCGGACGCGACAACCACACCAACCGGTCGTTGAACAGGGAATGGGTCGAGATCACCAACAACACCCGCCACGCGGTCAACCTGCGCGGCTGGACGCTGCGCGACAACGACGGCAACCGCTTCCGCTTCCACGACGTACGCCTCGCCGGCCGGGCGACGGTCAGGGTTCACACCGGTATGGGCCGCGACACCCGCACCGACCTCTACCAGGACCGGCGCGACTACATGTGGGACAACCACGCCGACCAAGCCACCTTGCGCAACGATCACCACCGCACCGTGGACATCGAGTCCTGGGGTCGCGGCGGGCACCACCACCGTCGCTGACCGTGCCCTGGGGTGAGCCTGCCGTCTGTCTGCAAGGGTCTGCTCACCCCACAACGCTCTCAGCGGTGCAGGCCTGCCGAGCACGACGAAGTCATCCGCCGGCCCCGGGGCGGATGACTTCGTCGTTGGCGACTGACGCCTCGACCGCTGGCAGTGGAGTGCCACCCCCCACGCCCTCCCCAACCACGACCCCCGACCTGCGGAGATCCGCTGCAGCGGCGGTTACTCGCTGCGCCGGGATCGTGCGGTGTCGGCGGCCTGCCGGTGAGGGCTGCGTCCTGTCGGTGGGATGTAGGCGGCGGCTGGGACCGTGACAACCGGGCGTGATCGGTTGTTAAGTGCGGTCCCGCTCTCCTCCAAGTCACTCCAACTCCGGGAGCACGCCATGCCCTCCATATCCAAGGCCCCGCAGTGGGACGTTCACCGGCTGCCGCGTGCCGAGGGAAAGAGCGTTCTGGTCACCGGCGGCAATGCGGGCATCGGGTATTTCGTCGCCGAGCAGCTTGCCGGTGCCGGGGCCACGGTCGTTCTCGGTAGCCGCGACACGTCGAAGGCCGAAGCCGCGATCGCTTCCATCGGCTCGCGCGTGCACGGCGCCAGGGTGACGCACGTGCCCCTTGACTTGTCCGATCTCGCTTCGTTGGAGGCATCCGTGCATGCGCTCGGGCTGGACCGGCTGGATGCGGTCGTCCACAACGCCGGCGTGGCGCTCGACCATCCGCCGCGCCGCGAGACCAGGGCCGGCCACGAGCTGATGTTCGCCACCAACCACCTGGGCCACTTCGCGCTGACCCACCACCTGGCCCCCTTGCTCGCGGCAACTCCGGGGAGCCGGATCGTCACCACCGGCAGTTTCGCTGCCAAGTCCGAGCGCCTGGACCCCGACGACCTCCAGAGTGCGCACGACTACCAGCCCAAGCGTGCCTACGCGCGGTCCAAGCTGGCGCAGATGCTCTTCGCCCTCGAACTCGACCGCCGCCTACGTGCCGGCGGCAGCACGACGCTGAGCGTGCTCGTCCACCCCGGCGGCGCACTCGACTCTCTCACTCCCTCGCGGCCGCCGGTCCATGTCCGCACCAACGGTGAGCGACTGCGTCACTTCCCACTCGGGCTGCTCGTCCAGGGCAAGGACGCCGGCGCGTGGCCCGCCGTCCGGGCCGTTCTCGACCCGAGCGTGCGCGGCGGCCAGATGTGGAGCCCTCGCGCGTTCGGGCTGCGCGGCACCCCCAGGCTCGAACCCGTCTGGGGTCACCTGGCCGACACCACGACCGCGGCACGTCTCTGGGAGACCAGCTGCGCCTTGACCGGCACCGCACCGACGTTCGCGCCGTCGGCCAGGTGCGACAGGGCGGAGACCGACGGCTGAGTTCACCGAGCAGCGCCTCGACGGCCACGGCTCGGGGGCCACGGTCGCCTTCCCGGCGGCGTCCGCTCGACCTGGCGCCCTTCCCTGTCGTGGTTCGGCACCTGCTTGTGGCCCGCGACGTCGTGCACGCTCGGCACGGCTGCGCCCAGTGACGGTTCGTAGCAGAGCCCCCCCGCGCCTTGTGCACTGTGGCAGACGACCCGCGACCTCCCGCGGCCCTAGCCTCGCCGCACTGGCGCGACAACGAGAACGATCGAGGGGCGGGCCCTGTGAACTGGCTGATCCATGACTACCGCGAGAGCGATCTCGCCGCGGTGGTCCACCTGATGGACACGACGGCCGAGCTCGGCCAGGAATCCGTCTTCTCCGTGGCGGAGTGCATCAGTGCCCTGACATCCCGCCAGCCGGGCGTCGTCGCTGTCCACCAGGGCGTACCCATCGGGATGGCCCTCGCCTGTGTGGCGGGGGAGCGGGCCTGGGTGATGCGGATCGCGATCGCCCCGGCCTGGCGGGGGCGCGGCTTGGCCAGCGCCCTCCTGGTCGAGCTGGAGCGGCGCCTGGTCGCCGCGCGGGTCGGGCGGATCGCGTACGTCCTGCCCGAGGAGGAGCTGTTCGGCGACGGACTCCTCAACGCGGGCTACACCCGTCGCCCTGCCGTCGCCTACTTCGAGAAGGTCGAGCCGGTGCATGGGCCTGCCGCCAGTGTCCTCGACGATCTCGGCGGCCGACTGCTGCCTGGTGACCTGTGGGCCAAGGTTGTCGGCATGGAGCGTGAGAAGGACCTGATCGAACGGCGGGTCGTGCTGCCGCTCGCCGAACCGGAGCGTGCGGCGCTGCATGGTGTGCGCCCGCCGAGGGCAGTGGGCCTGTTCGGCCCGCCGGGCACCGGCAAGACGACGTTCGCGCGCGCCATCGCCTCGCGGCTGGGCTGGCCGTTTGTGGAGATCCTGCCCTCGCGGCTGGCCGACGGGGGCAATCTGGCCGCCGCGCTGCGCTCCGCGTTCGCGGCGATCGCCGAGCTGGAACGCGTCCTGGTCTTCATCGACGAGGTCGAGGAGATCGCCCCGGTGCGCCAGGAACCGGCGCAGCCCGGCGGGATGCACGGGGTGACCAACGAACTGCTCAAGCTCATCCCGGGCTTCCGGGAGCGTGACGAGCGGCTCCTGGTGTGTGCGACGAACTCGATCCGCTCCCTGGACCCGGCCTTCCTGCGCCCCGGCCGTTTCGACTATCTGATCCCGATCGGTACACCGGACAAGGCCGCCCGGGCGGCGATCTGGGAGCGTTACACCGACGGCAGGCCGGAGGTGGACGTCGACGAACTGGTGGCGGCGAGTGATCTGTTCACGCCCGCCGACATCGAGCATGCCGCCCGGATCGCCGCGCAGAACTCCTTCGAGCGCGACCTCATCTCGGTCGGCGGGCGGCCGGCCGTCGCAGGGGTACTGCCTGGAGCGACCACGGCGGACTATCTAGAGGCGATCGGCCAATGCCGCCCCACGGTGACGCCTCAGATGATCCACCAGTTCGAATCCGACATCACCACGCACGCCCGGTTCTGACCCAGCACAAGCCTGCTGTCCGCCAAGGCGTCGAGCGCGCTCCAGTCGGCGGTACGCGTGCTTTCGCTCAGCTGGGGTTGACCGCGCTGCGCAGACGAAATTGGCCGACGGTGTCGTCCGGAGCGGCATGTACGTGCACGGAGACCGGGCCGGGAAAGGTGTAACCCTGCTCAGCGGCATGTCGGCAGACCTGCGCGCCGAGCTGGCGTTGCACCTGTGCCTTGTACTTGGCCAGCCGCCGGTGGGCGACTTTCGGGAGCTCAAGTGTGTAGATGTTGGGTGCCAGGACGCGTTGCCGATCGACGATGATCGTATTGTCGTCGCATGTCTGGCGAAGTTCGGCCAGCACTTCTGGCTGGTCCCGTTGCGCGGGCAGCAGGCGCTCCCACAGCGGGGCGGTCCACTTCTCCAGGGTCTTCTCCACGTTACTAATGCTTCCCATATGGAGGCGGGTTCCCGCTCAGACGTGATGCACGCACGCGTCGGGGTGGTTGCACAGGCCTCCGCCTTCGTTTCCCTGCGCTGCTTCAGCAGCTGGTCAAGAGTCGATTGCTCGCCCGCCGTGCCCTCCGCCAGAGGGCGAAGATGACACCCACGCAACCGCAACCGGCTTCGGACAGCCCCACGCTCCCCCCAATCCGTGGCTCACCCCAGCACCAACAGCACCGCCAGGGCGATGAGGAGGGAGTCGATCCGGTCGAGGAGGCCGCCGGAGCCGGGCAGCCACCGGCCGGCATCCTTGGCGCGGGCGCCCCGCTTGACCATCGACTCCAGCAGGTCCCCGAGCGGCCCGCCGACCGTCACAGCCACCGCCGTCTGCCACGTCAGGGAGGACAGCACGGCGAGCGTGAGGAGTCCGGCCGCGGCCGCGGCCAGCACCCCGCTCCACCGCTTGGCGGGCGACAGGGGGGAGAGCCGGGGGCCGCCGAGACGTCGACCTGCCGCGTACGCGACGATGTCGGCGATCGACACGGCCACGAACAGGACGAGGCCCAGGGGGCCGGACGATACGAGGCCGGCCAGGGCGCCCAGCCACACGAGCCCCAGCAAGCCCGCCCCCAGGCGGCGGAGCCCGTGCTCCGCGTCGCCCGAGAGCAGCGGCACCCCGGCGATCGCGAGCGCCCCGGCCGCCGCAACCCGGAGCACCTCCCCGGGCGCCAGCCAGGCAGTCAGGATCAGGCCGACGATGGCCGCGCCCAGGACTGCCTGGTCGACCGGTTTCATCTGGAGCAGTCCGCCGAGCTCCGCCACCGCGACCACACCGACCACGGCCGCAAGCACTGCGATCCCCGGTGGGCCGAGCCAGAACGCGGCGGTCACCAGGGGCACTCCGAGCGCCCACACGCACCAGCGGACCATCAGCTCACGGCGGCGGGTCGCCGCCACCGCGACGCCCCCGACCGCCAGTGCCCCGCCGAGGTATGGCACGAGACCAGCGACCGTCGTCACCGGGAGGCCCGCGCCGGCGCGACCGGCTCCACCGCGTCCGGCGCGCGCAGCGCGTCCAGGGCGCTGCGGCACGCGGCCACGATCCGCGCATTCTCCGCCGTGTCGCGGACGGCGATCCGGACGGTTCGCCCCTCGTATGCCGGAGACATCGGCGACAGGTCACGCAGGAACACGTCGTGGCGCCAACACTCGCGTACCAGCCGCGCCGCGCTCGGTCCGCCCGGCGGCAGGGTCACCATGAGGAAGTTCGCCACCCCCTCATCGACCGAGGAGAACCCGTCCAACTGCCCAAGCTCGCGGGCGAGGTCGTGGCGCAGCACATGGGTGCGGGCCCAGCGCTCCGCGTAGTACGTGGGGTCGCGCAGCGCCGCCACGGCAGCCAGCTGGGCCGGCAGGCTCACGGGCCACGGTGGCGTCCAGCGGCGCAGTTCCCCGGCCGTCTGTGGACCGGCCACCAGGTACGCGGCCCGCATCCCCGACAGCGCGTACATCTTCGACAGCGAGGTGCAGACCACGACCCGGTCGTGGGCCGAGGCGAGCCCGGCAAGCGAGTCCGCCGGGTCGACATAGCCCAGGTAGGCCTCGTCGATCCACCACCGGGTCCGCGCGGGCGAGGCCTCGATCACTGCGCGCAGCGCGTCGGCCGGGGCGTGGCGGCCGGTCGGGTTGTTCGGATTGACTACCACCACCAGGTCGTGGCGTCCGTCGCCGGTCGCGGCGGCGAGCCGGGCGGGGTCGAGCAGCCAGCCGTCCTCCCGGTGCAGCGGGAGCCGGTCGACCTGGCATCCGATGACCCGCTCGGTGACATGGGCGTACTCGCCGTAGCTTGGATCGAGCAGGAGCACCCGGCTTTCCGGCGTCAGCCACCGGCCGAACGCCCGGAAGATCAGATCGGACGAGCCCGCTCCGACGACCAGCGACTCCACCGGCAGCTTGCGGATCTCGGCGACCTCCGCGAGCAGCCCCTCTGCGCCCGTCGGCGGTGAGGTCCGGGCCGCCCACCCCGGATCCTCCGACAGGACCGCGCGGGCCCCGGGGGACGGCGGGAACCAGGCATCCAGCACATCCGCCGCGACCACCTCGTGACGACGGGCCAGCGTCCGGAAGTCGGTGCCGATCGCCGAGAAGAACGCCCCGCCGTGCTCACAGCCGTCCGGACGCGGCGCGAAGGGCATGTCGACCTGCCAGTCGAGGCCCGTCCGCAACCGCTCGAGGATTCGGCCGTGGCGCTCCGCGGCCGTCCTCGTCAGCTCGGCCACGGAGCCACTGAGGACCTCGAACGAGACCGCGCCCGAGTGGACCTTGCGCCCCACCGGCCGCAGGCCGGCGGCGAGATACACGTCGAGCAGTTCTGTACGTCCCATCGCCACCACCCGGCGGCCGCCGCGCGACGCGACCCAGCGCAGCGCCGCGTACATGAGCAGCGGCGCCGCAGCAGTGGACCGCCAGTGTTCTTCGACGGTCAGGACGCGGATCTCGAACGGCGCCTCCTCGCTCAGGACCGGCAGCTCCTCGCGCGTCAGGTACTTGTCGAGGGAGTACCGGCCGACCCATGGCGGGGTGAGGCTGACGAAGCCGATCCGCGTCTCGCCGCGTGCGGCCACGAGATAGACGTTGTCGCCGTCGAGCCCGTCACTCAGCCTTCCCGACGGATTCACCGGATGCTGGCCGAGCTCCTCCGCGTACACCCGATGGCGCAGTTCGTGGATCCAGTCGTGATCCTGAGGCGTGGCAGTGCGAAGCTGCAGAACGTGGCCCATGCGTAGGTCCCCCCGAAACGGTCCGGCATTCGGGCCCCAGCATGGAAGAGTTCGGCGCACGGCACCTGAGTACGCGTACTCAGCCGGATTGCGGAGGAGTTGGAACGGCCCAGGTCAGGGCCGAGTCCACGGGCGGGGCACGTTGCTCGCTGGCGGAGTACGTCTCCTTTCTCTGCTACAAGTGGGAACCGGCTACGCGCGCCGGGGCGGCAGACAGGTGTCGATGACCTCGGCGACGAGGGCGGCGCCGCGACTGTTCTGGTGGATGTGATCGGTCGTGAGCACAAGGCCTCGCCGCCGCGAGATCGTGTCGAGGCTGCGGCGCAGCACGGCGCGCCGGAGGAGGATGCCGGCGCCCGCCGAGGGAGTGAGCTCCCGGTACGGGATCGGCGGCGGGTCCGCTTGGCGTAGTTCCTCGACTTGGCGTTCGTGGAGCGGGAGATAGGTCGCCTCATGGCTGGCGGCAACCTCGGCGATCATCCGGCTGTACGCCTGTGATGCCTGCGCCGCTGCTGCGTCGAGCTGTTGGCCGAGGACCGGGAGCGACAGCAGACTGATCGACGCGTCGGTCTCGGTGCGCAGCCGTTCGACGACGGCTCCCAGGCACTGCTGGAACCAGCCGGCCGACGGGCGCTCGGGGAGTTGTTTGCGCTGCATGGCCTGCTCGACGGGGTAGCCGACGAGGCTCGCTCGGGCGTCATTGGTCCCGATCAACACGGTGATCACGTCGGGCGGGTCCGCGACGACGGCATCGAGGCGCCGCATGAGGTTGTAGGTGAAGTCGCCGTTGGCGCCGAAGCGGGCGAGCCGGACCTCGCCGGGAGGGCGGCGTCGCTCGAGAAGGTCCAGGTAGTCGACGCTGAGCTGCGCGCGGGTGAGGCTGTCGCCCAGGCACGCGACACGTATCGTCACCGCGCTTGAGGGTCGGGTGTGCCGACGTGCTCGGTGGGGCGGGCATCGGTTCGGGGACGGTGGTCAGTTCCCAGTCCGGCGGTGATGGTCAAGATGGACGCCGGCCCCGTCATGTCGACCGCGTGCCATGCCCCTGCCGGGTTGACGGTGGCCTCACCTGGCCCGAGGACCACATGCTCGGGCATCCCGTTGACGTCGCGGGTGACCGTCACCGACCCGCTGAGGCAGACGACCAATTCGTCGCCGGAGGGGTGGCACTCCCAGTGGTCGCCGGGCCCTTCGCCGTCGAAGATCGTCACGATCCGGCCCTCGGCGCCGTCGGCCGCGACCGCGGCGCTGTAGGCCTGAAGCACCTGCGGGTCCCAGGCGAAGCCCTCAATGGGTTTCGCCCTCGATCCCAGTCCGAGGTGCACGGGGGTGGTGCGCAGGTCGATGGCGTTGCGTTCGTGGTCGAGAAGTCTCATGCCGACGATCGTCACAGGACGGGGATCGGGCGGTCTTGAAGAAAAGGGAACGAAAGCAGGGGCGGCGGGCCGCAGACCGGCGACTACCCGGCCCCGAGGAGGATCTCGCCGCGACGCCAGACCGTCGGCGATCGGCCCGTGAACTCGCGCCAGTCCCGGACGAGATGGGCCTGATCGGCATAGCCGGAAACGCTCGCCACCTCGGCCCAGGGGAGCGGAGTGGGCACTGTTGCCAGTTCGTGGGCGTGCTCGAAGCGCAGAACGCGGGCGAAGGTCTTGGGCGTCAGGCCCACCTCGCTGCGAAACCGATCGGTGAGGTAGCGGCGGCTCCAGCCCAGTTCTGCGGCGAGCGACCCAACCTGGACGCGGCCCCGCGCGGCGACGAGCCGGCGCCACGCCTCGGCCACCTCGGGCCCCTCCCGGGGCACGCGATCACCGCCGGCGCGGCCGACGGCGCGCAGGAGCAACTCATCCAGGGCGGCGAACCGCGCGGCCCATGTCCTCGCGGCGTGAAGCCGGTCGACCAGCTCGATGCCGAGTGCTCCGAGAAGCTCATCGAGGGGGATGAGTTGATGGGCGAGCGCAGCGGCGGGCATGCCGTAGACGGCCCGGGCCCCCAGCGGTGTCAGCGACACCAGCACGCCTTGCTGGTGTCCATCGTGGTGGATCGCGATGGACCGGCACATCAGACCACCGGCCACGCTGCCGAATCGGGTGACCGGTGACCCGTCGTCGACGCCCGCCGCCATCTCCATAGGGCCGGACAGGCTGATCACAGCGGTGAGTAGGCGGCCCGGCGGACCGCAGTGCACCCCCGCCGGGAATCCGCGCAGGTCAAAACCGACATACGAGCCGACGTAGCGCCGCAAGGCGGGCGCCGGACGTGCTGTGCTCCTGGTAGCCGTATGGTCCTCCACCCTGGCCAGTGTACGAACCGGCGAGCCCGGCACGGCCGCCGCCCGAGCGAACTCGTCTTGCTCGGCGACCACTTCAGGGTCCACGGCCTGGTCCAGGGCCGCTCGACCGCGCCCCGATGACGACATAGCCGATGGGCCGATCGCCGCAATGGAATGGGTGTGGGTGGACTCTCGAGCTGTCGTCGGTGGGCCGGTTGCGCCGTGGCCCGGAGTCGTTCTGCGACATCGTTTGCCTGCCCATGTGCATCAGCGGGTACACGGGACCCATGGCTCTCACCTTGATGCGCCCCGAATGCGGCATGCGGGGCTTGGGTGAGCACCATCGGCAGGGCGGGGCCCTTCCCGCAGATTCGCTGGCCTGGGACGAGGTGGTCAAGCTGTGGCCCGCGCGATGATCGTGGTGGAGCGGCCACGCGGGCAGCGCCTGGCGTTACTTGAGGATTCCCTCGCCCAAGCCGCCGAGACCCGCGCCCCCAGCGCCCCTCCAACCTGGATCCGAAGCGCCCCACCTCCGTGGCAAGCAGGCCGCGGAGCTGATGAACGGAGAATGGATGTCAGTCGACTTCATCGGTTTTCTAGGTGTGGTGCTGGTTGCCTACGTGGTTCCAGGGCCGGACTTCTTGGTGGTACTCCGCTCAGCGGCCGAGCATCCCTCCCTTGGCCGGGCGGCAGCGCTGGGAGCCCAGGCAGGACTGTGCGTACATATGCTTGCCGCCGCCGTGGGCCTGTCCGTGATCGCTGCCCACTCACCGGTGGTGTACGACGCCATCAAGTTCCTGGGCGCCGCCTACCTGATCTATCTGGGGGTCCGGGCGGTGCTCGCCGCGCGGCGCAGCGCCCGGGAGCGCGCTGCCGCAGGATCCGAGCAGTCCGGGCAGGACGAAGGCCCGCGTGCCGCCTCACAGGGTCCGTCGGGTCGACCGCAGTCGGCCGCCGCGCGATGGCGTTCCAGCTTCGGCCAGGGGTTCCTCACCAACGTACTCAACCCCAAAGCGGCGTTGTTCTTCCTCAGCATCCTGCCGCAGTTCGTGAACTCAGGCGGCTCCAGGACCCAGCAGATCTTCCTTCTGGGGATCCTGGACGTCCTCATCGGGGTCGTCTACTGGTTCGGCCTGGTCGCGATCGCTGTGCGGCTACGCGCCTTGCTGGCCCGGCCGAAGATCCGCAACCGCTGGGAATGGACCACCGGCTGGTTGTTCATCGCGATGGGTATCGGCGTCGCCGCAGCAGCCTGACCGCAGGGCCGGCTCAGACGGGTTTCCGGGGCCGTTGCAACGCAAGTGATCAACTGGCTGATGCCAGAAGGCTGGCCAAGCGCTCGGCTGGGGCTTTCCAGCCGAGCGCCTGCTGTCCTCTCACCGTCGCTTCGTTGTACGGCGCCAGCCGAACGGGCCCGGCAGGTCCATCGACGTGGTGCGCCGGCCGGTGCTGCTGTGGGTGCGGCGGGGGCCGTGGCTGCCACCTGTGGTGAGGGACCACGAGCGCTTGTTGATGTTCAGCCGTACGCCGGGAAGTATCCGGAAACTCTTGCGGAACGTGAGCGGCATGGAATCCTCCTAATGTCCGTCTCCGTGTACCCCGACAAGGCCGCCCCTCACGTACACGACGGCCCTCGGGTGGCAGGTCATGTGCCGGGGCCCGGGGACCTTCCTGTGGGTGCTCCTTCAGGCCGGGTCAGTCGCCTGGTGACGGGTGGCGCGCACGGTCAGAGCGCCGATGAGTGCAAGCCCCAGCAGGACGATGCCGAAGGTGGTGGCTCCGTTGGTCAGTCCCACTGCGTCGCTGAGGTAGCCGGCCGAGACGGGCAGGAGGCCGGCCAGGATGTAGCCGCCCACGTTGAGTGCGGCGTTGGCTTCCGCCAGACGCTGCGGCGGCACAGTGGAGTTGAGGAGCGACAGGCCCGCGAGTTGGCCCATTCCCTGGCCGGCACCGGCCAGCAGCGCTGACAGGACCAGAACGGCCACCGTCGAGGTGTGCACGGCAACGATCAGCGTGATCATGCTCAGTGCGGTGCTCACCGCACCGGCCGTAAGGATGGCGCGACGGCTGTGCCGCTGCACGGCGAACTGCACACCGGTGGCGGCCAGGAACATCACGAACGCCATGGCGCCGGCAACAATGCGACTGGTGGTGCCCAGCAGCCCCGACAGCAGCGAGGGGCCCAGCGAGAGCACGAAGGACGTGGCGGTGATGCCGGGGGCGAATACCGCGATCCCCAGCGTGAGTTGACGCCCGTTGCCGCGTGGTACGCCGGGCACGCGCACCCAGGCGCCCGTGGCCCGCACCTGGGGGCGACGTACCGGCATCCGCAGCACCACGAGCACTGCGCTGGCCAGGAAAACGGCCTCGATGAGGAACACCGTCACGGTCGGCGCGGGCGCCACCTCCGAGAGCACTCCGGCGAGCAGCGGGCCAAGGCCGGCCCCGAAGACCATGGCACAGGAAGCGAGCAGGGCGGCGAGCCGCTTGCGTGCGGGGCCCGCGACATCGCTGACCGCGGCCATGCCCGCGGAGACGACGGCGCCCACCGCGATGCCGGTGAACAGCCGGGCCACGATCAGTGCGGTCACACTGCTCGCGGTCGCGAAGATCAGGCAGGCGGCGAGGGCGAGTATGAGTGCGGGCATCAGGACGGGCTTGCGGCCGACGCGGTCGGACATTACGCCGCAGATGAGCAGTGAGCCGATGAGGCCGAGGATGTAGAAGGCGAACACCACGGTCAGTGTGCCTTTGGAGAACCCGATGTCCCGCTGCCACAGCACGTACAGCGGAGTCGCCGCATTCGAGAGCACGAAGACGGCGGTGACCGGCCAGGCGGCCAGCCAGAGCCACCACAAAGGGGCGACAGGAAGCCCGTCGGCCTGCTCGCTGCCTGACTGTCGCCTCCCCTCGGCGGTGTGAACGGACGCGGCCCGCGTCTGGGTCATGACAGTTCCTCCCGGTCTTTCCTGCCGGACCCGGCAGTACGAATTGAGTCGAACTTAGCATGCAGTACGATCGAAGTCGTACATAGGAATCACGTGATGAGGTCCCGCCCATGCCGCAGCAGCCGAACGTCGCGCACAGCTTCAAGGTGCTCCCTGAGCCACCCGACCTGCCCGAACCCCTCCCGGAGCCGAAAGCACAAGAACTCCGCCTGGAAACCGTTCTCGCCGCTCTCAGCGACCCCCTGCGCCTGACGATCGTCCGCAAACTGCTGCTTGAGTCCCAGGAGTTCGACCACACCTGCGGCTGGTTCGGCTTCGATCGCCCCAAGTCATCGCTGACCCATCACTTCAAGGCGCTCCGCGAGGCCGGCATCACGCGACAGCGTCAGTACGGCCTGGAGCGCCGAAGCCACGTCCGCATCGACGACCTCAACGCCCGCTTCCCCGGTCTCCTGGCCCTGGTTGCTGACTGGAGCCCTCACGCCTGACGCGGCAAAGGGCCACGCAGCCCGACGGATTCCTCTGCCCCGGCCGGGCGGGCTCGTGGTGGCGGTTTTGACGGGCACCGACCTGAGGGGAGCGACGTTCACCACCGCGGTGGCCGACGCCACCACGGTCTGGCCCCGGGGATTCGACGCGGCAGCCGCCGGGGTGCTCCGCACACAACGCGCCGCCGTTCCAGCCCCTGAGCTTCGTCCCCCAAGACCCCGCGTAGCTGTTGCGGGACATGAGGTTGTTGACGGTTGTTGGCGCCTGAGCAGGTCTTCAGCTCGTCGTAGATCAGCGCCGGAAGATCGTGGTGCTCTTGGGCGTTGCCACCGGATATGAGGATCAGTGAGGCTTCCAGAGTCAGCGGAGTGAGTGCGCGATCGTTGCGGCACTATGAGGACGAGGGTTTGATCGTCCCCGGCCGTTGCAGCAATGGGTTTCGTGACTACTGCCAGTCCACGATCGACCGGGTGCTCGACATCCGCACACTGCTGGAGTCCGGGCTGCCCGTGCGCTTGATCAGGGAACTCCTGCCCCGCCTCACGGATGGCTCCGATGCCGGCGCTGACGCGGTGTGCGCGGAGTTCCTGCACGAGGTGCAGAGCTATCGCGATCGGCTCGCCGCCCGTATTGCGATTCTCAGCGACCAGCAGGCGGCACTCGACACCTACCTGAGAGAGGCCCGCCCCACTGATCTCCGCCCGACTGATGTCTGACAGCCGCTTGACCTTGACGTAAGTGTCAGGATCCTAGGTTCGGTCCATGGAGACCAATGAGCGGAAGCACCCCGCTGAGCAGACGATACGAGCACTTATCCAGCGGTCGCACCGGGGGCCGAAGGACCTGACCCTCACGACGAAACATCCCCGCCCCGTACCGGGGCCCGGTGAGTACCTGATCCGGGTGGGTGCCGCCGGGGTCAACTTCGCCGACGCCATGCAGACTCATGGAACCTACGGAGGAGGCCCGCAGGCCCCCTACGTGGCGGGCTTCGAGGCTGCCGGCGAGATCGTGGACGTCAGTCCGGACGTCCGAACGCCGCTGCCCCTCGGCACCCACGTCGTCGGAGCCGGCCCCGGCGCCTTCGCGCAGTACATGACGATGCCGGTCGCCGGCGCGCTTCCGGTGCCCGCGGGCTGGAGCGACGCCGAAGCCCTCGGCATGGTGTTGAACTGGGCCACCGCTCTGGCGGCGTTGAAGCCGCTGGGCGAGATCAAGACCGGTGAGGCAGTGCTCGTCCACGCCGCGGCCGGAGGCGTAGGGCAGGCTGCTGTTCGCCTCGCCCGCCACTATGGTGCGCGCGTCATCGCCACAGCGTCCCCAGCCAAGCACGACACCGTCAAAGCCCTCGGCGCCGACGAGGTCCTGGACAGCCGACGCCCGGATCTGGCCGAGGAGATTACCCGGCTGACCGGCGGTGTCGACCTGGTACTGGAATCGGTGGGACAGGCCACGTTCAAGACCAGCCTGTCGGTCACCAAACCCTTCACCGGACGCATCGTTGTCTTCGGCGCCGCTTCCGGCGATGCCACCCTCACCACGCACGACCTGGTCTTCACCCACCAGGTCCAGGTCAAGGGCCTGCACATCGGTGCGTTGGCGGCCGCGGCCCCGTCTGTCTACCAGTCGTTGCTCGTCGAGATCGGGGCCCTCATCGACCAAGGCGTGTACACGCCCGGCACGCCCCAGGTTCGCCCCCTGGCTGACGGGGCAATGCTGCTGCGCCAACTCGAGGCGGGCCAGACCCGGGGCAAGCTCGCCCTGGACCCCTGGAACTAGGGACGCCCACGCCGGGACGGACACCGGCTACGCCCTGCAAGACGGAGCTCTGCTCCCCGCGCATACAGGGAAGGGCACTGATGGCGGAGGCAAGTGCGGCAGGCGTGATGGGTGACTGCGCTATGCCGGACTGCGCGGGGGCAGCCTCTGGGTGATCAGGTCGAACAAGTCCGTCAGCGGTTCGCTGACGTCTTGCCCGAACTCGCTCAGCCCATAGGTGACCTGGGGCGGCGTCGTCGGCTCCACCGCCCGCCAGACCAGACCGTCCTTGACCAGGGCGCGCAGGGTCTGGGCGAGCATTTTCTCGCTGATGCCCTGGATGCTGTCACGCAGCTCGTAAAACCGAAGGCCGTTGCTTCGCAAGGAGATCAGCACCCAGATGCCCCACCTGCTGGTCACGTGGTCGACCATGTCCCGCGCGGGGCAGTCGGTGTGAAACACCTCATACCGGGAGCCCGCTTCGACCCGTGTCAGCTGCGTGCCTTCCTCCATGTCCGGAGCTTACCTCTGGGTATGTCCTTACGGAAAGTGAGCCCGGCTCCTAGCGTCAACTTCCGCCGTGCACAACCACAGTGCACAGCCGCAGCGCACAAAGGACTAGGAGCTGAACATGATCGTGGTGACCGGGGCTACCGGGAACGTGGGCCGGACTCTGACGCAGGCTCTGGCCGAAGAGGGCGAGCAGGTGACGGCGGTGTCGCGGCGCGAGGCGGCTGTGCCCGGCGGGGTGCGGCACGTGACGGCCGACCTGGCCGAACCAGCCAGCCTCGAGCCGGTTTTGGAGGGGGCGAAGGCGCTGTTCCTCCTGCTGTCGGGCGACCTGCACGCCCCCGAAGCCAGGCCCGCCGACATCATCGACCTGGCCGTGTCCTGCGGAGTCCGCCGGGTCGTGTTGCTGTCTTCGCAGGGCGTGGCGACCAGACCGCTCGGCCCGACGCGGGTCGCGATGCGCGCACTGGAGGACGCGTTGCGGGAGTCCGGCCTGGAGTGGGCCGTCCTGCGTCCGGGCGGCTTCGCCTCCAACGCCCTGGCCTGGGCGGAGTCCGTCCGTACGCAAGGAACGGTCGCCGCGCCGTTCGGTGACGTGGGAGTGCCCGTCATCGACCCGGCGGACATCGCCGAGGTCGCGGCGGCCTGCCTGCTGGACGAGCGGCACACCGGTGGGGTGTACGAACTGACCGGGCCGGAGGTGATCACACCGCGTCAGCAGGCGGAGGCGATCGCCGCCGCGCTCGGTTCGCCCGTACGGTTCGACGAACTCACCCGCGACGAGGCCAAGGACGCGATGGCTCGGTTCGTGCCCGCCGAACTCGCCGACGACACCCTGGACATCATCTCCGCCCCGAACCCGGCCGAACTGCGGATCAGCCCGGACGTGGAACGCGTACTCGGCCGCGCCCCACGCCCCTTCGACGCCTGGGTCGCCCGCAACATCGCCGCTTTTTGCTGAGACACCTCGATGACCCGGGTCGCTAGGAACGCTCGGCTCGGGCGGAGTGCACGAGCCGTTCGGCGAAGGCTTCGACGAGGCCGCGGAGTTCGTCCGGGCGCTCGATGACGAAGTGCCGGTCCAGCGAGGCCAGTACGGCAGGCAGCCAGTCGAGCCGGTCCACGCGCATCTCTACGCGGGACCATGGCTCATCGGGTGGATCCGCGCGATCCGGGGTCGCCCGGGCCGGCAGTTCCTCCACGAGCGCGACGCTCGGCGGAAGCCGGGTGCGAATGTGCTCAGCCGTGCCCTGGACGTGCAGGGTCACCGCATGCCGGTACGGAGCCGTGGCGAGCCCGGTCAGGACGCGCTCGGCCGGGTCGAGTCCAGCCGGCGGGTCGAACGTGCCCGGCAGGGTCCGCACGGTGGTGACGCGGTCCAGGCGAAACGTGCGGTCCTGGCCGCAGGTCGAAAGGTCCGCCCCCGTCACGTACCACTTGCCGGAGTGGGCGACGAGCCCGTAGGGGTGCAGGGTGCGTTCGCTGGGCCGGCCGTTCGTGTCGGTGTACCTGATCGAGACCGGCCGGTGGTGGTTCACCGCGTCGGCGAGCGGCAGTAGGACCCCGGAGTCCGGGGCGACCGTTTCGCCGGGCTGAGCGGTGAAGGCAAGGGAGGCGAGCACGGCGTCGAGTCCGAGCCGCAGCCGCTCGGGCAGTACCCGGCGGATCTTGGCCGCCGCCGTCTCACCCGCTGTACCGGTGGCGGCCGTCAGGCCGGCGCGCCGGCCCGCCACCAGGCCGAGCAGCACGGCCAGCGCCTCGTCGTCGCCGAGCATCAGCGGAGGCATGCGGTGGCCGGGGGAGATCCGGTAGCCGCCGTAGCGGCCACGGACCGCTTCGACGGGCACATCGAGGTCGACGAGGTGGCTGACGTAGTGCCGCACCGTGCGTTCGTCGACGTCGAGCCGGTCGGCGAGTTCGGACGCGGTCCTGACGCCGCCCGACTGCAGGAGCTCAAGGAGGGTGAGCACACGGGCGATGGGACGGGGCATGCGCGCAAGTCTGCCCGATATACCGGGCGGGTTTCGCCCGGTATTGGTCATAGCCTCAGGTCAGAAGCACGAACCGACCAACCGACCAACCGACCAACCGACCAACCGACCAACCGACCAACCGACCGATCGACCAATCGACCAGGAGAAGACCAATGCACTTCGTCTCTGTCCGCATCATCACGAGCGACGTCGCCCGCCTCGTCGACTTCTACGAGCGCGCCACGGGCGTGACCGCCGACTGGGCCAACGAGGACTTCGCCGAGCTCAGGATCGCCTCGGCCACCCTCGCCATCGGCAGCACCCGTACCGTCCCGCTCTTCGCGCCCGGATCCGCCCGCCCGGCCGACAACCACAGCGTCATCCTCGAATTTCTCGTCGACGACGTGGACGGTGTGCACAAGAACCTGACCGGCTTCGTGGAGGACTTCGTGAACGAGCCCACCACGCTGCCCTGGGGCAACCGCTCGCTCCTGTTCCGCGACCCCGACGGCACCCTGGTCAACTTCTTCACCCCCGTCACACCGGCGGCCGTCGAGAAGTTCGGCGCACCCCTTGCCCCATGAGACCCCTCGGCGTCCCCACTTCATAGGCGGGGGCGCAAGAGATTGGGACACACGTGGTCGTCGCCGGCAGTGGCGCGTAGCCACTCCCCTCGAATGGTTCCTCGCCGCCGATTCGTCGGGCGGACTGGTACTCGCGGCGCGGTGCGAGGATGTACGCGCCCTCTTTGGTGTCGACGACGTCCGGCCCGCCCGTGAGGACGGCCGGGACGTCGGTCAAGGGAGCGGCGGTGTAGAGGTGGAGGGCGACGCTTCCTCCGCCTTGCCTTGTCTTGCTTTGCCCTGTCCTGCACCGGGATCCGGCCAGACAGCGGGTGCCCGCCGGTGGCCCACACGAAGGGTGTTGCTGGTGGTGCCGCGCGGGCGCGCGATTCACCTAGCGGCAGTTGGCGTCGCCGTCGGGGATCTCAGAGACTGCGGCCCACAGAATCCACAGCCACCTCGCACCGCTGCCGGCCATCTCGGCGAATCCGCCGGGCCTCACCTTCAGCACGTCAGGCGACGTTCGGCGCTCTCGTAGGTGGCGAGGTTGGAGTCGACGCCCACGACCGTCTTGTAGGTGTAGGTGCCAGAACCCGTGCAGTTCCAGTACGCCAGCTTGGTGCCGCTCTCGAGCGGGGTCCAGTCCATCTCCTCCCAGCCGTACCAGCGGTGACGCTGCAGGGATATCGTGGCGTCCGTGCAGCCGCTGCGAGTCTTGCCGGCCTTGCCGATGATCTCGCTGATGCCCTTGTAGGGGGCCGAGATGCTGTAGCAGTTCCGGTCCCAGTCCGAGGCGGCGGCCGGAGTGGCCGGCATCAACAACGTGGCTGCGCAGGCCAGTGCCAGGGCGACGGATGACTTTCCGGCGAGACCGAGAGTGCTCATGACAAACGTTCCTGTCTGCGAAAACCTGCGGGACGTGACGTACAGGAACACTCTTTCATCGGGGCCGAGGCAAGATCAAGCAGCGCCTTCACACGGTCAAACTCGCGCGTCCCGCGGTGACTTGGCGTGTGCGTTGTGCAGGGTGAGCTCGGCTTGGGCGAAGAGACGAGCGAGCGGCCGGACGGCGGCGGCGAACACCGCGTCGGCCCGGGCGCTGCTCGTGTTTTGCCATGTTGTTCCCTGGTCTGTCTTCTGACCTGTCCTTCCGCGGGGCTTTCGCTGCGGGCAGTTCGTCCGTCACCCGAGCTGCACTCGGTTACAGGCTCGACTGACCTCCTTGGACTTGGACTGGCTAGGCCTCTGGCCGTGGCGGCTTCGGGGCGCCCGCCGGTGGGGCGATCTTCGCGTACTTACGGGTCGTTGTCGGGGCGGAGGTTTCCTGTGCCTCGAGGGTCTCCCGGGCCTCAGGGGGCAGCAGCTTGTCGCGCCCGGCGCCCGGGTCCCAGCCGGTGTCGACGACCTTCTTCTGCCAGGCAATCGCGGCAACGAGGATGACGACGCCGATCAGCAGCATGAGGACGATGCCGGCCACCGAGCCTGCCTTCGCCGCGTTGCCGATGATCAGGCCGAACCAGCCGAAGTCGGCGTCTCCGAAAGTGGTGTTGGCCGAGCCGAACGAGCCGAGCACCCCGAGGAGGAACGCCGGCAGGAGGGTGATCAGGACGCCGTTGAGGAACGCGCCGACGGCGGCGCCGCGGCGGCCGCCCGTCGCGTTGCCGAAGACGCCCGCCGCGCCACCGGTGAAGAAGTGGGGGACCAGACCCGGCAGGACGAGGGCTGTGCCGAAGGCCGGGTTGAAGACCCCGGCCAGCAGTCCCAGGGTCACCAGACCGCCGGTGAACGAGCAGATGAAGCCGACGAGGACGGCGTTTTGCGCGTACGGGAAGACGATGGGCGCGTCCAGGGCGGGGATGGCGCCGGGCACGACCTTTTGAGCGATTCCCTGGAAGGCGGGGACGAGTTCACCCAGGATGGTGCGGACGCCGAAGAGGATGACGGCGACGGCGATGCCGAACTGGAGGCCTTGCCCCAGTGAGGACATCAGGTAGTTGCCGATGCCGGTGGAGCCGGGGTCGCCCTTCCCCGACGAGTACGCCTGGAATGCCTCGGTCCTGCCGGCCTTGGCGAGGAAGACGATGGCCATGATCATGTAGATGAGGACCATGGACAGGGCCGTCGCAACCATCGAGTCGCGCAGGAAGCGCAGGCCCTCGGGCAGGTTCATCTCTTCCGTGGAGCGGCTCTTCTTGCCGATGGCCTGCCCGGTCGCGCCGGAGACGATGTAGCCGGCCGTGCCGAAGTGTCCGACGGCGACGGTGTTGTTGCCGGTGACGCGTTTGGTCCAGGGGTGGGCGAAGGCCGGCATCGCGACCAGCATGACGCCGAGCAGGATGCCACCGGCCACCACCACGACCCATGAAGTGACTCCTGCCGTGGCGAGGACCATCGTCAACAAGGTGGCCATGAACAACATGTGATGGCCGGTCAGGAAGACATACGACAGCGGTGTGAAGCGTGCCAGGAGCAGGCTGACGAGGAATCCGAGGATCATCAGCCACGCCACGCGCGAGCCGTACTCGGCCTGGGCGATGCCGACGATGGCTTCGTTGGTGGGGATGACGCCGTGCGAGCCGGTCGAGCCGGTGATCATCTTGCCGAGCGGTTCGAGGGAGGCGGTGACCAGGGTCGCACCCGCGCCGATCAACAGGAAGCCCAGCGTTGCCTTGATGGCGCCGCCGACGACCTGGCCGGTCGACTTCTTCAGGGCGATGAGCCCGATGGCGGTGATGATGCCGATGAGGTAGGCGGGGACGGCAAGGATTTCATTGACGATGAATTTCGCGATGTCGACGAGGACGTTCATGAATTACCGGAATTTTCTGGAGGTTCGGCGGGGACGTTGCCGGACGGTTAGGGGTGGGGGAGGCCGGGGGAGGCCGGGAGTTCAGACGTCGTAGAGATCGCGCAGTGCGGCGTCCACCTCCTTGGCGCTGGTGAAGTCCTCGATGACCCGCACAGGCACGCCTACGTCGCCCAGAGCTCTGGCGATCTCGCGGGAGGTCAAGATGGCCACGGCCTGTGCGGCCTTGCCTTTGGCGGAGATGGTGTCGGTCGCCTCGGTGTCGACGTAGCGGGACCACTTCCACCGGTCGAGCACCTTGTCGAGCGTTGACTTGAGGAACAGGCTGGTTCCGACGCCGTTGCCGCAGACGGTGAGGATCGTGTGCGTGCCGCTGGAGCCGCCTGCTGTTTCGGTGGCCGTGGGGTCGGCTGGTTCGGTCGGTTCGGCTGGTTCGGTCGGTTGGGTTGGTCCAGTCGGTCCGGTTGGCTCCTCGGCTCTCGCAAGGATCTGGCGCACTGATTCGGGGGTGGGGGCCTGGTCGAGGGCCTCCACTGTCCCCGGGTCGGCGAGCAGCCGTGCGAGGGCGCCCATCGCCTGGGTGTGCGCGGAGGCGTCCGTGGCGGCGAGGGCGACGACGAGGCGGACCGGGTCATTGGTGTCGTGGCCGAACGGTACGGGCTCGACAAGACGCACCCAGGACAGGCCGGTGTGACGCACGGCGGGCGACGGCCGTGCGTGCGCGAAGGCGAAACCCGGAGCGACGACGATGTACGGCCCGTTCTCCTCCACGCTGCGGAGCATCTCCTGGGTGTAGGCGTCCGTGCTGATGCCGTTCGCGACCAAGAGGTCCCCGGCGGCACGGATGGCGCCCTGCCAGTCGGGAGCGGGGGCGTCGAGGCGGATGGCCTCGACGGGGAGCAGTTCGGTGAGCTGGGGCATGAGGCAGGGATACCTCATCGAAGCGCGAAACTGATGAAGATTCAGTCGTGCTCGTGAGGGGACGTGTCGCGGCCTTTGGCGGGCACGCTTGGCGCCCGCATTTCGGTTCCTTGGGCTATGGAGGCAGGCTCCCTGGCTTCGTGCACTTCAGGCGACGGAGTTCGTCCACCGGGCCCAGGCCCGGGACCCGGGAGGCAGTTGACGGTCAGCGGCGGTGTGCAGGTGCATGAGAGGTGACGTCACAGCGCGGAACGCCCCGCGGCAGAGGGGTATACCCAACGTCGTGGCGCTGCGCGCGGCGCGCTGTCGGTGATGAGGCAGCGGTCGAGGAGTACGTCACTTCTGGGATGCCGGGACGAGAGCGGGGGCGGCCTTGAAGGAGATGGCCTCCATGAGCGGCTTGCGCTTGGTGTTGTGGAAGGCCGCGATGCGCCACTGACCGTCCGGCTCCCGGACCAGGGTGTAGGTCTGGACTTTGGTCAGTTTCTTCGGCTTGCTGCCCTTGTAGCTTTCGCCGCGGCCGGTGATCACTGCGGTGTCTGGACCGTAGAAGCGGATGTCCAGGATCTCGTCGGCGAGCTGTGTGCCCTTGAGGAATTTGGCGAACAGTGTCCGGTGGCTGTCGATGATGTCGCGGCGGCCCTGGTAGTACGTGCCGACGAAGGTGACGTAGGTGGCATCCTGCGTGAACTGCGCACCGTACGAGTCGGCGTCGTGGCGCCGCCAGGCGTCGATGAGTGAGGCGATCACCGTGGTGACGGCGTTCCGGTCGTCCGTGGTGGGCATGGAATCCTCCAGGTAGCTACACTGATGCAGATATTGCAGGTAGACATTATCTGCATGCGTGCAGCTATCTACGCAAGGGGCATCCAGGGATATGGCAGACCTGACGTCGGCAGACGAGCACCTGGTCTTCCGTCAGTACCTCGACGCTGTGGGACTCCACGGCATGGCTGGGGCGGAAGCGGTGGGGCTCAGTGCCTCCGAGTGGTATGCGCTCAGCCAGATTGCGCTGGGAGGCACGCTTACCTCGGGTGAGCTGGCCGCATGTACCGGTCTCACCACCGGGGCGACCACTCGTTTGATCGACCGCCTGGAGCGAGCCGGATTCGTCCGCCGGGCTGCCGATCCGAATGATCGACGCAAGGTCATCGTCGAGCCGGTCGCCGGCTCCCTCGACCGTATCGAGAAGCTGGTCGGGCCTGCCCGGCGCCAGATTGCCGAGGTTCTCGGCAGATACACGCCGGACCAACGCGCAGTTCTCTTCGACTACTTCGCTCACGCCGCCCCAGCTTTCCGGTCGGCCACCGAGGAGATCAGAGAGGCAGCAGCACACCACCGTCAGCGCAAGTGAGTCGCGGCGGGCCCAGTACCCGTGAGGGCGACGGGCCGCCGAGTCGGACCCAGCAGGTGTCGGCTGGTCTTGGCGGTCGCTTTGCCTCGCGGAACAGCTCCGCCCGTGGGCGGCCTCCGATTGCCGGTACCCGGCAGCGGTGCCTCGCCCGATGTGTCGGTACCCCTGCATTCTGCGCGGCCCGGGCGGTACCTACCCTGGTCGGCAACATCAATCTCGCGGCTGACACGAGATCCATCGCGGACCGAACGGAGCCTGATGGCGCGGGATGCAGGGGGCAGAGCGAGGCAGGACATCCCCAGCGTTTACCAGCAGGCGATGCCCTCGAAGGGTTTGTCGCCGCGCGTGGCTGTAGCGATGTCGCTGGTGATCGCGGTGCTGCTCGGCGCGTTGTCGGGGCTGGTGATGTTCCCAGCCGCCCTGCACCTGCGCTCGCTTCAGGACGGTGAACGTGCTCCAGCGACATTGCTCAGGAGTGGCTCGTGCATGGCCGGGCACTGCGAGGTCACATTCGAGGTGAACGGTCGGAGCGTCGTGGCGAGTTTGCCGGTGGGCAGTGGGGGAGGCAAGGACTCCGTCGGGACCGAGTGGACGGTGCGGTATCAGGCGAACGATCCGCTGACGGTCGCCCGAGAGGAAGACGTCGGGGGCGGCGGCGCTCTGCTTCTCGCGGTGATGTCAGGAGCGTTCGCTCTTCTCTTTTTCGCCGCGGCGGGCTCGATGGCGCTCTACTTGGCCAGACGGAGGCGTGCGGGCATCGACCCACGCTGCGGCTAGGGGAGTGCCGAGGTCGGCTCCTAGTTCTTTGGAGGCATGCGACGCGCAGGCTCGGCCCTGACTGTCCCGGCAGAGTGTGTTCGCGCCGGCTGCCCCCGCCTCCCGCTCGCGCGTTGATCTGCGGAGGCCAGGGCCTCCTGGCAGCGGTCGCGAACGCTGTCGCGGCCGTGCCCGCTCTCGAACCTTCAATCCCGGCACCGCTCACTCGCTGCAGGCAGCTGACCCGCAACGCGAGCGCCACAGCCGCCTGACAGGCGAAGGGGCCGGGCGGGACGCCCGGACCTGGGGCAGCCCGCAGCACCCGCAGCAGGTCACTCGGCGCGGTCGTTCAGCAGGGCGGCCGGATCCCGCCTGCCCCTGACCGGGCGCGGTTCATCCTGCGGGCGTCTGGCCGAGACTGAGGCCCGTCGGCTCCGTCGGATGTCAGAGCTTGCTTCGGTTGGCGATCGGCGGCGGAACGAAGCGCCGTAGTCCCAGCAACGCGCGGCATCGGCAGCGGTGGGGAGCATGAGGCCGGCCTTGCGGCAGCGAAAGGGGGCAGTAGCACTGGATGCATACTCAACCGCGTTTCACGCTGGCCGCGACCACTCTCGATGCACCAGACGCCCACGAGTTGGCGCAGTTCTATCAGGGCCTGCTCGGGTGGTCGACACGTAAGGAGGAGTCCGACTGGGTCGAGATCGCTCCGAGCGACGGCGGTCCCGGACTGTCGTTCCAGACGGAGCCGCTCTTCATTCGCCCGCGGTGGCCTTCCACACGGTCCGAGCAGCAGATGATGATGCATCTGGACATTGAGGTGGACGACCTGTCGCCGGCCGTCGAGCGTGCCTGCGCCCTGGGGGCGACGATGACGGACTTCCAGCCACAGGATGATGTACGCGTCCTGCGTGACCCCGCGGGCCACCCCTTCTGCCTCTTCGTGGGCGCCGGTCCGAACGCCTGACGGGCTGGTCGATGCGGCCTCGATTCGAGTCCCGTGCCATGCAGGTTTTCCGTGCCATGCAGATGCGGCAACACGCCGATCACCGCTTCGAGTTGCTCGAAGTACAGCATGCCGACCGTTGGACCTGACGTGCCCGGTCGTGCGCTGAACACTGCGGCGGTCGACGGAACTGCGGCGGTCGACGGAGAGCTCGGTCGCCTCTTACATGTTCCAGGCCTCCGTCTCGGTGGTGCGCCCGGCCCACACGGGACGGGCCGCACCGATACGGGGGCCGGTGGCCACTCCCCAGGCGGCGAGAGCGTGGATTGCAGGTGGAAGTCATCAGATGTCGAGCGAAAGTTCCAACAGTTCCTCCGGAGGGTGGAAACCGGAGCGCCGGTACAGAGAGGTGCTGCGCTCTGACGGCCATACGATCAAGCCCTCGAGGCCGGCGCTGCGTGAGTGCTGCTTCAGCGCCGCCAGGAGTGCCGAGCCCGCTCCTTTGTTCCGTTGTGACGGCATGACGAAGAAGTTCGTGACATAGCCGACCGGGTTGTTGTCGCCGTAGGGCTCCGGCATCCTCTCCACCAGACAGAGGAAGACGTGTCCGCAGATCTCACCCTCGGCCTCTGCGACCCAGGCCAACCACTGTTCATCGCAGAGCCGGGTGTGGATCCACTGTTCGGCCTCTTCCAGGAGCCGAGCAGGAGCCGGCGGTTGCCCCTCGTGGTCCTCCTGCTTGAACGTCCAACGTAGTTCGGCCAAGGTGTGCGAATCGGCGGGCCGGGCCGGACGCACGATGAGGTCTGTCGTCATGGGGGCGAGCGTCACTCCTGAAGCACGGTGACGCAAACCGATTTCCGCGTCTGTCGGTCACAGCCACTCGCTGATGGCCGCAACGAGGACGGTCGCCTCGTGGCGAACCGCGAGTTGTCGTGTCTCGTGGCCACCCCCCGTTTCCTCGTGAGTGAATAGCTGGGAGCGCAATGCCGCAGAGATCGCAAAAGCACTGGTCAGGAGGACGAGGAAGCAATGGTCGATCTGGTGGTGCTGGTGGACTACCCCCGCGAGCAGGAACGACGCGAGATTGACCGCTGCTTCGTACGAGGAGGCCGTCTTGTCGTATCGGGTGGCCATGCCGCGGAAGCCTGTGAGCTGGTTGACGCAGCGCTTCACGCGGTATCAACGGAAGGGGGCCTACTGGGCGAAGGCGCTGGTTGACGCCGTGGCTACGGCTGCTTCCACTGCTCCTTGGTGATCTCGTACCGTACGCCTCCCTGCGCGGCGCCCTCGATGCTTCCCATGTCCGAGGGAACGGGGATGGTGCCTGCGAGCCTCATCTCGAGCTTCTCCATGACGTTGCGCGAACCGCGGTTCACGCACATCGTCTCTGCCCAGACCGTGCGCACACCGAGTTCCGTGAACGCCTTGGCCAGCAAGGCCCGCGAACCCTCGGTGGCATAACCCTTGCCCCAGGCTGCCTGCCGCAACCGGTAGCCGAGTTCGACTTCGTCCAGGGGCCCCTCTTGCTCGGGCCGGAGGATGAACCAGCCGATGAACGCGCCGCCGTCCTTCTCGTGTGCGGCGAACAGTCCGAGGTCGCCGCCCCACTTCACATACCCGGCGAGGATCTTCGGCAGGTGGTGCTCCCGGATGACCTCCGGCGCGGTCGGATCGCCGCCGCTCAGGTAGCGCATCACTGCCGGGTCGCTGTCCAACTCGATCAGCAGGTCCGCGTCATCGGCAGTAAAGCGGCGCAGGGCCAGACGCTCGCTCTCCAGGTAGGTGTTCATGAGTCGATCATGTCTGACGCGAGCCGGGCAGCCCAACAGATTTCCCGGGCTATCCGGTCAGGGGGCCACTTCTGTGTGTTGCTCCGGGCCCGCCCCCTGCCGCCGAAGTTGAGCGCGCTCCCAACCTGTCCCAACGCGCCGTCACTGTTCCGGAGTTCGGGAGTAGACGGCTTCGTTGCCGGGCTTGACCGCTGCACGGATCACGGTCCGCGGGCGGGTATACAGATACCCCGTGCCGGAAAGGTGGCCTCGCCAGAGCATTCGACAGGGCCCGCAACATTGTGTTCGTCGGGCAAACCTTTGATCTGGTGAACGGTTGCGGGAAGGAGATCATGAGACTGAGGGAGGCTACACATGGCGCAGGGTCGGATCAGTCTGGCCGAGGTACTCGCGGCGGCGGAGGACGCCGCACCGGGAGCCTCTCTCGACGTAGTGGCCCGCAAGCTACGCGAGTGGTTCGACGCGCGGTACGTCTCATTTCTGTTCGTCGACATCGTCGGCCGGCAGATGGTGCGGGTCAGCGAGGAGGGCGATGCGCGACAGGAGAACCACGCCGAGCAGATCCCTCTCGCCGGCAGCGACTACGAGAAAGTCCTGCGTACCCAGAAGCTGGTCCAGAGCCCAGGCGGCTCACGTGGTCAACACGTGATTGCTCCGGTCACCAATCGGGGTGACACCATCGGCGTGCTGGAGTTGTTCCTCCCCGACGTCACGCAGCACGTACTGGAGCAGGTGGAGGAGACCGCGCACGCACTGGCGTACATCGTCGTCACTGACCGCCGTTTCACCGACCTCTATTTCTGGGGCCAACGCACCATCCCCGTGAGTCTGGCCGCCGAGATCCAGCGGCAACTCCTTCCGTCGGCGTCTTCATGTGAGGCCGCCGAATTCACTCTCGCCGCGGCGCTGTTGCCCGCCAACCACATCGCGGGTGACACTTACGACTACGCCCTGGACCACGACACCCTGCACCTGTCCATCACCGATGCCATGGGGCACGACGTCGACGCCGCCCTGATGGCCACCCTCCTGGTGAACGCCTCCCGGGGCGCTCGCCGCACCGGACACGATCTGGCCGAACAGGCGCGCCAGACCCACCAGGCTCTGCTCGACCACGGACGCAACACCCTCGCCACCGGTCAGTTGCTGCGCATCGCTCTCGACGGCAGTGGCGCCCAGCTCGTCAATGCCGGCCACCCGCGGCCCCTGCGTCTGCGCGCGGGCGCTGTCGAGGAGGTGCGTCTGGCTGCCAACCTGCCTTTCGGTATCCCCGCCCCGCGTCCTTACCGCGTCCAGAACCTCGACCTGTGCCCTGGCGACCGTCTCGTCCTCTGCACCGACGGCATGCAAGAGCGTCAGGCCCAGTCGGTCGACCTTGCCGCGCTGATCTGTGCCACGGCCGGCGAACACCCCCGAGAGGTCGTACGGCTCCTGACCGCCGCCGTTACGGAGGCGTGCAACGGCCAGATGGCCGATGACGCCACCGTCATCTGCCTGGACTGGCACGGCCCCCATCCCGAAGGCCGTCACACTCGGGCCGGCGCCAACACATAGTTCTCATTTCGCGCCCCCGGTGCCTTCGTTGCACCGCCTGCACGGAGGCGGTCACCATGCACGGTACGAGGGTCCCAAGATCGACGCCCGTGGAGATGGGTCGACCCATGGAAGCAGGTGACCCATTCAGGTGCTGTTTCTGATCAAAGGTGCGGGTGGTGTCCTCTTCACTCCAGGTCGGCGAGTTGCTGCCCTGCGGGTGGGCAGCCTAGTGGGCCTCAGTTGCTGGCCGACTGGCTGCGGGCCATCACTGCGTTTGTCCGCGCCCGCGGCGGATTGCCATGGGTCCGAATCCAGTAGGAGCGGACAGCGATGGTCAGCGCGGCCCCGTAAACGGCGAACGCGGCCAAGCCGATCCAGGCGACCAGCAGCGCATCGCCCGCAGAGTGGAAGTCGCCTCGCGGCGTCGTCACCACACCGGCCGTGGACAGGGCCGCGTAGCAGACTCCGAGCAGCCCGTACGGGGCCAGAGTGGCGGCGCCGATCAAGGCCGGGGTCATGGGGAGCCAGCGCGGGACGCGTCGGCCGCTCAGTGACCGTGTCCAGCGCGGGAAGACCTGGCCCCACGGGCGGACCAGGCCCCACAGCAGGAAGACGCCGAGCGCGGCCAGCAGCACGGTGGCGTCCAGGCCCCAGGACTCCAGGGTGAGCCAGATTCCCGACGCACCGTTGCGCTTGGAGATCGCAAGCATTTCCTCGCCGGTCATCCCGGCGAAGGTACCGCCGGAGGCCCAGATCAGCTTCATCGCCGCGTAGGGGAGGAAGGCCACCGTTCCGGCGCAGGCAGCGAGCTGAGTTGGCCGTGAGGCGGCAGAAGGGGGACGCTCGACGGCTGCTTCGGACGGACGGCGGGCAGATCGGGCAGTGGCCGCGAGCAGCAGGACTCCTGCGGCCGCCAGCGCGTGGTGGACGGCGGCCACTCCACTGTCCACCCCCTGACCGAACACCAGCGTGATGACGTCCATCAGCAGACCGAATGCGGCGACCCCTGCAAGCACGCAAAGTCCCCACAGCGCCACCCGCAACGCTGGCCGCAGCCCCCACCGCCCCACCGCACAACAGGCCACCCCCGAGAGCGATCCCACCGCCACGACCACCCAGCCCAGTACGGTGGGCCCCGGAGCGGCGCCCACGTAGAGCAGCGGCGTCCCGCTGAGCGCGCACACCAGGCCGAAGCCGGTGTAGCCAACCGCCCAGAGCAACGTGGCCGGGCCTGCCCGGTACGGCCACCGGTGGCGCCACGTGCGTTTAAGTGCCGTCGTCGTCCCTGCCGCACTGATCATGAAGTGACCCTCGCACCGACCGCGCCGGCGCGACATCAACCCCCAGAGCGACCTTTCTCCCCCTGGCGGGCGAGCGACTTCTACGACCCAGGTACGTATCACTGTTGACCGAAGGCCACTCGACAGAGGCGGACATCATGACGCCATGGGCAACAGCGGCAACGGCGCGAAGAAGGTCCCCACCACAGCCTCCTGGATCTGGGGCGGCGTCGGCACTGCCGCCCTCATCGTCCTCCTCATCTGGGGACCGTGGTGGATCGAAGGCCACCACCTCAAAGAGGGCGGCAAGCTCGTCTCAAGCGCCGGGATCATCATCACCGGCTTCCGCACCATGCTCATTGCCATCGTCGCCGGAGCAGTCGCAGCAGCTGGCCTCAGGTACACGCACAAGAGCCACCAGCAAACCGAGAAGCTCTTCGAGCACACTCGTGTGGTCGGGCACCCTATTCCAGGACTCAGACCTGAGCTACGTACGACTCGGAGGGGCCTTCCTGCGAGGCGCGCACTTCCAGAACGCGAACCTGTACAGCGCCCAACTGATGCGCGCAAGAATGTCGGGCGCGCAGCTTCAAGGAGCCAATCTCTCCGGAGCGGATCTCGGGAACGTGGAACTCGCCCGGGCCGACCTGGATGGTGCACGACTGAGCACCGCCACCGGACTACGCGCGTTCCGGCTGCTTAAACAGCGCCACCAGTCAACAGAATCGCTGGACGCCTTCGGGAGTGGACACGGAGCGTGAGGTCCTGCGCGGACAAGAGCGGGGGACGACGGCGGGTGCGACCGGTGATGAGGTCGCTCGAGAGGGGGTTTTGCCCTCGTTTACATGACGCTGCTAGGGCGCGAGGACGAAGATGGGCGGTGGACCCGACGCGGAAAGGGAGTAGCCCGGTGACCGACGAGAGGGTTCTGCAGCTGCTTGATTCGATCCGGCACAGCGAAGGAGGGGAGCTCTCACCGCGGTGGGCTGGACGGAGCGCCGCGGCGCTGGGCCTGAGCGGTGTGGCGGTCTCGGTGATTGCCGAGGGGCCGGAGCTGGTGTGTTTCAGTGACCGGCTGAGCGCCCAGTTGGAGAACCTGCAGTTCACCCTGGGAGAGGGGCCTGGTATCGAGGCGGCGCGCAGCGGCACGATGTGTCTGTTGGCCGATGTGCATGCCGCTCCGGGACCGCGCTGGAGCGGCTTCCTGTCAGAGGTCACCAAGCTGCCACTGCGGGCCATCTTCGCTTTCCCGCTGCGCTGGGGAGCACTGCGCGTGGGCACCTTCACCGGATACCGGCGAGGGCCGGGCATGCTCAGTGACGAGTATGTCGAGGATGCGCTGATGCTTTGCGACGCTTTGACGCAGTTCCTGTTGCACATGCGGCTGCCCGGTGCCAAGGAAGCAGCCGAAGGGGCGGGGGCTGGGGTGATGGGGTTGCACCGGGCGGAGGTGCACCAGGCCACCGGTATGGTCGCCGCCCTGCTCGGTATCCCGCTCGCCGCGGCGATGTCCCGGCTGCGCGCGGAAGCTTTTATACTGGACTGCGACGTCACCGACGTCGCCCGCGCGGTTGTGCGCCGCGAAATGACCTTGGCCGCCAATCACAACACTCGCGGCGGTACCGACAACGGCTCCTCGTCCCAGGAGAATCCATGACGACGCCACGAGAACAGCGGCTGGCCGACACCTTCGTCCTGCTCTCCGACACCCTGGTCCACGACTTCGACCTGGTCGACTTCTTCCAACTCCTCACCGACCGCTGTGTCGAACTCCTGGGGATCTCTGCCGCCGGCCTCTTCCTCACTCGTCCCGCCGATGCCGCCCTGCAGCCCTGCGCCTGGACACCGGCCATCACACAGACCGGCGATCTCATGGCGACCGCCGCCGTCGACAGCCCCGCCGCACACTGCCTGCACACCGGCGAGTCCGTCGCTCCGCAGGCTTTGGACCATGACGACGTGTACCCGGCCTTCGTCCGCCGGGCCCGGCAGGACGGCTACACCTACACCGCGGCCGTCCCGCTGCGCCTGCGCAACCAAGTACTCGGTAGCTTGCTGGTGTTGAGCGCCGCCGCCGACGCGCCCGCACCCGCCGACCTACCGTTGGCCCAGGCTCTCGCCGACCAGGCCGCCATCGGCCTGCTTCACCAGCGCACCTTCGTCACTGACCAGGCCCCCACCGCCCAGCTCCACACCGCCATGCACAGCCGCATCATCATCGAACAGGCGCAGGGCTTCCTCAGCGTGTGCCTGGACACCTCCCTCGACGACGCCTTCGAAGCCATGCGCCACCACGCCCGCACCCATGGCCAACGCCTGACCACCGTGGCCACCCACGTACTCGACCAGGGTCTACGCCCCGTCCCGCCGCCCCGCACACACGTCAGCGAATCGTGAGCCCGGGGCCGTAGCTCCGCACTGGACTGGCCCGCTGAGGACCGGGGCCAGTATGAGGCCGGGTTCCTGTGGGCGGGAAGCGTCGGCGGGGGCTACCGCAGGGGAGTGAGCGTCTCTATTTCACGTCCCAGATCCATGCGTCCGCTGGGAACGTCTGGGAACGACGCGACGAAATCTACGAAGGTTTCCTCGGACTGCGGCTGGCCAGACAGATCCCGGCCGCGGCCCGGTGCTGAGCGCTGCCGGGTAAGGAGCCGTAGCCTTCATGACACGCAGAGGGAGAGGACTTTGTCATGACGCCCAAGGTGCCCAAGACTGAGCTCGACGCCCGTTACAGTTCGGCGCTCAATCCGCGCCCGGGCGCGCCGGACGTCACCGCCACCGACTGGGCCGAGGCTCAGCGCCGGCTGCGGGGCGCCGAGGTTTTCTGGATCACCACGGTCCGGCCGGACGGCCGGCTGCACGTCACGCCACTGATCGCCGCCTGGCACGACGGGGCGCTGCACTTCAGCACCGGATTGGGTGAGCAGAAGGCGAAGAACCTGGCCGGCAACCCCCAGTGCGCTCTCACCACAGGCCACAACTCACTGTCCGAAGGTCTCGACCTCGTGATCGAGGGAACGGCGCAACGGGTGGTGGATCCGGCGCGGCAGAACGAAGTCATTGCCGCGTTCGAGGCGCAGTACGGGGATCACATCACCTCGTCAGAGGGGATGTTCTACGGCTTCGGTGACAGCATCCGCGAGGGCAACGACCTGTTGTTCGCGGTGGCACCCGGCACGGCGTACGGCTTCGGTCACGATGGCCAGGTGTTCAGCCACACCCGCTACACGTTCTAGCGGAGGGCGGGGGTAAGCCATCTCTGCCCGCACACGGGGCTGGTGAGCCGTGGGGGAAAAGGGCCTGCTGGTCGGCACGTTGACCGCCGACGGAGCACTGTGCATTCGCGTGTTTCGGGCCCTGTTCTAGTCGAGGCTCTGGTGGTCGAGAACGTGTGCGGCTGTGCTCAGCAAGGGTTGGTTGTGGCGGAAGGAGTGGGCGCGGATGCGGGCCAGGGCGTCGTCGGGGGTGAGCCCGTACTTGGCGGCGAGGACGCCGGCGGCCATATGGACGCTGGGCGGGTAGCCCTGCGGTCCGCGCTGGGCCGGCCGTGATCGGGTGGTGAGCAGGTGGGGGTGTTCGTCCAGCGCGAGCAGGGTGAGGATGCGGGTGTAGGCGATGGCTCGGTCTTTTTGGGCCGAGGTGAACGGGCTGGGCGCGCAGCGGTTGAGGTCCATGGCGCCGACGCGCAGGGCGCCGATGGACAGGGGCAGGGCCAGGATGCTGCGGATGTTCTGCTCGGAGGCGATCGAGGCGAAGGCGGGCCACCGATCGGGCTCGGCGTTCAGGTCCACCACCTCGACGGGTGCGCGTTGGGTGAAGGTCTCCGTGCAGGGGCCCTCACCGGACACCAGCTGTGCGTCCTCCACCATTCTGGCCCGCTCGTCGGTGGCCGCGGCCAGCAGGCGCAGCTCGCCGGCGCTGACGAGGGTGATGCCGGCGAAGTCGGCTTCCACGTCGTCGGCGCAGGCCCGGCAGGCGCTGGCGAGGGTGATGTCGGTGGTGCGAGCGGTGACGCTGATGTGGTGCCACGCCGCGGCGTGGTGGTTGTCGTTCATGAGCACCCCTGCGATGAGGCCGGGGCGACGAGTACAGGTCCGGAGCCACACAGAGGTGTCACGGCCGTGTCACCTGCGTTCGATGGTGGAGGTGTCGAGGGCGCCGTCGATGAGCTGTCGACACAGCGTGGTCAGAGATTGCCGGTGCTTGCGGGCGTGACGGCGCAGGGCCTCGAACGCCTCGTCGGGGTCGGTGTGCCAGTGCTCGGCCAGGATGCCCTTGGCCTGCTCGATGACGATGCGGCTGGAAAGGGCGGAGCGAAGCTGGGCCCGTTCGATGTTGGCGTGCACCAGGGACCGGTGTTGCAGGATGGCGATGGTCGCCACGTCGGCCAGGGCCTGCGCCACTTTGGCGTCGCTGTCGCTGAGCTTCTGTTCCCGGGTGTCGAAGAGATTCAGTGCGCCCACCACCTGCTGGCGCAGGCGCATCAGCAGTGCGTGCGTGGTGGCGAAGCCGGCCTGACGGGCCCGTTCGGCGAAGCGCGGGAACTCGGAGGTCTGCGCGGCGGAACTGAGATCGACGTTCAGGCGGGCGGTGGCGTCGCGGTAGCACGCCACGCACGGCCCCTGGTCGGTCTGCAGAGCGAAAAGTTCGAGCAGTCGGGTGTGTTCATCCGAAGCGGCGATCAGCTGCAGGTTGCCGTTCGGGCCGGCGAGCATGACGCCCACGGCTGAGACGTCCAGCAGGTCATTGCAGTGATCGCGCAGCTGGTGCAGGAAGTCGATCAGGCCGAAGTCGTCGACCAGCGTGTCCACGGCATCCACCATGGCTGCCAGCAGTTGTTCCTCACGCCTCATGGCCCTTCAGTCCCTTCGCCGGCCCTGCTGTCCGGCCCGTCCCTATCATCTCGAAGGCGCAATCGTCGGGCCACCACGTCCTCGGCGACCTCCGTCACGGACCGCGCGTGCGCAAAGGCGTGAGCACGCAGCCGCAGCAGGGCCTGGGCCAGTGACACCCCGGCCTGCACACTGACCATGCCGCTGGCCTGGTGGACGATGGCCCGGTAGAAGTCCGAGCCCTGTTCCCCGGCGGCGAAGGCGTCCTGCTGCGGGCTGCTTTCCAGGAGCACGGCACTGACCGCGTTGGCCACCAGCCAGACATCGGTCATCCCGTCGTTCGGCAGCGGGCCCGGCGTGGCACGCTGCAACGTCATGGTGCCCAGGCACGCGGCACCGGTCTGCAACGGCACGCAGAAGACCGCTCCGATGCTCAGCGCCATCACCTCGGGCAGGAGCGCGGGCCATCGGTCAGCAGCGATGGTCGACAGGTCCGCCACCAGGACCGGCTCACCGGAGAGTGCCGCTTCGGGGCCCGGCCCCTGGCCCAGCGTGTACTGCAGGTCCTCCAGCCGCGCACTGGCCCCCTTGGTGGACCACAGCAGTTCGCTCAGGCCGCTGTCGGTCAGCGCCGACACGGCGATGCCGTCCGCGCCAAGGACCTGGGCGCACAGCTGCGGGTCGGCGCCCACCAGCCCGCTGTCGCCGCCCGTGGGGTGCAGACTCTCCAGCACCGCAATCAAGTCCCGGCCGCCGGCCACCGCACTTCACCTCCCGGCATGTCCACCCTCCGCTTGTCAGCACAGCGCCGCCGGTTTGGGCGGACTTCCGATGCCCCGAGTCTAGGCAGTTGAGCTGCCATGGATGGCCGACCACCCTGGATGGGCAGGGCCACATTCGTCTTCCCGGCGGCGCGGAACCGGCGGGAAAGCGACACCGGAGGCGCATCCCGCCGAGCGTCGCCGGTGTCGATCGCCTCTAGTTCCTGTGCAGCCTGCGGGCAGGGCGTAAGGTCGGTGGAGAGGGCTGCCCGAGGCGACGCTGCTCGTTCACCTTCCCTTCGGCGGTGTCGGCGGTGTCGGCGGTGTCGGCGGTGTCGGCGGTGTCGGCGGTGGAATGAACCATGACGATGCGCGCACACCCCGGGGCCGCAGGCCCGTCGGCTCCGGGAACGGGTTCTTCGTGAAGGGCCCCCGCCCGCAAGCTGTCGTACTGGCCGCCAGCCATCTGGGCCACGCCCACCCGGCCCGGCGCCTGGGCGAGGCGTGCCGGGCCGCCCTGCGTGAGTCGTACGCCGTGGGCCTGACGCTGGCGGTGGACGCCGCCCTCGCCCAACGGGTGTCCCTGTGTGCCACCGGCCCGTTGGCTGCACGGGGCGAGGCGCTGCAGCTCAGCCTCGGGGAGGGGCCGTGCGTACAGGCGCTGAGAGAGAACGCGCGGGTTCTCGTCAGCGATATGGACGACGTTGAGGTCACCCGGCACTGGCCCTTTTACGCCGCACGGGCCAGGGCCGGCGAGATCCGCGCCGTTTTCGCCCTGCCCGTGCTGAGCGGCTCTGATCCCGCAGGGCGGTTCGGGCTGGTGCTCTGCCTCTACCGCTCACGGCCTGGCCCGATCTCCGAGGCCGACCTGCACACCGCCCAGGATCATGCGGACGCTGCGGACCTCCTGCTGCTGACTGCCCCTGTGTCTGCCGGGGAAGAGCCGGCCCACGCCTGGCTGTTGCCTGACGACGCGGTCGTCCACCAGGCCATCGGCATGATCAGCTACCGCCATGCCCTCACAGCCGGCCAGGCGCTGGCCTTGCTGCGCGCCCACGCCCACACCCAGGACATGGATCTGACCAGCCTCGCCCACGCCGTCGTGCACGAACGCTTGGCCCTCACGGACCTGCGCGCCTGCGGCCCCACCGACAGCTGACGGGCCGCCACGCTCCCCCCACCGCAAGCGCGGTCACACTGCTGAACCGATCAAACACCCGCCAGCATGCCCGCTCCCGCTCCCGCTGCTGCGGCTGCGCTCAGGGTGGCCACCGGTGCCGGCCGCGAATCCGACGGCTGCAAGATCACCGACCGGTCCTGCGAAGGACTTCCTTCGTTCCCGACACCGGGAGGCCCGGCCGGAAAATGTGGCGGAGCTACGGACACACGGTGCTCCCGGTGGGAGGCTGGCAGTGTGGCCGGGCGCCACCTCGATCGGACCTCGCGTAATGCCCTCCTGGCGTTGCGAGGCTGCGGGAGTTGCCACGCTGGCGCCTGGAGGGCGGAGGCTGGAGCCGCGTTGTCGGCGATGCAGCTCCAGCTGGCCTCGGCGGTCAGTCACGGCTCGGGGGCTTGGAGCCTGCGGTGCGGGCGTACGCCCGCCGCACCTGCTCTGAGAGTAGAAGGAACAGGGGCTGATCGGTAGTAGCGACCGGCCATGCTGCTGCAGCGGCGTGCGCGGGCGGCCATGCATCGCGTACGGCGGTCAGGCGCGGGCCGGGGCGCCGCCGCACGGCCTACTCGGAGTCTGCTCTGTCTGCCGGGTCGGCCTGTGTTCGGGCAGAGGAGATCGCGGGCGTGAGGCCGGACTCGATGACATCGCGGGCGACCCTGCTGAGCAGGATCCGGTGCTGGCGGGCGTACCGGCGCAGAACGTCGAACGCTTGGTTGAGAGTGACGTTGCTGCGGGCCGCCAGGACGCCTTTTGCCTGCTCGATGATGATGCGGCTCTGCAGAGCGCCGTGGAGTTGCTCGTTGACGGTGTGCTGCTGGCGGATGGTGCGGGCCTGGATGAGACCGATGGTCGCCGCGTCGGCGAGCGCCTGGGCCAGGGCCAGATCGTCGGGGTTCAGGGCCCGATCTCCGGTGTGCAGCAGGAGCAGGCTGCCGATGTTGTCCTGGCGCAGACGCATGGGCAGGGCGGTGGCCAGGGTGTAGCCGGCGTTGAGGAGGTGCGGGGTGAACTGCGGCCAGCGGGCGGCCGCATCGACCAGACGAAGCGAGGCGACCGGCCGGGTGGTGCGGTGGGCGTCCACGGCCGGACCCTGGCGGCAGGCGGCATCCACCACGTCCTGCAGTGCGGGGCTGGGGTCGCAGGGCGCGGGGCTGTGCAGGTTCAGGTTGGGATGGGCCAGGAAGACCGCGGCGTCGGTGACGTCGAGGAGTTCCTGGCAGCGGACGGTCATCTGGTGGAGGAAGTCGATGACGTCGAAGTCCTCCACCAGCGTGTCCGCCAGTTCCACGAAGGTGCGGGCGATGTGCTGTTCCCTGCTCATGGGTGGACTCCTTGACTCCCGCGCAGAGCGTGGCCGGTGGGCACCGGGCTATGTCGTGTCATTGCGGCAGTTCCCGCTGAATGATGGCTTGGGCGGCCGCCGCCAAGGGCAGGCCAGAGGTGTACGCCTCGGCGCGCAGCCGGTCCAGGGCCTCGGCCAGCGAAACGCCGAGCTTCTCGCTGAGGACGCCGGTGGCCTGGTGTACCTCGGCCCGGTGCAGGTCCGCGGTTCCGGCGTGACCGGGGTCGCTTCCAGCGATGCTGCCGGCCGGCCAGTGATTCAGGACGTGCTGGGCCAGCGCGTCGGCGACCAGCTGTCCCTGCGTGGAATGCTGCGTGGTGAGCGGCCCTGGTGTGCGCCGGTAGCCGGTCATCGTCCCCGCTGGGACGGCGCCGATGTGCACAGGCCAGACGAACAGGGCCATGATCCCCAACTCTTCGGCCTCGGCAGCGTACTGCGGCCACTGCCGGGCTAGCAGCTGACCGAGGTCGGGCAGTTCGCGCACCTCTGTCTCGTCCTGGAAGAGCAGGCCGGGACCCTGGCCGAGGATGAACTGCAGGTCTTCCAGCCGGGCGCTGGTCTCATCGCTGAACCACACCAGCTCCTGCCCCAAGGAGACGGCTATCCCGCCAAGGCCCAGAGCTTGCGCACAGGCGACCGCCCAGCCACGGCGCTGTTCCTGGTTCGCCGCCGCAGGCAGGCTGCTCAGGAGTTCACCGACCGTCGCACCCATGCCCTCCGGCCCCGCTTTCGTCGGTTTCCGTGCGGCGCAGCGGCGCGCCACCCATGCTCTTCCAGCGTAATGCCGGATGGCCGGCCGGATGGTCCGGATGCACGACTTGCCCGAGCTCACCCCCTACGGGGCCCATTCGCAGGCAGACTTGCTGACCTGGCGCAGAGAACTCGCTGCGCTGGGGGATCAGCGGCCGATCCATCGGGGCGCAGAGTGGCCCTCGTGCGAAAGGACATTCCGCAACCGTCCAGGGGGAGAAGCCGTGAGGCAGGCGACCCGCGTTGACGATCCGTCCCACCTACCCGGCGGCAGCGTACGGGTCCACGGCATGCCCGTTGGGGCGCGGCGAGAATACCGCGCAACTGGCGTCGACGAGCCCAGCAGTGGTGGACAGCCTGGCGCCGCCCGCCGACGTACCACCACACCGCGAATGCCCCTAGCCCAACAACCGGTTCCTGACCGCGGCGAGGACTTCCCTGCGGCTGCGCGGGCCGTTGTCGGCGGCGATGAGGTGGTCGCCGATGCGCAGCGAGAAGGTGATCAGGCAGCGGGCCTCGACATCACCCTCGTCGGGGCAGAAGTCCCGGTAGAGCTCGCGCAGATAGTCCATGCGTCGGTTGTCGGCCCGGCGCAGGCAACGCGCGACGTCTTCGTCGCGCCGGGCCCAGTCCCGGATCGCGAGCTCGACTCCGGCGTCGGTCACGGGCCTGTCGCCCGATCCCACGAAGTCGAAGAGGTGCCCCAGCCGTTCGCGGGCGTCGCCCCCCTCGTGCTCGATCCGCTGGATGACGTCCTCGGTGACTCCGCGCTCCCAGGTTTCGAGCATCTCCTGCAACAAGGCGGCGCGGTTGCGGAAGTAGCCGTAGAAGCCGCCTTTGCTGACGCCGAGTGCCTGGGCGAGGACCTCGACCCTGACAGCCTCGGGGCCGCCGGCGGCGAGCGCCCGCAGCCCTTCCTCGATCCACTTGTCCCGCGGTGTACGGATCGCGCCCATGCCGTGCCTCTCTTCACATTCCCCGGCCGAGTATACGCAACCGTATAGATGGCCTTATGCTCGATGTATACGTCACCGTATAGACAGGGGTCCGCCATGAGCGAGCTGCGCCTTCCCTCAACCGACCACACCTCCCGCCCGTGGCGGATCCACGAGGTCGCTTGCGACTTCCGGCTCGAGGATGTGTGGGCGCTGCCCACACCGGGCGGCCCTGATGACCTGCACCACCTGGTCCAGCAGATGGCAGATGGCAAGGGCGGCCCCGACGGCGGCAACCTCGTGGGCCGCTTCCTCTTCGCAGTGCGCTGGAAGCTCGGCGCGCTGCTGGGCTGGGACAAGGCGGACTCGGGCGTCGGTGGCCGGGTGGCGACCCTGCGGGACCGGCTGCCGGACGACCTGCGCGAAGGGTCGCGCGGCCCCGACCTCGGCGCGGCACCCTTCACCTCGGTCTTCCAGACGCACGACGAGTGGGCTGCCGAATGCGCCAACAAGACCATGCACGGGGTGATGCACATCGGCTGGGTCCCGGACGGGCGAGGCGGCTACCGCGGCCAGATGGCGGTGCTGGTGAAGCCCAACGGCCGCCTCGGCTCCCTGTACATGGCCGGCATCAAACCCTTCCGGTACCTGGGGGTCTACCCGGCTCTCATGCGATCGATCGGTCGGGAGTGGCGAGAGAACAAGGAGCACCGAACGGCGCACTGACGCTTCCATCCCGGTAGTCCTGGCCGCTGCTCCCTGCTCCCTGCTCCCTGCTCCCTGCTCCCTGCTCCCCGCACGGCGGCGCGGGGGCCAACATCGCCGATCAGCAAGCGCTGCAGCAGTCACGACTTCGTCGGAATTCCCAACGTCCTTACGTGGCTGCTATGTGGCTGCTCGGTCGAGAGCCGCCCAGTATCCGCAGACTCTCCGGGCGCAGACCGGGGAGCCTGCGGAGCGCCGTTCTCTGTGCAGCCTCCACGTTTGCTCGGCCATCCGGTTACGACTGGGTGCCGTCATCTGCCGGTGGCCGGAACAGGCTGTGGAGTGCGGGGCAGAGTAGCCAGGTGAAGGGCCGTGTGTACGAGGGGCCGCCAGACGCCGGCGTGCGCGTCAACTGGGCCTGACGTAGCGGACATCAATCGCTGGCGCCACCCCACACTTGCTCCTCCCTCGGCGCTTGAACCTGTGCGGTGGTGTCACTGACCGTTATCCGGGCGGTTTCGGCCTCGGGCCGTCGCTTGCGACCCATCGCGCTCAGCGCAAGATCCACTCCTTACGCCTGAACCGTCAGCCTTGTTCAGTAGATGGCTGGGTGTCGGGTGTTTTCGGTCAGGTTCGGGTTGGTGGCGGTTTCGCCGTCTGTAAACAGGGGTGTGGGGAGGCTTTCGTTCCGCACTGTCTGAGGGTTTTTGCCCGCGCGGAGGGGAGGGGCTGATTCCGTCACGTGTGGCATGGGGGATCGGGGGAACGAACCCGCGGCTTGAGGTGATGGTGTGTCAATTTGTGTGCCTCTCGTGACCGTTGGGGTCTGCGGGATGTGACTTCCTGTGGGGGGGAGCCTTGATAAATCGCACCTGGGGCGCGCGCCTTTCGCGCGCCCGCAAGAGAACCAGCCTGGCCTCGGCGGCAGTGGTGGCCTCCGGCGCCCTGACGCTGTCCCTGCTGCCGGCCGCAGGCATCGCTGCGGCGGCCGATGAACCGGCGTCGGCGTGGGGCAAGGACGCCCCGACGTTCACCATGCCGCCGGTCAAGGTCGGGACGAACGAGCCGGTGGCGCCGCAGGCCGAGCGCACTCCGTCCGATGAGGTCACACGATGGAGGGCCGAGCAGAAGAAGCGCGCGCAGGGCGGCGACGCGGCGATCGGCCGCTCCGGCCGGGCGGCACCCAGTGACTACGTGGCCGAGGGGCAGGGTGACGTGCCCTGGCACAAGATCAGCAACTTCGCGATCACGGACGCGCTGACCGCCCGGGTCGACTATTCGACCGGCAACCTGATGCTGACCGCGACAGATTTCCAGATCGCCGGGGTGGGCCAGAACCTGAGCCTGTCGCGCACCTACAACTCACTCGACGCCCCGTGGGGGAAGGTCTCCCAGCGGTGGTGGCAGCAGTACGAGCGCTATCTGCAGGTCCTGGACGGCGAGGTCGTCCTCTACGACGCCTCGGGCGACAGCCTGCGGTTCGCCCAGAAGGCGGACGGCACCTTCACCACGCCCAAGGGCTACTCCAAGGAACTGAAGAAGAACGCGGACGGCACCTACACCCTCACCAACTGGAAGTCCTCGTCCAAGGACACCTACAACGCCGACGGCACCCTGACCAAGGTCACCGACAAGAACAAGGGCGCCATCACCGTCACCCAGCACGATGAGGGCGGGCAGAACAAGGGCTTTAAGCTGACCGAGACCCGCTCCGGCCGCTGGATCGACCTGCTCAAGACCGACGCCTCGCAGTGGCAGGCCAAGGACAACGCCGGCCGCACCGCGGTCTTTGACCTAGACCCGACCGGCAACCTGCACAAGACAACCAACGCCGAGGGCAAGACCACCACCTTCGACTACGACGACTCGCGCCGCCTGACAAAGATCACCACAGCGGAGAAGCGGGTCACCGTCTTCACCTACGACCAAGCCAACCGCATCACCTCCATGCTGCGCGCCACCGAGTTCAACGGCTCCGGCCACACCGGCCCCACCTGGAGGTATGAGTACGACGCGGCCACGCCCACGGCTGCAGGCACGACCAAGGCCATTGATCCTGAAGAGCATGCCACCCGGTACAAACACGACGGCGACGGCCAGGTCGAAGAGGTCACCGACGCCCTGGGGCACAAGCGCTCCACCAAGTTCGACGCGAACCACAACGTGGACACGGCCACCGATGCCATGGGCTCGGGCACGACCCCCGGCAACGTGTCCGACTACGGGTTCAACACCCGCAACAACCTGGAGAGCGTGAAATCGCCGACCGGCGGCAAGTCGGTCACCAGCTGGCAGACGATCGCCGGCGGAGACGTGCCCAAGGACTCCACGAACGCTGATGGTGAGAAGACCAGCTACGGCTACGACACGGCAGGCAACACCAAGTCGGTGGCGCAGACCGGCACCGGAGGCGGCACCGTCTCCTACACCTACAACCCCACCACCCCCACCTGTAAGGGCTTTGAGGGGCAGCGCTGCACGGCGGAGACGAAGATGTCCGCGTCCAAGACGGTGAAGACATCGTTCACCTACGACGACAAGGGCAACCTGGTGAAGGTGAGCCCGCCGGGGCCGCTGGGCGAGACGACCTACACCTACGACAGCCTGGGCCGCACCGAGACCCTCACCGACGGCCGCGGCATCAAGAAGGTCTTCACCTACGACCACCTCGACCGCATCAAGACCGCCTCCACCACCAACGACACGGTGCGCTACTACTACGACGACGACGGCAACCTCCGCCAGCGCGACGACAACACCGGCACCACCAAGTACCAGTTCGACCCGCTCCAGCGCGAAACCATCCGCACCCTGCAGGACGGCTCCCAGACCCTGCTCGCCTACACCCCGGCGGGCAACGTCGACTTCTACCAGGACCCGGCCGGCAAGGTCGACTACACCTGGAACGAGGTCAACAAGCTCAAAGAGTTCAAGGACCCGCAGGGCCGGGTGACGACGTACAAGTACAACAACAACGACGTCCGCACCGAGACCGCCTACCCCGGCGGCACGGTGCAGAAGGTCGACGTCGACAAGTCCAGCCGCCCGGAGAAGATCAAGGCGACGTCACCCAAGGGCACTCTGGTCGACCTGGCCTACACCTATGGCTACGGCACTGGTGCCGCGACCGACGGTGACAAGATCCGTACCAAGACCGACGCGGTGGCGGGCACGAAGACCACCTACAGCTATGACGGGTCGGGGCGCTTTTCCTACGCGGCGGAGAACAAGGGCTCGACGCTGAATGAGTCCTGGCAGTACTGCTACGACCTGGCCGGGAACCTCACCAGCCAGGGCACTGAGAAGGGCTGCCCACGCGGCACCACCTACACGGTCAATGACGCGCAGCAGATCACCGCGAAGAACGGCTCGTCCACCAACTGGTCCTACGACAAGGAGGGCCACGAGACGGCCGCAGCATCGACCCCGGAGGGCACCCGCACCGGCGAGATGTGGTCGGATCACAGCCAGCTCACCTCGCTGACCGTCGGCGGCAAGACCTACGCCGGTCAGTACGGCTCCACCGACCAGAGTGAGCGCATCAAGCTCGGCGACACCTACTTCCACAACGGGCCGATCGGCCTCTCCGCCACCTCAACTGCCGGTGCGGACACGGGCTTCAACCGGGAACCGGAGGGCACACTCAACTCCATGACCCGTGACGGAAAGGCGCACTACTACCTCACCGACGCCCTCGGCTCGGTCGTCGCAGTCGCCGACGAATCCGGCACGAAGCTCAACTCGTACGCTTACAGCCCCCGCGGCGTCACCCGCTCCGCGAGCAGCGAGAAGGTCTCCCAGCCCTACCGGTTCGCCGGCGGCTACCAGGACCCGACGGGCCTGTACCACTTCGCGGCCCGCTACTACGACCCCAACATCGGCCGGTTCAACAGCCCCGACCCCTCCGGCCAGGAGAAGAACCCCTACCTCTACGCCGAGGGCGACCCCGTCAACCGCATCGATCCAGGCGGCCTTCTCAGCCTGAGTGGATTCGTTGACAGCGTCGGTAAGGGGTACGACGTCGCCGGCATGTTCAAGGATGCTGCAAAGGGTGATTGGAAGGGGGTCGCGAGTACCGCTGCGTCCATGGTCGGCGGAGCCCTGGTGGGTACCACGTGCGGAGCCGTTGCGGGTGCTTTCGGCGTGGCTACCGGAGGTGCAGGACTTGCCACAGGAGCCGCTTGCTTGGCGGCGAGTGAATTCGGAAGCTATGCCGCTGGAGATTTCGTAGAGCGGCAATTCTAGAAGGCTAGAAAGCGAGACGAAACGTGATAGTAGGTCCAATTGTTCTGGCTCTGGCGGGTGCAGTGTGTATCCTCATCGGCGTCTACGCGGCTCGCGCTCAGGGTAAGATGGTGGCCCGCAGGGCAGGCGAGGCGAATGCCAGTGTTACTCGCAACGTAACGCGCATTGTTTGGATCGCAATCGGAGTGGTCTTCATCCTGGTGGCCGCGGTCGGCGCTATAGGCGGACTCGCTAAATAGCGACGACTGAAGTGGCTCAAGGTATCGTTTTCCATTTCGTGGGTGCGCCCGGCCTTAGGTTCGGGCGCACCCACGAACCTTCCATCCGGCATGACGTGAGCGGCAAGCGCCGGGAACGTCAGCCGGGCGCACCACGAGCACAAACGGCTCGGCCGCGGCATGGCACTCTCCATGCTCGCAGGGGTGGGCCCACCGCGAGACACAGAGGTCAGCAAGGTCCTGTGCGGGGGCCGCCCGGCCAGGCACCGAGCAGCACCGTGTGCACCGGCGCGACCACGTGCGCCGTCAGACGGCTCGTCAGCCAGTTGTCTTCCTCCTGAGGTACCACCCGCGAAGTCCCCCCATTGCTGCGGAGTTGAGTGCGCGCCTCCAGTTCGGCTGCTCGGCTGCTCGGCGGCGGATGGTCGATCGTGTTCGCGACAAAGGAGGAGAGCATGCCCAGTCAGCGATCAGGAGGGACGCCTATCGGGGCAGACGACCCACCACGGCCCGGAGCCTCTCTCGCCCTGCCGTGACGCTCGCCTCCCATAGACCTGCAGCGTCACCACTCAGCGAGAGGAACTGGAGCCGTTGCTCGTCAGCCAGAAGGCTGGCGCCCGCCACATTCTGGTCCAGCATGCCCATCGCGGTGAGTGCCGCATGGCCGCAGGACACCGCGTCATCAGCGTTGCCCGAGGTGTGGGCCGGCAACGCGTACCGCAGGCAGAGGGCGGCGAAGAACGCGTATGTGTCCGCGACACCGGTGACCCTCTCCTTGTCCGGCTGGAGCTCCGGAAACCGCTCCAGCCGGCGCACTCGCTCGGCGGCGTCGGCGAGTGGCCTGTCGGCAAGCCAGAGACCGCTCACGGATTCCGCATAGAGGTCCAAGTCGGCTTCGCGCCCCGGTTCGCCCGCCCGCAGGCCGACGAACAGCGGCGCCATGCGTTCCGCGCAAGCGGCGACATACAGGCGGACTGTCTCGCCGCCCCCGCCACGAAGCGCCTTCTCGACGGCCCCCTCCACCAGCGTCTCCACGTCTCATCCTCATCCCGTTCGACCAGATCGACAGGCTACTCAGCGGGCTGGGGGCCGCAACTGGACACGTTGACTGCCTGAGGTGTCTGAGATCCGCTAACGCATTGGACGGCTCACCGCGCCCCTTCACATGCGGCTGTGAGCAGTGGACTGGCGTTCGATCTTCAGTTTGTCGGTGTCGCCGTGGTGCAGGCGTCGGTGATAGCGCGGGTGTCCCAGTAGAACGGTCGGACCTCGGTGATCCGCCCGTTCTTGACTGTGATCGCTTGCAGGATGGGGAAGCTGAGTTCACGGCCGGTCGCACGGGCGCGCGCATGGACCTGCGTGAGCACCACCGCAGTCTCGCCGGTGGCAAGAAACTTCTGGTCGACCATGTCGAACGATTCCCAGATCTGTCGCATCATGCGGAAGAACTGCATCATGCCGTCATATCCACGCCACGTGCCGCCATAGGGAAGAGCATCTGCCTGATGCAGCTCGACAGTTGGGGCGAAGAAGGGGGCGAGCAGGTCGAACGAAGCCTCGCCGGAGCCTGCGGCCGCGAGGTACTTCGCCTCAGCCGCGTACATGCCGGTGAGGACTGCCAGTGAGTCTGTGGTGGATGTCATCGTCATGCGGCCAGCATGAGCAGATGGGACGGCTCTTGCTGGCGGCAATCAGACGTCGTTGTGCGGCGCGGTCATCGTTTCCGCGACAGGCCCTGGCGGTACTTCCGGCGGAGACTGGGGAGGTCCGGGGTGGCGGGCTGATCGTGCCGGTCGGGCTGCAGCAGTATGACGCCGAGGGACGATCGCGGGCGGTTCGCTGACACGGGTGAGGTTGATGAGGGCGGGGTGGTCGGGGGACAGGGAGCAGGCGGGGTCGGTCCGGGTGGCGTCCCCGGTGAGGGCATGGGCCTGGCAGCGGCAGCCGCCGAAGTCTTCGGTGCGCCGTTCGCAGTGGCGGCACGGGGAGGGCATCCAGTCCGTCCCCCGGTAGGCGTTGAAGGCCGGTGATTTCTCCCATATCCAGCGCAGTGAGTGGTCGGCGATGTTGGGGGCGTCGAGGCCGGGGATGGATGCGGCCGCCGGGCAGGGCAGGGCCGTGCCGTCGGGGGTGACGGTGAGGGAGACGGCGCCCCAGCCACCCATGCACGGTTTGGGTGTTCCGGAGAAGTAGTCGGGGACGACCCAGGTGACATCGACGTCGCCTTCCAGCCGCTTGCGCCAGCGGTCCACCACTTGCGAGGCGGCGGCAAGCTGGTCCCGGGTGGGCATGAGGGCGGCCCGGTTGAGCAGGCCCCAGCCGTAGAACTGGATGTTGGCCAGTTCGATGCGTTCCGCCCGCCAGTTGACGGCCAAGTCCATGAGATCGTCGATGGCGTCGAGATTGTGGCGGTGCAGGACCACGTTGATGCCGAGAGGCATGCCGCGTTCCCTGACCAGGCGGGCGGCTGTGCGTTTGGCGTCGAAGGAGCGGCGGCCGCCGATTTTGTCGGACCTGATGGGATCGGCGTGCTGAATGGAGAGCTGCACGCTGTGCAGGCCGGCACCGACCAGTGCGTCGAGCCGTGGTGCCGTCAGGCCGACGCCGCTGGTCACCAACTGCGTGTACAGGCCCGCTCGGACGGCAGCTCGGGTGATGTCCTCCAGGTCCCGGCGGAGCAGGGGCTCGCCGCCGGACAGGTGCGTGTGCAGCACGCCGAGTTCCGCTGCCTGGGCGAAGACCGCGGCCCACTGTTCGGCTGGGAGCTCGCGGGAGCGGCGGGTCAGCTCCAGCGGGTTGGAGCAGTAGCCGCAGTGCAGGGGGCAGGAGTGGGTGAGTTCGGACAGCAACGCCCATGGTGGGGCTGGGTTGGTCATCGCAGGCAGCCCTCCGCGCGCAGCCGTTCCAGGAACGAAGTGATCTCACGCCGTGCCTGTTCCGCGCCGATTCCGTCGGCGAGAGTCTCGGCGATCTCCTCCACGGTGCGCCGTCCGTTGCAGCACTCCAGCACCGCCCGCCCCGTGCCGTGCAGCACGATGACCCGTTCGGGCACCAGCAGGACATCGACCTGGCGGGCGGGGTCGTAGCGCAGCACCGCGGCCGAGTGCACTCGCGGGCGCCAGGGATCGGAGCCGTTCATCGGGCGTCCTTGGTCTGAGCCCCGCCACCTTGCACGCTGTCGAGCAGGCTCCACAGCACATCGCACTTGAAGGAGACGGCGTTCAGGGCTTGTTGTTGTTGTGCGCGAGTGGTCGCCCACTGGGTGACCCAGGACAGTGCCTCACTGCCGTCCCTGCGCCCCTGAGGGACACGGCTGTGGAAGTAGGCCAGACCATCCGCCGCGATCCACGGGTAGTGAACGGGGAAGGTGTCCAGCCGGGTCAGCATGATGGAGGGCGCGCACAGTTCCGTGAGGGACGAGGCGACCGCTTCGAGGGCGCTCTGGTTGCGGCAGAAGTTGACGTAGCCGTCCACGGCCAGACGTACCCCGGGCAGCAGGTGCCGGTGGGAGGTGAGTGCGTCGCGTGAGAGGCCGACGGCGTCACCGAGGCTCAGCCAGCGTTCGAGTCCGCCCTCGCCGTCCGTGGTTCCGTCGTGGTCCTGGATGCGCCGGATCCAGGAGCGCCGATGCTCGGGTGAGGGCAGCTTGCTGAGGATCAGTGCGTCTTTGATGGGGATGCTGCACTGGTAGTAGAAGCGGTTGGCGACCCAGGTGCGCAGTTCGGCGGGGCGCAGTTCCCCCCGGTGCATGCGCTGGTTGAACGGGTGCTGGTCGTGGTATCGCGCCGCGACCAGGCTGCGCAGCCGCAGCTCCAGTGCGGCCGCGTCCCACGGCTCGGCATCCGGTCCGCCTCGATCGGTCGGCGGAAGACCGGTAGCGCGCAGGGCGGTCGTCACAGTGTCACCACCATTCTCTCCTCGGCTACGCGCAGGCCGAGTGCCGCGAGCCGGTCGTGTGCGCGGGCATCCGGATCGCCCAGCGCGTTGGTGTTGTTGAGGTGGGTGTACAGGACCTGTGCTCCGGCGTGGCCAAGGCGGTGTGCCGTACCTCGGGGGCCTTCGATGGGCAGGTGTCCCATTTCCGAGGCCGTGCGCGGTGAGATGCCGGTGCGCCGGGGCTCGTCCTCGTCGAGGAATGTGCCGTCGAGCATCACGCAGTCGGATTCGGCGACCACGTCGTCGAGGCGATCACTCCATGCGGCGATCGCGGGAGCGTACAGGGCGATGCTGCCCGTTGCGGGGTCACACACCTTCAGTGCGGAACTCCAGGCAGGGTGGGATGCCTCGTTGGCCGCGTAACGCGGTCGCTTGTCCGACAGAGGCACCGTGCTTACCTCCAGGCCCGCGATCTGGGCCGGTTGGCCGGCACCGGCCGAAGGGAGGTCGTGCCAGGCGAGTGTGGTGTAGGGGGAGAGGATGTCGGTGAGGGGCAGTCGTGTGACAAGGGTTTTGCGTACGGGTTCGGTGCACCAGATTTCGATGCGGGCGGCCTCGCGCAGCCGCAGCAGGCCCAAGGTGTGGTCGAGTTCGGCGTCGGTGAGTGCGACGCGGACGACGGGTGTGCGGCCGTGACCTGCGGCCGGCCGCAGACTGGGATGGCTTTCCAGCTGCTCGGCGATGTCGGGGGAGGCGTTGGCGAGAAACCATGTGTCGGGCCGGGGGCCCTGGAAGGCGAGGGAGTCGTGCAGGCGTCGGCGCGCGGGGTGGCGGCGTGCCCCGACGCAGCCGGGGCACGCACAGTTCCACTGGGGCAGGCCGCCGCCTGCCGCGGTTCCAAGGACGCGCAGCAGCACGGCGGGCGCCTACTTCTGTGTCAGGGCGTAGGCGGTGATCTCCATCGCCGTGTCGACGACGGTGAAGTCGGGTGTCTGCCAGCCGGTGGGCTGGGCGGGCTGTGACTGTGTCTCGGATGTGGGGAGGGTCTGCTCCTGCACGGTGGCTGCCTTTCTCTGGGCGTATGCCGGCTGTCCCGGCCGGGGCCGGGCGGTCTGGGGTGTGTGCCGCTGTTGTCGGGGACTACTTGCAGAAGGGCGCCTTGCCCATGGCGGACTCGATGCCGCCCAGGAGGAGCCTTTGGAATTCGGCGGCGCCGGGGAAGGAGCCGTCGGTGGTGAAACTCTTGGCGTCGTGACCGAGGGTGGTGAGCCAGGCGCGGCCGCCGTCGTAGTACTGGCACCAGGCCACTGGATGGTCGTTGCCGTGGCCGGGGTGGTTGTAGTTGCCTGCCACCCCCTTGGCCAGGGTGGACTCGTCGACCTTGGCCAGCACCCGCACCTTGGTGGGGGCGGGCACGAGGTTGTACCACTCGTCGGAGATGGTCCAGGTGGACGGCAGCTTCTTGGTGGAGACGTCCTTGCGGTTGACCGTGCGTACGCTGCCGGGCTGTGTGGGGCCGTGGTCGTAGAAGTTCGCGTTGCCCAGCAGGCCTTCGTACCAGGGCCAGTTGTACTCGGTGCCGAAGGCGTTGTGGACGCCGACGAACCCGCCGCCGCCGCGGACGTACTGGCGCAGCGAGGTCTGGGCGGCGTCGTCGAGGGCGTCGCGGCTCGTGGAGTAGAAGATGACGGCGTTGTATTTGAACAGGGTGGCGGGCGAGGCGAGCTGGGAGACGTCCTCGGTGTGGTCGACCTGGAAGCCGTGGTCCGTGCCCAGCTTCTGCACGGCCCGTTGTACGACGTTGCTGTCGGCCAGCGGAGGGTTCATGCCCGGTGCGAGCGCGGGGCCGAGGTTGGCGTGGCGGGGGCCGGCGGTGCGGGTGTAGAGGAGCACCTTGTAGCCCTTGGAGGCGTCGAAGTTGCCCCAGTTGTGGTAGCAGCGGGCGTCGGTGCCGCGGCAGACCCCGTAGTCGGGGTCGCCGAGTTCCTGCGCACCCTGGCCGATGCGGCCCTGGGCGACGCTCAGGGAGCCCGTGGCGACCAGGGCGATCGTGATGCCCAGTGTGCCTGCGGCGCCGGTCAGGGCGGCGGTCAGGGGGCGGATGCGACGTCTCGTGACGGCACTTGTCGTCATGTGGATGTCCTCGCGAGGTGTGAAAGCGGTGTGAGGTGCTGCCGGGGTCCAGGCCTGCCGAGCTGCTGGACAGGGCGGGGGGACGGCCGGTCAGGTGACGACGACCTTGCCGGTGCTCTGCGGGGTGACCGGGTCGTTGTAGAAGTACTCGCCCGGGGTGTTGAAGCTGTAGGTAAAGGACTGGCCCGGCATGAGCAGCCCGGTGTCGAATTCGGCCTCGAAGAATGAGACGGCGCCGTGTGCGGACTTGTTGTCGGCCGGGTTGGTGAAGGTGACCGTGGTGCCCTTGGCGATGGCCAAATGCTGGGGTGCCATGGCGTTTTGGGACACGAGGTTCTCGGTGGTTCCCGGCGCGTTCTTGGAGCTGTCCCAGGCCCGGCCCAGCGTGATGGTGTTGCGGGCGGTGTCGCCGCTGACGGCCGCGGCGCGGATCTGGTTGCGCTTGGAGGGCGGGGTGGGTGCGGCGGCCGGCTTCACCTTGCCGCCGATCTTGAAGGCCCACAGGTGGTCGCCCTTGGGGATGTCGGGGTAGGGCAGGCCGTTGCCGCCCGCGAGGACGGCGATGTATTGCTCTCCGTCGATCTCGTAGGTGAGCGGGCTGGTGTTGACCCCGGCGCCACACTGCCAGGTCCACAGTTCACTGCCGTCGCGATCGTCGAGCGCGGTGAGCACGCCGTCTGGCCGGCCCTGGAAGAGGACGCCGCCCGCGGTGCTGAGGATGCCGTTGCCATGGGCGAGCGACCAGTCACCCTCCCGGCGCCAGGCGGTGGTGTTGGTGCGCGGGTCGACCGCGGCCAGGCCCCCGGCGAAGTATTCGCCCAGCGGGCGGGCGGTGTTGACGCGGCCGCCGTGGGTGTTGGAGTACGCGGAGTTGATCAGCCCGTAGCCGACGTAGACCAGGCCGGTGCGGTGGCTGAAGGAGGGGAAGGACCAGTCGGCGCCGCCGCCCGCGCCGGGGAAGATGATCGTGGCGCGGTCCCAGTGCGCCTCGAACAGGCCGCCGGTGGGGTAGAAGGGGACGGGGCGGGTGGCCTTGTCCAGGTGCGGCTCGGTGTCGACGAAGGGCTCGCCGCCGGGGAAGGGCTGGGTGGGGGAGGTTTTCTGTGCGGCGTGTTGGGGGACCGGACGTTCCTTCATGCCGTGGATCGGCTTCCCGTCGGCCCGGTCGAGGATGTAGTACATGCCGGTCTTGCTGCCGTACACCACGACCTGCTTCTTCTTGCCCTTGATCAGCAGGTCGGCGAGGACAGGGGACATGACGCCGTCGTAGTCCCAGATGTCGTGGTGGACGGACTGGAAGTGCCAGCGCCGCTTGCCGGTCTTGGCGTCGATGGCGACCAGGCAGTTGGCGAAGAGATTGTCGCCGCCGCGGGTGGAGCCGTCGGTGCGCGGGTAGGGGTTGCCGAACGTCCAGTAGACGAGGCCGTGTTCGGGGTCGATGGCGGGGTGGATCCAGCACACCGCGCCGCCGGTCTTCCAGGAATCGCCCTCCCAGGTGTCGTGGCCGAACTGGCCGGGGCCGGGGGTGCCCCAGAACGTCCAGACGACCTCGCCGGTGGCTGCCTTGAGCGCGTAGGCGCGGCCGCGGGCGCCGGCGGTGCTGCCCTGGGTGCCGATGTAGACCAGGCCGTCCCAGTAGACGGCCGCGCCGGCCAGGCCGCCCTTGCTGCCGCCGCACTGGCCGCTGTCCGGGTCGCAGTCGGGGTCGCCCTGATCCTCGACGAGCAGCTCGCGGGTCCAGCGGATGGCGCCTGTCCTCTGGTCGAGGGCGACGACCGTGTTGTCGCCGGTGATCGTAAAGGCCAGGCCTTGGCCCAGGGCGAGGCCGCGCATGTTGGTGGTGTCGGAGCCGACCTTGGTCTTCCACTTGAGGGCGCCGGTGCGGCCGTCGACGGCGAAGACGTTTTGCTGGGTGGTGGCCACGTACAGGACGCCGTTGTGGGCGATGCCCGCGCACTGCTGGTGGCTGGTGGTGGAGCCGTTCTCCAGGTTGATGTGCCAGGCGCCGCCCAGCTTGCGGATGTTGGAGGTGTTGATGTGTTTGAGCGCGGAGTAGTTCTGGTTGCCCAGGTTGCCGCCGGCCTTGGGGAAGTCCTTGCCGGTGGCGGCGTGGGCCTGGGCGGGCACGGGACGGGCCAGGGTGTCGGAGGCGGAAGCTGCTTGCGCCGGCGTCGAGTTGAGCAGGGCGACGGTCCCGGCGGTGGAGGCCGCGCCAGTGGTGAGGAAGCTGCGTCTGTCCATGGATCCCTCTTTCGAGACAGTGCCTGACGGGGCTGCGCCGGGTGCCGGCCGGTGTGCGCCAGGGGAGGGAGGGGAGGAGAACGAAACGGATCATGGTCCACTGTGCGGTTCGTGTGATCCGTGTGGTGGATGCCGCTTGTCGGAAAGCAACGTTAGGGACGGGGCGAGGGCGTGACAAGGGCCCGGAGGCGACTTGTTTTTACGGTGCGTTCTTCGGTGCCAGGCGGGCGGGCAGTACGGAGCGGGGGAGGGGCCCCTTGTTGCGGCGGCCCTGCCCGGCCTCCTCCCAGGCGTGGGCGAGGATGCCCACGGAGCGGCTCAGTACGAACAGGCCGCGGGCCAAGGGTGCCGAAAAGCCGAGCTCGGCGTAGATGACGGCTGTGGCACCGTCGATGTTCATCGGTACCGGCCGGGCCCCCGCACGGCGCTGTTGGAGCGCGGACTCGACGGCCAGGGCTGCCTGGAGGTAGCCGCCGTCGATGATGCCGTCGCCGATGGCTTGGTCGACCAGGTCGAGCAGCGGGTCGCGGCGGGGATCGCGGGGGTGGAAGCGATGGCCGAAACCGGGGAGGTAGCGCGAGCGCTCCTGCCAGCGGTTCATGGTCTGACGGGCCGCCTCGTCCCAACCGGCGCCCGCCGCATGCAGGGTGCGGATGTCGGTGAGCAACTCCACGCACTGCTGGCCCGCGCCGCCGTGCCCGTCACCGAGCATGTTGACTCCGGTGGCGATCGCGTTGTTCAGCCCGATGCCGCAGGTGGCGGCCATCCGGGCGGCGGCTATCGAGGGCGCTTGCGGTCCGTGGTCCACGCCGGCGACCAGGGCCGCCTCCAAGAGCGCCGCCTGGGGGGAGGAGGGCAGCTCGCCTCGGAGCAGAAGCCAGATCACCTCGACGAAGCCGGCCTGCCCGATGAGCTCTTGGATCGGGCGGTCGCGCAGCTCGATGCTGCCCGGTTCGATGTGGCTGACCGCGGTCGCCCACCACTGGGCTGCTTCGTCCTGTGATGCGGTCATGAGGCGGCAGCCTCGTCCGCCCCGGCCGAGGCCCAGGCACGGGCGAGCTCGGCGCGTTCGTCGTTGTGCTCGCCCAGCAGGGGTGGCGGAGAGGGAGGGGCGAACGCCTCACCGTCGAAGAGCACGCCGTTGCCCACCACCCGCAACGTCTGGTCGGGGCGGCCGGGGTGGGGCAGTGCGCTGACAAAGCCGCGGTGTTGCAACTGTGGTTGCTCAAGTGCCTGCGGCACCGTCAGTACCCGTGCCGCGGGCACGCCCTCTGCGTTCAGTTCGCGTTCCCAGTCGGCCGCCGGGCGTCGGGACAGTGCGGTGTTGAGTGCGGCATTGAGTTCGTCGCGATGAAGCTTGCGGCTCTCGCGCTCGGTGAAGCGCGGATCGCTCACCAGGTGTGGCGCACCGATCAGTTGGCACAGCGTCTCGAACTGGCGCTGCTGGTTGGCCGCGATGTTCAGGGGTCCGTCCTGGGTCTGGAAGGTGCCGGACGGTGCGGCGGTCGGATTCTGGTCGCTCAGCGGTTGCGGCGGGATGCCGCTGACGAGGTAGTTCGACACGGCCCAGCCCATGGTGGACATCGATGCCTCCAGCATGGAGACGTCAAGTCTGCTCCCGCGTCCGGTCCGTTCGCGCTGCAGCAGTGCCGAGGTGATGGCGAGCGCGGCCATCAGGCCGCCGGTGGTGTCACACACCGGGAAACCGATGCGCTGCGGTGCGCTCTGAGGCGTTCCGGTGATGCTCATCATCCCGGTCAGGCCCTGGATGATCTGGTCGTAGGCAGGGGCCTCGCTCATCGGTCCGGTGTGCCCGAAGCCGGAGATGGAGCAGTACACGAGGCGTTGGTTGATTTCGGCGAGCCGTTCCGGGCCGAAGCCGACGCGCGTGAGCACTCCGGCCCGGAAATTCTCCAGCAGGACGTCGGCACCGGCCAGCAGGTCCTCCAGGACAGCCCGGTCGGCGGTGTCCTTGAGGTCGAGCTCGAGGGATTTCTTGCCCGCGTTCTGTGCCAGGAAGGAGGCCCCGATCCCGTCTCGGTTCAACGCGGCCTCGGGGCCGAGATTACGGGCGAGGTCGCCCTGACCGGGACGTTCGACCTTCACTACTTCCGCGCCCAGCAGCATGAGCTGGTAACTGCAATACGGCCCGGCCAGCACATTCGTCAGGTCCAGCACGCGTATGCCGTCCAGTGGTCGTCCGTGCATGTACGTCTCCTTTTGGGCGCCGGTGTACGGCGCGCCTGGGTTAGGTGCGCGGCCCCAGGGGATGGGCGAAGCCCTGGGCGGCGATCTGCGCAGCGACTTCCAGCAGGTCCTGCGCGAACTCCTCGATCGCCGGGTCGGGGATGCGGGCGCTGGGCCCGCTGAGGGAGAGCGAGGCGACTACCAGGCCCGACTGCGAGCGGATGGGGACGGCCACCGCGGTCAGGCCGATGTCGCGCTCGCCGTGGCTGGAGGCGAAGCCCTGCTGCGCCGCCTCGTCCGCCCACAGGCGCAACTGCTCGGCGTGAGCTGCGCCATGCGGTGAGGCTGCTGCGACACGCTGCAGCAGGCCGTCTTGGGCCCCGATGAGCAGGACCTTCGACGAGGCTCCGGCCCACAGCGGCAGTTCGTCGCCCACCCGCACGACATGCCGCAGCGGCTGCGGACTTTCCTGCTGGGCGACGCAGACGCGGTGGATGTCACGCCGGATCATCAGGTTGGCCGTTTCGCCGCGCCGGTCGGACAGCTCGCGCAGCACTTTCTGCGTGTCGGGGGGCAACTCCCAGCTGGTGTGGGCCAGATGGGCCCAGCGCCACAGACCGGGGCCGGCGGTGTAGCCGCCGGGAGTGGCCCACAGCAGGCCGTAGTGCTCGAGCGTCTGCACCAGGCGGACCACGGTGGTCTTGGGCAGGCCGGTGGCCTCCACCATGTCCCGCAACGGGACGGTGGGCTGATCTTCAGTCAACAGCGACAGGATGTCCAGAGCGCGCCGGACACTGCGTACCCCGCTCTGGTTGTGCTCCGCTTCCATGCTCTTTCTCCTCCTGCGTCGGGGCCATCGCCTGATCGGGGACGGTCTGGTGTGCCAGCTTCCACCAACGGCGCTGCTGTCGTGAACTTGCCGGAACTTCCTGGTGCCGACCTATTGCCACGGCCTCTCGGCGCCCGTACGTTACACGCCAGTCCACAGAGCAGTCCACGAAAACCACTAGATGGTTTTTTCTGGAGATGTGATGCTGCAACACCTCCTCAAGGCCGCCGACTCGACCGACGTCGTCGACGCCCTCCCCTTCATCGCCGGATCCTGGGGCGGCGAAGGTCTGCCCCTGCAACGCACCGGCCCATACCTCAGGCGCACGGTCAGCCAAGTGCCCGCCGCCACACCGTCGGACATCACCCGTGCCCTGCAGCACAGCAACCGGTACGCCGACCAGGTCGCCTCCCTCGCACCGGCCGCGCGCGCCGCCATCCTGGAAAACGCCTCCCGCACCGCCTCGGCCCACCGGGACCGCCTCGCCCGCCTGCTGGCCCTCGAACTCGGCAAGCCGCTCACGGACGGCCGCACGGAGATCGACCGCGTCGCCTCCACCTTCGCCGTCTGCGCCGCCGAGGCCCGCCGCATCGACGGTGAGAACCTCCCCGTGGCCGGCTGGGACACCGGCATCGGCAACACGGCCCTGACCTACCGCGCCCCCGCCGGGGTGGCGCTGGCCATCACCCCGTTCAACGCGCCCGCCAACCTGCTCGCCCACAAACTGGGTGCCTCCTTCGCGGCCGGCAACACCACCTTGGTCAAGGCCCCGCCCCAGGCGCCCGCCGTCTCCACCGCGATCGTGGCGCTGCTGCTGGAGAGCGGCCTGCCCTACCAGGCGGTCCAACTGCTGCATGGCGGAGCGGACGTCGGCGCGGCCCTGTGCGCCGCCGACGAAGTCAGCGTCATCAGCTTCACCGGCAGCGCCGCCACCGGGGCCGCCGTGGCCCGGGCCGCCGGGGCGAAGCGGCTCGCCCTCGAACTCGGCGGCAACGCGGCCACCATCGTCTGCGACGACGCCGACACCGAGGCGGCCGCGGCGCTGTGCGCCAAGAACGGCTACAGCAACAGCGGCCAGAGCTGCATCTCCGTCCAGCGCGTCTACGTGCACCGCAGCCGCTTCGACACCTTCCTCGACACCTTCACCGCCGCTGTTGATGCCCTCGTCGTCGGCGACCCCCTCATTGAGGACACCGACATCGGGGCGATGGTCGACGAGGACGCCGCCGAACGCGTCGTGCAATGGTCCAAGGAGGCCGCCGGACTCGGCGCGAGCGTGATACGCGGCGGCACTCGCAACGGAGCCACCGCCGCCCCCACCATCATCGCCGACCCACCCGCGCACGCCTCCGTCGTCGTCCACGAAGTCTTCGGCGCCCTCGTCGCCGTCATCCCCTACGACGACTTCGACACCGTCATCGACGCCTGCAACGACAGCCGTTACGGACTCCAGGCCGGCCTGTTCACCCACGACATCCGCAAGATCCTCACCGCCTGGCGCCGCCTGCAGGTCGGCGCCCTGATCGTCAACGGGTCCTCCAACTACCGCCTCGACCATGTGCCGTTCGGCGGAGTCAAGGACTCCGGCTTCGGCCGCGAGGCCCCCCGTTGGCTCATCGACGACTACACCGTCGTCAAGACCCTCATGCTGCGCGGCCTGTCCGTCTGGGGCGAGCACCGCGACCTGCCCAAGGAGAACTCGTGACCACCGTCACCGCGGCCGAAGCCCTCGTCGCCCAGCTCGAGTCCTACGGAGTCAAGTACGTCTTCGGCACCTGCGGCCACACCAACATCGCCCTCCTGGACGCGCTCGGCCCCAGCTCCATCGAGTTCGTCATCGCCCGCCACGAACAGGCCGCCGCCCACGCCGCCGACGGCTACGCCCGCGCCACGGCACGCCCCGGCGTGCTGCTCACCCACGTCGGTCCCGGCATGATGAACGCCGTCACCGGAGTCGCCACCGCCGCCCTCGACTCCGTCCCCCTGGTCGTCATCACCGGAGACGTCCCCTCCTACTACTCCGGCCGCCACCCCCACCAAGAGGTCAACCTCCACGCCGACGCCGACCAGACGGCCATCTACCAGCCCTTCTGCAAGCGCACCTGGGACGTGCAGCGTGTGCAGGATCTGCCACGCGTCACGGAGCGCGCCTTCTTCACCGCCACCAGCGGCCGCCCGGGCGCCGTCCTGATCAACGTGCCGATGGACGTGTTCAGCCGACCCGTCACCGCATACGCCGGGGAGCACCCGCTCCCCGGGCATCTCGGCCGACCCGGACTGGACGAGGCCACCGCCGACCGCATGGCCGAGGCGCTCCTGCGGGCACAGCGTCCGCTGATCTACTTCGGCGGTGGTCTGCGCGGCCCCGGCGCCCGCGCCGCGCTGCTCGACATCGCCGAGCACCTCGACATCCCCCTCACCCACTCCCTGATGGGCAAGGGCGCAATCCCCGACCGCCACCCCCTGCTCCTGGGCATGCCGGGTTTCTGGGGCCTGGACACCACCCACGAGCACACCAAGGGTGCCGACCTCGTCCTCGCGCTCGCCACCCGTTTCGCCGAGACCGACGCCAGCAGCTGGGACGCGACCCACACCTGGAACTTCCCGCCCAGCAAGCTCATCCAGATCGACATCGACCCGGCCGAGATCGGCCGCAACTACCCGGTGCAGATCGGCGCGGTGGCTGATGTGACGCTGGCCCTGGAAACCGTCGCCGCCGCACTTCGCGCACGGCAGGACACGCCTGTCACCCGCCCGGGCCTGCGCGAGAACATCGCCGTCGCGCGACGTGGGGTGTTCGAGGCGGCCACGGAGGCGGGCCGCAGCGACAACTTCCCGCTGCGCCCCCAGCGCATCCTCACCGACCTGCGCGAGACGCTCCCCGAAAGCGCCGTGCTGGTCACCGACGTCGGGTGGAACAAGAACGGCGTGGCCCAGTGCTACGAACTTCCCGAGGAGGGCCGCTTCATCACCCCCGGCGGCGCCTCCACGATGGGCTTCGGGCCGGCCGCCGCAGTGGGCGTGCAGATCGCCCAGCCCGACCGCGTGGTCGTCGCCCTGATCGGTGACGGCGGCATGAGCGCCCAGCTCCCTGCGGTGCCGATGGCCGTCGAACAAGGCGCACCGGTCATCTTCGTCGTGATGAACAACCGCGCCCACGGCACCATCGCCGACCTGCAGGCTTCCTCTTTCGGCCGGTCCTACGGATGCGAGTTCACCGACACCGAAGGACGGCCCTACAGCCCCGACTTCGCCCAGTACGGGCAGTCCTGCGGCGCCGACGGCTACACCGTCAGCTCACCCGCAGACCTGCGCAAGGCGCTCGAAGACGCCATCGCACGGCGCCGCCCCGCCGTCCTCGATGTCCCCATGGTCAACGAACCGGTGCCCACCCCCGGCCACTGGAACATCAAGGACATCTATGCCGGCAACTTCCCGGCCGACACGGTCTGACAGCACCCACCGCACTCGCATCATCTCCGTCGGCCGCTTCCTTCGGCCGACGAAGGACGAGTCGCCTCCCCCCACCCGCCCACCCTTCCTTGCAGCCTGACGCCTACTCATGAGGTGACCGCATGAACCGACCCGCCCGTCCGCATGCACCACGCACCCTGCTCGTCAGCGCCGTCGCCCTCGTGGCTGCGGCAACCGCCTGCAGCGCCCCCGGCGAGAAGAGCGACACCGCAGGGTCCGACTCGGGCCCCATCAAGATCGCCGTCGTCAACGCCCGCAGCGGTCAGCTCTCCTCGCTGGGGGAGTGGGAGTACAAGGGCGCCAAGCTGGCCATCGACGAGTGGAACAAGAAGGGCGGCATCAACGGCCGCAAGATACAGATGAAGTCGTTCGACGACCAGGGCGACCCCACCACCGGTACCAACCTCGCGCGCAAGATAGTCAGCGAGAAGTACATCGCCATGATCGGCACCGCGGAGAGCGCCGTGACCGTCGCCATGGCCCCGGTGCTCAAGCAGGCGGAGATCCCCAACATCACCTCCGGCCAGGCCGACGCCCTGGTTGCCCAGAAGAGCCCCTACCTGTTCCTGAACGGGCCCACCAGTACCACCTACGACAGCACCCTCGCGAAGTACCTGATCGAGGACAAGGGCTTCAAGAAGATCGCGATGATCTCCAACAACGGCTCGTTCGGCAAGGGGGAGCACGACGCGTTCACCAAGGCAGTCAAGGACCTGGGCGTCACTCCGCTCTCCGATCAGGTCGTCACCACCGACCAGAAGGACTTCAGCGCCGCCCTCACCAAGATCCGCTCTGCCAAGCCGCAGGTCATCTTCATCGGATCGGAAGAAGTCGAAGCCGGCCTCATCGTCAAGCAGGCCCGTGACCTCGGTATCGACGCCCCCTTCGCGGGCGCCGCCCCACAAGGCACCCCCGTCTTCATCGACACGGCCGGAAAGAAGGCCGTCGAGGGCACCTTCGTCAGCTCCCCCTACCTCAGCAACGACATCAGCCCCGCCGCCGAGAAGTTTGCCGCCGCCTACAAGGCCGCCTACGGCGAGGAGGCCGAACTGCACGGCGCCAAGGCCTACGACGGCACCAACATCGTCCTCACGGCCCTGAAGAACAGCGACGTCGCCACCGGCAAGAAGCTGGCCGACGCGATGCGCGCCACCAACTACGACGGGCTGCTGGGCACCTTCCGGTTCGGCGAGGACGGCGTCGGGATCACCAAGACCACCATCGGTGTCATCCGGGCCGGCAAGCTCGTCGAAGACAAGTGAGGCCGCTGTGCAGGACACCTTCCAGACACTTGTCAGCGGACTGAGTCTCGGCGCGATCTACGCCCTGGTCGCCATGGGGTTCTCCCTCGTCTACCGCACCATGGGTCTGGTCAACTTCGCCCACGCCGACATCGCGATGATCGGCGCGTACGCCGCCTCCACCTTCTATCTCACCTCCAAGCTCCCCTTCGCGGTCGCCATGATCGTGGCGATCCTTGTCACCGGCGCCATCGGCCTGGTCATCGAACGTGTCCTGCGGCCACTGGAGAACAAGGACTTCGACCTGATGCTGATCGGCACGATCGGCTTCGGCATCGTCCTGCAGGCCGTCGCCATCCTCATCTGGGGCACCACCGGACGCGCCGTCCCCTCGCCCCTGGACTCCGCCCCGCTGGACATCGTCGGTATCCGCATCCGCACCTACGACCTGCTCGTCATGGGCGTCGCCGCCCTCGCCGTCGTCGCCCTCAGCTTCTTCCTCTCGCGCACCAAGCGCGGCGCCGCCATGCAGGCCGTCGCCATGGACCACGAGGCCGCCACCGCGGTCGGCATCAACGTCGGCCGCAGCAACGCCCTCGCCTTCGCCATCGGGGCCGGCCTCGCCGCCCTCGCCGGCGGACTGGTCGGCCCCATGCTCTACGTCGACGCGTCCCTGGGCGGCGCCCTGGGCATCAAAGGCTTCGCCGCCGCCATGCTCGGTGGATTCGGCTCCATCAACGGCGCCGTGACCGGCGGCATCATCATCGGCGTCCTGGACTCCTACGCCGCCGGCCACTTCCAGGGCTACTCGGTCCTCGTGACGTTCCTGGTGTTCACGGTGGCGATCATGATCCGGCCCACCGGAATCTTCGGCGAAAGGACGGTCAGCCGCGCATGAAAGCACGCATGCTCGCCATCGCCGCGCTAGCCATCGCGGCCTGGGCCCTCCCCTACGGCCTGGGCACCTACACCATCCACGTCGTCAACATCGCCCTCATCTACGCTCTGCTGGCGATCGGCATGGGCCTGGCCATGGGCATCTCCGGCCAGATCAACCTGGCCCAGGTCGCCTTCTTCGGTGTCGGCGCCTACAGCCTGGCCATCCTTACCACCCACTCCGGCCTCGGATTCTGGGCCGCCGCCGTCCTGGCCCTGCTGGCCGCCGTCGCGACAGGACTGCTCGTCGGTATCCCCGCCCTGCGCATGCAGTCTCACTACCTGGGCATCGTCACCCTGGGGCTGGCCCTCGGCTTCATCAACTGGATCACCAACGCCCACATCACCGGCGGCGCCGACGGCATCTCCGGCATCCCGGTGCCCTCCCTGCCCGGCGTCGACCTGTCCAGCGAATACCTCTACTACTACCTGGAAGCCGTCGTCTTCGCCGTCGGCCTCCTCTTCGGGCTCTTCGTCGTCCACACCTCGCTCGGACGCCGGCTGCGCGCCATGCGCGACGACTCGCTCGCCGCGGGTGCGATGGGAGCAGAGATCCCGCTGCTGCGCATGACCGCCTTCCTCCTGGCCAGCCTCTACGGCGGCCTGGCGGGCATCCTCTACGGCGGCCTCATCCGTTACGTGGCTCCCGAGACGTTCTCCATCAGCAACATGTTCATCCTGCTCGCCATGGTCATCATCGGCGGGCGGCGCTCTCTGGTCGGCTGCGTCATCGGCGCCATCGGACTCACGCTCGTCCGTGAATGGCTCTCCGACTTCTCCACCTACGCCCAACTCGGCTACGGAGTCGTCGTGGTCCTCATGGTGGTCTTCGCCCCCACCGGCCTCGCCGGTATCCCCGCCCGCGTCCGCGCCCGGTACCATCACCGGCGCGGCCGCCAGGCCGCCCGCGCCGAACTGCGCGCCTTCACCCCGTACGAAGCAGCGCAGATGCCGGCACCTGCCGCGCTGCTGCGCATCGAGGAGGTCAGCAAACACTTCCGCGGCCTGCGCGCCCTCGACTCGGTCTCGCTCACCGTCGACACCGCAGAGATACGCGGGATCGTAGGGCCGAACGGTTCGGGCAAGACCACCTTGTTCAACGTCATCAGCGGCTTCTACCGGGCCACCTCCGGCCGCGTGCACTTCGCCGACTCCGACACCACCACCGCCCGCCCCTACGCCCTCTCCCTGGCCGGCATGGCCCGCACCTTCCAAAACCTGCGCCTGTTCGGGCAGCTGACCGTGCGGGAGAACGTCCTCGTCGCGCTCGACCGCACCCGTACCCACGCCATCTGGCGCTACGCCCTGTGGCAGCCCGGCGTCATCCAGCAGGAGCGGCGTCTGCGCACCCAGGCGGACGAGATCCTCCAACGTTTCGGCCTGACCGACTTCGCCGACGCGGACCCGACGTCCCTTCCCTACGGCATCCAGCGCCGCATCGAGATCGCACGAGCCATGGCCAGTCGGCCACGCCTGCTGCTGCTCGACGAACCCGCCGCGGGACTCAACGGCGAGGAGGTCCAGCAACTCGTCCGCATCGTCCGCTCGATCCGCGACAGCGGCACCACCGTCGTCCTCATCGAGCACAACATGGGCCTGGTCATGTCGTTGTGCGAGAAGGTCACCGTCCTGTCCAGCGGGAAGGTCATCGCGGAAGGAACCCCTCAGGACGTCGTCGCCACCCCAGAGGTGATCGAGGCCTATCTGGGTGACTCCGAGCTGAGCGACCTCCAGCCCGGGCAACCCACGCAGAGCGGACGTTCGGACCGCGCCAAGGAGGCGTCATCGTGAGCTCATCCCCCCTGGGCCCGGCGCCCCGTCTCCAAGTGGACGACCTCAGCGTGCACTACGGCGGCGTCTGCGCCGTCAGCAACATCGGCTTCACCGTCGAAGCCGGCCAGTCCGTCGGAATCATCGGCGCCAACGGCGCCGGCAAGACCTCCACGCTCAAAGCCCTGATGGGACTCGTGCCCCGCAGCAGCGGCCGCATCACGCTGGGCGAGACAGACCTCTCCAAGGCCAAGGCCCGCGACATGGTCCGCCACGGCATCGGCTACGTCCCCGAGGGCCGGCACGTCTTTCCCGGCCTGCCCGTGGAGAAGAACCTCCTCCTGGGCGCGTACGCCCGCGCCTGGAACAGGGAAGTACACCAGCAACTCGAGGAGATCTACGACCTTTTCCCGGTCCTCGGCGAGATGAAGCACCGTCTTGCGGGGGCACTTTCCGGAGGTCAGCAGCAGATGTTGGCGATGGGCCGCGGTCTCATGAGCAGACCACGCCTGCTCATCCTGGACGAACCCTCCATGGGGCTGTCTCCCAAACTCGTCGGCAGCATCCTCGATGTGCTGCTCAGGCTGCGGGACGAGGGCCTGAGCCTGCTGCTGGTGGAGCAGAACGCGAAACTGACGTTCGGGGTCACCAGTCACTGCATCGTCATGGAGAACGGGGAGACCGCCATGTCCGGCAGCTCCGCCGCACTCAGCCACGACCCCCGCGTGCGCGAGGTCTACCTGGGCCTGTGACCCGTGGAGAATCCTGAGCGCGACGGCTTCACGCCACAGCCACGCCCTGATATTGATAACGAACTAGATAGTTCATAGCGTGCGTGGAGTGGTCATGACTCAGAAGTCGTACCTCTTGGCTCTCATCGGCACGGGCATCAAACAGTCCCTGAGCCCGGAACTGCACGAGCGCGAAGCTCGTCGGCACGGCCTGCGGTATCTCTACCGGCTGCAGGACTTGGACCCGCCTGCCGACGAGCGCAGCGAACGGCTGGGCGAGCGCATCCGCCATGCCCGGATGTGCGGCTTCTCAGGGCTGAACATCACCCATCCCTACAAGCAGCTCGTGATCCCCTACCTTGACCAACTGTCCCCTGCCGCGTCGCGGGTGGGGGCCGTCAACACCATCGTCTTCGCTGCGGACGGACGCGCCGTCGGCCACAACACCGACATCGCGGGCTTCGCCGCCGCGTTCCGCCGGAACATGCCACACGCCAACGCCGGGCGCGTCGTGCAGCTGGGAGCGGGCGGCGCCGGTGCGGCAGTGGCGCACGCCCTGCTGGATCTTGGCGTGCACCGTCTCATGATCACGGATCCGCACCTCGACCGCGCACGAGACCTCGCCGAGGCACTCAACGAACACGCCGGAGCCGACCGGGCCCAGGCCTGCACCGCGACGGAGGGCGACACCCTTGTGGCCCACGCCGACGGGCTGGTCAACGCCTCGCCCGTGGGCACCGAACACGCCCTGCAACTGCCCCTGCCCGAGACGTCGCTGCACTCCCGGCTCTGGGTCGCCGACGTCAACTACCACCCGCTGTGGACACCACTTCTGCAGAGCGCCCACGCCATGGGCTGCAATGTCTTCCACGGCGGAAACATGCTGGTGCACCAAGCGGCCGACGCGTTCCGGCTCTTCACCGGCTGCAAGCCCTTCACCTCCCACATGCTCGCCGACTTCGCCGAGATCACCGCTGACATTCAGGCCCACACCTGACCCCACCCCACCCTGCCGCCCCAGTCCCTGTCGCACGGCGCGGACCGTCGGCACTCCCTCACTCAGGACGGGACATGACGTACCAGCCCGCACGCCAAGGGCCACCTGAATGAGAAAGGCATGCCCTCGCATGACGGACAGTTGGGATCACGAGACAGATCTGCTTGTCCTTGGATCCGGCGCGGCTGGCCTCGGGGCGGCAGCCGTTGGCGCCCAGGAAGGCCTTGGCGTCCTGGTGCTGGAAAAGACAGAGTGGCTCGGCGGGACCACCGCCTACTCGGCGGGCACCGCCTGGATACCGGGCCACCGCCACCAACAGGACCCCGCGGCCGACACCGAAGCGGCCCGCGGCTACCTCGACACCCTGATCGGAGACCGTGCCCCCCGATCCCTGCGCGAAAGCTACCTCGCTCACGGACCCGAGATGCTCGACTACCTGGACAAACAGCTCGGCGTGGGGTTCTGGCACTCCAGGGCCGTGGTCGACTATCACCCCGAAATACCCGGATACGGCGTCGGCCGTGCCCTGGAACCACACACGGTCGACGGCCGCGTACTGGGCCGGGCCGGATTCGCCCGCATCCGGCCCCCAGTCCCGGAGTTCGCCCTCCTCGGCGGCACCCTCATGGTCCGCCGCCCCGAGGCCGACCAGTTGCTCGGCATCTTCAACGGATCGCCGCGCGGCATCGCCCTGGCCTTGCGCCTCGGCCTGCGGTGGGCGCGGGACCGGGCAGCCGGCTGGCCCCGCGGAACCCGCCTGGCCATGGGCAACGCCCTCGTCGCACAGCTCTACCGGCAACTCCTGCGGCGCCGGGGGGACATCTGGTTCACCGCCCATGCCACAGAGCTCATCGCCGACGCCACGGACTGCGTGATCGGCGCGGTCGTCTCCCATCAGGGCCGCACCCTCCGCATAGGCGCCCGCAACGGTGTCGTCCTGGCCACCGGCGGCTTCCCCGCCGCCCCCGAACTGCGGTCCGCCCATCTCCCCATGCCTACACCGCACCACACCCGGGCAGTCGAGAGCGCTACCGGCGACTCCTTCGCTCTCGCCCGCGCGGTAGGCGGCACCCTCGGCGCACCTGATGGCGACAACGCCCTGTGGTTTCCCAGCTCCATCGGCCGCCGCCGGGACGGTTCCCCCGTTGTCTTCCCGCACATCTGGGACCGGGCCAAACCCGGCATCATCGCCGTCGACGCGGCCGGCCGCCGCTTCACCGATGAGTCGGCCTCCTATCACCACTTCGTGCGCGCCATGTACAGGGGCCAGGCGTCCAGACCCACCATCCCCGCGTGGCTGGTGACCGACAGCCACGCACTGAAGAAGTACGGCCTCGGCTTGGTCCGCCCCCACGCCGGCCGACGCTCCCTCGCGCGACACATCGCCTCTGGTTACCTGTGTACGGGGCGCACGCTTCACGACCTCGCCGCCGCTGCCGGCATCGACGCCCACGGCCTCGAGCGCACCGTCGCCGACTGCAACCGCTCCGCGCGCACAGGCGCCGACGAGTATTTCGGCAGAGGCAGCAGCCCTTACGGGCGTCAGTTCGGTGATCCGGACCACGCCCCGAACGTCAACCTCGGCCCGATCGAGAAAGCCCCCTTCTACGCACTCACGGTTGTCCCCACACCGTTGGCCACCTCACTGGGCCTGCGTACGAATGCGAAGGCGCAGGTCCTCGACGACGATGACGAGCCGATCCGCGGCCTCTATGCGTGCGGTAATGATGCCGGTTCCATGGCGGCTTCGGAGTACCCCGGGGCAGGCTGCCAGATTGGTTCCGGTCTGGTCTTCGGTTACCTTGCCGCACGTCACGCGGCAGCCGTCGAAGAAACCAGGTGATGTGCCGCTCTCAGCGCGACCCGCTTTGGGACCCGGCGCCGCTCGGCTCAGTACAGGATGGTGCGGTACCGCGCGGCGTGCTCGCAGAGGGTGCGCAGGCTCGCTGTGGCGCTCGGACTGTCCACCGGCTCGATCCGCCTCCTGAATGCCGGTACAGAGGCCCCCGCGGCAGGCCCGGTTGAGCCGGGACCGGGCGGTGCCCAGTGGGGTTCCGGGCGACTCGGCGCCCTCGCCGTAGTTGAGCTCGGCCCAGGCCACGATCAGCAGCACGTGCCGGGCACCGGGGGAGAATCCGGCGAGCTTCCGCGAGCTGCGTATGCGCCGCCGGGGCCAGGGCGCGGCCCTTGGCCTGCTCCCGCCCCAGGACTCGACGATGTGACCGGCTCCGGGGCGGGCCAGCGACCGCAGCGATGTCACCTCAAGGCGGCGCTGCTTGCCGATGAGACTGGCGGCGATCGCGTAGAGCCGAGGATCGGCGTAGTCGCGAGTTGGGTCGCGGCGGGCCCGCGAGCGGCAGGCGGTGGCCTCCGGTTGCCCGCGTGATCTGGTGTGCGCACCCCCTGTTGTCCGATCGGACGCAACCGGTTGATGTACCCAATGCCCTCGGCACAGGGATCGATCGCCCGCGTAGTGTGCACAGGGATACGGCGTGCGAGACATCCGGGAGGGGCGCCATGATCGGTGTTGAGGACTTGGAAAGTGCGGCGGCGCGGATCGCCGGGCACGTGGTGCGCACTCCCACGCTGCCCAGCCCGGGGCTGAGCGCGTTGCTGCGGGTGCCGGTCACGGTCAAGCTCGAATTGCTGCAGCGCACTGGTTCGTTCAAGGCGCGGGGAGCCGTCGCCAAACTGCTGGCGATGAGCGACGAACAGCGCTCGGCCGGCGTGGTCGCCGTGTCCGGCGGCAACCACGGTGTCGCCGTGGCGGAGATGTCGGCCGCGCTGGGTGTGCGTGCCACGGTGGTGATGCCGCGCACCGCACCGGCGCGTTCGGTGCAGGCTGCGCGAGCCGCCGGAGCCGACGTACGGCTGACCGCCACCATGGCCGAGGCCTTCGCGCTGATGGAGCGGCTGGAGGCGGACGGGCTCACGCTGCTGCACCCGTTCTCCGATCCGGTGGTCATTGCGGGGCAGGGCACTGTGGGGCTGGAACTGGCCGCTGACGCCGGTGAATTGACGGACGTCCTGGTTTCCATCGGCGGGGGTGGTCTGATCGCCGGCGTGGCGGCCGCGCTGCGGGCGCGGCGGCCGGGCGTGCGTGTCTGGGGTGTGGAGACCACCGGTGCCGACGCGATGTCCCAGGCGCTGGCCTGCGGTGGGCCGGTCGAGGTGGATGTGGACTCACGCATCACCACGCTGAGCGCGCCCACCGTCTCTCCGCTGACGTACACCATGGTGCGTGACCTGGTCGACGAAGTGCTGGTCGTGCCCGAGGCGGAGGCCTACCAAGGCGTGCTCGAGCTGGCCGAGCACGCCAAGGTATGGGCCGAGCCCGCGGCGGGCTGTCTCCTGCCGGCCGCCCGCCGCGTGGTGGCCAAGACTGGCGACGAGACCCGGCTCGGCCTGGTGATCTGCGGCGGCAACGCCTCGGTGGAGGACGTCACCGCGTACGCGGGAGCGGCCCTCTCCTGAGTTTTGTCGGCGTGATGTCGGGCGGGCTGTCAGGCGCTGTCAGTCGCGGTTCGCCGCGGGCGACGTCCGTGTGGTGGTGGCTCAACAGCTGCGGGACAGTGCGCGTTCGGTGCAACGCCGGCGCCGCGTCTGGCAGGACGGCCGGGGGTGAGGTCCTGTGTTCCAGGAGCTCGGCGGTCCTGCCCAGTTGAGCGACCTACCAACCCGCCCCCCCCGATAGGCGCCACACGACGAGCGTTCTCGCCACCGTCGAACTCCTACAGCCTGCGAACGATCTTGCTGGGGTCTGAGAGCACGAGCGCTCCGCTCAGTTCGCCGCCGTCGCGCGATGAGATCCGTCAATATGGTTTCAGGCACGGCTGATTGGCCTCAGGATTGACGCAGACACCACCGGCTGCACGAGGGAGTGGAATCGCATGGTGCTGGCAGCGGAGAAAGGCGACATCACCACGATCATCGGGGGCATCGCCCCTGACTGGGGGCCCTTCGGAGCACTCGGCACCGAGGCGAAGACGATGATTCAGGTCGTCATGGCCGTGGCCATCTTGCTCTGCCTGGCGCTCGCGATCTGGGGCGCCGCCAAGCAGCGCATCGGCGCCACCGCCCTGCGCGACACTTTCAGCGCCGAGCAGGGGAAGGGGCTGATCGTTGCTGGGCTGACCGGAGTCTTCATCATCGGCTCCCTCGGCACCGTCTTCACGATCGTCTACGGTATGGCCGTCTGACTCAGCTGACGTCAACCCGGCCTTCGGAGGGCGGAGTCGACGGCAGACCCAGCAGCTCCGACAGCCCGCACGCCCGTGGCCCACTGCCCAAGCTGATGTCCGCTCACCAGACGGACGCCGCCCTGGCGGGAAGCCCACAGAGCGTCGGACTGTACGAGCCGCTGCTGACGACGATTCGGATCATTCCCCCGAGCACCCAGCTGCCGCGCTTCTCGCAACAGAGCCCCGGATATACGACGCCTCTTCGAATCCGGCCGGCACGGGGCAGATTCCCACCTGGGTGCGGCCCTGTGTGCCGCGGCCCGAGCAGCCGAGACCGCCCCTCACGGTGCCTGTAGTGGGCTGCGCGGTGCGGGATAGGAGCCGGGTGGGGCGCTGGTGGGCAGTCCCAGGAAGGTACTCGTAGAAGGACCGCACGGCCGCCACACGTAGCTGGACGGTCGTCTTCGCCAGTCCCGTCTCCGGATGCAGCGGCGCCTTCGCTGATCGCCGGCGGGACGGTCGAGCATGTCCCGATCCAGGGGGCGGCCGTGCCTACTTGCGCACGTAAAAGCGCAGCATGGTGACCCCGCCCGACTGGACGTTGCTGAACGGTTCCAGGTCGATCCGGTCGAGGCCCGGCGGCGCGAAGCGGACGCCGTCGCCGAGCAGCACCGGCAGCACATACACCAGGATCTCGTCGACGAGGCCGCGCTGCAGGCACTGGGCGGCCACGTCGGCGCCGAGGATCTCCAGGTTCTTGTCGCCGGCGGCGTGGCGTGCCGTGGCCACAGCTTCCTCGATGTCGCAGGTGAGGAAGGTGACGTTGGGGTCCGGCTCGTCTGCCGGGCGGTGGGTGAGGACGAACTGCGCCCCGCCGTCGTAGCCGGTGTTCTCATCGGACATGCGCTTGCCGACCTCGTACGTGCCCCGGCCGATGAGCATGGCGCCCGTGGCCGCCATGACCTCTGGGAACGTCGCCGCTGACATGTGCTCGAAGATCCAGTCCATCGTGTGGCCGGGACCGGCGATGAACCCATCGAGGGACATCACCCTGTTCACGACCACTTTGCCGGTGTTCGCATCCGTCATGCGTCTTCTCCAAGCAGATGTAGGGCCGGGATCGCATCGTAGGTCGGCAAGCAGCACATTCTCCGGCGATAGCCACGAACTGGGCCTGTCCAATGACGCCTCGCCAACCGGGTCCGCCGCCTCGAACAGCGCCTCGGCGAAGGGCTCGGCGGGCAAGTCTGGCGCGAGGTGGCCATCGGCGGCCACGACCTCTCAGGAGCCTGTCGCAGGTCACGGCTGAGTAGACGTTGCGGGGCGAGTTGAGGGCGTTAGGGGAATTAAAGCGCTGCGCGCCTCACCGCTACCTCGCCCGGCGTAACCGCTGAAGACCAGGGTAGCGGGCTGTGCCTATCAGAGTCGTGCGGCGCTATACCGCGGTGAAGCCGCCGTCAGCGGCGATCACGGCTCCGGTGATGAAGCTGGAGCGTGGTGAAGCCAGGAAGCACAGGACCTCGGCGATCTCTTCGGGCTGCGCGACTCGGCCCAGGGGTTGGGCCTCGGCAAAGGACGCCAGGTATGAGCGGCTGTCGGGGCGGATCGTGTCGAGGAAATCGGTCTCGATGACGCCTGCGGCGACGAGGTTGGCGCGGATGCCCAGTGGCCCGCCCTCGACGGCGAGCACCTTGGTCAGTTGTGCCAGAGCGCCCTTCGACGCGCTGTAGGCGACGCCTTCGGGCAGGGCGACGGTGCCGGCATAGGAGCCGGTACTGACGATGGCGCCGCCGCCGCGCCTCGTCATGGCCCGGAAAGCTTCGCGGGTGCAGAAGAAGGCGCCGCGGGCGTTGACCGCCATCACGGTGTCCCAGTCCTCGGCGGTTGTTTCGGTGATGGGCTTGTTCAGGGTGCGTCCGGCGTTGTTCACCAGGATGTCCAGTCCTCCGAAGGTGGCCAAGGCCGATTGCACCGCGCGGGCGGCGGTCTCTTCTCGCGTGATGTCGCCGCGCATCGCGAGTACGCCGGGGAATTCGTCCGGCAGCGTCGTGATGTCGGAGCGTAGGTCGACGGCGACGACGCGGGCGCCGCGGGCGTGGAGAAGCGACACGGTCTCCTTGCCCACGCCGCGCGCGGCCCCGGTGACGAGGGCGGTCTTCCCGGCGAACTCGGTGAATTCGGATGCTTCGGTGGACGCGGTTGCCGGTGTCATGGTTGGTCCCTGGAGAAGGTGAGTGTGAGGTCGGGCGCCGGTGCGGGCTGCCTGAAGCCGTGCAGTGCGTGAACGGGGTGGGTGGGCCACGTCGTTGACGCGCTCACGGGGGCGGTGTTCGAGGCAGGCCGTCGGTGTCGTCGTGCGGCTGGGCTGATCAGTGCGCGGTGAGGCCGCCGTCGACCACCAGCTCCGAGCCGGTGACGAACGAGGAGTCGTCGCAGGCGAGGAAGAGGATCGCGGGTGCGACCTCGTCGGCGTGGCCGGGCCGGCGCATGGGGGTACGCCGGATGTCCGGCTGCTGGTCACCCTGGTCGTCCAGGAGGTCCTGGATCATCGGCGTGGCGATCACCCCGGGATGCAACGAGTTGACGCGTACTCCTTGCTCGGCGTATTCGACTGCGGCTGTCTTGCTCAGCAGGCGTACGGCCCCCTTGGAAGCTTGGTAAGCCGCCGCCGCGCCGCTTCCCACCAGGCCGAGCACGGACGAGGTATTGATCACCGACGCGTTGCCGCTTGCACGCAGGAGCGGCATCGCCGCCTTCATGCCGAGCCAGGTGCCTTTCTGGTTCACGTTGATGACGCGGTCCCACACCTCTTCCCGCGTGTCCTCGATACCAGGCCAGTCCACGATGCCGGCGAGGTTCACGAGCACGTCCAGCGTGGCAAACCGGTCGCGCACGAGGGTGATCACGTCGTCCCAGTCCCGCGCGGAGGAGACATCGAGGCGGGCGGCGACAATCTCCGTGCCGCGTGCCTCCAGCCGCTCGGCAAGATCTCGCAGCGGGCCTTCGGCGACATCGGTGATCACCAGTCGGGCGCCTTCGCGGGCGAAGAGTTCTGCGGTCGCTGTGCCGAGGCCGCCGGTCGCGCCCGTGATCAGCGCGACCTTGCCGTCGAGTCGTTGTCGTGTCATGGATAGGGTCCTTGCTTCTCGTTGATGCTGGCTGACTGCTGTGTGGGGCTCATGGATGTGGGGGAGTCATGGATGGGTCTGCCGGCGGCGGATTCGCCTTTCGGTGACCAGGCGCCGCGGCCCGGCCTCCTCTACGACGACTACCGCTCCCGGTGGAGCACGAGGTGCTCGTGATGGAGCACTCCGTCCCGGATGTCGCCCGTGGCGGTGAACCCGGTGTCGTCGACGTAGTCCAGGTGGCTGCCGGTCACCGTGTACCGGCCGGTGTACGCGCGGCGCCGCTCACCGCGGGCCTCCACATAGCGGCCGTCCGGCAGCAGCTCCTGACGGATGTGACCATCCGCGGTCACCCACACCCCGACCACGTCGACGCGGTCGCCCTCAACGGTCCCGGCCATGGCGGACTCCTCTCCTCAAACGGTGCGGGGCCTCCCCGCTCCGCCGAGTCTGTGCGGGTCAGCGGCCACGAACCAGGACGCTTGCTGCCTGGACGTGCCACACCCAGGCAACGCACCGGGCATCCGCCTAGCCTGAAAACATGGACGACAACCACCTGGGAGACTTCCTGCGGGCACGCCGCGCCGGCCTGCAGCCACAGGACGTCGGCATGACGAGCTACGGAGCCCGCAGAGTCGCCGGACTGCGCCGCGAAGAGGTCGCCGTCCTGGCCGGCGTGAACGCCGACTACTACACCCGCCTCGAACAAGGACGCGAACGCAATCCCTCAGCCCAGGTGGTCGACGCGCTCAGCCGCGCGCTACTGCTCGACGAGGACGCCCGCGGCCACCTGTACCGGCTGGCCGGGGCGGCGACGCCAAGCGAACAGCCCTCCGCTCACCGCTCAGAGCGAGTCAGCCCGTCCCTGCGACAGCTGATGGACGGCTACCCGAACACTCCAGCATTCGTCATGAACCGAACCCTGGACCTCCTCGCCGTCAACGCATTGGCCGACGCCCTCTATTCGCCGTTCGCACCGGCGGACAATCTGGCCCGCATGACCTTCCTCGACCCCGCAGGCCCCAGCTTCTACACGGACTGGGATCGAGCAGCACAAGCCACCGTCGCCAACCTCCGCGAGGCAACCGGCTTCGACCCGGACAACCCACGACTGCGCGAACTCGTCAGCACTCTCACCGAGCACAGCGCGGAGTTCACCCGCCTCTGGCAATCCCACACGGTGCGAGGCAAAGCACGGGACGCCAAACACTTGCTCCACCCGGACGTCGGCCCGCTCACTCTCACCCATCAAGCATTCGACGTACGCGAGACGCCCGGCCAACAACTCGTGATCTACCACGCCGAACCAGGCAGTCCCAGCGCCCAGTCCCTCAATCTGCTCGGTTCCATCCACGCCACACGGCACCAGCCCCACCGCTGACCAGCCGACGCAAAGTAGAGATCGGCACCAGGGCTGGTGGTGCTAGGGAAGCACGCCAATGGCAGCGCAGCCCACCACTGCGGCCGACAGGTCCACGATAAGCAACGCGTTGCACTGCCGCCGCTCTGCACTGCCGGACGGAAGTACCATCACGGCCGTCTTCCGGCCGGATGGATGCACTGCAGCAGTCCATTCGATCCGGATGCACCGGAACAGCAACGCGGCGCCCCACCGCCGCAGCAGCCAACGTCCGTACAACACCCCCAGCAAGCCCAGGAGGAGCAGGCCGGCCACCGACATCACCACCCGCGAGGCGGCGTCGTCGGCGATCAGCACCGCCGACCAGAGGAAGCGCAGCCCCAGCACGATACCGATCACACCCGGTATGGCCGCAGCAGGCATAGGCCCGCGGACACCCTCACGCCAGAGGAACACGAGCAGGAGGACCATGGCAGTCACTGACACCCAGATCCCGACAAGCCCGTATCCGTAGCCCTCCGGGCATGGCTTCGCGAAGCGACCTCCGCACCTTTCGGCTGTTCCGGCCAAACCCCAAAGGTCAATGAAGAGCGTCGCAGCCCCGCCCCACGCCAGGGCGTTCAAGACAAACAGGGCAACGCCCCTACTTGAAACACCCTGCCTGGACGTTATTTCACTACTCATGGCGCCCCCTCGTAGGTCCTGCGGAACCTAGCACTGGGCAGAAGCCCAATGGTCAGGGACGGCAAACCACGCCCTATGTCGCGAGCTGACCTCCGTTCACCTGCATCGTCGACCGACGCGGTAGAAGCGTGCGATGCGAGCCGTCTGCACGTCAGCCGGTGGCAGACCTACTTCCACGATCGCTGATCGAACGAAACTTCTAGGCCGCCGCACTTCCGGCTCGCGCAAGGGCACCGACGATCTCTTGTCCACTCCGTGTCTTCTGCCCGGTGGTGCTTGGGCGGTACGACCGCGTGGGCCGCATCGATCTCGCCGGCGAGGCCCGGCTGTACAAGGGGCCGGTGGCGCAGGTTGGGTCGATAAATAGGTCGACAGCGGGCATGGTGGCTGGGGATGCTTCGCGCGATGACCAGAATCAACGACACGCCGCCCGCATGGGACGAACGCACCCAGCTCACTACCTTCCTCGATTACACACGGGAAACCGCCCGCGCCAAGTGCGACGGTGTCTCCGCGGCGAATGCCCACAAGGCGCTTCTGCCGGGTTCACCACTGATGACCATGAGCGGACTGATCAACCACCTGCGTTGGGTCGAGTACTACTGGTTCCAAGTGGTCTTCCTCGGCGAAGAAGACCGGGCCCCCATGACGGATGAGGACCCTGACCGCGAAATGCGGATCGCCGTTGACTTCCCGCTCACGCAGTTGCTCGACGAATACGCCGAACAAAGCGCCCGCTACCGCGAACTGGTCGCGGAAAACGACCTGGACAAGCAGGCCGTGGGAACCATCCGCAACGGCCTGCACGTCGACCTGCGCTGGATACTCCTTCACCTCACCGAAGAGACAGCCCGCCACAACGGCCACCTGGACATCTTGCGCGAGATGCTCGACGGCACGACCGGCAACTAGAACCGGCGGAGAGCGCGGGCGAAGCCAGAGTCGGATCGAGGCAAGTGCGACGGTGGCGTGGACGATGGAGCAGCGCTTGTCGAACCGCGGGGCACGGCCAGGAACTCTTCGACGCGTTGGTCGTCCGCTCGGCGCTGTTCCTCCGCTTGAAGATCGTTTTGTCGAAGCCTGCGGGTCGGCCGCCGTTGCTGCCCCTTTCGTTGCCGGTTGCTCCGCGGGTTCCTCCGTTCGGGGATGGTGTGTTTGATCTGGCGTCGTCGCAGGCAGCGGCGGCCGCTGCGGGAGGAATACGCCTTGCCGCCGCTGGTCGGGCCGTTTGCGCGGGTGTCTGCCACCGAGGCCGGCAGGACGGATGCGCTTCATGGCCGGGTTAGGTTACGGAGTCGCCCCGTTGGTCCGGCGTGATCAGCAGGGCTAGGCAGTTTCGTTTGGATCATCCGACCGTTGGCCGGGGTATGCCGTTGTCTGACACTTTGGGTGCGGATGGAGCCCCTTGATGTGGCTATGAGCTGCTCGCGGGCGGTCCGGGCGTGAGTGGCTGGTGCTCACGGGGCCTTCGATCCCTCAGCGTTTTCGCCGTGGTTGAGGCTGAAGGGCGGGGTGCTGGTGTCGAGAAGCCGGGCGAAGTAGTCGCGCGCGAACTGTGCGAAGGCGTGTGCTCGCGGGTGCGGATCGGTGGCCCTCCAGGCGAGGGCCACCTCCACAAGCGGAGAGTCCTCGATGGGCCGGTAGGCCACGTCGGGAGCCTGGTGGTTGTAGGTCGTGGCTTCTGCGGTCACGCCCACGGCGTCGCCGACGGAGATCCGGGTCAGCCATTCGTCGGTGTTGGCCACGCTGATCATGTGCGGATTGTGGCCGGTGTGGTCCCAGAGGTGGTCGGTCACCGTGGGTGCGGTCGCGCAGACGGCGACTGAGCCCTCCGCCAGCTCGGGCAGCGTCGTACTGGTCTTTGCCGCACGGGGGTCCTCCACCGCGATCGCCGCAACCAGCCTCTCCGTGAACAGCGTGGCCGCCGCCAGGTCGGGCATCGGTTCCGGCGAAGGCGATGTCCTGCGAACGAGGGCGGCGTCGATGGCGCCGCGCCGGAGAGCCGCTACAGGGTCGGGTGGGCGGCTGAGTTCGACCGCTCCTGCGTGGGCCCGCTTCCATTCCTGGAGCAGCGGCACCGTGTGGCGGCCGAAGCCGGCCCAGGCCCAGCCGAGCCGCAGCGGGGCCTCGGTGTGGCCCAGTGTGTCCAGTGCGGTGTTGAGGGACGCGAGCAGTTCTCGCGCGGTCGCGGAGAATTGGCGTCCGGCCGGGGTGAGGGACATCTCCCGGGTGGTGCGTTCGACCAGCCGTGCCCTCGTGATCTCTTCCAGTTGATTGATCGTGCGTGACAGGGTCGGTTGCGTCGTGCCCAGCAAGGCCGCGGCGGTCGTGAACGTGTTGGAGTCGGCCAGGGCGACCAGGGCGCGCAGATGCCGCAGCTCCACATCCATACGTTGAGCGTATAACAGGTGGTGCGTCGGCGTATTTCCCTCCAGGAGACCCCGGTGTCTAGCGTCGGGGGTATGCGAATCATTGTCGTAGGTGCAGCAGGTAAAGCAGGCCGGGCCGTCCACGAGCTGATGGGGGCGCGGGGCCACGAGATTGTCACCGTCGGCCGGACGTCCGGGGATGTCCGCTGCGACATCTCCGACCCGTCGCAGCTGGCGGGGATGTGGGAGCGGGTCGGGCAGGTCGACGCCGTCGTCTCGGCAGCCGGGGAGGTGCCCTACGCGCCGCTGGCCGATCTCGGCTGCGAAGACTTCGAGTCGGCGTGGCAGCAGAAGGCGCTCGCGCAGATCAATCTCGTCCGCACCGGCTTGGACCACGTGTCCGAACGCGGCTCGTTCACGCTGATCAGCGGGATCCCCTCGCGCGATCCGATCGTCTCCGGGGCTGCCGCGGCGACCGTCAACGGCGCGATCGAGGCATTCGTCCGCGCAGCCGCGATCGAGATCGCTCCCCGGCGGATCAACGTGATCAGCCCGTCGGTGTTCACCGAGAGCCTGGACGACTTCGGCGACTTCTTCCCCGGCTTCGCCCCGGTCGACGTGGCCGATGTCGCACGCGGATTCCAGAAGGCGGTCGAGGGCGCCTCGACCGGGGAGGTCATCACGCTGCCATGACCGCACATCGCCGGGCCGCCGTTGCGGCCTACATCGCTCTGGGCATGATCTGGGGCTTCAGCTTCCTGTTCATGCACATGGCCGCACCGTTCATCAGCCCGGCGCAGACGACGCTGCTGCGTGTGGCGCTCGGCGTCGTCCCCGTCCTGGTCTTCGCCCTGGGGACGCAGTCGCTGGCATGGTGGCATCTGCGTCACTCGGTCTGCCGCCTGCCTGTCCGCGCCGCCGCCGGTTGGCCTGCTGGTCGGCCCGCTCCGGGATCACCGCCCGGATACCGCGTCCGCGTAGGTGGTCGCGGATCGCGCGGGAGGAATACGCCTTGTCGGCCAGGACCAGGTCTGGCCTGGTGCGGGGCCGTCCGAAAGGGCGGGGAACGCGCAGGCGGGCCATGACATCCCCGAAGGCGGGTGCGTCTCCCGCCTGGCCGGCGGTGCGGACGAACGCAAGTGGCCGACACTGGCCGTCGGCCGCGAGGTGGATCTTCGTGGTCAGCCCGCCGCGGGACCGGCCGATGGCGTGATCGTCCGGCTCACCGACCGGAGCCCCTTTTTGCGGGCCCCGGCCGCATGCTGGTGAGCCCGCACGACCGTGGAGTCCACCGAGGCGGCCCAGCTGACGTGTTCGTTCGCATCAGCCTGGGCCACCAGGGCGGTGAACACCCGCTCCCAGGTGCCGCCGACGGCCCACATCCGCAGGCGGTTGTAGACACCTCGCCATTTGCCGTACTTCTCCGGCAGATGCACCCACTTGGTACCGGTCTGGAACTTGAAGGCGATCGCGTCGATCACCTCACGATGGTCCCGCCAGCGGCCACCCGGCTTCGGCGTCCTGTCCGGGAGCAACGGCTCGATCCGCGCCCACTGCGCATCAGTCAACGGCACACCCGGACCAACGACCAGCTGATCCAAACGAAACCGCCTAGCGGGCGACGTCCTCCCTTACTGGCTCTAATAAGAACAGTTGATTACGTGACGTTCGGCTTGTCGGTTCGTTGGTCTGAGTGTGGGTAACCGTCAGCCGCGACCGTGGATCGTGTCGGACGAACTGTGGTCGCTCATCGAGCCGTTGCTGCCCGAGCCTGCCCCGAAGCTGGCCAAAGGCAGACCGCGGGTACCGGATCGGCAGGTCCGGTGCGGGATCCTCTTCGTCCTGCACACCGTCATCCAATGGCAATCTCTGCCCCAAGAGCTGGGCTTCGATCGGGTATGACCTGCTGGAGACGTTTGGCGGCCTGGAATGAGGCCGCCGTTTGTGGGACCGTCTGCATGCGGTGCTGCTGAAGGAGTTACGGTCGAAGGACAGGCTGGACTGGTCGCGGGCGGTGGTCTGCTCCTCCCACGTCCGGGCCGCTCGGCGGGGCCCTAAAGCGGTCCAAGCCGGGTCGATCGCGCCCGGCCCGGCAGCAAACACCACCTCGTCGTCGACGCGTGCGCCATCCCCTCGAGGTCTTGCTGACCTTCGGAAACCGCAACGACAGCACCCATCTGCTGCCGTGCCGCCCCATGGGCGATCGTCGAACCCGGAGCGAAGCACAGCTGGAGGCCACAATGTCCGAATATCAGCACTATCAGTTTCTTGCGGTCGACCGGCCCTTGACCGATGAACAGGTCGCCGAGATCCGCACGTTGACCACCCGCGCTGCTCTCACCCGCACCACGTTCCTGAACACCTACCAGTGGGGCGACTTCAAGGGCAGTTGTGACCAGCTCATGGAGCAGCACTACGACGCCCACCTGTACTTCGCGAACTGGGGCCACCGCAAGGTCATCCTGCGGTGGCCCGCCGAGCAACTCCCGTTGCACATAGCCGAGCAGTACTGCACCGGCGAATCCGCCGAGGCCCGCCAGCACGGCGGCCACGTCCTCATCACGCTGGTCTCCGACGACGAGGACGCGGAGCTCGACGACTTCAACGACCTCTTCGACTTCGAGTACTACGGAGACACCGGCCGCGACGAGGAATGGCTTCCCTCGATCGCCGAGGCCCGTCTCGACGTTGCGGCCGGGGACCTGCGCCTGCTCTACCTGGCCTGGCTGCACTGCCTCAACAACAACGACCTCAACGACGCCGATGCCGAGCCCACGCTCCCCGCCGGCCTCGGCGACCTTCCGGACTCTCTCACCGACCTGGCTGCCTTCCTGCGCATCGACCCCGACCTGATCACCGCAGCGTCCGCTCCTCTGCCGCACACTGATCCTGGGCCCACGCGCGCCATGTACGAAGCCTGGGTCAGCGGGCTGCCGCAGACGGACAAGGACGCCACCGTGGTGCGCCTCCTCCACGACGACGATTCCCATGCCGCCGCCGCTGAACTGCGCCGACGATTCCGCCTAGCCCATCGGGGAACCCCCTCTGGCAAGGCCGGCCGCACTGTTGGCCAACTGCGAGCCGCCGTGTCCGCGGTGACCGCCGAGCGCCTCGGCCGCGAAGCGCAGGAAGAAGTCGAACGCGAGGAAGCCGAACGTCGAAAGGGGCATGCTGCCCAGCAGCTTCGGCTCGCCGCCATCCGCGACGATCCAGAGGCCGCGTGGAGCCGTATCCACGAGCTGATCGCGTACCAGAAGGGCCGCAACTACCCCACTGCTGTGCAGCTGCTGGGGGATCTGTCCGCGCTCGCCGATCGCGACGGCACCACCGAGGCTTTCGCCGAGCGGTACCGCGCACTGCGCGGGCAGCACCGTACGAAGAGGGCCCTGCTGCGACTGCTGGACGCGGTCGACCTGTGAACCGCCCGCCGACTTTGTTGTGGAGGGTGAAACCCCTGGTCCCAGGGCGGCGTAGCGTCTTGAACAGCTCCGCACTCTCGGCAAGATCGCACTGACAGGCTGTCACCGACGCCCAGAAGCATGATCGGCTTCACGGCAATCTTGGAAGAGCCGAACGTCTTACAGCCCCCGTGGCGCAACCCTGGGGAAGAGGTACGGGATCTCGTGAGGACGGGGCCTCTGCCATCAGAGACCGTGTTTGCTCGTCTGCCGTCTCTGTGGTCTCGTGTTGCTGTGCGCACGGGGCGCCAACAGGTCCGGTGGAGGAACAGCAGGGCCAAGGGCATGCACGCCAGGGCGATGGGCCTGGACGCGCAGTGTCCATCAGTAGACGATGGACACGATCTGGCGGGCGGCCGAGTACAGCGGTTCCGATGACAACACGGACGGTCCGGCCCCATGAATCTCACCGTGAACAGAGATCGTATGCGAGACGCTGTCTCCTGCCTGGTGAACCAATGAATCGCCCCAGCCGGGCCGGAAACTTCTTGAGACCTGGAGCGGTTCCCCGATGTCACTCGGACGATGCCCGAGCAGTCGTCCTCCAAGAACCCTGATCGCAGTAGGACTCTGCCGCACCTCTGGAAGGTCCACGCCGACCTCCTGCTTCTGGATGAGGGAAAAGCGCTGGCTGGGCAGGCTCCGGACTGCGATCATCGGGTGTTCTCGGAGCGCGGGGCGTGGTTCTGCCGGGCATGAAGGAGTTGTCTGTGCGCGGCACGGTTGCACTGATGTTCGTTGTGGGGTCGGTGTTAGCCGTGACGGCGTGCAGCGCATCACCAGCTCCTCAAGCGCCCCTCCCTGCGGCAGCGCTGCGGCGCGCGCTGCCTGCTGCCGATACCCTTCCCGGTTTCAAGGCCACAGTGCAGAAGGTGCCTTTGCTGGAGAAACAGGACGTCGTGAGGGCGGATAGGGCTGTCTGTCGGCCGATAGCCGACATGATGAACGTGCGCCCCAAGCATCCCCGAGAGGCGATGGTGTGGGCCACGCTCGATGGCGCCCACACACCTGTTAGGGGGAGTCTGGCCCTCTCCAGCTTTCCTGGTGACGAAGCCGACGCCTGGATGAACGAGCTCAGGGCGGCACGCACCGATTGTGCGGAGTTCACCGCCACGTCGAAGCGTGGCTGGGCGTTCCGGTTCACGGTCAAGCCGCTTCCTGCCGTGGCGGCGGGTGACGACTCGGTCGCCTACATCCTGACCAACACCCAGGCCCCGGGCGGCAAAGGCAACAGCATCACTATGGTGCGGACCAAAGGGGTGCTCGCCACCTATCTCCTTGAGGCCAGTCCCGTGCCGTGCCGCTTTCCGTGGCCCGTAGGCAGCACGAGGTAGTGCGGCACGTATCAAAGTGATTGTTCGGCAAGTGGCAGGCGCAGGTCGCTCGTTGCGTCGTGTGGGGGTGTTCCCTTTGCGAGGGTCGGGCATCGCTTCCGCCGCCGTCCGGGTGGTCCGCCGGCCGCCGGGCCTCTCGCTCCAGCCTGCCCATTGCGGCACTCCGACGGACGATCGCACATCGGGGGGACGCTCGGCTCCGGAGGGCTGCGCGGACGCCTGGAAGTTGGTCATCAGAAGCTGACCGTTGCCGGAAACTTCATCTGAACTCTCTGGACCGGCGAAGTCTCATCGCGGAAAGGTAACGGGTCTGGACCCATGCTGAACTCCCCGTCAAACAAGGGGAGTCGACTGCGCTCTTGTCGCCTCTAGGGAGAATTCTCATGTCTGCTGGCCCCTCACGCCGGTCGTTCCTGATCGCCACAGCAGCTCTTGCCGCTGCCTCCGGTCCGCTCGCGGCGGGCACCGCGCGGGCTGCCGCCCGCACCCCCAAGGTTTTGGTCATCGGGCTCGACGGCGCCCTGCTCGGCCGGATCAGGGACGCCGACGCGCCGAACCTCGACGGCCTCATGGCGAGCGGACTCACCTCGGCCAGTTCGCTCTACTCCAACCCGTTGGCGCCGACGCTTTCCGGTCCCGGTTGGTCGACGATCATCACCGGTGTGTGGCCGGACAAGCACCTCGTCAAGGACAACGCATTCACCGGCAACGCCTTCGCCCGGTACCCGGATTTCCTCACCCGGATCGAGACGGCGAAGCCCTCCCTCTCGACGTACGCCGTCGCCTCCTGGACGCCCGTCACCACGACCATCTTCTCCTCGAAGGTCGACACCCGAGTGTCCACGCCCTCCGCCGAGTACGACACCGGCACCACGAGCCGTGCCGTGGCGGAGTTGCGCAGCGGCAACCGGGATGCGGTGTTCGTCCACCTCGACAACATCGACCACGCCGGACACAGCGACGGCGCCGCCAGCAGCCAGTACCTGGCCGCGATCCACGACGCGGATGCGCAGGTCGGTCAGATCGTCGCAGCGGTCCGGTCTCGTCCCACCTACGCGTCCGAGGACTGGCTGATCATGATCACCACCGATCACGGCCACACCGACGCCGGCGGCCACGGCGGTTCCAGCGCCCCCGAGAGGGAGACCTTCCTCATCGCCAGTGGTGGAGGCATCACCGCCGGCTCCACCCGCCACGACATCAAGATGCCCGATGTCGCGGTCTCCGCCCTCGCCCACCTCGGCATCCCGGTCGACCCGTCGTGGAACCTCGACGGCCGCCCCCTCCAGCAGCCGGCTCCGGACGCGTTCGACGCCCTGAGAAGCCGGTTGGGGACCCGCGTCGACGAGACGGGAATCGGCGCCTCTGTCCTTGGCTTCACCCGCACGCCCCCGACCGGATGGAGTGTCGACAACAAGGTGATGGGCACCGGCGGCGTGGCCGAGTGGCGCGGCTGGAGCTTCACCACCGACGAGTTCTGGACCGCTTCGGAGAGGGGACAGGGGCGTGAGAACAACATCCGGGCTCGGAACGTCTTTGCTGTCGCCGACGGCGACGAATGGGTCGACAAGGCCTACGGCGGCACCTTCGACTCCACCCTGGTCACGCCCGCATGGCCGGTCAAGGGCGGCTCGACGGCGGTGCTGCGCTACACAACGTACTACCGCCATGAAGCTCCGCAGAAGGGCGAGGTCCTCGTCGCCTACGACGACGGAACTCCCGTACCCGTGAAGACATACACCGCCGACACCTCGTCGAGGGCAGAGAGCATCACGCTCCAGGTGCCGGCGGGAGCGACCACCGCGCGCATCCGTTTCCGCTACACCGGGGGGAACAACTGGTTCTGGACCGTCGACGCCGTGTCCATCACGGCCTCTTGACCGCGGGGCCCCGCGTCGTGGGCTGGGCCTCGCGGCCGTGGCGGGCATCCGACTCCGTACGCGCGGCCGACATCACACTGCCTGAGAACCCCTGAACGTCCCTGTGTGTGCAGTGTCTGGGGGTTTCCTCCTGCCGAGGGCACGGGCGGCCTCGGCAGAGCACGGATGATCATCGTGCCGATGGGCCTGATGTTCCGGCGTTCCCGTGCCGCGGCGTAGAACGCGGTGGAGCCCTTGTGCCGTTCGTCGACGGCGCGAGGGCTCCACGAGGCAGAGCAGCGGAGCAGGGTCAAAGGAGGTGTGCCACGGCGCGGATGGCCGCGTCGAACGCGGCGTGTGTGTATCCGAAGGCCTCGGCGTCGGAGTTGGCGATGGCGATCCGTCCGATTGGACGGCGGGCCTTGGCGTAGGGGCGTTGTGACTCGGGCTGGTACAACGACGGGTCGTCGAGGGAGTTGTACTCGTAGGCGTACCCGTGGGCCCATCGGTTGACGGTGAGAGCCGTGATGTCGCGGGCCGGGTCGAAGCCGTAGTCGCCCAGGGAGCGGGTCATCGCGTCGCGGATCTCGCGCTCGAAGTCCTCGAAGGGCATCTTGATCAAAGTGCGGCGGCCGGCCTTGTGCTGCTCCCGGCAGATCAGGCCGGGGGACCCGGGCGTCGCCGACAGGGATATCACGGTGGGAAGTTCGGGCCGGTGCGGCATTTTGAAGTCACCGATCTCGGTGACTGTGGGCAGGCCGAAGCTGGAGAAGAACATTGAGGGCGTGCTGACCCGGGACAGGCGGGCGCGGGCGAAGGGCCGCCAGTCGCGGAGTGCGACTCGGGCGTAGACCAGCGGTACCTTCGTGCCGTAGCGCATTGCGGTGACCTGCTCGGGCGGCAGTTCCGGCACGACGTACGAGGAGACGGAGTTCCAGCAGGCCATGACCACGCCCTTGGCGCGTACCCGGTAGCTGCGGCCGCCCTTGGAATAGTCGACCACCGCGCCGTGCCTGCCGTCGTTGCGGACTTGGAAGGCCGTGCTCGACAGCCGGATGCGTACGTGGTTGTCCCGGTCGTCGAGGCGTGAGTAGTCCGCCTTCGCGGTGACGATCTCCCGCCAGTCCGGGCGGCGCTCCTTGAACGCCTGCGGGACGAGTTTGCTGACCAGTAGCCGGGCGAGCGAGGCGTTGCCCTCGGGGAAGTAGAAGTTGCCGTCTTCCTCGGTCTCGGCCAGGTGCATCAGCGGCGTCAGCCCGGCGCCCGGCCATGGCGTGTGGGCGAGCTCCAGACCTCCGAAGCCGGGCTGCCCGGTCGCCCATGCGTCGGCCGCGGCGACGTGGTCGACGTTCACGCCCCACAGGCCGTTCGTGCCCCGCTTGACGATCTCCAGTGCGTCGTCGTCCAGGCCGAGCTTCTCGCGAAGATAGGTCTCGTACGGGGTGCGGGCCAGGATCTCCTTCTTCTGCGCGTCCGTCAGCCCCGGGTAGAAGTCTTCGGTCGTCGTGTAAAGGCGGACCAGCGCGGCCCGGCTCGCCTCGCTCAACGGGAGTCTGGCCGCGTACGACGCCCAGGACTCGCCCGCTTCGCGGATGACCAGTTGGTCCTTGCCCCAGCGTTCGGAGTTGAACAGGGTTGCGCTGCGCAGGGAGTACGGTGCGTAGGCGTCCCCCTTGACCGTGGCTTCCAGCGCCTTCAGGTCGACACCGAGATCCTTGGTGAGCAGGTCGCGGGCACCACGCGACCAGGTGCTCGGGGTGTCGATGTTGACGGTCCCGCCGTTGGACAGCAACTGCGTGCGGCCGACGTGGAATTCGTTGCGCCGCGCGTGTCCACCGAAGTCGTCGAGGGCGTCGAGGATGAGTACCCGGGCCTTGGAACCCGCGTGCTTGCGGTAGAGGTGGGCTGCGGCCAGCCCGCTGAGGCCGCCGCCGACCACGACCAGGTCGTAGGTTTCACGGGTATCCGATATGCGGCCAGGCGCGAACGCGCCGTCACGCACCGCGTGTGCCACGTCATAAGAGCCCGGTTGCTGGCCCCTCAGGCCCGTGGAGGTGGGCGGGTACGGATGGTGGTGCCCATCGTGCCGGTGGGCGGGGTGACTACGTCCTTTCGCCGGCGACGCCTGTGCGGACCCGGGGAGTGCTACCGCCGCTGCTGCGCCGGCAGCCGAGACCGCCACGCCGTCCAGGAAGTCACGGCGCGTGACCTTCCGGTCCATTCCGAGCTCGTGATCACTGAATCTGGGCATGCGAGACCCCTTAGGTGGATCTTCGGATTTCGAACCAGAACTACCTGGCGGGAATGCTATCCAGCAGTCATCGCGTTTCTGAAGAACGAAGTCCGTTGAATATAGGGATAGTTGCTGCGGAATCAGTACCTGAGGGCTTGGGTGGGGGAGTGGCGTCAATGGTTCTCGGTGGTTCGGGGGTTGCCGGCGGTGGGCCCGGGAGGCCGGTTTTGAAGTGCGTGAATACACCCCGTCAAGGGGATGCTGGAGTCCCGCAACGACTGACGAGGTGGCAGAGGCGGCGGTGCGGGGACTCGGCGGACCGGCAGTTCTGGTACGGCGGGGCTGCCCTCCTTCCTCGAAGGCATGACGGTCGAGGCGGGTACGCAGCGGTGTCGGTAGCACTTCAGGGGGGCCGGGGAGGGCGTACCCAATCTGGTAGCCATTGCGCAGGGCCTCTACCGCAATGGCGACCTTGGACGTGTGCCCGGGGACCGGCCGAACCCGGCTCTCCTACCGTCAGGCGCAGGACATCCTCGGGGAGAACACCCGGCTGGAGGCCAACCTCAACGCCCTGCCCAGGGGCATCGAGGACCTGGGCGGCTGGACCCTGCACTGGCTCCGTCACGGTGCGCCCCTCCACGACGCCGCGGGCGGCACCTCCACTCTGGTGATGTTGGCCGGCTCCGGTCACGCCTGCGTCCGCTCCCTGGAGCGGTACGCCCGCCCCGGTGTCGACGCGGTCGCCCGGCACGTCGCTCTACGTGATCCAGCTGCCCGCCGACGGAGCCGAGCCGGAACACGTCACCGATGACCGGGCGACACCACACGCCGAGCGACATCGTCCCCGGGTAGTGATATCCGTTGCTCTTGCGGGCGTTGGTGCGGCGACCCGTGTCGATTGCGCTTGCGTTGGCTCCCTGTTCCCTCGATCACGCGCTCTCGTCCCGACAAACGGAGAAGGCACCCGCGGCAGCCGCCAGGACGGCCGCCTCCGCGGCCCGTTCCGGAAGGTGCGGGTCCGGATTGGCACGCAGGAGCACTAGCTGGTGGTAGAGCGGCGCCGTGGCGGCGATCAGCAGGGCCCGCGCGCCCGTGTGTTGTGCGGGGAGTTCACCGCGCTCGGTGGCGCGCTCGACGAGGATCTCGCACTGGGCGTACCGGTCCGTCCACAACTGCGTCTGGGCCCGCGCGGCCTGTTCGGAGTGGAACGAGGCGGCCATCAGGGCGACGGCGAACGACGGCTGTACGACCAGTGATTCCTGGATCTCCTGGTTGAGGGCCGTCAGATCGCCGCGCAGCGAGCCGGTGTCCGGCGGCTGCCAGTCGATCTCGCCGGCGGCGTCGATGACGTCGACGAGCAGGCCGCCGACATCGCGCCAACGCCGATAGACGGTGGCGCGGTGCACTCCGGCCCGCGTCGCGACCCCCTCCATCGTGAGTCCTTCGTGACCGCTCTCAGCGAGTTCGGCGCGTACCGCATCGAGAACCTGGGCGCGGATGCGGGCGGTGCGACCGCCCGGGCGGCGGTCCGACGTGTTGTCCAGTGGGTCTGTCATCGGCAATCAGAATCCGGTTGATCAGGGGGCAGGGCTGTGCCACCATCTTAACGCGACAGTTGTCGCTATAGGTTCACCAGAGAGGAACCGCTCGCACGATGCCGCCCGTCCCCGCTGACCCCACCGTTCTCCACCCGATGCCCGAACACCCGCGCGTGGTCCTGCTCAAGCCGCTGGTGAAGTCGCCGCTGATCGAGGTCGGTGACTTCTCCTACTACGACGATCCGGACGACCCGACCGCGTTCGAGACGCGCAACGTCCTCTACCACTACGGTCCCGAGCGGCTTGTCATCGGCAAGTACTGCGCGCTGGGGACGGGCACCCGGTTCATCATGAACGGCGCCAACCACCGCATGGACGGCCCTTCCACCTTCCCCTTCCCCACCATGGGGGGCTCCTGGGCGGAGCACTTCGACCTGATCACCGGCCTGCCCGGCCGGGGCGACACGGTCGTCGGCAACGACGTGTGGTTCGGCCACGGCGCCACGGTCATGCCCGGTGTACGCATCGGTCACGGCGCGATCATCGCCGCCGGCGCCGTGGTCACCGCCGATGTCCCCGACTACGGCATCGTCGGCGGCAACCCCGCCCGGCTCATCCGCACCCGTTACGACGCCGCGGACATCGCCCGGCTCCTGGCCGTGGCGTGGTGGGACTGGCCCGTGCAGCACATCACCCAGCACGTACGGACGATCATGTCGGGGACCGTCGCCGACCTGGAGGAGGCCGCCGCGCAGCTCGACCAACCCTGACGCCGCGTCCTGGCCACACCGCCCGCACCCGTCCCGCGCCAGAAACGAGTGATCGCCCATGTCCCGTCGCCGTGCCCATATCGCGATGGTCGGCGTCCCCATCGTCAGCCATGTCCTGCCCAGCCTCGCGCTCATCGGTGAGCTGGTGGCCCGCGGGCACCGGGTCACCTACGCCAACGACCCGTTTGTGGCCGACCGGATCGAGTCCGCCGGCGCGGAACTGGTGCCCTGCACCTCCACGCTGCCCGTCGCCGACAACGACTGGCCTGCCGACCCCATCGCCGCGGCGAGCCTCTTCCTCGATGACGCCGTCCAGGCGCTGCCGCAGCTGCGCGCCGCCTACGACGACGATCCGGCCGACCTGTACCTCTACGACATCGGCGCCTATGCCGCGCGCGCCCTCGCCGAAGCGCAGGACCGCCCCCTCATGCAGCTGTCACCGACGTTCGTCAGCTGGGACGGCTACCAGGAGGAAGTCGCGGCGCATCTACGGAAGTTGCCGGGAGCCGACGCGTATCAGGAGAGGTTCGGGCGGTGGCTTGCCGACTGCGGTGCGACCACCACGGATGTGGACACGTTCTGCGGCCCACCCGCCCGGGCCCTCGCCCTGATCCCGCGGGCGATGCAGCCGCACGCCGATCGAGTCGACACCGATACGGTGACCTTCGTCGGCCCCTGCTTCGACACCCGAGCGGACATGGAGAGCTGGACTCGCCCGGCGGCCGCGGATCATGTGCTGCTGATCTCTCTCGGCTCGGCGTACACGCGCCAGCCCGCCTTCTACCGCCAGTGCATCGCCGCCTTCGGCGACCTGCCCGGCTGGCACGTCGTACTCCAAATCGGCAAGCACACCGACCCCGCGGAACTCGGCACCATCCCGCCCAACATCGAAGTGCACTCCTGGGTCCCGCAGCGGGCGATCCTGGAACAGGCCGACGCCTTCGTCACCCACGCCGGCATGGGCGGCTGCGGCGAAGGGCTCCTCGCCGGCACTCCCATGATCGCCGTGCCGCAGGGAGCCGAGCAGTTCATGAACGCCGACCGGCTCGTGGAACTCGGCGTCGCCCGCCGTGTGGACACCGCTGACGCCACCGCCCAGACCCTTCGCGCGGCGCTGAACGACCTGCTCACGGACCCGGAACGCGTCGACCGGTCCAAGCAGTTGCAGGCCAGCGCCCGCGCCGAGGGCGGCACCCCACGCGCCGCTGATGCCATCGAAAACATGCTGGCCGCCACCCAGGGCCCCGTGCTCTAAGCACTGCCGCTTCCGTTCCCCGGCTGGCGCCGTCCTCATCCGAGGACCTGCACCTGCAGGACAAGCGCGGGAAAATCATCGCCAAGGGCGGGGCGGCGGAGTGCATGCAGGCGATGTACGCACAGCGGCGCGGGCAGTCCCTTGAGCGGAGCCACACCCGGTCAGCTTCGCCATGTGGGCAGCGCTGGGAGGGGCCCCCGCGGTTCGATGGTCAGGATGTGCCCGTCGGTGCGTCCGGTGAGCCAGCCCAGCAACTCTGCTGCCGGGCCCTTCACCTGCGGTCCTGGGCCGTTGCCGATCACCCATAGCACCTCGTCCTCATCCGCGCACAGCGTCATGGGCGGGGTGGTGGGGTCTGTGCGCAGTTTCGCGGTGGTCGTCTCCAGTTCGCGGGCGATGAAGGAGGCGGGCCAGTGGGCCGGGCGGTGGCCGCTGTCCAGGTCGGTGTGGTGCACCTCGACCTCGCGCAGCATGCTGGCGACGGCGCCGCGTACCGGCCGCAGACCGCCTCCGAGCCAGCGCACGGGCACGCTCCAGGCGTTTGCGGGATGCTTGTCGGCTGCGGTGAGGAAGCGGTGCAGCGCGGTGTCCATGTCCTTAAGGAGGGCGGCAGCGGGTCGCCCGGCGCCCTCCTCGATCTCCCGTTCCCGCTGGTTCTCGCTGGCGTATTGCGGTAGGTCGGTCCCTGTCCGGGCGGAGGTCAGCAGCCGGGTGCGCGCGTCGGCGCTGCGGGCGATGTGGGTCAGCACGTGGCCGCGGCTCCAGGTGGGCAGCAGGGAGGGAGCTTTTACGTCCTGGTCCGACAGCGTGGCCGCTGTCGCAAGCAACCGGTCGACGCAGATGCGCAACAGGGGCAGCAAGGCTGCAGGGCTGTCTTCTGCCTCGTGGTGTGGCATGAGCCTCCGATCGGTGGCGACGCGTCGCCCTATCTGTGCCCCGTTTGCTACGCCGTGCACGGCATCGAGCCGATGCCTTACCGCTGCGATGTCCTCCTGAGGATTCGGTTCGATCACTCGCTCGCGCGCCAAGTCGCTGAGAGGCCATGCCCGTCTCGCTCCAGCCACGACCCGTCGCCCACATGCCGATCCACCGCCGCTGCCCAGTACCAGCCACATTGACGTCACTTGGGTCGCTGCGGCAGCCCTGACGGGCTGCCGCAGTGGGAGGGGTTACGCGCGGGAGTTCACCGGTTGGGGTCGCCCGCCTGGTCATCATGGGTGCCGGTAGGAATTGTGTCAGCAGCTGCAAACGTCGGCGTTTGTCGCGTACTCCATCAGGAGCCCTTCACCTCACCGTGAGGGGCGAGTGCCTTCCAAAACGCGTAGTGGTGATCGGCCGCGAAATTGGTGTGGCCGATGCGGCCGGACGCGAGCCGCTGCACGTAGGGGCCGCGGTCCGTGAACCGCTTCCACATGGGCAGGCCATGTCCGTTCACCTGCCCGGTGGACGCGAACCGGCTCCAGTAGGCGACCACCGTGTCCGACAGCCCGGCCTGCGTGGCATCGAGCGGCTCGAAAAGATCGTTGTCGAAGAGATAGGCCAGGTCGATCATGTGGCCGGTGCCGAGCGGGAAACTCGTCGGCCGCGGCACGTTCTTGAAGTACGGGGCCTTGGTCTCGGCGAAGTCGTAGGCGTAGACGGGGGTGTGGCGGGCCAGCGCGCGCTGGGTGTCGAGCGCCGCGGTCGACCACTCCGAGTCGGTCAGCACGGCCGCCAGCGCCGCTCCGGGTGCCGGGTAGTCCGCGGCCGGATACTCGGCCAGGACGGCGGAGGCGTCCTTCCCGAACTGCTTGGTGACCTTCTCGGCGTAGCCTTCGGCGGTCAGCGGCTGTCCTGTCATGATCTCGTCGAGCCCGGCCAGTCCGCCCATCTCATCGTGAGTGGAGCCGTGCAGCACCGGCACCCGGGCGAACCGCCCCGCGGCGATGGCACGTGCCGGGGCCTCGGGCAGTACCTTGCCGTCCACCACGGGCCGATACCCGTCGTGCCCGGAGACGGATGCCTTGATGAGCTCGGCGCTGGACCTGCCCCGCAGGCAGGAGTCAGCGGCGCGTGGATCGTCGCAGCCCGCGGCCTCAGCGACGGCGAGCCCGTTGGCCTCCGCCTGCTCGCGGGTGAACGAACCGTCCGGTCCGACGCAGCCTGCGCTCTGCACGATCGCCTTGCTGAAGAGCCCGCGGGCGCCGGGCGAGACCAGCTGGGCGCAGACGCTGTAGCCACCGCCCGATTGCCCCATGATCGTGACGTTGCGGGGGTCTCCGCCGAAGGCGCCGGCGTTGCGGTTGATCCATTTCAGTGCGGCCTGCTGGTCAAGAAGGCCGAGGTTGGCCGGTGCGCGCAGCCCAGGTGCGGTCAGGAAGCCGAACGCGCCGAGCCGGTAGTTGATCGTCACGACCATCGCGCCCTGCCGCGCGGCGGCGAGCTTGGCCGCGCGGTAGGTGGCGCCGTCGCCATAGGTGAAGCTGCCGCCGTGAATCCAGACGATGACCGGCAGGCGCCCCGTCGTCCGCCCGGCTGGAGTCGTGACGTTCAGGTAGAGGCAGTCCTCCCCGCCGCCGCCCTCGATCGCGATGGGCTGGTCGGTCGGCTGCGCGCACGCTCCCTCCGGGGCGTCGGCGTTCAGCGGCGATGACCAGGGGTGCACCGGCTGCGGCTCCTTCCACCTGCGCTCTCCGGTCGGCGGGGCAGCGTAGGGGATGCCCTGGAACGTGCGCACCGTACCGGCGGTCGTGCCCTGTACCGGGCCCTCGGCGGTCGTCACCTGGGTGGGGACGACGTGGGCGCCGGGGTGAGCGGAGGCGAGGCCGGCCGTGATCGCCGTGGCGGCGAGCGTCGCGGAGACGGTGGCCGCGCCAAGGGCTGTGAAGCGGGACTTCCTGGTGATCATCCGGGCTCCAACGATCGGTGTGATCTTCGATGCACGAAACGGTAGCCAGGAATTGGGCAAACGCGCAAGACGTTTGCCCAAGTCGAACGCCTGAGGCGCTTGCCTGGTGCAAACGTGCAGATAGTTGCTAGGGTCTGCGCCATGGGAAATCGGGAGAAGCTGCTGGAGGCCGCCAGGCAGTGCCTCTTCACGAAGGGCTACGAGCGCACGACGGTCCGCGACCTGGCTTCCGCTGCGGGCGTCAGCATGGCGGCGATCGGCTATCACTTTGGCTCGAAGGAGGCGCTGCTCAACCTGGCGCTCTTCGAGGCACTCGACTCGGGAGACCAGGTCTTCGGGCCGTCGGCGGGCGACACCGACCTCGGCGCACTATGGCGCCGGTTGATCGAGGCGTTCTCGGCCAACAAGACCTTCTGGACCGCCAATCTGGAGACCGTGCTGCGTGCGCAGCGCGATTCGGAACTGCGCGAGCAGGTGGCCGCCGGGCTGCGGCAGGGGCGCAGCGGCATGGCACGAGAGGTCACCGGAACCGCCGAGACCGAGCTCTCCGAAGAGACGATCCGTACCATCGGCTCGGTGCAGCTCGCCCTCGTCAGTGGCCTGATGATGCAGCACCTCACCGACCCCGAGTCTGCGCCCACTGCCGACGAGGTACTAGCGGGCTTGCGGGCGCTGGCCGCCCATCTGCCCGAGAAGGCCTGAGACTCAGGCTCTGGACCCGCAGGCAACAGGACCACCACAGCGCCTCCCCCCATGCCCACGGTGGCCAGTTGCTCGACTGGCGCATTCGCCTGCAGATCCCGTCGATCAGCAGCGTGGAGGAGCGGTTCGTGGGGTGGGGATCCCGAGGTCGACGGTGGGGCGTTGAGCTCGACCGCTGCCCGGTCCCAGAAGGCTGTCTCTTCCTCTGCTTCGATCTGGACCAGCTGCCCGGTGTCGTCCCGGACACGGACGGGGCGCGGTGGCCGGCGCGGACGAGCGTGCGGTCCTCCTCGGTCAGAACACGGCGGTAGGTGCGTCCACCATGGATCAGGACATCGAGGAAGGTGCCGGACGGCCCGCCCTCGCCCTGAGGACCTGGACATCGCGCTGCGCCGCTTCCTCCCCGCAGCCGGGCAACACCCCGCGAACGCCTGGGATGAGCCGGTGCGCTGGCTCGGGGGCGGTCTCCGGCCGGTGCGCGGTGTCGTGCGCAGCATGCTGCGCGAGGTAGAGGTGCACCACACCGACCTGGCCACCGGTCACGGTCCGACCGCCGGCCTGCCCTCTTCACCGCCCGCGAGCTGAAGTCCACCACCGCGAAGCTGCGCGCCGACCCCGCCACCCCGCCCCTGACCCTGTGCGCCGACGAGGATCAGGTTCCCCGGGTGGTCGGCAACGACCCGGGGCCGCAGGTGAGCGGCCCTGCGGCTGAGCTGCTGGGCTGGCTCACCGGGCGGACCGACGGGCACACGCTGACCGCCTCCCCCCGCACGGGCCCTTGCCGACACGCCCGGTCTGGCGAAGCTGACCGTCCGACACCGGCTGGAGCCCTCGCCGCTCAGGGCAGCGGCACGGGCAAGAGCCCGGGGATGGACAGTACGCCCGGCCGTGCCACCGCCACGTGGTCGGCGGTGCCCAGCCGCAAGGTCTGATCGAGCCGGGCTGCGTTGAACAACATCTCCGCTGCCTCAGCAGTTTGGAGACGACGAGCAGTGCGAGGGAGGGATCAAAGGAGAACGGGGGAATCGTGCCGCTGACCGCGCCGGTCAGCTCCTCGACCACGTCCCGCGCGGCGAACATGGCCTTCACCCCTTGGTAATGCCCCCGTACCGCCTCAGTGTGTAGGCGGCAGTCCCCGGGGACCACGGCCAGCACGTAGCGGGCCGGGGCACAGCGATGCAGCGCGGGAAAGGCTGAGTGAGCTTCGCTTCCCCGAGGGACAAGAGAAGGGCACAGGCCTATCCGGACCCCAAAGGCCCGCGGGCCTCGCGTCTGACTGCCGCACGCTTGGGGTGGCGGGTGGCGGGGCACGTCGGAGGGATGAGCTATCACCTGCGTAATGGTGCGCACGGCTACGGGATTGTCACAAAGGTGCTGCACTGGGCGGTGTTCGTGGCGATGGCCGTGCAGTTCGCCGTGGGCTACCTGCTCGACGTCGATGACGGCGGCCACGGCCGGGGCCGGGGGCGCGGGCGCAGCGGGGGCCACGGCCGGGGGCGGGGCCGTGGGGGAGATGACGGGTACGACCTCATCGGCGACGACAGGCTGCTCACCGTACACGTCGTCCTGGGGGCAGCGGTGCTGCTCCTGGGCGTGGTGCGGCTCGCGTGGCGGCTGGCTACACCGCTCCCTCCATGGGCGCCGACCTTGAGCCCACGGGAGCGGCGCCTGGCACACGGCACCGAAACCGTCCTGTACGCGGCCATGTTCGCCACCCCGCTCACCGGCATCGCCCTGGTGCTATTCGGTGACGACCTGCTCGCCGTCCACATCGGCGCGCACATCGTCTTCTTCGCGGCCCTCGCGCTGCACGTCGGGTTGGTATTGAAGCATCAACTGGTCGACCGCGACCGTCTGTTGCGCCGCATGCTCTGACGCGCGCCCTGATGGTTCTCCGGTCACCACCTGCGGCCGGCCCGGGTCGTCTTGGTTGAGGGGTAGTGCGTGTTGGTGGCTACCGAAAGACGTCTTTGCACCGGATCCGATTCAAGTGACGAGCCATGACAGTCGAGTTGGGGAAATAACCGGTGCGGCGCGGGAAAGCCCGGTGCCTGGCCCGGCCCCGAAAGGGAGGTCTCTTAACCGGTATCCGTGCGGGCGAGCGCGGCCCCCGAGCGAACGGAAAAGCTCTCGGGACGGCGCCAAGCGACGAGTGCACGGCGATCGGCCATCAACAGCTGGGCGCTGGGGCAACGCGAAACCGACGTCCGAAGCCGCCGCGTGATCATTGGTTGTCCACACAGCACCCCATGATCAACGGGGGCCTCGGACGCCACCGAAGCCAGTAGTCGGGCCCCTCAACTCGGTAGCGAACGTCGACACCGGCAACGAACCCCAGCTCACACACGAGCCGACGGGCACCGTCCGGCGCCAAGCGGTGCGGCGCCAACAGCAGCTCCAGTTCGTCATAGCGGGCGTCGACCCCGCTGCGGCCCGGATGACTCTCCTGTCCGACCTCGCCCGCCTCGCGGCGCTCATACCACCTGGCGTAGATTCCCCACTGCTCGCGCTCCAGCTCCGCGACCGCCTCGCTTGCGGGCCAGACCTGGTACTCATCGACTTCATGGCTGTGGTCGTAGACGTGCATCTCGAAGTAGTGAGGCTGCCCGTCGATGTCAGCAAGGCCGGCCCACGGTCCGTCGTACCACTCCGACTCGGCGTACACACGCTCGAAGCCGTCCGTGATCAACTGCTCTTCGCCCCAGGTTTCAGCCACGCAGGCAGGCTACCGGCGAGCAGCCTCCGTATCCATGGTCACGATCTGCGGCTGGAGGTCCGCGAACCACATCCCGCCCACGGCTCCAACCATCGACCCCCGCCTTGTCCCTGGCTGCTTCTTCCTTCCGCTCCGAGGGCCTTGGCCCCTGCGTCACCGGCCTGTTGAACGGGCGCCCCGGCGTCTTCGACAAGAGACAAGCCTTCGGTTGTCGGTAGCGTTGGACTTGGCGCGTACGTCTCAACATCGACCTGTAGTGGCGGGCTCCAATTGCCGTTCCGATCCTGAAGCCCCGCGTGCACACCGATCCATATCGAGAGGAGAGCTCGTGCGGGTGTTCCTTGCCGCCTTTGCCCTCATCGTAGGAATGACGCTGATAGCAACGAGGAAGAAATTTGGGCGAAAGGCGGCCAATCAGCGAAATTACTTCGGGCGTGCGAATGTCGCCGCTGGAGAAGGGGCGGCCCGATCGGGCCCACTGATCATTGGATGCTTCATGATCCTCTTGGGCGTGCTGGTGGCCACTGGGCTTGTAGACCCTGAATAGAACAAGAGAATCGGAGAGACAGCACCGTCTACCTCGTTCTTCGGCTCCGCGAGCCTAGGATCATAGTGAGCCTGGGGCGTTGATATGTCATCCACTGCGCGCGGTGCCCTTATGGCGATCGATGTGTTCCGCGGTGAGAGTGGCGGCTTTACTGTGTTGGTTGCTGATCCATGACCCGACCTGATCTCCCGTTCCTCTTGCACTTGTTCTTCATCATGTGAGCCGCCTGGAAGTTTGCGGCAAGGCCCATCCAGCCCCTGAGTAGGGTTGTGACCATGGCCAAGGGAATGAGGCGACGGTCCGAGGTGGATCTGGACAGCGGCGTCGAGGACGCGACGACGCTCATCCTGGAATGGCTCGGCGAGCAGGGTGTAGGTGCCATGATCCGGGTCGACGCGGAGCGGATGCGTGACGGTCAGCCGGCGTGGACATTCGCAGCCTCTGGTGGGCCCCTGGATGGTGGGTTGAGGGCCGATGGAGCCTCGGCCGCCGAGTGCATGGGCAGGGCATTGCTCGGATTGCGGGAAGCCGGGCTGGTCGTGCCCTTCTGAAGCCGGGTTCAGGGGCATAGCCGGTCGCGCTCGGTGATGCTTTCGGGGCGTCTGGTGGTCCTGCCGATTTCATGCTTGATCGTCACTTTTGCACTCGAGGTCGGCGCACTGCTGTTGGCTGCGCTTTCGGCCGCACCCCTCACAATCCTGGTCGTCTTTTGCGTGGGCGTCCCCATGACACACATCTCCGTCATCGCGCGCCTCCGGCGTGCCACTCACGCTGCGGTCAGGTGACCGCGGCTCCCTTCACGACCCGTCGAGCGTCATCCCGCACATCCCATGAACCGGCCTTCCTCTATGGTCGTTCGACGGCAGCCCGATTTCGGCTTCACCGTGGCCGCTGTGGCGATACCTGCTGCACCCTCCCTGGGGCGTTGGGTGCAGCACTGTTTCGGCATCGGCAGGGCCGGGGGCGGCGGATGCTCCTTGCGCGGGTGCTGGTCCCGAGGTTCTTCCGACCTCATGTCGCGTACAGCGTGCGGGCCTTGGGTGGGACTGCCGCGCCAGGAGGGTGCCGCGCTCGGCGAGCTGCCCGCCGTGCAGACGTCGCGCGGCGCCGGTCTTGCGCCACCAGGTGCGCACCACCAGCTCCGCGAGCGCCTACGTGTGGGTGCCGGTCTCCCGGTCGGCGTCCTGGGGGATGTCGGCGAGCAGTCCGCCTCATCACCTCGCGTTCTCACGCAACGGGGGAGGTGCGACGGTCAACGTGTTGCTTCGATCGCGTCGAGTTCGTCGAGGATGTCCCTGCTGTGCTGGTCCAGTTCGGGCGCTGGGCTGCGGAAGGTGTCCAGGCCGGCCTCGAAGGTCACCGGAAAACGGGCCTGCGGGTTGGCGCCGGGGCGGTCGGGCGTGGTGAAGAGGTTGCGGGCGATGGCCTGTGGGTCGTCGAGGAGTTCGCGGGGGCGGGTGAATACGGGCGCCCAGGGGGCGTTGATGGCGCTGAGCCGCTGCTGCCACCAGGCGTAGTCCCGGGCCTGGAAGACCTGACGCAGCAGGTCGCAGACTTCCTGCCTGGCCGCTGTGCGGTGGGCACGCTGGTCGTAGGCGGGGGTGTCCAGGGCGGGGAAGTCGTGGGCCAGTTCGGTGCGGAAGCGGAGCCAGAACTTGTCCTCGAAGGTCGCAAGTGACAGCAGGCGGCTGTCGGCGGTTTCGAAAACGTCGTTGTCGCCCTGGACCAGGCCGGCGTCCAGAGGGTCCTCGATGTTCATGAGGGGCAGGGCGAAGAGGGAGCACCAAGCGGTGATGGACTCGCCCAAGGACACGTCGATGTGCTGGCCCTGGGCCTGACCGGTCAGGGTTACGGCCAGGGCGAGGGCGGCGTGCATGGCCCCTGCCATGTCGCCGACGCGGACGCCGGGGCGGGTGATCGTTCCGTCGATGCGCCCAGGGACGGTGAAGAATCCGGACAGGCCGAGGAAGTTGAGTTCGTGGCCCGGCTTGTCGGCGTAGGGCCCTGTCTGCCCGTAGCCGCTGAGCGAGCACAGGATGATTGCCGGGTTCGACCGGCGCAGGGTGTCGAGGCCGAGACCGAGGCCGGCGAGGACGCCGGGACGGAAGCTCTCCACCACCGCGTCGGCGGTGCGCACGAGGCGTAGGAAGGTGGTCCGGTCGTGCTCTTGGCGCAGGTCGAGGGCCATGGAGCGCTTGTTGCGGTTGAGGGCGTCGAACAGGTCGGGGGCAAAGCGTACGGGGTCGCCGGTGCCCGGGTCCTCGATCTTGATCACGTCGGCGCCGAGGTCGGCGAGCATGGAGGTGGCGTAGGGGCCCGGCAGGAGCCGGGACAGGTCAAGGATGCGCTTGCCGGTCAGCGCTGACCAGGACGGAGCGGTGGGCGGCTGGTTGGGGTGCATGGGTCTTCCTCGGGCTCGACGGGGTGAACGGCAGGGTGTGTCAGGTGAGGAAGGCGAGGCCCCTGGCGATGCCGTTGCGCTGGATCTCCGAGGTGCCGGTCAGGATGCGGAACATGCGGATCTTCCGGAAGAGGAACTCGATTTCGTTGCCTTGGGTGAGTCCTTCTTTGCCGTGGATCTGGACGGCCTGGTCGAGGATGCGGAAGGCGGATTCGGCGACGAAGAGCTTGCACATGAATGCCTCGGTGCGCACGTCGGCCCCCTGATCGAGCGCGGTGAGCGCCGCGTAGGTCATGGAGCGGGCGGCGTAGAGTTCGGTGGCCATGTCGGCGACCTTGTGCTGGATGGCCTGGAGCATGAGAAGGGGTTGTCCGCCGGCGACCTTGCGGTGCCTGGTGCGCTCCAGGGTCAGATCGAGGGCACGGCGGGTGGCGCCGATGACCGTGGGGCAGTGCAGGAGACGGTTGGTGGTGACCCGTCCAAGTGCGATCCGCATGCCCTTGCCCTCTTCGCCGAGGAGGTTGGTGGCCGGGACGAGGCAGTCCTTCAGGATGATGTCGCTCTCGATGTGTTCGCCTGACATCGGGGTGGCGCCGGGCTCGACGCGGCAGCCGGGGCTGTCCAGGTCGACGAGGAACGCGGAGAAGGAGGGCTTGTCGCCGTCATTCTCGCCGGTGCCGGCCATGCGGGCGACGATGATGGCGAAGTCGGCGAAGGGGCCGGCGGAGCTGAAGACCTTGTGGCCGGTGAGCCGGTAGCCGTCGCCGTCGCGCTCGGCGGTGGTGTGCATGGAGCGGACGTCGGAGCCGGCATCGGTCTCGGTGAGGGAGAAGCAGCAGGCGCGCTCGCCGCGGATGAGCGGCAGCAGGTACTCCTTCAGCTGGTGTTCGGTGGCGTGCTGGAGGATGTCGCCGGCGCGCAGGGGGCCGCCCATGTCACCCAGGACGCTGTGTCCCAGCACGCGTCCGCTGGCGCCGATCTCCTCCTTGAGCGCCGCGAGTGCGGTGTTGGAGAGGTTCTGGCCGCCGTATTCCTCGGGCAGGTGGATGCCGTAGAAGCCCAGTTCGCGGCTGCGGCGCCAGATCGGTTCGAGGTCGGCGCGGGTCAGGTGGCTCTCGTGGGTGAGGCCGCGCTCGTTCTCGTAGCGGGCGAGTTCGCCCTCGAGGTAGTCGCGCAGCCGGCCGACGAGGTCGGCGACGTGGGGGTCGTCGTACGTGGGGCGCAGGGAGAAGGTCATCGCGGGTGGTTCCTTGTCCGGGGTCGGTGGAATTCAGTTCACGCGGCGGGCGGCGTTGGCCCAGAACGGCTCGCGTACGGCCTTGCGGTCGAGCTTTCCGTTGCGGTTGTGGGGCAGTTCGGTGACGAAGTCCACCGAGCGCGGCTTCTTGAAGCTGTCGAGGCGCTCGGCGCAGAAGCCGGCCACCTCTTCGGCGGTCAGGTCGCTGCCGGGCCGGGGCACGATGACGGCCTTCACCGCCTCGCCCCATGTCTCGTCGGGGGTGCCGACGACGCAGACCTCCTGGACGGAGGGGTGCTCGTAGAGGGCGGCTTCGACCTCGGTGCAGTAGATGTTGAACCCACCGGAGATGATCATGTCTTTCTTGCGGTCGACCAGGAAGAGGTAGCCGTCCTCGCGCATCCACGCGAGGTCTCCCGTGTGGACCCAGCCGTCGCGGAAGGTCTCGGCGGACAGTTGTGGTTCCTGCCAGTACTCGCGTACGCAGTCGGGCCCGCGCACGATGACCTCGCCGACCTCGCGGGGTGGCTGGGGGCGGCTCTTCTCGTCGACCACGCGGATCTCGGTGTCGTACATGGCGCGTCCGCACGACTGGAGGAGTTCCGGGTCGGCCGCGGCTGCCCGGGCGACTTCCTCGCTGCTGAGTCCGGCGACGACGCTGGTCGTCTCGCCGAGGCCGTACCCCTGGGCGACGACCGGTCCGAAGAACGCGACGGCGTCTTTGAGGCGTTGAGGTGAGATGGGGGCGCCGCCGACGCGCACGCTGGTCAGGCTGGACAGGTTGTAGTCGGCGGCGCCGGGGTGGGCGAGCACCATGTTCACCATGGCCGGCACGAGGAACGTCGCGGTGATCTGCTCTTGTGCAACCGTCTTCAAGAACGCCTCGACGCTCCAGGTGGGCAGGACGTGGGTGGTCGCGCCGCCGAAGACTCCGGCGAGCAGCCCCATGCCGGTGGCGTGGGTGATGGGGCCGCAGGCCAGGTAGCGGGTTCCGGGGCGGGGGCGGGACTCGTCGCTCATGAGCTGCTTGCGCATGTTCGCGAGTCGGTTGCCCACGCTCTGCACGGCTGCCTTGAGGGAGCCGGTCGAGCCGGAGGTGAAGTTCAGTACGCAGGGCGCGTGTTCGTCGACATCCACGTCCACGGGGTCCTCGCTGCCCTCGGCAAGTAGCGCCTCGTAGGTGAGGGCGCTGCTTTCGGCTTCGCCGTCGTCGAGCAGGACAGGCAGACAGTCCGTGCCCGCGGCTTGGAGTGCGGCGAGCGCGTCCTCACGGTGTGCGGAGTCGAAGACGAGGACGCGCACGGGGGCGTAGGTCAGGATGTGCTCGATCTCGCCGCGTCCCAGGCGGGCGTTGACCGGGGCACGTACGAGTCCCGCCTTGTAGAGGGCGAACTCCACCTCCACGAGTTCGCCGCGGTTCCAGGCGAGGGAGGCGACCGCGTCGCCCGGGCGCAGTCCGCGGCTGATGAGGGCGGAGGCCAGGCGGTTGGTCCTGGAGTCGAGCCGGGAGTAGGTCCAGGAACGTTCACCGCAGACGAGGGCGGTGCTGTCCGGCCAGTAGCGGGCGCTTCGGGTGAGGTAGGTGCCGAGGTTCATCAACGACTCCAGAGCTGGGACTGACCATGAAGATGTCATCCATGTTGAACGATTTCAAACAGAGTGTTCGTTAACTGGTTGACTGTCAAGAGTGCTCTAGACTGAGGCCCGCGACCGGACGTCGATGTGAGGAGGGTCCGCGATGGCCGAAGACAGGCGCATCAGGCGCACTCGGCGCGCCCTGGGGGCGGCGCTCGTCCAACTGGTGCTGGAACGGGGCTTCACCGCGCTCACGGTGGAGGACATCACCGAGCGCGCCGACGTCGCACGGGCCACCTTCTACGCCCACTTCCGGGACAAGGAGGACCTGTTCGCCCGCGTGACTGCGGACCTCCTGGAGGAACTGGGAGAGCGACTGCGCCCGACGATCACGGACAGCGCCGTGGGCTTCACCGGCAAGCCGCTGCTCGAGATGCTGCGGCATGCGCAGGACGAACGCGACCTGTACCGGATCGTCCTGCGCGGCGAGGGGGACGGCAGGCCGCTCCAGATGTTCGTGGACACCTGCGCTCGGGCCACGGCGGAGGAGTTCAAGGCCCGGGCCGAGCGCAACGACGTCACGCCGCGGATCGACGCCGACCTCCTGGCCCGGGTCTGGGTCGGCGAGCAGGTCGCCGTACTGCGGTGGTGGGCGGAGCAGGACAGGCCGCCGATGCCGGCCGAGGAAGTCGTCCGCATGCTGCTCGATCTGGCCCTGCACGGTCGTTACTGGGCCAGCGGATTCGGCGCTCCGGCTCCCTCCCCCTCGACCTGACGGGGGGCTGGGGCGGGCCTCGAGCCTTCCGGCGCGTTCCGCCCGAAGCCCTCGGCCCGCTGCTTGTTCACCCCTCGGCCTGAGCCTTGGCACCGGCCGGCGCCCGGTCTGCGATGCCGATGCCGAGACGCCGCGCGTCCCGCTCGGGGCGGATGAACAGCAGCGCCACCAGCCCGGCCGCCAGCATGACCGCTGCGGCGAGGAGGAAGGAGCTGGTGTAGCCGGCGCTCCTCGTCGCCGCGCTGTCGAGCAGATGCCCCGTGAGATAGGGCGCGACGAGTCCGGGCAGGGTTCCCGTCGCCGCGACGACGCCGAACAGCGCGCCGCGCTGCGCCGTGGGAACGACCGCCGCCGCGGTCATGTAATGCAGCGGGAAGGCGATGGCGTGCGCCCCGAACGCCAGCGCGATGAGGACGAGGCGGGGCGTCGATGCCTGCACGAAGGGGACTGCGGCCATGGCGAGGCTCGCCACGACTACGGCCATGCCCTGGGGTGCTCCGCTGGACCACCGTTGGGATATGCCTCGCTTCGTCAGCGCGTCGACCAGTGGGGAGATCGCCAGCAGCAGGACGAGGCTGAATGCCGAGATGCCGCTGATGAGCGTGGCCGCCGAGGCCGGGCTCATGCCGAGTTCCGTCCTGAGGTAGGGAGGCAGCCAGGCATGACTTAGGGCCATTGCCCATGAAGCGCCGAACGCGCTGGCGACGCTGCCTACCACTGTCCCGCTCAGCAGCAGCTTGCGATAGGGCAGCCGGACACCGGACGGCTCCCGGGTACCGGACGGCTCCCGGGTACCGCCCCGGGTGGAGGGCGGCTGGCCGTACGGACCGTCCTGGCCCACGCGCCACCAGAGGAAACACCACACCATGCTGGCGGCAGCGAGCGCGGCGAACGCCGAGCGCCACCCGAAAGCGGTGATCAGCCATGTGATCACGGGCGCCGCGATCAGAGTGCCGAGCGCGGCACCGCTGATCTGCAGAGCCGAGGGCAGCCCTCGCCGGTCCACGGGGAACCACTTGTACAGCGCGTGCATCGACATGGAGGTCGCTGGGCCCTCGGCCGCGCCGAGCAGCACACGACCCGCGATCAGGCTGGGCACCGTCGCGACCACGAGTACGGGTAGTTGGGCCACGGCCCACACCAGGCACATGGTGAAGAGCAGGACATGGCTGGAGATCCGGGACGAGAAGAAGCCGACGACCAGCCCTGACAGGCTGAAGAGGACCGAGAACGAACTGGAGATCAGACCGTATGTGCTGTTGCTGATGTCCAGGTCTTCCATGATCGGCACCGCCGCGAGCCCGAGAACGGACTTGTCCGCGAAGTTGATGATCATGAAGCCGACGATCATCACGGTGACCAGCCAGGCGCGGTGGCGGTCGAAGACTGGCTCCGCCGCGCCGCCGACGACGTCGACGGCCGGGGAGGGGGAGGGCTGGGAGGCCATGGGTGACTCCTGCGTTTCGAGGAGGAGCAGGGGATCGAGCTGTTCCGCCACCGGCTCAGCGCCGGGGCGCCGACCGCATGGCTTGCGGTCGCTCCACCCGTGGGCGGAATGAGGCGCCCGACGCCTCCGCAGCCACAGGTAAGTGAACAGGTCGTCCGTTAACGCTCTGTTCGTTTTGGAACGTACTTGCCTGCGAGCGTGTGGTCAACGGTTGCGTCCGAGCCCATGCCGTAGCCCCTCGCTCCCCGGAGGGGTCTGGATGTACTTCCGGACAGCATGTACGTTAATGATCGTTGTGACCGCCAATGATTCAGGAGACACCCATGTCCGAGACGGCTCCGCTGAGCGATCTGAACTGGACCCGCGGCTACACGGACCCTGACTGGATCCGGCGCTACACCACCTCAGGCCGGGAGTTGACGCCCAGCCGAACCGTCTGGCGAGGCGGGTCCGCTCCACGCCCCCTGCCCACCAGGAACGTCGAATGGGAGACCTTCCGGATCGCAACGCCCGACGGGCGGACGCTGACGCTGCCAGAGCTGTTCACCGCCGCCGAGACCGACGCGTTCCTCGTCCTCCACCGCGGCGATCTGGTGTACGAGAAGTATCTGCATGGCATGACGGCGAACACCACCCACTTCAACGCCTCCGCGGCCAAGTCGTACATGGGCCTCATGGCAGCGGTACTCGAACACCAGGGGCTGCTCGATCGCGGGGCCACAGCCTCGACGTACATCCCCGAACTGGCGGGAACCGCATTCGGCGACGCCCAGATCGACCACCTTCTCCACATGGGCACGCAGGTCAGCTACGCAGGCCGCCCGTACGACAAACCGATCGAGGCCCAGCGCTACTACGCCGTCATCGCACCCCAGTTGCGTCCCTACGGCTACTCCGGGCCCACCAGCATCCGCGAACACCTCACCACCGCACGGGCGACCGGCAAGCCAGGCACCGAATTCCGCTACGAGAACGGAAACGTCGAGACACTCGCTGAGATCCTCCGGCGCGTCACCGGGCTCAGCACCTCCGCCCTGCTGAGCGAACTCGTGTGGTCCCACATCAGGGCGCAGGAGGACGCGTACTACATCCTCGACGGCGACGGCATCGAGGCGGCATGCGGCGGCTTCAGCTCCACCGCCCGTGACCTGGCACGACTGGGCGAGATGATTCGATGCGGCGGCGCGGTCGGCGATCGGCAGATCGTCCCGCAGTCGGTCGCGGAGGGCATCGTCTCCGGCGTTCCCGACGGCTACCCCCGGCGCGTCCGATTCCCCGCGGCACCGCCCACCGCACCCGCCGACCTCTCGTACCACGACTTCTGGTGGATCCTGAACGACCCCTATGAGTCCTTCATGGCCAGCGGCATCCACGGTCAACGCCTGTTCGTCTCACCCCGACTCGACCTCGTCATCGTGCACTTCGGCTCCCAGGTCATGTCGCCTGCAGTGCCCCCCGCCCCACTCGTGCAGGCATTCCTCCAGATCGGAACACACCTGGAAAACACCGCCTGAGGCGGCTGTCGCGCCACGTCGCCGACCTACGGCCACCCAGCATCAACCGCTCGAACTGCGACGCGTCACGCAGTAGCCAAGAACCGTTGAGGCCGGCCTGCCGCTCGCGGATCGGGTGTGGTTGGTAGCCGCGTACTGGCGCACGCACCTTACGTCGCGGCAGGTGGCGCCGTTCTTGGGATCTCGAAGTCGCGGCGGGCCGAATCCTGGACCACCTCGCACTCTTGCTGACGATCTCGCCGGCCTGCCGACCCCGCAAGGACAGCGTGGCCGACACACTGGTGACCACCCGAGACCGCAGCGTCTCCGTGTCGAGCAAGAACTACCGCTCCTCGACCAGCGTTGGACAGGCCTGCTCGCGATCGATCTTCGTTAAGGCATGCCGGTCCCGCCTCGTACAACCCGGCGAATAGCGCGACCGCCCAGACGTGGACCTGCAGCGCGTCGGCGCAACCCTGCCGTGCGCCGAGCTCGACTCCGAGTCGCAGCAGGGCCATCGCCGTCCCGCCGCGCTGGGCTGCGGGCCTGCTGATCGCGGCGGTTTTCGGGTGCGGCTTCACACAAAAATCCACGGTCTCCGTGCGGACGCGGCCACGCTGAGTGGGCCAGAGCTCCGGGGCGTGTTCACCGCTCGTCTGGGGCGATACATCGAATGATGCAGTGGGTTGTCCTTCTCTGTCAGGAGGAACGGCGGTGCAGGTGCGGGAGACGATATCGGCGCCCCTGTTACGCGTTCAGGCCGGTCGCCGGCCTGCTGTGAGGTGAGCGGTATGAAGGAGACCCGGCGGGCCCATCGTGCGCCGTCGTGGGGTGCCGTGCTGGGCCGCGCGGTGGCCGGCGGTGTGATCATGGCGCTCGCGTTGGGCAGCGGCATGGCGTTGGGTGCCCCGCTTGCTGACGCCGTGAACGCCTCGGGCCGAGTCGCCCAACTGGTGGCCGCGCTACCGGTCAGCTCGGTGGCGGCCGTACTCGTGGGTGTGGTCCTGCGGCGGAGCCGACGCACCTGGACGTCTCTCGGTTTCGGTGAAACGGCGGCGAGTGTACGGGCGTTGCTGACCGGCGTGGGCATTACCGCCGGGTGCGCCGCGCTGGTCCTGGGAGCGGGGACAGCCGTGGGCTTGCTCAGCTGGACCCGCCCGGACCTGTCGGACCTGGCCACGTTCGTCGCCGTGAACGGGCTCGTCGCCTTCCTGCTGGAAGCGCTGCCGGAGGAGATCACGCTGCGCGGCCTTACCTGGACGTCACTGCGCGAGCACCGATCGGCAACGGCCGCTGCCCTGGGAACGACTCTGGTGTTCTTGGCGGTTCCAGGCGCGGCGAGTATGGTCGCGGCCGCGATCCGGTGGCTGGCCGGCAGCGAGCCCCTGCCCGTACGCATCGCACCGCCGGGGCAGCGCACAGCGGACTACCTCATCTTGCTGTTCCTCTTCGGGCTGACACTCGTCGCCGCCCGGACCGCGCTGCGTGCTGCGCCGCTGTGGGCGGCCATCGGTACTCACCTGACGTTCCTCACCGTCAACCGGATCACCCTCGAAGGGCAGGACCGGAACGCCGGTTGGTCGGCCGGGCAGGCCGGCTCGGACGCCATCCTGCTGATCCCGCTGTACTTGTTGGTGGCCGCCGCCGCGTTCGTTGTCTGCGGACGGCTCCTTCGAAGAAGACCCGGGCAGGCATCCACCGCGACGGCGGTCCCCGAGGGTGTCGGGCGGTGACCCAGCTTCCCAGACTGGCGTGTCGTGATCTTGAGGTTCTGGGATGGCCGCCGGATGGGGCGCGAACGGGTTCTCGAGGTGCTCGAAAGACGCGGAGGGTGCTGAACCGGCGATCGTTGAGGCATTGGTTGAGGCGTGCCGTGTGGTGGTTCAGCGGTTGCCGGCGGATGACCGGGCTGCGTTGGGAGGCATCGTCTGTGTGTGGTGCGAGAGCGTGAGCTGGCGGGACGTATCGCCGACCTGGTGGGCTGCAGTGGCGTGAGGGCCTGGGGGCGGCTGCGGGGCTGGACCGGTGTCTGGCCACAACGGCGCAGGGACAGGGGTGGGCGGCCCTTGGCTTGTTTGTTGACCCCGGAAACGGACGTCGATGCTGCCCTTGCTCTATGTGGGCTGGTGAGTGATGTTGACCATCCAGGTGATCCCGTACTGGTCGACGAGTGAGCCTGCCTCATCGCCTCATGACTGCTTCTCCAAGGGCAGCGTCACGGTGCCGCCGGCGGACAGCTGCTCGAAGTAGTCGCGGAGTTTGGTGTCGTCGCCGTCCAGGAAGACCGCGACGTTGTTGCCTGGGGTGTGGGGCATATTCTCCCGAACGTCCCACGCCATCAGCGTGTAGCCGTCTGGAGTGCGGAGCGTGGCGTGCATGATTTCGTCGGGGCGGGGCACGTCCGGCGAGCCGTATTCGGCGTAGGTGCCCATATCCAGCTGGCCGCCGAAGATGTCCTGATAGAACTCGATCGCCTGCCGCGCGCTCCCGTTGAAGGCGAGGCACGGGTTGAGTTGAGATCCCATCTGTTACTCCTTTGGCGCGAGTGATGTGAACGGCTCGAACGTAGCAAGGGGTACCGACAACGGAGCGCGCCAGCCTTCGTCCCGTGCGGGAAGCCATCCGACCTGGGACAGTGTGCCGCCGGTGCCGCGCGCCCTGCACGCGCCGGCCCGGCTGCCAGAGCATGGTTTCGTAAGCGAGAGCGAGCAACGTTTGTCGACGGTTTTGGGCAGCACTTAACGATCAGACAGCTCGAAAATGTCGATGAGAACTGACAACGCTAGAAGGACGTGCTGTTCCCCGATGTCGTGATCACACCGGCCACCGCGAGATCGTTCACGCGTCCCGGCCGGTGGTGCTGGAGACGTGAGGCGCCCGTCGTTGACCGGGCCATAGATCGTCATAGGCGGCATCCATGAACTGGACCTGTGGCCCGCGCAGTGCGGTTGCGTCGGCGACCTCGCCGCAGGCTACTTCGGCCAGACAAGCCGCGTAGCGGTAGGCAGCGCCCCGCAACGGTTCTGTCCTGGCCGCCAGATCGATCTCCGCCTGCGCGAGCCACAGGTCGTCGACGAGTTGGCCGAGCATGTCACCGGTCGCGCTGTCGCCGTCGCGCGGGCTCATGAGCGCCGTCTTCTCCACCCGGGACGCGATGCCCAGGAACTTCAGGATCACTTCCTTGAGCTCAGCGCGATGCGCGGCCAACTGCTGGGCTTCCAGTTGCCGGGTACTCGCCCGCGACACCAAATGCTGTCCGAACAGCGACCCGACCGCGCCAAGCGCAACTCCCGCCAGAGACAACACCGCCGGCCCCAGATTCCCCCAAGATCCCATGCCTGGAGTCTCTCAGTATCGCCCCGTCCCTCCGCAGCGGCCTACCCGGTGAGCAGCCCCTTGCCCAGGTCCCGGACGTACCAGTCCAACCAGGTGCCATCCTCGGCGCAAACGCGCTCGCGATAGACGAACCCCGCCCGGAGCGCGACAGCGGCGGATACGGAGTTCTCCGGCTCCACCCGGATCACCGCCTCGGTCGCTCCCTCGCTCGCCGTGTACCGGGACACCAGGTGGACTGCGCGGGTTGCCAGGCCCTGGCCACGCCAAGACGGATAGAGCCCGTAGGCGATGTTGACTTGGCCGGGAGCCAAGCCTTCCTGCGCGAACCGCAAGTCGATCGTCCCCGCGAGCGCGTCACCGGCTCCCGATCGGATACCAAAAGCGCGGAGCGGCCCGGCACTGCCCCACTGCTCCAGGCAGTGCTGAATGTATGCCTCGACGCCCTGACGCGTCCCGGGACCTCCGCTGAGCCAGCGCACCAACAGCTCGTCCTCCCCCGCAAGGTGCGCATCCACATCGTCCAAGCGCAGCGGTGACAGAGTGACGATCCCATCGGAGAGCTCCACATCGTGCATCCGGCGATTATTGACGGCGGAGCCGCGTCGCACCATCGGATTCCGCGGGCGCCTCGCACCGGCCAAGCGGACCTTCACGCCACCGAAGTCCACCTCCGCCTCGGCCCCCGGCCGGTGGGACTGCGGAATGAACGCGTGCACCACCCCGCGGCCGGCCTCAACAGCGATCTGGGGGCGCCGGTCGGCGACACAGGCCCGCACCATCGGATAGGTCACCGCCTCCGCCCCGTGCTCGTCCAGGAGCCGGTCGCATTTCCGCCTGACGGTATGACGCTGCTTGCGCGGCGCATCCAGATCCGCCCGGAGCATCTCGTCGATCAACGGCTTGTGGGCATCCAGGCGGGTCCCGCGCGGCCGCGGCTTCTTCCGCGGCTCCGGCCAGACCGACTCCAACGCGACCTTCACCGTGCGGAATCCCACTCCGTACTCACGCATCAAGGCCCGATACGACATCCCTGCCCGGGCATCACGACGGATCGCCGCGTACAAGTCGACCTTGGCCTTTGGTGGGGCCATTGCAGCCTCATCCCGCAGAGCACGTCGCATGCTCGCACCGCAACCCCGCCCGGGCGTTGCCAGAACTCAGAGACATCGCCCTCCGGCGAATCCGAGCGTTCCCCGCTCTGAGCAACAAGTGGTGTCAGCTCCCACGTACGAATCCACAGAGCACCTCCCCGCCCTCGTTTGCCCGGTTCGCCGCTGTGCTCGGCCGCCGCGGGCGACCCCATCCGCTGGTGGACGATGACATCTTCCGCGACAGCGGGTTCGTGGGCGGCGAGGCGCGCCCCCGGCCTCTGCACCTCCACCGGGGCGAATGTCGGCTGAGTACCCACCGACGCGACCGTCGTCCTTGTGGAGGTGCTGAGGCCGGGGAGTGGGCGGCCGCCTTTGGCGACATGTCGGCCTCTGTTACACATCTGTGTCGGTTCGTCCTGCAACGAACCGCGGGCCTGTGCTGTCTAGCAGGTGGGATCCGACCCGCGGACCCATGACGTACCAGGACGAACGGGGAGTGGGCAGCAGTGGGGGACATACGCAGACGAGGAGCCGTGGCTCTGGGGATCACCGTGCTGGTGGCCCCGCTTTCGGTGGCGCTCGGCACGGGCAGTGCCCAGGCCGCGTCGTGCTCGGCACAGACCGGCCCTTACCAGAAGCAGGTCGAGAAGTTTCTCGGCCGCCCGGTGGACGGCAAACAGTCGGCAGCCGACTGCAAGGTCATCAAGGCCTTCCAGACCAAGCACAAGATCACCCCGAACGCCGGGTACGCGGGCGGCGTCACCTGGGGCGTCATGAACCTCATGAACAAGCAGAAAGCAGTGGGCAACAACCCCAACAAGGCGGGCAAGTGCCCGACCAACAAGGGGCGCATCGCGTGTGTCGATCTGACGCTGCAGCTCAGCTGGATCCAGGACGGCAAGACCCTCAAGTACGGCCCCGTCCCGGTGCGCACCGGCCGCAACGGCCACGAGACCCGCACGGGCCTGAAGAAGGTCTACTGGCGCAACATCGACCACGTGTCGAGCATCTACCACGTGCCGATGCCCTACAGCCAGTTCTTCGACGGCGGCCAGGCGTTCCACTCGGTCGGCGTCAGCGTCTGGTCTCCGCCGGGCTCCCACGGCTGCGTCAACATGACGAAGAAGGATGCCGTGAAGTACTGGAACATGCTGCGCAAGGGCGACGACGTCTTCGTCTACGGTCGCAAGCCGGGCACCTGATCCGCCGCTCTCGCGGGTGGCACCGCTCGGGCGGGGGCGCCGCCGAATGAAGCTGCGCCCTGTTGAAGCGGCTGGTCAAAGAACGGTGTGAAGGCCGTTTCGGGGTGCTTGAGCAGGTCGTGCACCGCGTTGCCGCGCCATGGATGGTCCGGTGGGGCGGGTGGGTGAAGATTTCCGGGGTTCACGGCTGCGGACGCCCCCCGCCCTCCTGGTCGAGCAGAGCAGTGGGTTCGGCACGCCAACAAGGCGCGCGTGCGCGAGAGTTCGCATCCTGAGCGGTCGAACAGCCGGCGCTTGAGTGCCGGTGAGCAAGCCCCCTGGGGGAGTGTTTCCAAGGCTTCTTCTGGCTCTTCCGAGACGGATAGGGTCACCGCGTGGGGCGCTTGAGGCCGATCGCCGGGGCGTTGCTGGACCGCTTGCCGCAGACCGCGCGGATCACTGCCGTTGCCACGCAGGCGGTGGGCATGCTCGGTCTGTACGCAGTCGGCACCGATCCTGTGGCGGCGGTGGTATTCCTGGTGCTGATGGGGGGTGCGCTGGGGCCGGTGTTCATGACCACCCAGAACGAGATGTTGCATTGCGCACCGGGCCGCACAGATATCGCACTTGCAGCGAACTCTGGTGCCTACAACGCGGGTATCGCGGCGGGTGCCGCGCTGGGGGGTCTCATCCTGCCGCTCGCTGACGTGCAGGGCGCCTTCCTCGCCGGCAGCCTTGTGACCGCCGGGGCGTGCGGGGTGCTGCTAGGCGGTCGGGTGCTGCCTGGGCGGTGACAACTGGGCCCGCTGGGGATCGAGAAAAGCGGCGTCGGGGACGGCCTCAAAGCTTCACGACCGGCCCTGTTCGAAGAGTCGTGCTTCGAAGTCGGCGATGCGCTTGTCAGCGAAGCGGAGGTTGGAGCGGGCTGAGGCAGGTACTGCCACTGGATAGCGGCGTGTAGACGTACAAGACCCCGCACAGGGCCTGCCGATCGGGCACCCGAGGTCTGCCCTGTGCCAGGTTCGGTCCCGGCTTCGGCAGCAACGCCCCGATGAGCGAACACAGTTCATCCGACACGATCCACGGACGCGACTGATGTTTCGCCACACCCAGGCCGGCGAGCCGACGTGCACACAGTCACAGATCAAATGCCTTTGTGGAACCCGTAAGCCGCCTGCCAAGGTCGTGGAGGAGGCGTCGGGGGGCAGGGGCTGGTAGCCCGTGGTCTAATCGCTGCGGTCATCGGGAGAAGGGCGGTCCGTGTCTACACGTGGTGCGCGTGAGAGTGCGAAGTCGGCGGGCCGGGGGGAGCAGAGTCCTCCTGGTTTGTGGGGCAATCCCAACTACCGGATTTTCCTCGGCATTCAGACTCTTTCGGCTCTTGGGGATTCCTTCTCCTACGTGGCGATCCCGCTCCTGGTGCTGCACAGCACGGGTTCCGTTGTGCAGATGGGCCTTGTCACCGCCTTGACCGGGGTCGCCTCAATCCTCACCGGGCTGTTCGCCGGTGTGATCGTGGACCGTGCAGACCGGCGTCGACTCCTCATGCTGGCCGACTGGGCGCGTTGCCTGCTGTTTGCTCTGATTCCGCTGGTCTGGCTCTTCGCTACGCCGATGTGGCTGATCTATGCGGTCGTCCCGTCCGCGGGCGTGTTCATGATGCTGTTCCGGGTGGCGTACGTGACGGTCGTTCCTGCCATCGTCGAGCCTCATCAGATAACCAGGGCCAACGGCCACCTTTTTGGTACGTACGCTGCCGCCAGCGCCGGGGGCCCGGCCTTGGCGGGGTTTATCGCCTCCATCTTCGGCCCGGCTGCGGCCATAGGAATCGACTCAGTCACCTTCGCCCTATCCGCCATCGGCATCCTCTTCGTGAAGATCCGCCCTGTCCGGCAGGTCTCTGCTCAAAACGAGACGGAACGGGCGGGTGTGCGGGGCGAGTTCCTCGTCGGCGTTCGGTTCCTGTGGGCCCATCCGGTGCTGCGCCCGTTGACGGTACTGCTCTCGCTGCTGACCTTTCTCACCTACGGGCTCACCGACCTCCTCATTTTCCTCGTCAGGGAGGACCTGGGGCATCCGGACAGCACCGTGGGCCTCGTCTTGAGCGCGGGCACGCTGGGCACCTGTCTGGCGTCGTTCGCCGTCGCGCGTGTTCGTGAACGGCTCGGGTTCGGCGCCAGCTGGATCGGTGCCTTCGCGCTGTGCGGTACGGCAGTTCTGTGTCTGGGACTGGCGCACAGTGTCCTGGTGGTCGGTGTGTTGTCCGCGGTGATGCTGTTCTGCACCAGCATCGCGGGTACCTGCTCCATGTCGCTGCGCCAGGAGGTGACCCCCGGCCATCTGTTGGGGAGGGTTACCGCCGCGTTTTGGACGACCCACTTCGCACTGGGCCCGCTGGGGGCGGCAGCGGTTACGGCCGCGGCGGCCGGGGTCGGCGTCACCGCCACGTGCCTGGGCATCGGTGTCAGCGTGGTGTGCGTCGCCCTGACCGGAATGCTGACGGGAATCGGACGGAGCCATCCGGATCGCCCGGCCATACAGGACGCGTGACAAGGGGGTCCGTAGAGGTCGTGCGGGTCTTCGAGCCGGTGACCGCACCACGCCAATCCCCGCTGTGCGTGTGCAGGTGCGGGGCGCGCGGGCCCATGTCATGCATGATGCACGGGCTGCGTGCTGCACCTCGGCTCTATGAGCTGTTGCGTGCGCGGAAGGCGGCGGCTTTGACGCGGTTGCGGCAGGCATTCGAGCAGAAGTGGCGGACGGCGTTGCGGGAGTTGTCGACGTAGACGCGGTCACAGTGCGGTGCGGTGCACACGCCGAGGCGGCCGGCGAGGTTGCTGCCGATGGCCAGGGCCAGCGCGGTGACGCATCCGGCGCTCCATCCCACAGCGAGGGTGTCCTGGCTTCCGTGGAAGTGGACTTGCCAGGGTTCGCCGTCGACGCGGTCGAGTTGCGGGCGTGCCCCGGTGGTGCGCAGCAGGGCATTGACGAGTTCCGCCGCGTCATCGGTGCGATCGTCGTCGACGGCGTCGAACACGGCCCGCAACTGCTGGGCGGTGCGCACGAGATAGTCCGCGTGTTCCGGCTCGACGGTGGCGTTACGGGCCTCTGCAAGTGGCAGCGCGTCGTGGACGGCGCGGGGGAGCTGGTCGCCGCGCGGGGCGGTGTAGGGGCGGCCCTGCCGGGAGCCGTCGGTCAGCACATTCACGAGCGAGACCGCTGCATCGAGCAGCGTCAGCACGTGACCATCGAACATCACTTGACTGGTCACTCCTTCGGGCCCTAGCGTCCAGGCGTCACCAACGATATCCGATTCGCCGGTCACGACTGGGGGGAGTTCCATGCAGGGAAGCGGACGGTTACCGCGGGCAGTGCGGCTGCTGATCGTGGCACGGGCCGTCAACCGGCTCGGTGCGTTCTCGATGTCTTTCCTCACCGTGCTTCTCACGACGAGTTTTGGGGTGAGCACTGCCGTAGCCGGAGCGGTCAATGCTGTCTTCGGTCTGGCCACGATTCCCTCACGCCTGGCCGGGGGACGCCTGGCCGACCGGATCGGCCGACGCCGCACCATCGTGGTGGGGCTGACAGGCTGCGCGGTGGCGCAGCTGGAACTCGCCGCGGCCGGCAGTCTGACACTGGCCATCTGCTGCGCGGCTCTGCTGGGACTGGTCTTCGAGCTCTACGAACCACCGAGCCAAGCCATGATCGCCGATGTGGTGGCGCCCAGTGAACACGTGCACGCATACGGCCTGTTGAATGCAGCCCTAGCCGCGGCCGGCATGGGCGCCGGGCTCCTCGCGGCGAGCCTGGGCCGCTGGGATCTGCGCTGGCTCTTTGTCGTGGACGCCGTCACGTGCCTGCTCTGCGCGCTCACCGTGCACCTGGTCCTGCCCGCCGACCACCACCGCACACCCGTACCGACCACCCCGGAGCCCTTGGCTGCGGTCGCCCCGTGGCGCGACCGTGCCCTGCTGCTCCTGTTCGCGACGGGGACGCTGTTCGCCGTGATCTACCTCCAGATCATGATCACGCTGCCGCTGGCCATGGACCATCAAGGACTGCAGCCTGCCGATGCTGGCCTGCTGTTCACTGCTTCCGCACTCACCATCTGCGTAGGCCAGCCGCTGATCCGCTGGAGTCCGCTGGCCACGCTCACGACGCCCGTCGCGTTCGCTGTCGGGTATCTGCTGCTGGCATTGGGTCTGGGGGGATACGCCCTCGCCGGCGGTCTGGCCGCCTACCTGGCGGCAACCGTCGTGTGGAGTGTGGGTGACCTCCTCCTAGTGGGCCGCGTTTATGCGCTGGTCGCCAGGCTGGCCCCGGCGAGCGCAAAGGGCCGCTACCTGGCTGTGTACGGCACCAGTTGGGGCATCGCGGGGATCGCAGCACCCCTCTTGGGGACGCAACTGCTTGAGCAGGCCGGGCCAGCCGGGCTGTGGAGTGCCATGGCACTCGCATGCCTGCTGCTCGCAGTCGTGCAGCCAGCTCTGGTCCGCTACGCCGCTTTCCGTGGTGGTGACGACCAACATCGGTCTGTGCCCGCCGAGCTGAGCTGAAGGACGAAGGTGGTGTTCGTCGCCCTCGAGGCGGCTTCCGGGGCGCCTGTCGGTGAATGATCTCGGCGCGTGGGCGAAGCGCAGTCCCTGCCTGCTGAAGACGACCACCACGGAGGCCACGCTTCCTAGGATCAACCTGCCTGTCTCGCTTTTCGAGATCCACTCCCGCCTCGACTCCTTCGGGCACGTCTCCGCTCGGCGCATCCGCCGCATAGCGATCTACGCCGGGGGCCACACGTAGCCATCGGGCGATGGACACCGGACAGAGAACGAACCCTGTCCATGACTTCGGCTCATACCACTAGTGGTCACCTCGGGGCAGGCGTGAGACCGCTTCGGCGAGGGCGACAGCGACCGGATATTCCGCGACTCCAGCGTCCGGCCGCACAGCGACGAGCACGAGCCCAACTGCTCCAGTCGACCCCGGCCGTCAACGGGCGGACCCTGGAGATATGAACGGCATACGTGCATCCGCGGTCGCCCGTCTCTCGGTCGCTGCGATGACTGCGTGCCTCCTGGGTGCTGGTAGCAGCCTGGCTGTGGCAGCCCCTTCGCTGTCGCCTGCAGCTGAGAAGGCAGGCGATTGGGGAGACACGAGGAAGTGGGACGGCGGCCTCACGGTGACCGTTTCCAAGCCGAGCAAGTTCACGCCCGGCGAGTACTCGATCGGCCACGAGTCCGGCAATCAGGCCGTCAAGTGGCGGATCAAGGTGCACAACGGAACCGACGAGGTGTTCCAGGGGGCACTGATGAGCGTGTATGTGAAGTCTGGAAGCGACGGCGACACCTGCGAGCAGATCTTTGACGGAGATCTCGGTGCGGGCATCGCGGGCAGTGTGTCGCCCGGATCTTCAGGTGCCGCCGACTTCGCGTTCGATGTTCCGCGGAGCCAGCTGAACAAGATTGACCTGGAGGTGCGCCCTGACTTCGACAAGGACGGGAAGCACTGGGTCGGCGAGATGAAGTAGATCCACCTCGCCGTTCTGGTGGGCGCTCTACCTGCTTACTCCAGCACGCCGAGTTCGGTATCGGGTCGGGCGGTACGGGCACGCGTCGACATCGTGCCGGGCGCGGCGCGTCTGGTCCCGGGTGATGCCCTACGGAGGCGTCCGGGCCATGTCGCAGTGCCCCGCGAGGACGTGGACCGCGGCCGCCCCTGGCCGCTGCGCTGCTCGATGAGCCAGTCCGGGACCGGCGGTCGGGCCTGCTCGCCGCGGATCCGCTCGCCTCCCGCCGCTCTCGGCCCGCGGTCCAGCTGGGGCGCTCCAAATCGCTGAGCTGCATCCGCTCGAGGAAACCCAGGGCATTGATGCGGCGGAGGACGGTCATCAGCTGACCCGGTAGTCCCGGTAGCCGGTGCTGTGGACGCGAGCGATGGCGGCAGTCTGGCTCAGTGATCGCTAGCCGGCGCCCGGACCGGCAGGCCGGGGCTGCTGCTGAACGTGATCAAAGCCCGGTGTGACCCTTAGCCGCCGGCAAGCGAACTTGTTCTCGTCTGTCGCGCTGCGTCTTGCGGTGGTCTGTGCTGGGCCCGGTGCTGACCTGGGGCGGTCAGAGGCGGAAGATACGTCGTGCGTTGCCGGCTAGGAACAGTTGGATGGTTTCCTCGTCCAGGTTCAGCTCATCGAGGTGTTCCGGCGCCTGGCCCGGAGTGATCATGGGGTAATTGGTGCCGAAGAGGACCTTCGTTCGGCCCCGGCCGCGCAGGTAGGACGGCCGAATCGTCACACCGGTAGCAACCAGCCCACATTAACAAGATCGTGTTACGAGATCTATGGGGGTATCCGGGGGGAAGGTCGTAGATGCTCCCACCGGATGACCGTGTCGGATTTCCGGCCGGGCGCGGGCGGGCGCGGGCGGGGTGAGGCCGAGAGCTCGGTGGGGGAGTTCGGGAGCCTTGGCAAAGCGCCGCAGAACATTGACGTCGGTCAGCGGGGTGCCACCCCGCTCGCACCGGGAGACCTGGGCCCCGGAGTACCCGGTCAGCTGGCCCAGTTCGCCGAGGCCCCTCGCCTGTCCGGTCTGCTGTATCAGCTCCCCGGGACTTCATACCTGCCCCGCGGGCCGCGCACTTTGCAAGACAGGCCAGCGCCCTGCATGCGGGGATCCTTGGCGGCGACGCTGGGGGCGGAGCTGTTCCATTTCCTGCTGCCACCGGCCGCGTACCGCGGCAGCGCCACTCCTCGGCGAAGGCAGAGCGGCAGTGGGGGCACCCCCGAGCGTTGTCCGGGGACAGTCGTAGCCTCGGCCGGAAATCGCCGTCCGTACAGGAGCTCGTCCGCGCTCTTGTCGCCGCTGCCCGATGTTTGTACGTTGCACCAGACACGATAGGAAGCGCTTTCATCGCTTGCCCTCTGGAGGGGACATGACGCCTGGCACCGCCATGCCGTCGTATCGGAGCCGATCTGCACGGATGAGGTTGTGGCCTGGCGTAATGGCAGCCGGGGCTGCTCTCCTCACCGCCGCGTTCGTTACTCCGCCCGGCGCTGCATCCGCGTCCGACGGTCGGTCCGCAGTCGCGGGGGCAGGCATCCGCGGAAGTCTGGTCGCGGGTTACGACTTCGAGCATCCGGACCCCGTGGACGCCGGCCGTGAACGCGACGTGGGACCGTCGGGCACCAGCCTGTCGCTCGTCAACGGCGGCGCCGCGATGCGCGTGCGCGACCACGTCGATCCGCGGCGCGGGCACGTCCTGCAGTCCCGGCAGGTGAGTCCGGACGCGGCAGGCAACGACGACTGGAAGGCGGGCGTGTACGACCCGCACGGCGCGGCCTCGCTGCACGCGTTCAACGGAGCCCGCCAGGTCACTGTGATGGGCTGGTTCCGTACCACCGGGCCGAACCCAAGCCCGAACTCAGGTTCGACCGATCCCTCCGACCTCTACAACGCCATCGGTCTCGCGGGCGTCCTGACCGGGGACTCGAACGGGCACGACGTACGGGCCCTCCTTGAAGTGATCGATGTGGGCGGCGAGTTGCGCCTCGTCGCACTCGGGCGCCGCCTGGACGGCTCCCTGTCCCAGACCTTCGCCGCGGACGGGGACTGGCGTACCCATCTGCCGGACGGCAAATGGGTCCACCTGGCCGCGACCTTCGACTTCGACACGGGTGAGATGGCGCTGTACCGCAACGGCCGTGCGCTCAGAGGCAGTTATGTACGCGGCGACGACCCGTGGGCTCTCGCCGGAGAGCCAGAACCCGACCTCGCCTCACCGACCGACCCGCGAGGCATCAAAATCGGCGGGAGTTTCCCGCAGAACACCCGCGAAGCCAACCCCTGCAACTGCCGCATGGACGATCTGCTGTTTCTGGACCGGGCCGCCACCCCGGGGCAGGTGAGGGCCGAATACCGCCGCACGGGCGGGCGACCCGCGTCCTGAGTTGACCTCCTGGACGTGCATCCCGGACCGACTTCTCCGAGACCCATGTCCAGAGCACACGTCCTGACCCTGCCACCCCGCCACCCGACGCCCCTCCTGCCTGCGCACGCCACACGAAGGGAGCCCCTTTGTCCCCGTCGGCCCCGCACGTTCGTCCCCGTAGAAGGTCCCTCCTGGTTCAGGTCCTCACCGGCGCCCTGCTCGCCGCCGTGCTCACCGCACCCCCGGCGGGCGCGCTCGAAGCACCCGCCGCCGACACCCCGGCGGCCGCTGTCACCGACCCCATCCCCGGCAAGCCGGTTACCTCCGGTATCGGCCTGGAGGTCCAGGAGTTCGCCCAGCTCCCGAAGTCCGAACCGCGCCCGGGCCCGGTCGAGGACAGCCGTCTCATCCGGCACAACCGGATCAACTACCTGACCCCATTCCCGGGCGCGTCCGGCCGTTTGGCCGTCGCGGACCAGAACGGCACCCTGTACTCCCTCAACAAGGACGGCTCCCGGCAGCACCCCTACCTGGACCTGTACAAGGAGTTCTCCGCCGCCTACTACGCCAGCCGGGGTCTGGGCACCGGCTTCGGCTACGTCACCTTCGACCCGGACTTTCGGCGCAACGGCCGCTTCTACACGGTCCACACCGAGAAGCCCGAACTGACCGAAGCCAAACCGGACTTCAACCAGCCCAGCGGAAACGGGTTCCACGGCATCGTCACCGAGTGGACGGCCGACGACCCCACCGCCACCGTGTTCTCAGGCACCCACCGAGAGCTGCTCCGCATCGGCTTCAACGGCCAGGTCCACGGCATCCAGCAGATCGACTTCAACCCGACCGCCGAGCGCGGCGACGCGGACTACGGACTGCTCTACATCGCGGTCGGTGACGGCGGCAAGGGCTCCACCACCGGCGATCCGCAAAACCGGGCCCTGCCGCACGGCAAGCTCCTGCGCATCGACCCGCGCGGCCGGGACAGCGCGAACGGCAAGTACGGCATCCCGCCCGCCAATCCGTTCGTCGGCGAGCCCGGCTCCCTCGGCGAGATCTACGCGATCGGCATGCGCGACCCGCACCGCTTCAGCTGGGACAAGCGCGGCAGCCACCGCATGTTCCTCTCCCACGTCGGCGAGCACGCCATCGAGTCCGTCTACGAAGTGCGGGCCGGCGACAACTACGGCTGGAGCGAACGCGAGGGCGCCTTCCTCTTCGACAAGAAAGCAACCGACCCGTGCGCCAAGATCCTTCCGCTGCCCGCCGATGACGCGAAGTACGGCTACACCTATCCGGTTGCCGCCTACGACCACGACCCGCCGGCCAACTGGAACTGCAAGTCCGACGTGGGGCGCGGCATCTCCGGCGGCTACGTCTACCGCGGTCACGACCTGCAGAAACTGCGGGGCAAGTACATTTTCGGTGACATCGTCGACGGCCGTCTCCTGTACACGGATGCCGCCGACATGCGTCGCGCGAAGCCGGGCGCCGAACAGCGCCTGGCACAGACGTACAGCCTCATGGTCTATGACGCGAAGTCAGGCAAGCGCGTCTCCATGCAGGAACTCGCCGGTGACAAGCGTGTCGACCTGCGGTTCGGGCAGGACGCGAAGGGCGAGCTGTACATCCTCTCCAAGGCCAACGGCAAGATCTGGAAGGTGACCGGGACGCGCGCGTTCGCGAGCTGCGACACCGACGGGACCACGCTCACCGACGTGATGGGCGCGAAGAACTGGTCGCCCCTCACCCCTTCCAAGTGGCGGTTCAAGGGCGGCCAGGCGGTGCTGACCGAGCCGGGCGTCGAGCGGCCCGGACCTCGCCGCCCCTACGAGTACGCGGTGCTCACCACCGGCCCCACGTATCGCAATGTGCGCATCGACGCCGAAGTCCGCATCGATACGCCGACCGACATCGACAACCGGGACGTGATCGTCATCTTCGGCTATGAATCGGACACCAGGTTCGGCTACGCGCATCTCTCCCAGGACAACTCCATCTATCCGCACAACGGCGTCTTCACGGTGGACGACGCAGACCGGCTGCGGGTGGAGGACCAGTGGGACGGAACCACCGGCGCCCCGCCCGCGATCAGTGACGCGGCCTGGCATCGGGTCAGGGTGGTGCGCTGCGGGGACACCGGCGAGACGGCCGTGTACCTGGACGGCTCGCCGTTCCCGTTGATGACAGCGGTGAGCACGCGGCCCGGCGACGGGCGGATCGGCTTCGGTTCATTCGACAACGCCGGCAGGATCCGTGGGCTGAAGGTCTCCGGAACGTCGTAGCGGCCCTGTGGGGCGACGGCAGCGCCACTCGTGCCTGTCACCGTGCTGAGCCTCCGTCCCGGTGACCCCCCCTCAGCCCTCTGAGCGGCGGCCAAGCGTAAGAAGCGAGTCCGATTCGGCTGCCGCCAGGGTGGCGGGTTTCTTACCGTTCGGTGCGGAGCGTGGGTGTGTGCGGGAGTGGTCGGAGTGCCGGACCTTTGCCGGTCCGGCTACTTCGATGGGCAGCACGCGCCGACTGTCGGCGAGGGCGCACGGGTCGGCCGCGGACTCTTTAAATGACGCGCGACGGGGGTCTGTCTGCCGGAGGAGTCAGGCGGCTGGTCCGTGGCCCGTTCGGCCAGAGCGGTCATCAGCGGACGGCAGATCTTGGTGCCCCTCGTCCCACGGGTTTGTCCAGCCGCAAACCCCGCAGGCGTAGCGCCCGCTGATGCCTGATACCTGGGTGCCGCAGCCGCGGCAGTCCGTCGTCGTAATCTCCGGGGGATGGAATTCCTCGGCTGGCGGGGGCGGCTGCTCGCAGGTCATGACTTCGACACTACCTACGCCACCATCGCCGGATGGGTGATGGGGCCGCACTGCCCGCACCCCCAGGAGCCGTCCGGAGCCTGCTGGGCCGATCCTCCGCACGAGGGACAGTTCACCTGGCTCAACTCCCTATTCGGTGGCTCTCGTTGGTCCTTTTCCGTGTGCCCCCTAGATGGAGGGGTAAGCGAACGGGTTTCCGGTCCTCTTCACGCGGGAGACTCGCGGTCGACGTTTTGAGACCACCGCCCACACCTACGTGCGGCCGTGTAGCGCATGGCCTTCAACCAACCAGTGCCGGAGCGTCGAGGCGGCGCCCCTGCCGTCGGGTAAGCATGAACTTGGTCGGCGGCGAGATCGAACTGTCGTCGGCCCCGAGCAGCCTGACGCGGGCACCGCGGTCCGCCCGAAGCCGGCGCTGGCAGCTGTGCGCGAGCTTCACGGTGTACGCGCTGATCGGTCTGGCCGGAGTGGTGGTCGCACAGGCCGCTGCCGGTGCGGGGCCGCGCCGGAGTGGTCTGCTGGCGCACTCGCTGCCCCCGCTGATCGTGGTCCTGCTCACCGGCGCTTTCGGTGGGCGGCTGCCGGCCGCGGCCGTGGTGTGACTGCTCGTGGCGGCGACGCTGTAGGGGCTGCGGTGCCATCTGGGGCGGCTGGCGCGCGACGTGCGCCCCCGGAGGGCGCGCTTCTGACCCGTCCCGTCCTGTAGTCGGTCGTCAGTTCGTCTACGGTGCGGCGGAGGCCGGGCCGGGGTGTGCTGTTCCAGGCCGCTGAGGGTGAGGGCTTCGATGGGAAACTGGCCTCGGCGACGCCGTCGATCTTCTGGTCCGGGCGATCGCGGTCTGCCCCCCGTCGGTCGCCGACCAGCGGCTCGGGATGTGACTCGGCAAGGTGGATTTGCCGGTACTCCTCCAGACCCGGGTGGCGGAGATGACCCCTGAATGAGGTCCCTTCCAGCGGCCCGGTGGTCAACGGCGAGGAACTCAACCGCGAGAGGGAGCGAAGTGTTGGTGGTACTGGAAGAGGCCGCCGTGACCGGAGTCGGGATAGATGATCAGCTCGCTGTCCTTGATGCGTCGGTGCAGGTCCTCGGAGAGGACAGAGGGCACCATGCGGTCGTTGTCGCCGTTGGCGATGACGGTGGGATGGGCGAGCTGCGACAGGTTGTCGGGGGTGGAGCGCCCCTACGTTCTGATCGCCTTCAGATGATGACGGCCCTGGCGAAGCCGGGCGCCTTGCCCGTGACCGAACGCATCACGCTTTGCTCGACGTGCGTGGTCCTCTGGTGGAGCTGGCCGTTGTCGGCGTGCCCGCCCTACGTCATGGAGACGACGATTTTGCCGGCTTTTGCGCGGCCCTGTTCGACGTACTCCATGGCCTGAAGGGTCTCGTCGAAGGGGAAGACCCGGTCGACGACGGGGCGGATCTTCCCGGCGTCGATGAGGGGGGTGAGTGCGCGCAGTTGGTCGCCGCTGGCCTTCATGAACAGGAAAGAGTACGTGACACCGAGACGCTTTGCCTGGCGCCGGACCTTGGCGCTGAGCGCGGCGATGCCCAGGCGGAGCACCAGGTTCGAGCCGAGTTCGAGGGCGGTGGCCGGGTCGGGCGGGCCCGCGACGGAGATGGCCAGGCCGCCGGGCTTGAGGACGCGCAGGGATTTGGTGAGGTTCTCGCCGCCGAGGGAGTCCAGGACGAGGTCGTAGCCGGTGAGGATGGTGGAGAAGTCCTGGGTGCGGTAGTCGATGACCTCGTCCGCGCCGAGGTCCTTGACGAGGTCGACCTTGGCGGTGCTCGCGGTGGTGGCCACGTACGCGCCCAGTGCCTTGGCCAGTTGGATGGCGATGGATCCCAGGCCGCCGGCACCCGCGTGGATGAGGACCTTCTGCCCCGGCTGGATGTTCGCCCGCTCGACCAGGGCCTGCCAGGCGGTCAGCGCGACCAGGGGGAGGGAGGCGGCCTCGGTCAGGGTGAGCGTCGCGGGCTTGAGGGCCAGGTCGTCCTGGTGGACGGCGAGGAGTTCGGCGAAGGTGCCGATACGGTCCTTGTCGGGCCGCGCGTAGACCTCGTCGCCCACCGCGAAGCGGGTGACGGACGATCCGACGCGGACGACGGTCCCGGCGAAGTCGTTGCCCAGGACGAGCGGGAGACGGTAGGGCACGATCGTCTTCAACTCCCCCTTGCGGATCTTCATGTCCAGCGGGTTCACGCTCGCCGCGTCAATCCTGACCAGGACATCCTCGGCGCCCACCTGGGGTTCGGGTACATCCCCGGCGCGCACCGTGGTCGGGTCGCCGTACTTCTCGACCATGAAGGCCTTCATTGTTGTTTTCCGTTCGGTCGGTCTCCCGCACAAGCGGGGACGGGTGCTCTGTCCGTGATCTGTTTCTGTCGGTACGAGACAGGCTGTGGTGTTCTCTTCGCCTGTGCGCTCCGCGTCGGCGCGGCAGTGGCCAGTGCCTGCGCGGAGCCTTGGGCGTCGGCCGTCTGAGCGGGCTCAGGCCACCGGCACGGCCGGGGTGATGACGCTGCTCGCGTCGCCGCCCTGGAGGCGGCCCAGAGAGCCCGCGATGCCCTCGTGCGGTACGCCGAGCGGCACCGCGCTGACCTCGTCGAGGCGGGTGTACTGCGCGTCGGTCAGCTGGACGTCGAGAGCTGCGAGGTAGCTGTCGAGCTGGGAGAGGTTGCGCGGGCCGATGATCGGGACGAGCGTGGCCGCGGAGCGGGCGGCGCGCTCGCGGACCCAGGCCACTGCAACCTGGGCGGGCGTCACCCTGGTCTCTTCGGCGATGGCCAGGACGGTGTCGACGACGGCCGTCTTCTGGTCGGTGTTCTCGGTGTGGATGACCACGCCCAGGTCGCTCAGGCGTCCCTCGGTGGAGCCGCGGTACTTGCCGGTGAGCAGTCCGCCGCCGAGCGGGGACCACAGGGCGGCGCCGAGCCCGAGGCTCTCGGCCATGGGTAGCAGTTCGCGGTCGGCGGTGCGCTCGACGAGGCTGTACTCGTGCTGGATGCCCACGATCGGGGCCCAGTTCTTCAGGTCCGCGAGGGTTACCGCGCGCGAGACACGCCAAGCGGGGAAGTTGGACAGCGCGGCATGGTGGATCTTGCCGGCGCTCACCAGGTCGTCGAGTGCGCGCAGGAGCTCCTCCAGCGGAGTGAGCTCATCGGGGAAGTGCACCCACAGCAGGTCGATGTAGTCGGTGCCCAGGCGCTTCAGGCTGGCCTCGACCGAGGCGACCATGGTCTTGCGGCTGTTGCCGGTCTTGGAGATGTCCGGCTGCGGCGCGGCCCCGAGGGAGAACTTGGTGGCCAGTACGAAGTGGTCGCGGTCGGCGGAGATCAGCTTTCCGGTCAGCTCTTCAGACTCGCCGAACTGGTAGCCGTCCGCGCTGTCGAGGAAGGTGCCGCCGGCCTCGGCGAACCGGTCGAAGATCTGGCGTGCCTCGTCCGGCTCGGCGCCCGCGCCCCAGCGGGTGCCGAAGTTCGCGGTGCCGAGCGCGTACTCGGACACGCGTAGTCCGGTCCGGTGGCCGAAGGTCGTGTAACGCATGAGAGGTCCTTGCGGGAAGGCGGGAAGGCGGGAAGGCGGGAAGGCGGGAAGGCAGGAAGGCAGGAAGGCAGGAACGCGGTCGCGTCGGGGTGGAGGGTGAGCGTCAGCCCGCGTTCGGCTGCGGTGCCGCGGACAGGCTCTGCTTGACGTACCGGCTGGTCTCGTCGGCGAGGATCTCGGGCAGGCCGGTTTCGATGCCGTGCAGGGCCTGGGCCGCGACGTCGGCGGCGGCCACCTTCTGGTCGGCGGGGACGCCGGCGGCCATGTCGGTGTCCATGTAGCCGACGTGCAGCGCCGAGACAGAAATGCCCCGGGGCGCCAGCTCGTCGCGGGTCGCGTCGCTCAGTGCCCAGGCGGCGGCCTTGGATGCGGCGTAGGAGCCGAGGGCGGCCGGGTGGAACCAGGACAGGGCGGACAGGACGTTGAGTACGGCGCCGCCGCCGTTGCCCTCGATGACGGGGGCGAAGGAGCGGGTCGCGGCGAGCGGGCCATAGAAGTTGGTTTCCATCTCCCGGCGCACCTCAGCCAGGTCGCCTCCGATCAGCGTCGCGCCGGTGGAGATCCCCGCGTTGTTGATCAGCAAGGTCGCATCCGACGCGATGCGGGTGGCCTCCTGTATCGATGCCTCGTCCGTCACGTCGAGGCGTAGCGGAATGACACCCGGCACATCCACGGTCTCGGGGTGGCGGGCGGCCGCGTACACCTTCGCGCCGCGCTCCACGAGCTGGGCGGCGAGGTGCCGCCCGAGGCCCCGGTTGGCGCCGGTGACGACAGCGACCGCGTTCTTGAGTTCCATGTCCGCTCCTGACCTGCGGCGGGTGCTGGCGGGTCACCCGCATGATTTAGATTACGCATCCAATCTAAACACGGGTTTACGATAGATGCCAGTCGACATCCAAATGGGAGGGTGATCATGGGCCGCGTATCGCAGACGCAGGCGGAGGAGAACCGTAGGCGGGTGGTGGACACCGCCTCGCGGCTGTTTCGGGAGCAGGGAACTCAGGTGAGCGTCGCCGACCTGATGAAGGCGGCCGGCCTGACCCACGGCGCCTTCTACAAGCAGTTCGCTTCCAAGGAAGCGCTCGTCGACGAGGCCACTGCCCACGCCTTCGACGAGCTCGCCCGGGGACACACCGCCGGGCTCGCGCAGTACGAAGGGCGGCGTGACGCCGCCCTTCGAGCGTTGATCGACGCCTACCTCTCCGTCGAACACCGCGACGCCCCGGCGGACGGGTGCCCGGTCGCCGCGCTCGCCACGGACATCGCACGCGAAGCCGGGGGTCGAGAGGCCCGTCGTGTCTACACCGAGGGGGTGGCCGACTTCGCCGACTTCCTCGGCGGTGACGACCAGGACGGCATCGTCCGTCTCTGCACCCTGTTCGGTGCGCTGGTTCTGTCCCGGGCCACCAAGGGTTCCGCACTCTCTGAGGAGATTCTTGCCGCCGCGCACGCAGCCCTGATCAGGGGCGCGGCGGTCGAGTAGGCGATGCGGGTGACGCATCCAGCGAACACGGGGGCCGAGCCACCACGACTGCGGCGCCTGGCCCTCTGTTCACTGTGGATGGTGCCGGATTGGTTCGGCGTCGTGTGCGATGCGCAGGATCTGACCTGATCGACGCGGTAGGAGTGTTTGCCCGCTGCGACTTCTCCTCGCGCCTTGTTTGGTCCTACTGGAGCGGTGCGAAGCGGGCGCACTGGTGGAATCGGAAGGTCTCAAACAGTCGCACGCGACCGCTACTGAACGTTACCGCTGCCCAGGATCACGCGGAACTGCGGAACCTACATGGGCTTAGCGGGACTGGTCTGGTCGAGGAGTGTGCGAATGAGTTGCTCGGTCTCGATTTCCATGGGGAGGTTCAGTGAGCGGTTGACCTCATCCAAGCGGGAGATGGCGGTGTTGAGGCCGCCCCGGTTGCCGGCGGCGGCCTCGATTCGGAGCCAGTCGCGGTAGAGGAGTTCGGCGGTGTCGTCGACTTCCAGCCCGGTGGCGATGGCCCGGCGGGCCAGGGTGAGGTCGTGGTGGAGGCCAGGGGCGAGGCGGTAGGTGGCCACGGTGTGCGCCACGCTGATGATGCGCATCACCATCTCCTGCTGCAGTGGCTGGCTCCAGGGCAACGCCAGGGTGCCGAAGGGCTTCCCGTGGACCTGGTCCAGCGCCTTTTCCAACTGGTTGAGCCCGTCGGGTCCGTGGGGGAGGGCTGCTTCTACGGTCTGCTGGAAGTGGTGCCAGTCGCAGCAGATCTTTGTCGACAGCGTGTAGGGGTCGGACTTGACGGCCCGGCGCGGCACATAGGAGTTGCCGTTGTCGTCTTTGCCGAGGCTGCGGCGCAGTCCGCCCAGCCGTGCGTTGAGGGTGTCGGTGGTCCAGGGGCTGGCCGGGTCCATGTCCGCGCACAGGGTGCCTGCGCTGCGTCCGGGCTCCAGGTGCAGTAGCGCGGCCAACTGTGCCTCGCGGGTGCCGTGCCGGGAGGCGGAGGCACCAAGGATGGTGGCCGGCCCCAGCACTCGGATGACGGGGCCGCCCGGGGCGTCGGGTGCGGCGGGGAGGCGTGGCGCCGCGTCCTGATCGGGTCCCGCTGTGCCGGATGCTTCGGCGGCGGGTACGGGTGGAGTACTCGCCGCCGGGGGCGCGGCCGCAGGGGGGATGGGCAGGCTGATGTCGGTGGGTGACTGCGCGGCTGCCAGCAGGGCCGGAAAGACGCCTAGTTCCTCGCCGGCTGTCGCCGCGTTGGTGCCGTGCTCCCGGCCAGCGGCGGGCTCCGCAGCCAGGGCACTCGGGGCGGGAGCGGGGTTGCGGACGGCGTCGGGGGTCTCGTGTGTTTCCGTGTGACGGGCGGTGGCGGCGCGGGCGGCATGCGTGGTCTGGGTTTCGGAGGGCGCGTGCTGCCAGGCGCCCTCGGCGGAATGGGGGTCTTGTCCGGAGACGGCCAGCGCGGCGGTGATCTCCTCCACGGTCTCGCGTTGAAGGCGTTGCAGGGTGATGTCGGTCCCCAGGATGTGGGTGGGTGGTTGGCGCTGCATGGCGGCTCTCGGGCCCAACTTGCGTACCGTGCCAGGAACTCCGGATGGGCTCGATCATGGACTCTGCGCCACTCGCTCTCCGCCCCGCGACCGCTTAGCTTCGCCCCGTCGTCGAACAGTTCGCGCAGTGCTGCCGGCCAGTCCCGCTGCCCATCCTGGTCCGCGTCGCCGGAACCCGCTGGAAGGTCGAGTAGACCTTCCAGCGGGGAAGGACCTCGCGGGCCTGGACGAGCACCAGGTCCTCCGCCACACCTCCTGGCTGCGCCGGGTGATCCTCGCGATGCTCGCCCACGCCTTCCTGGCGTCATCCGCGCCGACGAGCACCGCGAACACCCCGCCCCCACCGGACTCATCGTCCTCACCTGCAACGAAGTACAGCGGCTATTCGCCTTGGCCGCCGTATCCCCGAACGACCAACGCGATCGACGCCTGCACTGGTCCCTATGGCGTCGCAGACACCAGGCACGCGCCTGCGACTGGCATTGCCGCCGACGCGAGGCCACAACATGAAGAGCCACAAATGCGGACGGGGCATTAATTGACCGACCGCAGGGGGCAGCCGACCGAAGTCAGCGTGCCGCGAGGGTCCTCAGGCCGCCGTTAGCGCCGCCAGGGCGCGGTCCATCGCGGCGTTGAACTCTTCCGGCGTCAGCGGCAGTCGGGACTTGACGTCCCGACTCCATTGGTCGGCGAGGACCTCGGCGGAGCCCGCCTCGACACCGTCGAGGGCCGCGTCGGCCAAGTCCGTCGGGGCAATTTTGTCCACCGGCCAGCCTGCGGCCATGTCGGTGTCGGCCAGGCCAAGGTGTACTGCTGTCACGAGCGTGCCCTGTTCGGCGAGTTCCAGGCGGACGCCGTTGGTCATGGCCCAGGCGGCGGCTTTGGTCAGGTGGTAGGCATTGGCGCCCTTGCCGCCGAACCACGACATGGCGGAGAGGACGTTGACGATCGCGCCCCCTTCGTTGTGGGCGAGCGTCGGCGCGAACTCCCGGATCATTCCGAGGTGACCGAAGACGTTGGTCTCCAACTCGTGTCGCACCGCGTCCAGCGAACCGGTCACCAGGTCGGTTCCCGTCTGGATCCCCGCGTTGTTGACGAGCAGCGTGACGTCCGGGGCGGCCGCGGCGGCGGCCCTTACGGATGCGGGGTCGGCGATGTCGAGGGGCAGCACCTCGACCCCGGGCAGGTCCACGGTCTCCGGTCGGCGGGCGGTCGCGTAGACCTTGCGTGCGCCCCGTTCGAGCAGGCGCTGGGTGAAGGCGCGGCCCAGGCCGCGGTTGGCTCCGGTGACGAGGGCAACTGAGTTGTTGATGTCCATGCCCGGTACGCTAAAACCTGACGTTAGCGTCAGAGGCAAGTGTTGGCCGCAGGACCCGAGGTGAGAGGAATCACCATGACCGTCACGGAGGCCGCGGCCGAGCGGCTGGTCCGCATCGGCGAGGTGGCGCGGGGCGCCGGTGTCTCGGTACGTGCCGTGCGCTACTACGAGCAGCAGGGGCTGCTCACCGCGGAGCGCAGCCCATCCGGCCAGCGTCTCTACCGGCAGGACGCCGTCACTCTGGTGCGCTTCTTCCAGCAGATGTTCGCCGCCGGTCTGACCAGCCGAAGGATCGCGGAACTCCTTCCGTGCTGGGACTCCGGGCACACCGACGCCGAGCAACGAGCCATGCTGCGCGCCGAGCGCGACCGCATCCAGGCCAAGGTCGACGACCTGCAGGCCGCCCTGGACAGCCTCGACGAGGTCATCGCGATCACGGACACGCACCCGTAGGCGCGGCCGGTCGGACGTCGCACCAGCGATCTACGGCTGGAGTATTAGACGATCACGCCCGATGTATGCAGTGATCGAATGCAACCAGCGACCGCGTGCTCGGGCGCTGGTCTCTTGGTTTGGCCAGATAGCGGCGGCCATGGCGAGGACGCGCTGGGCGACACGGACGGCGACACCCTCCAGGGCCCGTCCGCCGTGCAAACACCCTCAGAGGTCCGGCGCGCAATACCGGGGGAGCCGCGAGGAGACGGCGGTTCTAGGAGCGCAAAGGGGCTCGGCGGCGATGGCCGTCGAGCCCCTGCCGGCCTCAGTGGAAGACCCGCTCCACGAACGCGTCGAGGTTGCCGCGCAGGCGCTCGATCTGCTGCTCGACCGTGAGGGACTCCTCCATGCGCCCGCCCGGTGCCGCCTTCTTCCTGCCCCGTACGTACAACGAGCAGTCCAGGTCGGTGCAGATGTACAGGCCCACCGAGTTGCCTTCGCGGCCGGCCGGGCCTGCCTTGGGGGCGGTCATCAGGGAGACGCCGCTGCCGGGGTGCGTGGTCAGGCATAGCGAGCACAGGCTGCGGCGGAGGAAGCTGCGGTTGCCGGAAGCGGAGCGCAGGGACAGGCCGACGAGTTCATCGGCGCGTTCGACGACGAGATATTTGCGATCGGGCGCGGACAGATCGAACCAGCCCAGGAAGTCCAGGTCCTCCCAGTGGTCGAGGTCAGCCAGGTTCTTGGGCAGAGGGAGGCGTTTGGCCTCGCCCTTCGAGCAGTTGACGAACGAGGTACGGATGTCGCGCTCGGTCAGGGGGTTCATGGAAATTCCTTCGGGGGTGTGGCGGAGGGTGGCGGGACACGGACCCGGCTCGCTAGGACGGTGCGTCGCTTTCGGCGTGCTTCGGCGTCTTGTGCCGTACGGTCAGGCCCGCTACCAGGGCGGCGAGCAGCAGGACGCCCGCCGAGCACCAGTAGGCGACGGAGAAGCCGTGCACCATGCCTGCGTTGAGGGTCGCGCCGCTGTGGGCGGGATCGTGCTGATGCGAGTGGACGTAACGGCTGGTGGCGCCGGTGGCGATGGTGTTGAGCAGGACGGTGCCCAGCGAAGCGCCCATCTGCTGGACGGTGTTGAGGACAGCCGAGGCCACACCGGCGTCGTGCACGGGCACGCCGGCGGTGGCCGTCGCATAGACCGGCATGAAGGTCAGGCCCATGCCCAGACCGAGCAGCAGCAGGGCGGGCAGCACGTGCGGGACGTAGCGCGCATGCACGGTCAGGTTGCTGAGCAGCACCATGCCGACGGCGGCCAGCACCATGCCGGACGACATCAAGGTGCGCGGCGCTGTGCGGGGCAGCAGGCGCGCCGCGATCTGGGTCGCGCCGATGACGATACCCGCCGAGATCGGCACGAAGGCCAGGCCCGTGCGCACCGGCGGGTAGCCGAGGACGACCTGCAGGTAGTACGTCAGGAACAGGAAGACGCCGAACATGCCGATGGTGGCCAAGCCCATCGTCGCGAGCGATCCGGCCCGGACGCGATCCTTGACCAGACGCAGCGGCAGCAGCGGGCTCACCGCGCGGCTCTGCCACCACACGAAGGCGGCAAGCAAGATCACGCCGGCCACGAACAGCGTGAGCACCGACGGGCTGGTCCAGCCGCGAGGTTCGGCCTCGCTGAAGCCGTACACGAGGGCGACGAGCCCGCCGCAGCCCAGCAGCGCGCCCGGCACGTCCAGGTGCCCGCCCCGGCGACCGGAGTGGTCGCGCAGGAAGGCCGGTGCGCCGAGCAGGGCGGCCAGCGCGATGGGCACGTTGACGTACAGGGACCAGCGCCAGTTCAGGTACTCGGTCAGCAGACCGCCCATGATCAGCCCGACCGCGCTGCCGCCGCCGGCCAGCGCGCCGTAAGCCCCAAAGGCCCTGGCCCGCTCCTTGGGGTCGGTGAACGTCGTCGTCAGCAGCGACAGGGCCGAGGGCGCCAGGACCGCAGCGAACGCACCTTGCAGGGCCCGCGCCGCGAACAGCATCCCGGGGCCCGCCGCCGCGCCGCCCAGCGCGGAGGCCGCGGCGAACCCGGCCAGGCCGATGACGAAGGTGCGCTTGCGGCCCACCAGATCGGCGATCCGGCCGCCGAGCAGCAGCAACCCGCCGAAGGCCAGCGTGTAGGCGGTGATCACCCACTGCCGGTCGGCGTCCGACATGCCAAGAGCATGCTGGGCGGAGGGCAGCGCGATGTTCACGATGGTGCCGTCAAGGATCACCATCAGCTGGGCGAGGGAGATGACGGCCAGCGCCCACCAGCGCTTCGGATCCGGTGCCGGTGCCGGTGCCGGCGTCGCGGCGGGAACCTCGCGATTTGGGGAACGGTCGGTGGCCGTGGAAGGGGCGGACGGGAGGAGTTTCCCTCGGTGACGTTTTTTGCTCATGGCGATCACGCATGTTTCGTGTCGAGGTGCTGTCGAGACAGCCGGCCAAGGACGGTCGCAGTGGTGACGACGGGCCGGTGCACGCAGCACGGGGACATGGCATGGCGGTGGGGCAGCGGGAACCGCGGACAGCACCCGGGGCCTGCCTCACCAGCCGCGTGTCACTCACGCCGGAGCTCTTGCCGGCCGTGAGGCGCAGAGCGCCGAGATCACGGTGACCAGCAAGAGAAGGGCCCGTCTTCGGGCGCGCGCCCCTGAGGCCCGCGCGGCGACGAACCGCGCAGGCCAAGACATCTCGTCAAGCGGCATCTCAGGAAGAGGCCGAAGACAAGAAACAAGAAGGGGGAAGTGTTACCGCGCGCCGCAGAGGAGGGAGGGCACACGGCCGAAGGCAACTATGGCCGCAACGCATTCAGCACGGTCCATGTCTCTCGCCTCCTTCCGGGCAGGGCACGCGGTGCGTGTCGACGCCGAGCGCGCCGAGTGGGGCGGCAGAGAACCTGCCGCGCGAAATCCCGGACACGATATCCCATCGACGCCCCCGCGCGACCGGAATTACCGTCCGCCCGCGCCTACGCCGAAGGGGTGTGACGACGGCTGTCACACCCCTTCCGCGTTGGCCCATCCGGTTTGTCCACGGTGAGGCAGGGGCTCGGCTGGCCGCGGATGGCGGCGCCTTCCTGCAGACACTGCTCCTGGCGATGACGGCCTACGGCCTGGGCAGTTGCCCGCAAAGACTGTTGAGCTTCCACGCTGACACCGTGTGCACGAACTCGGGGTAAGCGGAGGGGAGGTGCTCGTCGGTGTCGTCTCCTTCGGGTTGTGCCGGTGAGGCAGAGCTGGGTGAATCGGGTGAAGACCGAGCGGGCTCCACCCGCATCGACCACCCCTTCCACGACTGGGCAGTTTCGTGTGAGTCGGGCGGAAGGGCGCCGTCGCTTCGGGGACAGGTAGGGGCGACCCATACAAGCGCGGCGTCCGCGCAGTGCTCCTGGAGTGGGCCGACGAGCAGGCCCACCGGATGTGGTGCGGAGCGGCCGACGGCGGTCCGTCGGCCTGTGACGGAAGGGCGGCCGCCAGTCGACGTGCTCACATGAAAGCCGACTACGTCGACGTGGTCACTCGCCCTCGTGCCTGATGGGCCCGAAGAAGCGCAGCAGTTGCTCGTTGAGCAGATGTGGCGTGGTGTGCGGCAAGGAGTGATGGGTGGCTCCCGGGAGTATCACCACGTCACTGTGCGGGAGCGTGCGCCTGGCTCGGTCGGCGACGTGGTGCGCGCGGTGGGCCTGGCTGCGCTCGGCGAGCAGGACCAGCGCTGGTACACGCAGCTCGGATATCCGCGGGCGGCCTCCGGCGATGAGCTTGCGGTCGGGAAGGCTGCTGGCCAGGGCGTAGAGGCGCTGCCAGGTCTCGTCCGGGCGGCTACCCGCGGTTTCCCAGGCGAGGAAGGCGCGGGCGCGGGACTCCTGCGGACGGATGAGCAGGGGCAGGGCTCGCAGCAGGTATGGGAGACGGAAGCCGGCGAAGACCTGGGTCGGGTCGATGAGGGCGAGACGATCGACCCGCTGTGGTGCGTGCAGGGCATAACTGGCGCCCAGCCAGGCGCCGTAGGAATGGCCGCACAGGTGCGTGCGGGCCAGTCCAAGCCCGTCCAACAGGGCCTCCAGCCACGCGATCAAGTCCTCGGCATTCTTCAGCGGTAGGCCGGAGCGTTCGGTGCGGCCGGCGTCGCCCAGCAGGTCAACCGCGAAGATCCGGTGGTGCTCACCGAGGGCCGCCGCGTTGGCGTACCACACCAGTCCGGTGGCAGAGCCGCCGGGCAGCAGCACCAGCGGCCTGCCGTCGGCCGGGCCGTACACGTGTACCCGGGTGCGGCCGTACGGGGTGGCGACGTCGTGCTCCTCGGTGGACTCCGGCCAGCGTGCGCGGAGCTCGTCATAGACGAGCTCGAAAGTGGTACGGGGCACCGTGACTTCCTCTCGTTCAGCGACACTCACGCAACTAATATCTCGCTGAGCGAGATATTACGCGTGCCTCCTGGGAGTGTGTATGGACGATCGGAACCCGACCATGAGCCTGGTACACCTGCTGCGCGCGGTGACCCTCGAGTTCGACCTGCTCGGCGCCGAATTCGCCAGCCGCCACGGCCTGCACCCCACCGACGTGCGCGCCTTGATCCACCTGCTGGACGCGCACCGGGACGGCACCCCGGCCACGCCCGGCTGGCTAGGCCGACAACTACGCCTGAACTCGGCCGGCACCACGGCGCTCGTGGACCGGATGGAGCGGCTCGGACTGGTGAGCCGCAGCAGGGACACGGCTGATCGACGGCGGGTGCTGCTCGAGGTCCAGGAAAAAGCCACCGAACTCGGCTGGGCCTTCTTCGGACCAGTCATCGGCGAAGTAGTGGCCGCCGCCGAGAGTTTCGACGAGCGCGAGCTGGCGGCGGTGCGGCGCTTCCTGACCTCGGTACTGCACTCCACCCAGCAGGCACGCGCCATCTGACCGCCGCGGCGACGCGGTACCACTCGCCCCGCCACCTACGCTTCGGCCCTTTGCCGCAGGTCACCGGAGCCTTCAGGGCGACTGGGCGGGTGGCTTGCCTGACGTCTGAGCGTTGCGCGGGGGAGGGGGTTGACTGTCCCCGCCACCCCAGGGGGATACGTGAACTTCTCGCCGGTTGAGGGGCGTTGGAGCGCTCACGGCGGTGTAGATCCACCCGCAGGTCGCACGGACGCGGTCGAGTTCGGTGCCGCGAGGGGCTCGTACGCGAGTGGCCCGTTGTGTCGGGGCACCGGAAGGTCATGGGGTGACTCAGGAGTTTTTACACAATGGCGTCGCCCCACTCCAGGATGGCCGCCTCGTTGCCGACCGACAGCTTCCCCGGCGTGATCACGGAGAACTTCGCGCCGAACGCGACGCCGCCGCACGCCCGCCGGTAGCTCGCGAGTGTGCGCAGTGGCTCCGGTCCCCGCCTTGCTCCGGCCTCCTGCTCGACCAGGGTGACGGCGCAGCGAACCGCGAGCTTGGCATAGCCCAACTCGGCATCGCCGATGGTGATGCGGCGTGCGCGGTCCTCGGCGTGCGGCAGCGCGGCCCAGTCGCCGCTGTCGTGGTCGTGACCGCCGTGGCTTGCGACGACGATGTTGGGGCGGAATCGGTTCATCGACAAGGTCGGGGCTCCGCGCTCGGCCATCCGCTGGTTGAGGAGGGCCAGGGAGGCGCGGGACAGCAGGTGCACCGCACTGCTGTCGGCGTAGCCGGAGGGGCCAGGGGTCAGGCCGTCGGCGATCCGGTTGTGTTCCGGCGGCACGCGGACCAGACGGCTGGGGGTGCCCAGGAACTCCGATAGCCAGGCGGCGGCTTGGTTGCCCTGGTCGATCCCGGTAAAGGCGGTGCCGAACAGATCGACGTCGCGGCGCGGCGCGGATGTCGTCACGTCGAGGCACAGCGTGCCGAAGCGGCCCGTGCCGTCGCCCGCGTCGAGCGTGAGCCGAGTGCCGTCGGTGCTGACGATGGGCCGGATCAGGGCGAGGCGGGGGTGGCGGCGTTGCGTGCGGAAGATTCCATCCTCGCTGACGACCATGAAGCTGCGGTCGTGGGCAAGGCCCGCCGGCGTCAGGAGCCCATCGCTCATCGACGTGCCCGCACACCCCTTGATGGGATAGCAGATCAGATCTACGACGGTGGCCATGCGCCGTCCCCCTTCGGTCCGCGACCACAGTAGAACGTACGTCGTTATGAGGTGACGTCATTGGCCCGGCAGCGCGCCCCACCGGTTTGGAGCTCATTCCGGTCGACGGTCACGCACATGCTTCAGGTCGCGATTTTCCGTGCATCCCCGCGTGGAGGTGTGAGTGCGGGAACGTTTGTCGTGAGGATTGCCCTGGTCTCGGATGTCGGGCCCCCATCCAACAAGGCGGGGCGCGTTGTCGGCTCGCCATTGCGGGGCGGTTCGACCAGCGTGAACTCGCCCGGCGCCGGCAACTGAGCGCAGTGGAACGTCGCCATTGCCGCCACCCATGTACGTGCCTTCACCACACCATGACCCATTGGGATGTGGCGCGCTGCGATCCGCGCTGACGCAGCAGAAACTGTTGCGCCATTACGAAGTGCCGGACGCCGCCCGGTGGGCGTCGGACCGGCCGTGACGGGTCCGCAGGCCGGGGTGTCTGGCCCGCTCCTGTTGCCGCCGCGCAGACGCGTTGACCAGCGGCGTATGCTGCGCATGCCCGTAAGCAGGGCTGTATGAGGGGGCGTTGATGAACGATTTCCAAAGCGCCGGCCCGGGGGCGGCTCAGCCCGCAGACGGCGCCGACGAACAGGGGGCGGGGGAGCTGTTGCCGGCGGACGGAAGAGCGGCGTCCACCAGCGAGTCGGGCCGACAGCGCAGGCCGTTGTTGCGTCTGGCGGCTGTGGTGCTGGCTCTGACGGTGGTGGCCGGTGGAGTTGTCTGGCTCCTGCGCGATGACTTGTTCCATCCGTTCGGCGACGTGAGGGCGTGCGAGGGAAGCGAGGTGCAGTTGCCCGGCGTGATCGTGGCCGGTGGCGCGCCGATCCCCGATGGTGCCTCTGACGTGCAGTACTTCACTGGCGGCGGCATCGCCGAGGTCACTTTCGCGAGCAACCTCACTCCGGACTACCTCCACCGCGCAGGGCTGCTCCCCGAAGATGCATCCCCGTTCGACGAGCGGTACGGCACCAAGGGTGTCGCCGAGGATGAGGTCAAGCTTCCCGACGGGCTTTGCGGTTCCTCCCTGCGCGGTCCGGTAAGGATCTACCACCGCACCGGTGAAGGCCCGGGCGTCAACGTCATGGTCGAGGTCTCTCCCACCAACCCCGGCGTCTTCCGGGTCCCGGCCCGTACCGTCATCACCTACGACCTCCCCTGACGTGCACCCAAGGTCATCAGCACGGATCGGTCATGCAGTAGGCAAGGCGCCACCGGAACCTGTGACGTTCCGGTGCTGCCTGGCACAGGTTCGCCGGAACATGTGCGTCTTGCCGAACGACTTGTGTGAGGCGACGGCGACGCTGTTCTTCTGCTCGCGTTCGGGTCAAGACCTGGACAGCGAGACACCTAGCTCGGGGTCGGGACGCGGTCCCTGACGCCTGCGGCGGACTGGGAAGACGCCGATGAAGTGTGGGTCTCGTTTGACGCCCGGTGTGCAACGACATGATGCCGCCGGTGCTATGTCGTCATGATGGTGTTGGTCTTGGACGCCTCAATGTGCCGGCCATAGCGTCGAGTTGTTCGCACGCGTCGATCACCATGAGGAGTTTCGATGATGGGGAACAACCGTAGCCGGAGCTTGGTCAAGCCTTTCGCCGCTCTGTCGCTGGCCGCCGTGGCGATCGGCGTTTCCACCGTTGGGGGCGCACATGCCGATGCCTTGGACAAGAGCCGGGTCGAGGTTATTGAACTGCAACTGAAGGACCTTGAGTACGAGTCCGTCGATGTCGGCGAGGCGGGGCCGAGCCTGGGCGACATGAGTGTCTACTGCGCCACCGCGGTGGAGAACGGCCGCGTCGTGGGTCGGGGGGCCGGGACGTCTCAGGTCGTGTACGTCAGAGGTGGGAAAGTCACGTCGCAGGCTGTGATCACGATCGAGCTCGAACGTGGCGCCGTGACAATGCAATCGCTGCAGCCGAAGGAGGCGAGTTCGCTCGACATGGCCATTACCGGCGGCACAGGTGCTTTCAAGGACGCCCGGGGCAGTGTGCGTTACTGGGACATCAACACGCCGCAGGAGAGGCTGCGCGCCGAGATCCTGCACTGACGAGGGGAAGGGCCACCGGGCCCGCAGCCCCGCACCGTCAGATCGCCACTGCCGTGAAGGCGTTCTCGATGCCGGAGTGGAGCCAGTTGGGGTGTAGCAGGTCGTGACTGCAACCGGCCAAGGGAGAGTGGGCCGTGTGCAGGGACGTCGGCAGCCGAAGGGCAGGCTCTTGTGCGCACTCTTTATGTCGTCACCCACCCAGAGGCAACGCACCACCTCTGGGGAGTCCTCGGCGGATGGCAGGATTCGCACCTGACGCCTTCCGGGGTTCGTGCTGCGGCGTCCATCGCCCAGGCTCTTCGGGTTCAGGTCCCGGACGGCACCGAGATCGAGCTGTTCTTCTCGGACCTGCAGCGCACGCGTCAGACCGCCGAGTCGGTTGGCGCACTATTGGACGCGAAGCCGGTCCTTGACCGCCGGTCGCGGGAGAAGTCCTTCGGTGAAGCAGGCGGGAGGCCGCGGGAGTGGCTGGCCCGGCGCTTCATCCCACCGCCATTTGTCGGGGAGCTGATGGACCATGACGAGGGCGTGGAGGGCGCCGAGACGAAGGCGCAGTGGGTACATCGCATCTATGCAGCCATGGACGAGATCCTGCAGCGCCCCTGCGAGCACGAGATCATCGTGACGCCCGGCGGCTCGCTGACCTTCGTCCTGGCCTCCTGGATCAAGATGCCGATCGAGTCGGCCGACTGTGTCAGTTTCCGGGCCCCCTCGGGCAGTACCACCACGTTGCGCGAAGACGACTTCTTTCATAACCGCCGAGTCGTCAGCCTTGGTGACACTCGCCATCTCTCTGCCGGGCAGCGCTGAACATCCGACCGGGACCGTTCAGCAAGATTTTGGCGCACCTGTGTGGCTGGTGGGCCGTCCCGGGTGGAGGCTGCCTGGCCCTGGGCGCGAGGATCTCGCAATCGGGATCAGGGAGTGGCGCGCTGAAGGCCGCCGGAGCCGACGGCGGCGACTCCCTGGGAACCCATGGTGATCATCCCCAGGTGTTTGTCGTCAGTCCCCGTTGTGTACATCTGGGCGGGCAGGGAAGCGGGGCAGGTGGAGTCGTCCGGTGGGGATCCCGGCTCCAGGTTCGTGGTGAAGAGGATGTCCTTCTTTTCGCCGGATACCGAGAACACGCCGCCCTGGTAATAGCACCATGTGGCCTTGCCGGGTTTCCCGGCCTTGAGGGAGACGGCGACTTTGCTGGTGAGGAGCACGTTTCCCGGATCGACGGTGACCGTCTGGAGCTGGAGGCGCCGGTCTGGCGAGAAACCGCCGTCGTCCTGCCTGAGTTGCCAGTGGCCCGTGAACGCGGTCGGCACCTTCTGCTGAACGGCGCGCTTCGGTTTCTTGAACAGCGTGACCGCCACGTCGCCGAACTCCCACTTGAGGGTCGTGCCCTCGCTGCTGTCCGCAACGAGGCTGCCGGCCCGCTGCCCCGCGCACGCGTCCTTCTCCGATGCGGGTGCGCCGGTCCGCAACTTCGGCGTGCCAAGGACCAGCCGGTCGTAGAACTCCTTCTTGACCTTTACCGGGGCGGATTCCACCATGCAGAACCGCTCGGAGTCGACCGTCTGCACAGCAATCTTGTCGTCGCCGGGCAGGATCTCGACTCGTACGACGCGATCGCTCTTCATCGCGCCCTCCTTGGCGAGCTGACCCTCCCATGTGCCCGAGAACTTGCGCGGGACAGTGTCATTGGTGAGCCTGCCCGCTGCCTCAGCTGCCTCCCCTTTTCCAGCTGCTCCACCACTGCCGCTGCTGCCGTCCCCCCACGGGTCAAGCGCAACCAGCCCACCAACGGTGGCGATCACTGCGGCAGCCACCCCTGCCGTGATGGCCGTACGGCTGCGGCGCCGTACGGGGGCTGACGGCTGTGGGGCCGCAGGGGGCCGCGCGGGCATGGTCGGGAAGGAAGGCGACGGCGCCTCGGGAGTGCGAACCGTGGCCGGGTGGCCTTGCGATGCGTCGAAGGCGGCCGGCGCCGGGTCGTAGTCCAGCAATTCGGCGGTACGGCGAGCCAGTTGAACGAGCACCTCACCGGGCAGCCAGGGCTCGGTCGCCCTGTCCTCGGTGCGCTCGGCTATCTGCTCAGGAGTGGGGCGCTGGTGCGGGTCCTTCGCCAGGCATTCCCGCACGAGATCCACCAGTGAAGAGGGCACGTCGCTCAGGTCCGGCTCGTCCTCGGCCACACTGAACAGCTGGGCGGCGAGCCCACCCTTTCCACCCGCGCCGAACGGCTGACGCCCCGTGGCTGCGTACACCAGGACGGAGCCGAGGCAGAACACATCGCTGGCCGCGGTGAGTTCGCGACCGCGGGCCTGCTCGGGGGACATGAACCCCGGTGAGCCGATGACCATGCCCGTGCGGGTCATCGCTGATTCCGCGGCCATCGTGTCCAGGCCGTCGAGGGCCCGCGCGATCCCGAAGTCGATGACACGCGGCCCGTCGACCGTGACCAGGATGTTCGACGGTTTGAGGTCGCGATGGATCAACCCGCCGCCGTGTACGGCCTTCAGGGCGAGGGCGAGGCGGCCGGCGAGGAAGCGCACGGAACGCTCGGGGAGTGGGCCGAAGTCCTGTGCGACCGCGGTGTGCAGATCCGGGCCCGGGATGTACTGCGTGGCAACCCAAGGGACGACCGCTTCGACGTCGGCGTCGAGAACAGCCGCGGTCCACGGCCCAGCCACACGCCGCGCGGCATCCACCTCGCGCGCGAACCGCCTCCGGAAGTCGGGGACTTGGGCGATCTCGCTCCGCACGACCTTGAGCGCTACTGTGCGCCCTCCCTCTGACCGGCCCAGATACACGCGGCCCATGCCGCCTTCGCCGAGCAGGCCCAGGAGCCGGTACGCCCCGATACGTGCCGGATCGCCGTTGCCCAGTGCCTTCACGCCGTCCCCCGATGTCTACCGCACCTGACCGAAGGTCAAAGTACATCACTCGCAGGGGGCAGGGATGGTGGTCCGCTGCTGCGTGGTGCGCCCAAGGTTCCCGCAGCAGCACCTGCCACCAGCGCCTGCTTGGCAGGGGCAGCCTTGGTGGGCGATGCGGCCGCGCGCACGTGGTCGGCACCGTCCCGGTGGCTGGAGACCGCCACCGGCGTAAGACTTCACAGCCCCTGTGCGCAGGGATTGCGGTCAGTGGGCGGCCGACGTCCGGTGGGTGGTGGCGAGGGCTGTGGTGAGGCTCTGGGTGAGGGAGGTGTGGTCGCCTTCGGTGCTTGCCCAGGCGACGTGGCCGTCGGGGCGGATGAGGGCGGCGCGGATGTGGATGTACTCGGCTGGTGGCTGGTGTGCGATGGCGGTGTGGACGTGCAGTCCTTGGCGTGTGTATCCGGTGAGGCGGCCGTTGCCGGTGAGGTCCAGCAGGAGGTGGCGTTCGACGCGCAGCAGCGCGAACAGGCCGGTCTCTCCCAGGGTGAGGTCGGGGGCGCGGGTGCCGGTCAGCGGGTGGTGGTCGCCGGGGGTAGTGGGCGGGTAGGTGACGGCCAGGGAGCTGACCTGGGCGGCCAGTTGGTCGTGGAGGGCGGGCAGGGTGGTGATCAGCTGGGCGAACAGGGCGCGCAGATCGAGTCCTTCGGGCGTGAAGGCACTCATCAGGGCGACCTGGGCGCGGCTGGTGGCGGTGAGCTCGGCGCCCACGGGGTGGCGTTCGGCATGGTAGGTGTCCAACAGGCCCGCGGGCGCCCAGCCGTTGAGGGTGGCGGCGAGCTTCCAGGCGAGGTTGGCGGCGTCTTGGATGCCGGCGTTCATGCCGACGCCGCCGGCGGGGAAGTGCTGGTGGGCGGCGTCTCCGGCGAGGAAGACGCGGCCCTTGCGGTACTGGCGGGCCAGGCGGGTGGCGTTGCCGTAGCGGGAGAGCCAGAGCGGGTCGCGCAGGCCGAAGTCGGTGCCGGCCATGGCAGTCACGTTTTCGCGCAGTTCGTCCAGGCTGAGCTCGCCGGGCCAGGTGGAGGTGAGGTCGCGGGGGGTGATGCCCACCAGGCGGTGGATGCCACCGGGCATGGGGACGGCCATAAGGGCGCCCGCTGGGCCGAAGTAGCTGTAGCCGGGGGCGGGCGGGGCGTCGAGGACCACGTCGCCCAGCCAGCCGAACACGGTGGATGGGGTGCCCGGGTTTTCGATGCCGGCCGCGGTGCGCACGGTGCTGCGGGCGCCGTCGCAGCCCACCAGGTAGGCCGCCCGAAGGGTGCGGGGTCCGTGCGGCGTGGCGGTGTGCACGCTGATGTGGTCCTCGTGCTCGGTGAAGCCGGTGACCTTGTGTCCGCGCCAGATGTGCGCGCCCCAGTCCAGGGCCTGGGCCTCCAGCAGCGCCTCGGTGCGCTCCTGGGGCAGGGCCAGGGTGTGGGGGAAGGGGCTGGGCAGGCGACGGAAGTCCAGGCGGGAGTCGAGGGCGCCGAAGTGGCTTGCGGGCAGTGGTATGCCCTCGCTGACGAAGGGCTGGTGTACGCCGCGGGAGGCAAGGATCTCGAGGGTGCGCGGGTGCACGGTCAGGGCGCGGGAGCGGCTGTCGCGTGCGCTGCGGGGTTCGATCACGGCGACGGTGATGCCCGCGCGGCGCAGTTCGCCGGCGAGCCACAGGCCCACCGGGCCGGCACCTGCTACGACCACCTGATAGTCCATGAGTTTTCTCCTCCTCGACACAGTCTTGGTCGATGACCAACGATTGCGGTGGAGTAAACTAGGTCGGTGACCAAGAAGCAAGCCGGGCAGCACACCGCGGGCCAGCTCACCCGCGCCGCCGTCATCGAAGCCGCCCTGCAGGTACTGGATGAGCGCGGCCTTGACGGGCTCTCCACCCGGGCAGTCGCCGAGCGGCTGGGGGTGCGCATGAACACCGTGCTGTGGCACGTGAAGACCAAGGCGCAGATGCTGGAGCTCATGGCCGACGCCATGCTCGCCGACATCCGCTACGACGACCTGCCCGACAATCCCGGCGCACGCGCCCGCGAGCTGGCCGGCCGCTACCGGCACGCCTTGCTCGCCCATCGCGACGGCGCCGCCCTGGTCACCGGCACCTACCCGGCCGAACCCCACACCCTGCGTTTCGCCGACCGCCTCGTCGACGCGTTCTTGAAAGCCGGCGCCGATGAGCGGCAGGCGGCGTGGACGGCCTGGACGGTGAACTACTTCACCCTCGGCCTGACCCAGGAGGAACAGGCGGGGGCCCAGGAGGACGACGCGCAGCTCGCCCAGGCCCTCGAACACGGCGCGTACCCCGCACTGCAGCACGTCCTGCCCCATCTCCGGCAAAACTTCGACGAGCGCTTCGCCTTCGGCCTGGAGGCGGTCTTGTCCCGCATCCCCCACTGACGGGCGCGCCGTCGCCGGTGCGGCATCCAGACGCCGCAACGGCAACGGCCCGCGCACCCGCACGGCTACGAAGTAAGGGACAGCCCGGACTGCTCATGGCGAGCAGGCGAAGTGCGCGTGGTCGTCGACGGCTTCACCTGCATTGTCACGATCCAGCAGGAGGTCCCCCGGTCCGCAGACCCGGAACGTGCTGGGAAGTTCGTGATCGAACTTTCCCACGATCGGGCTGGCCGCCGACGTCGCTGGGGTGACCGCAAGTGCTGGGTCCTGGAGGACGTACTGGGTGTCATCCTGAAGGAGGTTGAGGCGTTGAAGCTCTCGCGGAGGCCGGCGCCGACAACATCGGCGTCAGCGCGCACATAAAAAAACCGGCAGCGAGGCAGAGCGCCGCGCCACCAAGCACCGCCGTTCCTTCACCGCCCATCGCGTCGACTTCGCCGACCGGCAGGCCGTCAGCCACTTCGCGGAGCGAGTTGAAAACGACCGCGGTCTCGTCGACATCCTGATCAACAACGCCGGAAACTGAAATATCGTTCGCCACCCCTTGGCCGACTACTCCGCCGAGGTGTGGGACCAGCTCATCGAGGTCGACCTGACCAGCCAGTCCCTCCTCAACCGTGAGCTCAGCAGGCGGACGTGGGCCCGCGGCCACGGAAAGATCGTCTTCACCGTGTCTCCGGTCAGCTTCCGGGCGGGGTCTTTGTCCCGGCGTACACCGCTGCCATATCCGGCATCGCCGGCCTCACCAAAGCCCCGGCGAACGAATGGGCCGCGTCAGGCGTCTGCGTCAACGCCATCGCCATCGCCATCGCCCCCGGCTGCATCGTCACCGACAACACCGAAGCCCGGCGCAACGACGGGCCACCGCCGCGGCCCCGAGAAGTGTTCGGCGCGGCTGCCGCGCTTGCAGTTCGTGTATCGGGGGCGATACCGGGACGCAGTGGGGGAGCTGCAGCCACTTTGTCCCGCTCGTGGAAAAAGTATCGAGATCTTGTGCGAAGTGGGTTACGGAGTCCGTCAAAGCTCGCTAGCTTCCTTCCAACCAACCGGTCCCAGGTTCCTCAGGCCGGTCTTGACGGCGCGACGGCGCGCGCCGGTGAACCTCGGGCAGACCGGTGCGGCCTGCCGCCATCCCACCCCACTTTGGGAGACCTCTGTGCGCAGGAGACCGCTCAGACACAGACGCGTCCGTGTCTTACTGACCGCCGTTGCGTGCACCTTCGGCTTTCTGTTGCCGATCCCCTCGGCCAGCGCTGTGCCCGCGGATCCCGGCGGGCCTGACAAGACGCTCGCCGCTCCGGAGTTCCAGCAGGTCACGCTCGCCAAGGGCGTGGCCGAGACGGGCGAGCCGATGACGCTGGCGGTGCTGCCGAACCGCTCGGTACTGCACACCTCGCGCGATGGCACCGTCCGGCTGACGAACGCCGTGGGAACCACCACTGTCGCGGGAAAGCTGGACGTCTACAGCCACGACGAGGAGGGCCTGCAAGGCGTCGCCGTGGACCCCGGATTCTCGTCCAACCGGCACGTCTACCTCTACTACGCGCCCAAACTCAGCACGCCGGGCGGGGAGGCCCCGGCCAACGGCACGGCCTCCGACTTCGCCCCCTTCGACGGGGTCAACCGGCTGTCGCGGTTCGTCCTGAAGGCCGACGGCACCCTGGACCTCGCCAGCGAAAAGAAGATCCTTGACGTACCCGCTTCCCGCGGCATCTGCTGCCACGTCGGCGGCGACCTCGACTTCGACGCGGCCGGAAACCTGTACCTGTCCACCGGCGACGACACCAACCCGTTCGCCTCGGACGGCTTCACCCCGATCGACGAGCGCACCTCCCGTAACCCCGCCTACGACGCCCAGCGTTCTTCGGGCAACACCAACGACCTGCGCGGCAAGGTCCTGCGCATCAAGGTCAACGCCGATGGGTCCTACTCGATCCCCAGCGGCAATCTCTTCTCGCCCGGTGCCGCGAAGACCCGCCCCGAGATCTACGCGATGGGCTTTCGCAATCCCTTCCGGATGAGCGTCGACAAGGCAACAGGAATTGTCTACCTCGGCGACTACGGACCTGACGCAGGCAGCGCCAGCCCTACGCGCGGCCCCGCCGGCCAGGTGGAGTTCAACCGGATCACCAAGGCGGGCAATTACGGCTGGCCGTACTGCACCGGCGACAACGACGCGTACGTCGACCACAGCTTCGCCACCGGCACCTCGGGTTCGACGTTCAACTGCGCGGCCCCCAAGAACAATTCACCGAACAACACCGGCCTCACCGACCTACCCCCCGTCCAGCCCGCCTGGATCCCCTACGACGGCACCTCTGTACCGGAGTTCGGCGGCGGCTCGGAGTCCCCGATGGGCGGCCCGGTCTATCGCTACGACGCGGCCTCCACCTCCGAAGTGAAGTTTCCGCAGGAGTACGACGGCGACTACTTCGCCGGTGAGTTCGGCCGCCGCTGGATCAAGCGCATCGAGTCAGGCGGCGACGGCGTCGTGCAGTCCATCAACCCCTTCCGCTGGAGCGGCACGCAGGTCATGGACATGGCCTTCGGGCCGGACGGCGCCCTGTACGTCCTCGACTACGGCACCGGCTACTTCAGCGGCGACGAGAACTCCGCCCTATACCGCATCGAGCACGTCACCGGCGGGCGCGCACCGACCGCACAGGCGAAGGCCGACGTCACTTCAGGCAAGGCGCCCCTGCCCGTTTCCTTCTCCTCGGCCGGCAGTTCCGACCCGGACGGCGAAGCCCTCAGCTACGCCTGGACCTTCGGTGACGGCGACACCTCCACCGCTGCCAACCCCTCCCACACCTACACCTCAAACGGCCAGTACACGGCCACGCTGAAGGTCACGGACACCACGGGCAAGTCCGCTTCGGCTTCAGTGCACATCACGGTCGGCAACACCGCCCCCTCGGTCAAGCTGGACCTGCCCGCGGACGGAGGCATCTACGACTTCGGTGCCGCGATCCCGTTCAAAGTGACCGTGACCGATCCGGAGGACGGCACGATCGACTGCTCCAAGGTGAAGGTCAACTTCATCGTCGGGCACGACAGCCACGGCCACCCGCAGACCTCGGCCACCGGATGCACCGGCACGCTGCAGACGCTGGCGGACGGCGAACACGACCCCAACGCCAACATCTTCGGCGTCGTCGACGCCGAGTACACCGACAAGGGGGCCAACGACCAGCCCGCGCTGACCACACACGACCAGCACATCACGCAGCCCACCCACCGGCAGGCCGAGCACTACACCGACGCCTCCGGTGTCCAGGTGACCACGCACGGGCCCGCGCACGGCGGCAAGACAGTCGGATACATCGACAACGGCGACTGGATCTCCTTCAAACCGTACGCACTCGACAACGCGACGAAATTCACCGCCAGGGTCTCCTCCGCGGGGGCGGGCGGCACGATCGAGGTACGGGCCGGATCCCCGACCGGCACAGTGCTCGGCACGGCGACCGTGCCGGTGACCGGCGGCTGGGAGACCTTCCAAGATGTGACGACCGCGCTCGGCAGCCAGCCGGCCGGATCGACGGCCTTGCATCTCGTCTTCAAGGGAGGAAGCGGTTCGCTGTTCGACGTCGACGAGTTCTCCTTCACCACCTCCGGCGGCGTCCCTCGCTCGGGCGAGGTGAAGGGCGTCAACGGCAAGTGTCTGGATGTGGACGGCGCTCAGACGGGTGACGGTACGAAGGTGCAGATCTGGACGTGTAACGGGTCCGGTGCGCAGAAGTGGACCGTGGCGGAGGGCGGCACGCTGCGGGCGTTGAACAAGTGCCTGGATGTGTCGGGCGGGGACAGCGCGGACGGTACGAAGGTCCAGTTGTGGACGTGCAACGGGACGGGTGCGCAGAAGTGGGCGTCTCAGTCCGACGGTACGGTCCGCAATCCGCAGTCCGGCAAGTGCCTGGACGCGTCGGGCAGCACATGGAACGACGGAACACCCGTCCACCTGTGGACCTGCCACGCCAACCCCAACCAGAAATGGACCCTGCCCTGACGCACACAAGACGCTGAGTCAACCGACCTCTTCGTAAGTGCGCGCCCCCCGCTCACCAGCGTGAGCGGGGGGGGCGAAACGGTGACTACGACGGGGTGCCTTGCTGGCGGGTCTGCGCGCGGTCGGGTTCGACGTTCTTGTCGACATGTTCCCCGGGCGGCGCCAGGTGCTTCCGAGGGCGCCGGAGTACTGGTGCTGCAGCTCCAGCCGAGGGGATGCTGTCTTCGGGAAGACGACGTCATCGACGATCAGGGCGCTCTCGCGGTCCTGGAGGTGTTCGATGACGCAGGAGGCTGGTGTATCTCTGCGCCCTCAAGGACGTCTTCAGCAAGAGGATCGTCGGCTAGGCCGTGTATCGAAAGTGGATCTTGAGTTGTGATGATCACGGTTCATGGGGCGGGGAGATCTCACGGACGAGCAGTGGGCAACGCTGGAGCCGTTGTTGCCGAGGGGCATCAGGGCGGGACGGCCGCCGGTCTGGCCTCGGCGGCAGTTGATCGACGGCAGACGGTTCCGGACCGGAGTTCCATGGCGGGACGTCCCTGTTGAGTACGGGCCGTGGAGCCGGATTTACGACCTGTTCCGCCGATGGCAGCGAAACGGCACCTGGCAGCGGATCCTCACCCGGCTCCAGTCCCTGGCCGACGCGGAGGGGGCGATCGTGTGGGACCTGAGCGTCGACTCCACCGTCTGCCGTGCCCATCAGCATGCGGCCGGGGCGCGCCAGCAGGGCGACCTGCAGAAGGAACCACCGGGCGGTATTTTCGCCGGGCCCCGTGATCACGGGCTGGGAAGATCGCGCGGCGGGTTTACCACCAAGCTGCACCTGGCCGTTGAACAGGGCCAGAAGCCCATGTCGATCGTGGTGACGGCCGGGCAGCGTGGGGACTCGCCGCAGTTCGAGCCGGTGCTGGAGAAGGTCCGAGTGCCCCGCACCGGGCCGGGCCGACCACGCGTCCGTCCCGATCGGGTGCGGGCCGACAAGGCGTACGCCTCTCGCAGAAACCGCGCCTACCTGCGGCGGCGCGGGATCCGCTGCACCATCTCTGACAAGGCCGGCCAGGCGCGCAACCGCCGGAAGCTTGGCTCTCGTGGCGGGCGGCCACCCTATTTCGACCCGGCCGACTACCGTGAGCGTCACGCGGTCGAGTGCGGAATCAACCGCCTCAAGAGGCACCGGGCTGTCGCCACACGCTTCGACAAGCTGGCGGTCCGCTACGAGGCGACCGTCCTCGTCGCGACCATCAACGAGTGGCTGTGAGCAGCGTCTTCGCGAATGACCGGTGGCCTTTCACTGACCCTTCGCTTCGAATGCCTGGGCGACGGCCAGGCTGTCCTCGTAGACATGGTGCCGGGTGACAAGGCCGTCTGCGACGGTGATATGCAGAGCGAACCGCGCCTTGTAGGCACGTCCGGTGGGCCGGGCGGTCTGACGGATCTCGCCCAGCACGACCGCGTCGCTTCCGTCGACAAGGATGCGCTCAACCGCAGTCGCCACATGCTCCGGCACGTGGTATTCGGCAAGCTCGCGATAGTGGGCGGCCGCGTCGGCCCGGGTGGACCGGTGGCGGATCCACGGCGTGGCAGTACGGCCGTGCTCGGCCTCCGGCCAGGCGAGCTTCCAATCACCCTGCTCGGCATACATCTCGGCGATGCGCTCGGGGTTACCCTCGCCAATCCTGCGCAACAACTCCTCAACCACAGTGCGCGTGTTGGCCGGTGCGGCTATGGACATGACTGACCTCTCCGTCCTGGTCCGCGTCCTCCGACGCGGACGGATCACCAACCCTGCCAGCATCAGCCCGCCGAGACGATTACCTCAGACGTAAGGCGAGCAGATCACCAAGATCCACTTTCGATACGCGGCCTAGTCCGTCGACGCGCGGATGAGTCCCGCCTGGCCGCAGCCCCTGGGTAACGCTGTTGCCCGGCGCGGACAGGCGGGTGCATTCTGCACGGCGATCCCGGCGCGCAGTTCCGGTCATGGGAATTTCGTCCGGGCGCTCGACCACCACCAACTGGTCGGCTCGATAGGGCGGGTGGGTGCGGCAGGCGACAACGCGGCCATGGAGTCCTTCTCCAGCTTGCTGCAGAAGACCGTCCTCGACCGCCATACGTGGGCCGCTCGTCAGGAAGACCCACGTGTAACGAGCTCTATGAGCCTCTCAAGGGCGGCCTGTTCACGTGCATGCTGCTGTCATGACACGCCGGGGGCGACGGTGAGCAGCACATGTGAGCGTGACGCCACGCAGCACTGAACCCCCGCACCGGAGTGGCGAATTGCGGGGCGGTGTCGTCACTCGGCGAGGGGGTCAACGATCTCGATGACGGTGATGGTCACGGTGGTGTCGCTGACGAGAATCACGACGACGAGGCGACTGAGTCCCGCGGTGCGCACGCGGACGGGGCCTGGCACGTTTAGTGCGTAGGGATCGCTGACTTGCTCATGCTCTTCGGGGAGGCGGTCGAACAGCGCGATGAGCTCGGCCTGGTCGCCCACGGGAAGCCCGGCGATCTGGCGCCGGATGCTGGGCGGGACGATGAGCTCGTAGGTCACGCCGCGTTAGTCTGCCGCTTCGCCGTGTCCGCGCGCAGCTGGTTGAGGAAGTCACCGGTACCGCCGTCGTCCGCGTATTCGGGGGGCATCTCGCCCCCGTGCGTCTTGGCGTATTCGAGGACGGCGTCCACCCGGGGGGTGACGTCGTCACGCCAGCGTTCAACGAAGCGTTGCCAACGGGCCAGAACTTCGGGGAGGTCGGGCAGCGGCGTGAGGCTGGCCTGACGGAGGAACGTCTGCCGGACCTCGGCAACGGGGATCGCGTGGGCGATCGCGTCGATGGTCCACGGCTGGTTGCTCATGCCGTCCTCCCGATGCGTTTCTCGACTGAGTTCGCGGATCTGAATCCAGATGAGTTCGCGGTTGACACTAGGACCATACCGCCCGGGCGGGCGGTCGGTCGGGCGGGCGGGGAACAACGCAGGTCACGCTTCAACGCTGGCGGGAACGAACGCCCGTGTGCGGGCTGGACGGGGCCGTGTCCGATCTGAGGGCCCGGCAGTTGCGCTGATCATGTGGGTCGAGATCTTGTGTCGTGTGGGGGAGCGGCGTGTGGCGCTGTGGCGGGGCACACGCAGGGTCTTGACCGCCAGTGGCGGTCGGCCGCGTTCGCCTCCTCTCCTGCCGCCTCACGTCTGTGGTCGGGTCTTCGGCGTGCGGTACTCGGGCTGGTATTGGGTGCAGTCAGGGTTGTGGCACGGGCCCGGGCGCCAGAGGGGGACGAAGACTCCGCAAGTCTTGTGCCGTTTGATCTGGCTGCGGACGGGGCGACGGCAGGCCGGACAGACGTGGTCGGCCCGCGGTGGGGTCTCACGCATGGGGCTGGTCATACATTTCAATGTAAAGCGGCAGTAAAGTTTTGAAAAGCCTTTAAGGCGTCTTTCTGGACTTTTTACCTACTGGGGCTCATTCTCCGCGGCTCTCCGCTCTCCCCGGTGAAGCCGTTGTGTGCCGGGTGGTGCGGCGGAGTCTGGGCGCTCTAATTCCCTGGCTCGGGCGGCTCGGGCGGCTCGGGTGGCGGGGTGGAGCCGGCAGACGGTGGCCTTGGGGTCTCGGTCGGCGGCTCCCCGTTGTCCTGTCCGCCTTGAGGGCTTTCGGCGTTTGTGGCGCCAGCGTCGGCGTCGGCGGGGCGCCGCAGGCTCAGGATGACGGAGGCGGCCAGGATCGCGACGATCACGGCCAGGCTCACCGGGGAGGGGATCTCGGGCACAGCGGGGCTGATGATCTTGTGGGATGCCTGCAGGATGAGCTTGACGCCGATGAACGCCAGGATGATCGCCAGGCCCTTGCTCAGGTAGTGGAAGCGGTCCAGTAGCCCCGAGAGCATGAAGTACAGGGCCCGCAGGCCCAGGATGGCGAAGGCGTTGCTGGTGTAGACGATGAAGGCATCATCGCTGACGGCCAGTACGGCGGGCACGCTGTCCACGGCGAAGACCAGGTCGGCGGCCTCGATGGCTGCGACAACGGCCAGCAGTGGAGTTGCCACACGCTTACCGGCTTCTTTGACGAAGAACTTCGTGCCCGCGTATTCGTCGCGTACGGGGATGGCTTTGCGCAGCAGCCGCACGGCGAAGCTCGTGCCCGGATCGAAGCTCTCCTCCTCACCCTTGAGGATCTTGTAGGTGCTGTAGAAGAGGATGGCGGCGAAAACGAACAGGACGGCGGTGAAGCGGCTGACCACGGCGACACCGGCGGCGAGGAAGAGGCCGCGGAAGGCCAGGGCCCCGATGACGCCGAAGAACAAAACGCGGTGCTGGTAGGCGCGGGGCACCTTGAAGTACGCGAAGATCAGAGCGAAGACGAAGAGGTTGTCGACGGACAGGCTCTTCTCCAGCAGCCAGGCCGTGGTGTACTCCGTGCCGGCCGTCGAGCCAAGAACGAGGAAGACAACCACCCCGAAGACCATGGCCAGGCCGACCCATAGCCCGCTCCACGCGGCTGCTTCTTTGAACCCGATGACGTGCTCGTGGCGGTGGGCCAGCAGGTCGATGGTGAGCGACACGACCACCGTGATGGCGAACGCTCCCCAGAGCCAGAACGGCACATCGAGCATGCGGGCCTCGCAGTGATCCGCTGGGCAGGTCCCTATACCCGAGTTTGCCCCACCGCGCTGCGCGCGGCACACCGGGAGAGAAGACCATGCCATCAGTCCGCAACTGGAACACCGGGTCGCCGCCCCGGACTGCTCTTCGCCCGCACCCCTGCCACCAGCCCCGCGTGAAGTCCGCTGCCCGTCGCCGCGCGGATCATGTGCTCGGCGCTCCTCGCCGCAGCGATGGCGTGGGAGCGGTGCCCCGGACGCCGCTGAGCGACGAGCCGCTGCCCCGCGCCCGGCGTCGGCCGGGCCGGGCAGTCCTGTCTGGAGGCCAGCAGGCACACGCACGGTCCAGCGTGTGATGACCTGCTCGTAGCCTCCTTTTCCCCAGGCTGCGGTGTCAGTCACGCGTCCTGCCGCATCGAGGTTGTCCCAGGGCCCGACCTTGCGGAGCCACCGAGCCGAGAGGGTGCAGGGCAGGGGCACGGTGAAGCGCGGGGCACGTTTCGGTGCCGCACCCGGGGGCTCAATTCGGTCCGGCAAGGATCGTTGACGTTCGGTCTGTTCTGATGTTGGCTTCCGTGGCGCGGAAATAGGTTTCCGTGTTTCGGACTTCTGGGGGAGGGTGAGTGAGGAACCGTCGGATCGAGCTACTGGGCCCGCCAGCCATGAAGTTGGACGGTGTCGACGTACCGCTGACGAAGCCGCGTGAATCAACGGCTCTGGCCCTGCTGGCGCGGACCGTGGGGCATCGCATCAGCACGCAGAAGGTCCTGCGCGCGGTAAGGGAGGGAAGACCTTCCGGCCACCGCCACCAGTCAGAACTCGATCATCATGCACAAACCTGCGCGGCTACCTGGACGCTGGCAAGAGCGACGTGATCCGCACGAATGCGGGCCAATACGCCCTGTGCTCCGAAGTCTGCGGGACCGATCTGCGTGAAGCGGAGGCCAGGGTGTCCGAGGCCAGCGACTTTCTGCACTGGGCTGCCGCGCATCAAGACCTGGTCGACCTGCCGAAGCCGCGCGACGGTGTCACCGCCTTCCCCCGCCTCGTCGTAATCGACGCCACCACGGCGTTCTGCCATGAGCTGGAGGCGCGGGACGGGGTCCTCGTAGTGCCCGGTGGCTGCTTCCAGCACCCGGACCGGATCGGAGTGGATCCGGAGACGCCGCCGACCTGCTGGCAGAAGGGCTGCGCCGACTCGCTCTTCGCATTCGAGAGCACAAGGAGACCCACACGACGTGACCACTCGCACCGACGCCAAGGACACCGGCGCCGCACCTACCGAGCGGCCGCTCCGAGAACTCCTGACCCACCGGCCCTACTGGGTCTGGACCATCATCGGCCAGCTCGTCAACGCCCCGATCCTGATGGCCTCCATCGCCTTTGCGGGCCTCACCACCGTGGCGACCGGGCGAGCCGAGGACACCGGGGTCATGGTGGCCTCCCTCGTTCTCGCGGACGTCGTGTGCTCGGGGCTGGCCGGCAAGCTCATCGACGGCACCAGCGGCCGCCTTGTCCCCGTCCTGTCCGCGCTCCTCACCTCCCTGGGGCTGGGCGCCATTGCCGCGGGAGCTGCGCTCGGAGCCTCGTTGGTAGTGCTTTGTGCGTTCTGCGTCGTCGCCGGAGTCGGGCTGGCCGGGCTCACCGGGCTGACCCGCAGTCTGCTCAACAGTGCCGTACCTGAACGTCTGCTCGAGCGGGCTCTCGCGGTGAACGCCACCGTCATGGAGTTGCTCGTGGTGGGCGCTCCGCTCATCGCGGGCGTGGCGATCTACCTCGTCGGCTGGACCGGCGGGGTGGTGGTCATGGCGGCAGGCTCTGTGGTGCTGGCCCTGCTGCTGGCCTTCGCCAAGGGGGTGATCCGCCCTGCGAAGGAGCCGGATGCCCAGGGTGCCGACGCCAGAACCGCGTCGGCACCTCCACAGCGCCTGTGGACCCTGGAGTTCATCGCCTGGCTGATGGTGGGCGTCGCCTTCAGCCACACCTTGGGCGCGATCGAGACGGCAGCGCTGCCGCTGGCCGAGACCCTGGGAGCCGGTGCGTTCGGCGGCGGCACGATCATCGCGATCCTGGCCGGCAGCAGTGCGCTGTCGGGCCTTGGATACGCGGCACTGGCAGCCCGGCTCCCCGGCAGCTCGGCCCTGCGGGCCGGCGTCCTGATCTGCGTCGTTGCCGTGGCGGCCGTCCTGATCGGGCAGGTGAGCAGCTGGATTGCGATGACGCTCGTCGTTGCCCTGGTCGGCTTTTGTACGGCGCCGCTGAATGCGATCCGGTCCTACGCCGTGGAGAAGGTCATTCCAAAGAACCGTCGTTCGGAGGGGTTTGGCTGGCTCTACAGTCTCGGCGGCGCCGGCTTCGCGGCCAGCGGCATCGGACTATCGGTACTGCCGTTGTGGGTGGCACTGGCGGCGCCGGCCATCACCTGCGCCACGGCGGCGGCGCTCCTCGTGTTGGCCCGCAGGACGCCCGAACCGGCTGCCGCTGGTTGATTGCGCAGGGACGCGAGGTCTTCGAGCGCATAGTTGCCGACCCCCATGCCCTGGCAGAACTACCCATCGTGAGAACTTCAGCGGCTGATGGACTCGATCTCGAGTGTGAGGAGGCGCTGAGTCTTGTCTGGGACGCGCACATCATGGCAACCGGCAAACAACTCCCTGATGATGCGTTCACCATCCGATACCCGGAGCTGAACCCCACCTGGAACTTCGATTTCGACGACCACAGCGAAATCACCCGCTGACTGACCAGCTTGGCAGCTCTCTACCTGGAGTAAGTGGAAGCTCGCAATCACGAGGCGAGGTCAAGCAGCGGAGGGCGAAACTCCCGAGTGTCACTCTCCTTGACAATCTCAGGACGTGAACACACCGCCGCTGACGAATACGCGACACGGCAGACGCGAGCCCACCAGTCCCACGGCGGCAAAAAAAGCGCGAAATTCAACGCCCTGCTCACGAACGCGGTGACCTTCCACAACACCCTCGACATCGCCGAGACGGTCCGCCGACTCCAGAAGGAGGGGCTACATCGTCGACCCCGCGGACCGCTCACATCTCACCGAGCACATCCGCGCTCGGCGAGTACTCCACCCACGAACTCGGCATCCAACCCGAGGCGTACGAACCGCACCCGGACGTCGACTTCAGCCCGCTGCGCGGCGACGGTCAGCCGGAGGCCGCGGGCTACGGCCGGGCGGCGTGCCTCGACAGCAGGGCAAGATGTGGTACTCCGATCACCGATGGCAAGATCGGGTCATGGGAGTGAACATAGTCGTTGGTGCCCTCGTCGATGCCGAGGACGACGACTACATCGAGATGGTCCGCGCTGACTTCCTCGCGATCGGCGAGCTGCTGGAGCGCGCTGGAGCGCGGCAGTGGACTGAGCCCGACCTGGATGATGAGGAGGGTGCGGAGTTCGAGGCGTGGGGCTACTCGGGCTTGCACACCGTTCGCCGTCTCGCCGTCCACCTTGCAGCGGACGAGCGCCTGCCCGAACCGCTCGACAGGACCCGGCGGGCCACCGACGACCCGCTCCTGAGCAAGATGTACGAGGCTTTCCCGAGTGATCCTCCTGGACCGTTCGACCACCTGGTCCATCATTCGGACTGCGAGGGCTACTACGTCCCCGTCGACTTCGCCCACGTCATCGTCGACAAGAAGGCCCGGGGTGGCTACCTGGGCTCTTCTGAGGATCCGGCCGCCGAGGGATGGCAACGCTACCGCGTCGAATCCTACGTGTGTCTCCAGCTCCTCCGCGCCGCGAAGCTCTCGGTCTCGACCGGCGCAGCCATCGCCTTCAGCTGAGATCTACTTTTGTAATGCCGGTAGACACCGAGAGTCATAAGATCCGCACTCTCGCCGACGTAGGAGTTCGGCCAGGGGGCTTCGGAGAGGTAGCGGCGGTCGAAGACCTGCCACTCGTCGTCGAGTTCGCCCAGGACCCCGGCGGCGAGCCGGTCCAGGGCGGCCGCCCTCAGCCGGAAGGACGGCAGCCCGCGCCAGCTCTCCGGTGGGCACGCCGCTGATCTGCGCCAGCACCTCCTGCCCGACCCGGTCAGGAGAACGTCAGCCGTCGGCTGGTCCTCACTGCGTTAGTCGGGGCGCTGGTTGGTCTGCTGCCACCAGCCCAGCAGCTCCCGCTGCGGCAAGCCCCAGCCCGCGGCCAGGCTGCGCAGATACAACCAGGTCGTTTCCCCGCCCAGCGGGGGCCACTACCGGCAGTGGTCGTCAGCCAGGTACACGGGAACGTGCTCAGCTGGATTGGGTCGCGGGAGCCAGTAGCAGGGTCCAACCGCGGGGCTCAAGGTCTGATGATGACCTTGCCCCGGGTCCGACCGGCTTCGCTGAGGCGGTGGACGTCGGCAAGGTCGGCCAGTGGACGTGACTCGCTGATGTCGATGCTGACCTTGCCCGCGTGAACGAGGTCCACAAGCGCTGCCAGGTGTGCGACATCGTTGCGGGCGACCATGTGCATCGTGCTCACCCCGGCGTCGGCAGCCGGCTCGATCGGGGTTGCGATCGAGACGATCCGCCCGCCCGGCCGCGCCAGGGGCGCCAGAGCTGCGGCATCCGGCGGGCTCAGCGGGACCAGATTCAACAGTGTGTCCACCAGGCCGTCGACCGCGACGCCCACCGGCCCGGCGGTGTAGTCGATTACTTGGTCCGCACCCTGCTGCAGGACCGCCTCGGTGCTTCGAGCGCCGGCCGTGGCAATCACCTGCGCGCCCGCGTGCTTGGCAAGCTGCGTCACGAAGCCTCCGACTCCGCCACCCGCACCGTTGACCAGGACCCGTTGACCGGCCGTCACCTTGCCGTGCTCGAAAACCGCCTGCCACGCCGTCAGACCGGCCACGGGAAGTGCCGCGGCGTGCGTGAGAGGGATGGAAGCGGGCACCGTGGCCAGCACGGCAGTGGGCCCACGTACGTACTCCGCAGCCCCTCCGCTGTCGAGCCGCCCGATCACGCGGTCGCCTATGGCGAAGCCCTCCGCTCCCGCGCCGATGTCGGCCACAGTGCCGGCGACGTCCCAGCCGAGCGTGTAGGGCAGGTCCACGGGGAAGTACGCCTGCAGCAGTCCGGCGCGCAGCGCGGCCTCGGTGGGATTGAACGAGGTCGCGGCGACACGGATGAGTACTTCACCGAAGGCAGGCCGTGGTTGCGGAACGTCGTCGTAGCGGATCACGGATGCAACGCCGTACTCATGGATACGCGCGGCCTTCATCGTTGTCATATCGCGAATTTACGACCGCGTGGGGAGCCGATCCATGCGCCAAAGTGGCCCGTTCATACGCGTGCGTCTCGCACCCGTACTCTCAGCGCATGGATGTACTGAGCGACGTGGTCGCGGTGACGCGGACGGGCCGTCCTCGGTCGGCGCATGTGCGTTGGCATGCTCCGTGGGGCCAGGAGTTCGCCTCCGTCCCCGGGTCGGCGGGCTTCCAGGTGGTCCTGCAGGGTTCCTGCTGGCTACTGACCCCGGACGCGGAGGTCATCCAACTGGGCACGGGAGACGTGGTGTTCCTTCCCCACGGCAGCGGACACACCCTGGCCGACGGTCCCGAAACCCTCGTGACAGCCCCTGGCTGCGGCCCCGAGGACCATCAGCTGTCCGACGCCTACGCCTCGGTCAGTGTCGACCGGAGCGGGGACGGCGGCCCTGCGACCGTACTGCTGTGCGGGGCCTACCAACTTGACCCGTCCCGCACGCACCCGCTGTTGCTGACCCTCCCGGATCTGATCCACTTGCCGGCACAAGCGGGCCGTCATCCTGCGCTGCGCTCAGCCGTGGAGCTACTGGCCGCCGAGCTGGAGGCCCCGTGCCTGGGCATGGACGCCGCCGTCCCTGCGCTCCTGGACACACTTTTGCTGTCCGTTCTGCGCATCTGGTTCACCGAACAACCCGCCCGAGGTGCCACCACCGGATGGGCCGCCGCGCTGAACGACCCGCCCGTCACCGCTGCCCTCCATGCCATCCACCGAGACCCGGCAGCACCGTGGACCGTGGCGAAGCTCGCTGCGGAAGCGGGGCTCTCCCGGGCACCTTTCGCCAGACGCTTCGCGATGCTGGTCGGCCAACCGCCCCTCGGCTACCTGACCTGGTGGCGGATGACCACGGCAGCGCGCCTGCTACGCGAATCGGATGCACCGTTGAGGTCCATCGCCACCCAGATCGGCTACACATCCGAGTTCGCCTTCGCCAGCGCCTTCAAACGCACGTACGGGATGGCACCTGGCGCGTACCGGCGGGAGAGCTAAATCCCGCCGGCAGCAGGATGGCTCTGGCGCTCCGAGAGCGGCAGCGGCCCGGTCTCTGGGAGGACTTCTTCGCTCCCTTGCCGGACGCGGTCGCTGAAGGTGACCGGCTCAAGGCCCAGATCATCGCGGGGCGTGAGGACCTGCTGATCTCTTCGGAATGTTGTCGGAGAGGGTGACGTGTGGTGATCCCTGAGGCAGGCCGGTGGTACGCGGTACGCGCAGGGCGACGGACTGACCGCCGAGCGACGGCAGTTCGGGGAACGGATCCCGTTCGATACAGGGGAGCGGTTCGCGCGGGGCGAGGGAAACGCGGTGATCGCGAAGGATCTGCGGGTGAGTGAGCGGTCGGTGGAGCGATGGCGGCGAGCCTGGCGCGAGGGCGGCACGACCGCCTTCGCCTCGGCCGGATCGCCGAAACTGCCCAAGCTGACCGACGACCGGTTCGCCGAGTGGGAAGGAGCTGGCCAGAGGCCCGGCCGTGCACGGTTAGGAGGACCAGCGCTGGACCCTGGCGAGAGTCGGGCACTGATCTTCTGCAAGTTCGGACTGGACGTCTCACCGGCGGCGGCCTGGCTGCTGCTGCACCGCTACGGCTGGTCCTGGTTCCGGCAGTCGCCTGCCCGCGGGCACTTTAACGCGCCGAGTACGTCGTGGAGTTGTGGAACAAGGACGTGTGGCCGCAGGCGGAATGACCGCAGCCGCGCTCGGGGCCTTTCTCGTTTTCGAGGACGAGGCGGGGTACGGGATGACCCCGTCTCGGGCCCGCACCTGGGCCGGCGCGGAAACGCGCCGCCGGTGCGGGGGCGTGGCCGGTCCTGGCGCCGCTACTCGATCGCCACCCTATGCTGCTACCGGCCCGGCGAGCCCTCCCGGCTGATCTACCGGCCGCGCCGGCACCACAAGCACGCTACTGCGGCGCGGACCGCTGGCCAAGGTTGGAACCTGCTGATCCCTTTTGGTGAACGAGGTTGCCGGGCGGTATCTCAACCGCGCATGGCAAGGGCTGCGATGACGGTCAGATAGGGGATCGGGATGAAGCCGGTAGTCCCGCCAGCCGGTGCCGCTGGCTCGCACGACGGCCCCGGCCTGTTCGAGGCGGCGCAGCTGGTAGAGCACGGAGGAGGGGCTGGACAGCCCGACGGCGCGGCCGATCTCCCGGACGCTGGGAGCCTCACCCCGGTCGAGGATGTGGGCGCGGATGTAGGACAGGACTGCTTGCTGCCGGTCGGTGATGTCCCACGAGCGCCGGGTCATGATCGGTCCTTGGTGCGGCGGCGCAGGTCGGCCAGCTGGGCCCGCGGCACCTCTTGGACAAGGCGACGCGACAGGCCGATGAGTCGTCGGCGCAGGACGGTGTTGCTGGTGGCGGGGGCCTGGGTGAGAGCGAGGTAGGTGCGGGTCCAGTCGCGCTGGGTCTGCACGATGTCGCGGGAGTGTTGTGTGTGCACCATGCCCCCAGTAGAGCATATGTTCGATTTTTTGTGCGAGTCAGGTGCGCTGATCGCGAATGCACGATCGCTCCGCGCTCCACCGCAGCCTGACCGTGGACAATGAGGATTCTCGGCGTCGTCGACTACGCGGACATCGGCGAGCGACAGATGTGCTGCATCAGGAGTGCTGGGCACGCTCGCGGGGTCGTTGCGTACCTATGCGGATGATCCGGGCGCGGGGGAGCGGGGGTCTTCGGTGGTTGGCCCTGGCAGGATCGGGCGTCATGAGTTCTGATCCCTGGAGCACCCACACGATGGTGGTGGGCTCCCACAGCGTGACCAAGCGCTTTCGTGGCCAGGATCGCGAGCGTGGGAGGCGCGAGTGGCGTGCGCTCCGGCTGCTTGCTCGCTACGCGCCAGGGCTGGCTCCACGTCCATGGGAGGCAGATCTTGCCGGGGCAGAGCCCACCGTGGTGATGTCCAGACTGGCTGGCAGGCCCCTGCGGGGGTTGCTGCTCAACGACGACCAGGTCGAGGCGCTGGCGGCGGCGGTGACGAGGATGCATGCGGCTGTGCCGGCACGTGTTCTGGCCGGGATGGCGCTGCGTCCAGGGCATCAAGGAGAGCTGACGGCCCACATCCGCGGGTGGTTTCCCCAGGCCCGGCCTCGGGTCAACGGGCAGGTGGGGCGGGCGATGGACCACGGCATGGACTGGCTGGCCCACTCGGGGCTGGAGACCGCCGGCCAGCCAGACCTTCCCAGTGTCTTCGGCCCAGGGGACGGCAACCTGGCGAACTACCTGTGGGATGGGTCCCGCGTGCAGGTCGTCGACTTCGAGTACTCGGGCCGCAGCGATCGCGCTTTTGAACTGGCAGAGATCACCGAACACGTGGCCACCTGGGTAGAACAGCCCCTGAACGTGCCGCACTTGCTGCGATGCGTCGACTTAACGCCCGCTGAATCAGCTCGGTTGATGCAGTGCCGCCGCCTCCTCGCCCTCGTCTGGCTGTTCTTGCTTGCTTTCGACGACGCACACGCCGGCGTGCCAAGGAACCCGCCCGGGAGCGCTGATCGGCAAGCTGATCGGTTGATGGATCTGCTTGCCTGATCTCTGGAAAACGAACCGGCCGCCATATCGACTCCTCCAGCCGCAGCTACCGGTGCTCCGTCAACGTGCAGGTCATCGTGGGCGCCGACACGGCTGGTGGTCGCGACGGGCCAGCCGGTTCCGGCTTCCACCGTGGGCGCCCGTGCCTGGCGGTCCCTGCGCCCCCTGTGGCCGCCCCGTCAAAACCAGCAGAACCAGAACAAGAACCTCAACGCAGTACTACTAGGCCTATCCGGCGAGGGGATGCCTTAACGTCTGGGCGCGGCGGAACTTACGGTTTGCGGGTTACCCAGAGCAGTTCCGCCGGCCAGCGGTGAGCCCAGTCGGATGGGTTGGTTTCGTTGTAGCCGTTGGGTGTTCCAGGTTCGGGCCGCGGCTCGATGAGGTCGTCGATGATCAGACCCGCCCCGCGCAGGACCCTGACCCAGTCGCCGTAGGTGAGCTGATAGCTGCGCGCGCCGTGGTCTTCGGCGATGGTGTTCAGCCCGAAATAGTCCTTCTGCAGCGTCGTGGTCACGCGGCTGGCGGCTTCGTCGTAGCAAGCTTCGAACCATGGGCTGGCGACGTTGAACACCAGGCGCCCGCCTCGGACCAAGACGCGTGCGGCCTGCGGGACGGCCAGGTGCGGGGGCGCCCAGCTCATCCCACCGAAGTCGCAGAACACCAGATCGAAGCTGTCGGCGGCGAAGGGGAGTTGTTCGGCGGCGCCTTGCACGAGCGGGTAGCGGGCCGCGCCCATCGCGCGAGCCGCTGCGGCGAGTTGGGCTTCGGACAGGTCGATCCCGACCACGGTGGCGCCCTCGGCGGCGAGCGCCCTGGACCACTGGCCGGCGCCGCAGCCGAGTTCGAGGACGCGCTTGCCGGTGACGTCGCCCAAGGCGTCCAGGCGCGTGTCGGGAATGGAGTACATGCCCCACAGCCGGGGTGTGGCACCAATTTGCGGATCGTGTTCGTGCTGATAGGCACTGCTGATCTGGTTCCAGAGGCGCCGGTTGGCGGGGATGCTGTCCACATGCGGGACTCCAGCACCGCCTGACGGTGGCGGTCAACACGATTACTGACCTTCTCGGGATGTTGCCGGATGGTGGGTGCTCTCGAGTCTGGTGCCGGTGAGGCAGCCGTCGATCAGGTCGGGGCGGTGCTGAATGTGCCGCAGGCCGCGCGGAGGGTGCGTTCGAGGTGGTCGTCTTCGGTGAAGGCGACGTTGGCCAGCGGTCCGCGCCGCAGTAGCGACCAGATGCCTTCCACCGAGTTCAACTCCGGTGCGTAGGGCGGCAGGTGGATGATGGTGAGCCAGTCGTGTTCGGCGGCGTACTGGAGCATTCCGGCGGCCCGTTGCGTGTTGCGGCTGTCCCAGATGAGGACGATGGGGGCCTTGAGGTGGGGGTGAGCGCGGACGATGAGGTCGGTCGCCCAGCTTGACCTTCAGGCCAGCCGGGACATGCAGGAGTGCCGCCGCGATGAACGCCCCGTTCGAGACGTACGTGCCGGTCGCGTCCTCCATCGCATGCTTGAAGGCCGTACGAAGAGGTCTTCCCCGGCGCCTTCAGCCATCGCTGCTCAAAGATTCAAGCGTAGGCAGCCTCCCCTATCTCAAAGAGATCACGTCTCTCGTGGCGAAGTACGGAAGTTCTGTGAGCGAGGCGCCTGGGATCAAGATGCCTGAGATCAAACTGCTCGCGTTGCCGGTGGAGTAGGTGCCACAGCCTGCTCTTTGACCCCCGGCCCCCGGATCGCTCAGTGCGTGTCGGGTCGTCCGACGGGTTTCCCGGCCCCCGATCTGAACAGGTGGCCGCTTCCTGGTGACGGCCTGGTCGTCGTGCGTCGGCTGGCCGTCATGCGCGGGTGAGGTGGGCGGTGACGACGACGTTGCCCTCGTACTGCTGACGTTGTTCGTCGAAACCGCCGCCGCAGGTGATCAGGCGCAGTTCGGCGCGACCGGTGTCGGCATAGACCTTGTCGTCGGGGAAGTGATCGGCGTCGTAGACATCGATGCTGTCGATGGTGAAGTGTGCGGTGCGGGCGTCGTCACGGGTGACGTTGATGGCCATGCCCTTCTTGAGGGCGCCAAGGTCGTAGAAGACGGCAGGTCCGGTGGAGGTGTCGACGTGTCCGGCGACGATGGCCGTGCCGCGAGTGCCAGGGGAGGGCCCGTCAGCCCACCAGCCGGCGAGATTTGCGTCGTCCTTGGGCGGGGCGGCCAGACGCCCGTCGTTTTGGATGACGAGGTTGGTCAGCGGCGCATCGACGCGAATGGCGGGGATCTTCACTCGCAGGGGGCGGGAAGCGGGCAATGGAGGAGCAGCATCTGCCGGCCCGCCCGTGTCATGACCTGAGGTTCGCCCCGCGTGGCCGCTGGCGGGCTGCGGCGGCCCGTCCAAAGCAGGCCGCAACGCGGTGGCCGTGACAATGCCGATGGCCGCGAGCAGCAGACACAGTTCCCACGGGAACCTCCACCTCAGCGCCCTTGACCGGCTGGGCGCCGCCTGCCTCTCGTCACGTCCGCCGCTCGTCTGCCGAGCCGTAGCGGACCTGCTGCCGATGCGCCTGCCGTGCATGTTCTCGCCTCTGTCCCTCGCCACTTCTCCGCACCGGATCCTTCGCCACGCGCCATGTGCACCGGCCGGAAAGCGGCCGGTGCACATGGATCCCAGGGGTGATCCGGGGTGATCAGCTCTGGCGGCTGCGGATGCGGCCACGCAGCGCGACGAAACCGGCGGCGGAGACGACCGCGAGGCCGCCCGCGGCGGCCAGAGCGGGGATGCTGGAGGGGTCGGAGCTGCTGGATCCGGCACCCGTGCGCATGGCGCCGCTGGGCTTCTTCGAGGCGGGCGCGGTGGGGTTCATGACCGTGTCGCCGCAGATGCGCTGGGCCTGGGACGCCAGCGAGTTGGCATTTTGTTCGGCTTCGGCGACCTGCTGCTTGAGCGAGGTGTCGCCGCCCTCGTACTGCTTCTTCGCGGCTTCGTAGTCCGCCTCGGCCTCTGTGGCCAGCGACTGGGCCTCCTCGCACGACGAGGGAGCCATCGGGGCGGCCAGGACCGGCGGCGCGACAACCAAAAGCGCGGTACTGGCCAGGAAGGTGCCGGTGGCTATCTTCAGCGAACGCATCAGGACTTCCTCCACACGGGCGGCCGCGGCACCAACGCGCCGTCAACGAAACCGCTGTTGCCCCGACATAAACGGCCTCAGCCGCTCAACGCAGATCCTCCCCTGCTGGCAGGGATGGGTGTTCAGGTGCCGACGGCCGCAAACACACAGGTCACAGGAGTGAGGGACGTCCGACAGAGTGAAACCACAACCGTGTCCGCCAAACGGGATCTCGGCCGGATAGGACGCCACCGCAACGCGCCGGCCAGGCCCGTGCCACCCTCTGCGAGCCTGGCACGGGCCTGGCACGTCTCAAGCTGCCCGCGGTCGATCCTCGACTGACGAGCCTCCAGCATTGTCTCGGACGGCACCGGCTCAGAGCTGTCGTCATTGATCATCCAGGACTCGATCACGAGCACGACGATCTCACGGACGGTTCAAAGAGACTCCCTAGTCCCGCTGTTGACTTGAGCACTGGTCGTGCGGTGTTCGTGTGGGGGGTCGCTAACGGAGTGTTTGCGCGCCCTGTGTTGTGGTCGTCAAGTCAGGATGCGCGCAATGCCTGCAGCAGTTGCGTGAGCGCGGTTTTGGTGTGGTCCAGGTCTTCGGGGTTGGAGGAGGATGCGAGCCACAAGGCGGCCTCGTTCATTGCCCCTGACAGCAGGTGAACCAGTGGTGCGACCGGTTGCGGCGTGATGATTTTTGCGTCGATGAGGGAGGACAACGCGTCGGCGAGGTGGTGAGCCGAGGCGGCTTCGTCCATCGCCCGCCATTGGCTCCATCCCAGTACGGCAGGCCCGTCCACGAGCATCACGCGCTGGATGTCCGGATCGGTGGTCGCAATGAGGAACTCCTGGCAGCCGACGGTCAGTTGGGTCCAGGGATCATCGTGGGCGTCAGCGGCCGCAGCCACGCGTCGGCCCACTTCCTGCTGCATCTCCTCCAGGACGGCGCGGAAGAGGTCCGCCTTGCCGGTGAAGTGGTGGTAGAGCGCACCCTTGGTCACCCCAGCCGCCTGGACGATTTCCGCCAGGCCCACCGCGCCGTAGCCGCTGCCTGAGAACAGGCGCCTGCTCTCCCGCAGCAGCGACTGCCTGGTCTGCTCCCGCTGCTGTGCCCGGATGCCGTGCTGTTGCATCGCACTCCTCATTGACATACCGATGGTATGCGAATAGCGTGATTCGCGTACTGATGGTATGCGAAAGGGTTCAGGCATGAAACTGACCAGCTTCTATCCCGTGATCGGCACAGCGAAGCTGCGAGAGTCCCGCGACTTCTACACCCGACTGCTGGGGTTCGAGACGACGTTCGAAGCCGACTGGTACATCAGCCTGCGCCAGCCCGGAGATCCCGGATACGAGCTCGCTCTCCTCGACCACAGCCATCCGACGGTTCCCCAGGGGCAGCGGGTCCCTGTACAGGGCCTGCTGCTCAACTTCGAAGTGGAGGACGTGGACGCGGAATGGGAACGGCTCGTCACCAGCGAAGGGCTGCACCCCGTCCTTGAACTGCGCAGCGAGGACTTCGGGCAAAGGCACTTCATCGTGGCCGATCCCAATGGCGTCCTGATCGACGTGATCACACCCATCGCTCCCACCGCGGAATACTCCGAGCAGTACGTCAGCTCGTAAAGATATCCATGCGCCAAGGGTGGGCGTGCGCGAGAGAGTCGCTCTGGCAGGGTCAACGGCATCGCCGCAGGTCAGTGTGACGGCGCCCGCGGCGTACTTGAGGTGCCTCCTGTTCCACGATTGCTGGATCCTCGATATCCGCGCCGGTGCAGGTGCCATGGCGGTTGGTGCGTTGCCGAGTGAGGCGCGCGGGGCTGGTCACCACAAGGAATCGGCCTTGACCAACTGTTGGCGCCCGCGCCGGATCGGCCGCGCAACTGAGGGGGCGACGCCCTGGCCGATGGCGGTCGGCATCAGCCGCGGTGAAGAACTCTTCCCCTGCGTCAGGACGCTGTGGGCGTGGTGCTCGTAGGATGCCGGGATGCCTGGGCCGATATTGATGAGTCGCCGTATGTGGGTTGCCGTGTGGGTGGTGCTGTGCGCGGTGGGCCTGGCTGTTACCGCTGTACTGCATGCTTTCTCGGCGCCGGGCCCGCCGTCCGGGACACCCGTCACTACCGAGTGCGCAAAGTACATCGCGGACATGGAGAAGAAGTTGGCCAGGGCTGAGGAAGAAGGTGAGGAAGACGGAGTGTTGGGTTTCTCGCGAGTGCGGGTCGGCACCGAGGACGACTGCCGTGAGGAGTTCCGCAACCACTTCGGCGGCGATCGGTGAGCCGCGGTGGCGGGGCTGGCCCGCGCAAGTGACTCGTTGGCCGCGGCACGAGGTTGAGATGGCCGCAAGGAAGGCCGTAGGGCACGAGCGCCATGAGCGGTCATGTATGCGGGTCTGGGCCGGCCGACGGTCAAGTCCGGGGAGTAGCGGTGCGTACCCGTCTTCGACCCTCTGGCCTGCAGCCGCCAGGGCCTATGTCGGCGCGCTCGCGACCTACGATCGCGCTGGCGCCGTGGGCCTGTCGGCTAGGCCGTTCTGTTGGATAAAAGGGGGAGTCGGGGAGATCCGCCATACGCCTGTACCTGCTGGCGGGCCAGCGTGGCAGACGGGCGCCGGCGCCACCGCGGGGGCATCATGCTGGCACACACGTGCATCGCGGGGGCAGGCGACGGGAGGGAACCATGCGGGGCCCGTCCAAGGGCGTTACGGTCGTGGCTCTCCTGGCGGATCCGGACGCGCCGACGGAGATCGCGCAGCGCATGGCCCGGACACTTCCTGACCGGCTCGCCGACAAGTCGGGCGAGGGACGCCGGTTCGATGTTGAGGTGGTCAGTGAGCCCTTCACTGCAGGGACCGAGGACCCGCTCACCTTGATGCGCCGGATCAGGCACCGGGCTGGTGCGGAGAACTGGGACATCGTCGTGGCCCTCACCGACCTTCCGTTGCACTCGCACGGGCGCAAGCTCGTCGCGGATCTGAGACACGAACACGGCTTGGCACTGCTGTCCCTTCCTTCGCTGGGGGGCGTTCGGCTACAGAAAAGAGCCAGGCGGGCCGTGGAGGAAGCTGTGCTCAGCTTGGCAGGCCCGCGGGCCACCGGGCCCGAGGGGACGCCGCGAAGTCAACCGCCGCCGGGGTCTTTCGCCGATCCTCTCGCCCGTGTCCATCCAGGCCCGGTCGGTGAGGAGGAGACAGCAGATCTGCGCTACGTCGCCGGCGGGCCGCGCGGTTACCTCAGGGTGCTCAGCGGGATGGTCCGCGCCAACCGGCCGTGGCGGCTGGTTCCGGGTCTGTCGAAAGCCCTGGCCGCCGCACTGGCCACAGGTGCCGTCGCCACCGTGAACTCCACCACCTGGAACCTGGCCGCGTCCCTGAGTACGCCACGCCTCGTGATCGCCACGGTCGGGTCCGTCACGCTCATGATCGGCTGGCTGATCGTGGACGCGCAGCTGTGGCATCGATCAGCAGAGGTCTCACCGGAAGCGAGAAAGAGAGCCGTTCTCTACAACGCCTCGACCGTCGTGACCGTGGGCATCGGGGTGCTCGTCTGCTACGTGGGTCTGATGGTCATCAACTTGGTATGGGCGCTCTTCATCCTCAACGGCCAAGTCTTCGCTTCCCTGACGCGAACTCCGCTGCACGCCACGGAGTACTGGACGTTGTCCTGGTTCGTCGCTTCGGTCGCCACGGTGGGCGGCGCGCTGGGATCGGGCCTGGAGAGCGACGAGGCGATCCGGGCAGCCGCCTACTCCAAGCGCGAACAGGAACGCCGCAGCGCTGTACAGGGCGGCCACGCTGACCAGCTCTCGAAATGAACGTCGGATCAGCTGATCGGCCGGTGGGTGGCTGGTTGTTGCTCAAAGCAATGCTCACGGACGATTTCACGTTCATCTGCTGGACGTCCAGATGCCGGCCTCGGCGACAGCCCCGCGATCGTCCCGGGAGTCGACGGCGACCCTGTCCAGAGCGAAGACCGCTCCGATGCGCACCTCCACGCTGGGGCTGCCCAACTGCTCCACCGCCGCGGTAAATCGCTCGCTGAGCTGTCCGTACCGCGTCACCTGCAACTGCCGCCAGGTGAAGAAGGCCCCAACAAGCCATGCCACCCCGGCCAGCCCCTGCAGCAGCGTGGTCCGAATGTCGTTGATCGCCTTCGCGCGGTCCGGAACCCGGGCGCACGCCGGCAGTGTCCCCGGCCAGGAGATGGTGCGGCGCCACGACGACGATCAGCGCGACGAGCAACACGCCCACGACTGCCGCACCGACGCCAAGCACCCAGGCCCGGCCGGGCTTTCGCACCCCAGAGCCCCGCCCCGCAGGCGGCGACACGTCCCGCACGAGGTGTCGCAACGCTGCAGGCCTTCTCCTTCTACGCGCCATCCCAGAAGGCTGCGTCCCCGCGCCCGAACCCAAACGCGGGGCGCGCAAACCACGCCGCCGACCTCAGCTTCGTTCGCAAGGCAGCCCGGTGGGCTGAGAGTGAACACCAACCACCGCACCGGGTACTGCCCAGACGTCACCTCCTGGCCGACGGTCGCACGCGCCCTGGAAGATCTGGGGCTCGGTCGGCTGGCGGCGGCAGCCGAATCCGGACGTTGTCACGGCTGCGCAACAGCACCGCACGCCTCACGGTTCACCCCGGATTCCTGGCTAGCGTTCCCGTCACCAGCGCTTAAGACCTGGCGGCCGTCCGACGGCCGCGGGACATTGGAAGGGAACCTCATGAGGCTCAAGCAACTCGGCCGGATCGGTACGGCTGGTGGGCTCACCGTCGCAGCGGTGGGCGCATCGATCGTCTTCACACCGTCCATGGCGTCCGCGGACAGCACCTGGGAGTGCTACGGCAAGCAGGTCAAGCGCTGCGCGACCGTATGGTGGGACGACGAGGCCGACACCTACCGGGCACGGGCGAAGATCACCGACATCGCCGGCGGTGGCAACTACACGGTCAAGGTCAATGACGTGAAGCTCCTGCGCTTCAACGGCACCAGGACGCTGACGGTGAAGTCCGCCAAGGACGACGACGGCTGGCACAACACCCAAGACCTGGCAAGCACCTCATCGGTCAACCCGTGCAGGTGGCCGACGAACAGTTTCCAGGTACAGGCCAAGTTCACCTGGAAGAAGCAGGGCGGGACCGCGAGCTCCAAGACCTGGCGCCCCGAAATGGGATGGGGCCACGCCTGCAACTGACCGTGTCCGCTCCGGTTCTCTGCCCGAAGTGAACCATCGCGCTCTCGCTCCGGCCAGGGGCACCTGCTAGCTGCCTCTGGCCGGTCCCCGTACGCACGCATTGAGGACACGGTTATCGCCTCCTGATCCCTCGCGCTGCGGTGTCCCCGCCCCTCGCGCTCAGCGGGAAGCGCCAACGACATGCTGCGCGTCCATTTCAGCTACGCCGACCCGGTCCAAATTTAGGAGCGCCGCCGTACCCGACACGCTCTTCCGAAGGGGAGAGGGTGCTTCCCGTGCCTCGGGCGGAGGCTGCACTGTCTCGACCAGCGGATACTGAGTGCCCGAGCCTGCGTGTCTGGCTGAGAGTTGATGTGCTGGCGATCTTCCGCCTCTACTCAGACGAGGAGATCGATTTCGACGTTGATCTGCGCGAGTTGCAAGGGCAGGAGGCGACTTGATGTGTTCTGCGGCTTCTTGCGGGAGATTGGGCGGCGGTTGGGTAAGCCGGTGCTGATGCATCCGGAGGGTGCCCCTGGTCGTCCGGTGCTCGGATTCGATGTCGAAGTAGATCGAGTCGTGCTCCTTGCGGAGCCACTGGGAGGGTGACTGCGGCTGAGGGCCGGAGTTCGTGGAGAGCGCGGAGCAGCACCTAGTTCAGCCTCCGAGGCGGTGTGCAAGGTGGAGCAGATCTGCCAGGTACAGCACTCTTCCGTCGAATCCTGGGAGGGGAACGTGGAGCGGCTGGGTCCAGTGGGCGGGGATCGCATCCAGCCCGTAGTAGGCCCCCGCGAGGCCTCCGGTCACCGCGGCGACGGTGTCCGTGTCGCCGCCGAGGTCGATCGCCGCGCGTATCGCGTCTTCGAAGCTGGTGGTGGTGCGCAGGGCCCAGACGGCGGAGCCCAGGCAGGGCCAGACGGCGCCGTTGAACTCGGTCGCCTGATCGGGGTGCCAGTTGGGCGCGAGGACGGTGGCGTAGCGGCCGCGGTGGTCGGGGTGGACATGAGCCAGGATGTCCGGGAGCGCGGCGAGGGGGTCGGTGTCCTCGAACGTGACGCGGATGAGTTCGTGGAAGATCGCGGTGCCTTCCCAGGCCGCGCGGTCGCCGTGGGTGAGGGCAGCGATGCGGCGGGCCGCGTCCATGGTGGCTTCTTGGCCGGCGGGTGCGAAGTGGACCGCGGAGGTCGAGGCGCGCATCAAGGAGCCGTTTCCGGCTGCTCGTTGGTTGACCTGGAAGTGGATCGCGGCGGCGAGGTCCCAGGGCATGCCGTTGGTCAGGACGTCTTCGGTCTGCAAGCCGATGTCCTTGGGTTCTGATGCCGCCCACCGCTGAAAGCGGGCGAAGGTGTCCGGCAGATCCAGTCCGCCCTGCTCCAGCAGCGACTCCGCCACCAGGACGGCCATCTGCGTGTCGTCGGTCGCCTCGCCGGGATCCCAGCCACCGCCTCCGCGCATCTCGCCACCGGCACCGGGCGCGGGAAACCGCGCGGAGAACGCTCCCTGGGGACCGAACTCGAAGGGGCCACCCAGGGCGTCACCCACCGCTGAGCCGACGATCACGCCGGCGGCCCGCTGAATCCGCTTCATTGGCGCAGGTTATCTGTGCCGCGCCGACGACCGCGCGGCCCTATTTCCTGCTTCGGCTCCCCAACCCATCGGCGGCGAAGGCGTCTCGTCTACGGGAGGTGCGCCGCCTGAGACACCCTGAGCCTGGGACACCCTGAGCCTGAGACACCCGTGCAGGTCACATAACACCGTCCAGTGCCGTTGCACCCGGCAGCAGCCCGGCCCCGGCCGGGCTGCTGCCGGGAACGCCGCCGCAATGGAAGAACACGCCTGGAGCGCAACACCACGCGGCCGCCATCGACACAAACATTTGCCCGGAGCGCGTCCCACTTGGGCTCGGCGGCCCACCCGGGGCGTAGCACAGGGTTCGCCACAGGCTCGGCGAGTATCGGCTCGGGTAACATCCACGTCACACCCGCGTGCCTTCCACCTGTCTCGTGACGGTGATTAGAGATCGGGCGGATCGTGACTATCCGTGTCGCGTTACACCCAACGCAGGCCTGAAATGCTCTCCGGGCGGGAACGCTGACGCGGCACCCGTGGTGGGGACCGAGATAGCACCGGCGTTCGCTGTCTGCCGGACAGCCAGTGCGGCTACGGTTGAGGCATGCCCAAGGAAATCCGCTTGCAGGTGGACGAAGAGACGTACGCGGAACTGGTACGTCAGGCCGCCGGCGGCCACGTCGAGCCCGTCCGCTACGCCCAGTAGCTGCTGACCGCCGATCTCGCACGCCCTCGGTTCAACGCGGCCGCCAGGGCCTTCGCCGACGAGCACGGCTCAGCGTTCGCCGAAGAATTCGGCGCGGGTTCCGCCAGTCGCGCGGCTTGACGTGTCCTTCGTCCTCATCATCGATGAGCGGTGGCTCCTGGAGGCGGCGCAGACCCTGGTCCCCGGAGATCCCGATGTGACCGATCACGGTGCGATGGCGCCGCGGTAGCCCGCCATCAACGTGCGGTGATGGGCACCCTGGTCTACGACGCCCCGCACCACCGCGCCGCGGCTCTCCTGCACTCCCTGGCCAGGATCCCGGCGCTGGAGCACTCCAACGAGCTGTTCGCCGCCCAGGTGGCCTACGCCTACCTCCACGCCAGCGGCATCAAGGTCAAGGTCAGCAGCAAGGATGTGGTCGCCTTGGTCGTCGGGGTCGTCGAAGGCCGCCTCGGCGTGCGCGACGTGGCCGCGCTGCTAAAGACCTGGGCCTGACACACGGGGCCCAGGGCCGTCCCGGCTCTGGCGGCAGCATCATCGAAATTTGGCTCCGCCTGATACCGCCTCGCCCCCGCACACAGCGTGCTCAGACTCAGCCAACGTCGTTACCTCACCCGCGTTCGACGTGATCCCCAAGCCGTGGTGCGCGTCCTGCTGCCACGTTGCCCGCTGCCCCTCCGGCGTGCGCTGCACGACGAGCTACGTCATTGCGACGCGAACCACCCCATGACCGTCAGCGTCGCCTCACTGCACAGCACACAGACGGGCGAGCCCGCGTTTCACCACGTGCGCAAGCCCGAGCACTTCCTTGCAGTCGTCGGCATAGCCGCCGCCCTCATCTGCCACCGGCGCCTCACCGCATAAACGGTGGGGAGGCGTTGTGGCGTCGGCGGGATCAGTCGGTGGTGAAGCTGGACAGTATCGAGGCCGGGTATCGGCTGCCCGCCGAGCCGTGGGGGAGGATGTCGGTGATGTGGGCCATGTCGGCGTCAGTGAGCTGGACGCTGTCCGCGCCGGCGTTCTCCTCGAGACGCCTGGCGCTGCGGGTGCCGGGGATGGGCACGATGTCCTGACCCTGGGCGAGGAGCCAGGCCAGGGCGAGTTGGGCGGTGGTGATGCCCTTGGCCGCGGCGAGTTCCTTGAGCTGTTCGGTGGCGCGGAGGTTGTAGGTGTAGTTCTCGCCCTGCCAGCGCTCGTCCCAGCTGCGCATGTCGTCCGCGGGGTATTCACTCGCGGGCTTGACCGCCCCGGTCAGGAAGCCGCGGCCGAGCGGGGAGTAGGGGACCAGGCCGATGCCGAGCTCCCGCAGGACGGGAAGGAGCTCCTCCTCCACCTCCCGCTCGAAGAGCGAGTACTCGTACTGGAGCACCGAGAGCGGGGTGACGGCGTGGGCGCGTCGGATGTACTGGGGGCCGACGTTGCTCAGGCCGAAGTACTTCACCTTGCCTTCGGTGATCAGATCGCCGACCACGCCCGCGACCTCCTCGACCGGAACGGTGGGGTCGGAGATGTGCTGGTAGAAGAGGTCGATGTGGTCGCTCTGCAGGTAGCGCAGGCTGTTCTCGGCGACCTTGCGGATGTTCTCGGGGCGGCTGTTGAAGCCGGAGCCCAGCGGCTGGGTCGTCATGTCGAAGCCGAACTTGGTGGCGAGGACCACCTCGTCGCGGAAGTCGCGGACTGCCTTGCCCAGGAGGATTTCGTTACTGCCGGTACCGGCGCCATACAGCTCGGCGGTGTCGAAGAAGTCGATGCCGACTTCGTGGGCGCGGCGGATGGTCGCGATGCTCTCGTCGTCGTTCGAGGCGCCGTAGGCCATGGACATGCCCATCGTCCCCAGGCCGAGCGCCGAGACGCGCAGACCCTGAGAGCCCAGATTGCGGTGCTGCATGAGTTCACTCCCTCGGTACTTCGTCGGTTCGCCCACAGGGGCCAAACCGAACTGTTCCGTTTGACTGTACGCGCCGACCACCCCGCCTACCAAACCGAACGGTTCGGTGCTCTATCCTGGGCCTATGCCCCAGTCCCGCGGCTCCGGCCAGACCGCAACGCCCACCGCCGGCGGCGACACCACGCGCGAGCGCATCCTTGCCGCTGCCATGGAGGAGTTCGCCGGCCACGGCATCGCCGGCGCCCGCGTGGACCGCATCGCCAAGCTCGCCAAAACCAGCAAGGAACGTGTCTACGCCTACTTCCGCAGTAAAGACGCGCTTTATGCCGCTGTTGCTGCGCAGGAGTATGTCGTCATTGCCGAGGCCACCCAGATGGACCCGTCCGACCTCCCTGGCTACGCGGGCCGCCTGTTCGACTACTTCGTCGCCCGTCCAGACCATCACCGCCTGATCACCTGGGGCCGCCTCGAACTGCAGGGCACCACAGCCGGTGCCGACGATCCCCACCAGGCAGTGATCGCCCGCAAGATCGACCAGCTCCGCCAGGTGCAGCAGGCTGGACAGCTCGACCCTGCCTGGGACCCGGCCGACGTCCTCGCCCTGGTCAACCAGATCGCCATGACCTGGGCGTCGCAACCCGAACTCAGCAAGGCCGCCGCCGCACACGCCGTGGACCCCACCACCGCCGCCCGCCGTGCCGCAGTGGTGACCGCAATCGAGCAGCTATTCCCCCGAGCGGTCTGAGAAACACAGGTTTCGGGCAGAGGACATGCCCGCAACGGTGTACGTGCGCTCGTGACCGGAGTCAGGCTCAGGATGCTGAGCCCGGGTATCCCTGCTCGCCAGCACCACCACCAACGGAACCTCAAAGGGATCCGTCCGACACCGTTCAGCGAGCGATCACGCCATAAGAGACTCCCTCCTACTACTACTAACAAAAGCTGTTGATCGTGTGACTGTTGGCGTCTTCGCTCGTTGGTCTGGTTGTGGCGAAGCATCAGTCGCGGCCGTGGGTCGTGTCGGATGAACTGTGTTCGCTCTTCGAGCCGTTGTTGCCGAAGCCGACACCGAAGCTGGTGCAGGGCAGACCTCGGGTCCCGGACCGGCAGGCCCTGTGCGGGATCTTGTTCGTGCTACAAGTAGGCATCCAGTGGGAGTACCTGCCCCAGGAATTGCGCTTCGGCTCGGGCATGACCTGCTGGCGGCGGCTGGCCGCCTGGAACGAGGCCGGCGTCTGGGACCAACTCCACGTTGCCCTGCTGGAGAAGCTGCGCTCGAAGAACCAGCTCGACTGGTCGCGGGCGGTGATCGACTCCTCACACGTCCAAGACGCTCGGCGAGGCCCAAAAGCGGGCCCAGCCCGGTCGGCCGCGCACGGCCGGGCAGCAAGCACCACCTCATCACCGACGGCCAGGGCATCCCGCTCGCCATCACGCTGACCGGCGGCAACCTTGGGCGATGTCACCCAACTCCTGCCCCTGCTCGACAAGATCCCGGCCGTCGCAGGCGGGGTCGGCAGGCCGCGCCGGCGCCCTGACGCGCTGCTGGCCGACCGCGGTTACGACCACGACATGTACCGCCGTCTGCTCTGGCAGCGCGGGATTCGCCCGGTGATCGCGAAACGAGGCGAGCCGCACGGCACCGGCCTGGGCATTTACTGGTACGTCGTCGAGCGCACCATCGCCTGGCTGCACGGCTTTCGCCGCCTACGCATCCGCTGGGAACGACGCGACGACCTCCACGAAGCCTTCCTTGGTCTCGCGGTCTGCCTGATCACACACCGCCACGTCCAACGACTTTGCTAGCGCCTTGTAGTGGGTGTTCTACCCATGCTGCACCGCTGGCTGGCCCGCGACTACGAGGGCCTGCCCGCCAGTTCGGTGTCCTTCATCCGCTGGTCGATGACCGACGTCATGCCCGTCGGCTCACTGCCATGACGGCTCCCACCTGGCGCGACCCGCCCTCCGTCCGCTTCCCCGGACCGGCCTGAACGAGCGGGCGCAAGCATGCAGGAGTTCCTGGAGCAGATCGAGATCCGTGAGGCAGCCGGCCGCGACCTTGCGGACCGGTTCCGCACCCAGATCGCGGGGCTCACCGCTCAACTGGCGGCTGCTGAGGGGGCTTCGGAGCGACTGAGGACCACTTGGGAGACCATCCTGGAAATTGCCCCGGCCTTCCCGGCGGCCTGGCTCCGCTGTCCGAGGTCTACCGCCGAATCCTTCAACTCTTCGAGGAGGCCGCGGATGGGCTGCATCCCCCGGACCTCTGTCTCGCCCAGGACATCGGTTCCGAGCCCCGGCACATCGAAGGCACCTCAACCAAACTGAAAGGCCTGGTCCACCGCGGCATCCTCACCGAGCCCGAGTCCGGCCTCTTCCAGCTTCCGTGGCCAGCACCGCCCCCGGACTGAGACCCGCGAAAGGGCACCGAACACCCCCGGAGACCGGTAGCGACCCCCTAGCGCCTCGCCCGGGCCAAGGAACAGGCCGACCGAGGTGGAGCAAGCTGACCGTAGAACTCTGCACTTCCCTGGTGTCCTTCCTTCGCGACCGGTGGAACGAAGAAGAGCATGACGCTCTCCTCCTTCACGAAATGGCCTGCCCGGCCGTGGTCGTGCGGCTTGGGCCCGGGGGTATGTCGGGCACGGGTGTCGGCGTACTTGCGAATGTGCTCAACGAAGTACAGATGAGCGAGCTCAGTTGGAGCTCGCCCATGACGGCGTTCAGTACACGTGCGTCGGCTGCCGACCACCCTGGGGCTCGGCTGGCCTTGTCTCTGACATCCTGTAGGAAGCTGCCTGAGCCGGCCTGCAGGCTGGCAGGCCCGGTCGTAATTCCCGGCGAGGGCGTTGACCGTGCCCATAGAGTCCTGCCTTGATGAAGAGACGAGTGCAGTTCACCGAGCAGGTTGCGCGGTTCCGTGACTACATGCCGGCCGAAGATCGAGAAACGTTCCTGCGTCTGGTCGGCAGGATCGCAGCCGAGCCAGAGGGCGCTGGCAGTCATCTCACCTATACGACCGATACAGTGACCCGCTCGGTCTGGGAGGACCACGTCATGGTCCAGTACGTCGTAACGAGCTTCTTCGTGGTCTTCATCGAACTCGACATCTACGACGCGTCGCGCGGCTTCAACGAGGTGTAGTCGGCCACGAGACGGCACCGATCACCGATCGGTGCCGTCTCGTGGGTCGGGTGCCGCCGGGTGAGGCACTGGCCTCAGCACATCACCAGCTGAGCACGTTCGTCCGTACACAGTTGGGCACGTTCACGTGTACGCGGACAACGGGGACATTGGTAAATCTTGTTCAGTCGCAGGGTTCGGGACTCTGGTCGCCCGTAGCGGAGTGATCGGTGCCGGTCTCGGGGGGCGGTGCTTCGACGGGGAAGAGGATCGGGCTGATCAGGTACTGCGTGCGGTCGGGTGCCGGCTCGTTGGCCAGGTGGGGGGCGATCGCCTTCCGCATCCCGTCGATCATTTCGTGCAGTTCCCCGGGGCTGAGCCAGAGGGCATGCTGCCGGTAGCCGACCAGGTCGGCTACCGGGTCGGCCGTGTCGCGGTCGAGATACGCGGTGAATTCGGCAGTCAGGACCGCCAGAGCAGTGGCGAATGCGCTGCGATGGTCGTCGGGTGAGAGTGAGTTGGCCGCGTCCGTGTTGATCCCCGCGTGGTCGCGGCGCAGCCGGTAGCGGCGCTCGACCGCGCCGCGCACGCGTCGTTCCAGGGCGACTTCCAGGACCCCGCCGGCTGCGAGCAGGTCGACGTGCCGGTAGACCGTGGCCTTTGAGACGTCCCGGATGCGGGCGCACAGGTCGGCGGTGGTCAGCTCCCTGCCGCCGCGCATCGCATGGACCACGCGCAACCGCACCGGGTGGGCCAGGAGTTCGAAAGCGTCCATCCCGCAATGATCTCATGTCATGTTACCGTTCGCACTTCTTGAGAAAGGTTGTGACGGGATGCCTGACCACGATGCGACAACGACCGTGACCGGCCCGGGACCCGCGTGGATGCCACCGCCTTATGCCGAGCCCGGCCGCTTCAGCGAGCACGAGGTCACCATCGGCACCGGCTCGTTCACGGTGCCAGGCACGGTGAGCAGCCCCCGCGGGCAGGCGACCGGCCCCGGCGTGGTGCTGCTCGCCGGTGGTGGACCCTTCGACCGCGACGAGACCAGCGGGCCGAACAAACCGCTCAAGGACCTGGCCTGGGGACTCGCCAGCCGCGGTATCACGGTGCTGCGCTTCGACAAGGCGACATACACCCACCCCGAGGCGGCCGCGGCGCCGGATCTGACGATGACGCAGGAATACGTGCCGCATGCCGTCGACGCGGTCGGCCTGCTCCGTAGCCACCGCACGGTGGACCCCGAGCGGGTCTTCGTCCTCGGCCACAGCATGGGCGGCAAGGTCGCCCCCGCCGTCGCCGCCGCCGCACCCGCGGTGGCAGGCCTGGTGATCATGGCCGGTGACACGCAGCCGATGCACCACGCCGCCGTCCGCGTCGTCAGCTACCTCGCCGCCACGCTCCCCGGCCAGGTCCCGACCGCGGTCGTCGAGACCTTCCAGCGGCAGGCCGCCCTGGTCGACAGCGCGGAACTGACGCCCTCGACCCCCGCAGCGGATCTGCCGTTCGGCCTGTCCGCGCCGTACTGGCTCGAACTGCGTGACTACGACCCGGTCGCGATCGCGGCCGGACTCAGCAAGCCGATGTTCATCCTCCAAGGAGGACGCGACTACCAAGTCACCGTCGTCGACGACCTGGCGCGATGGCGGACGGGCCTGGCCGGCCGCCCAGAAGTCGATATCCGTGTCTACGAAGCCGACAACCACCTGTTCTTCCCCGGCACAGGAGCATCCACCCCCGCCGAATACGAAACCCCGCAGCATGTCGACCCCGCCGTCATCACCGACATCTCCCGTTGGCTGAACCACACCCAGGGATGAGCATTCGCGCCGCCGGTGAGCAGGCGGCCGGCATCCTCCCGGTGCGGCTTCAGCACACTGCCGAACCCGCGCACCGAGGGATGTGCCCCGCTCACCCCCGCGACAGCACCTGCCGTCGCGGGGCACGAGCACACTCGTGCCGCCATGCCCGCACGGCGCACCAGTCGGCAGGCGCCCAGGAGACCCGGAGTCCTCCTGAGTCGTGCCGACGCTCAAGGGCCAGGCAGCGTCCGTCCGCTAAAGGCTGTGCGCACTTGAGCTTCTACTCGGGCTGGACGTCATGTTGTGCGAGATGCGCGGGGGCGGGCGGACCGCCGCGGGGCGCCGGCGCCGAGAGGCCGTACGGCGGCAGACGGCCGAGTTGTTCGAGCAGAAGATCAAGCCGCTGGAGGTCGCTCAGCGCTTCCGGGGGAGCCAGAAGCCGGCAGATGGGTGGCACCAGTTGCGGCGGGAGGGCGGAACGGCGGCGCTGGCCTGACGCGGATCGAGCGGATCGCGGTGCCGTCTTTCACTGAGCTGTCTGGACAAGCTCGCCGCGTATGTCCAGGAGGGGCCTGCCGCTCACGGCTGGGTGGAGTTCACTCAGGCCCCGGCCACCGGCGAACCGGTAGGGCTGGCTGACCGGCTGTGGTTTGAGGTCCTTCGCCTCAGCCCTTCAAGGGCTGATCAGCCAGCAGCCTCTCGGTGTGCTCGTGTAGCCGCCGCGCCTGTTCGACCGCGAACCCAGGACCGTGTGGGCTGAGCGGCTCGCCCTGCACGAACGCGCTGAGCAACGCGGCGGGCGGGGCATCCAGCACCTCGAGGATCGGCACTATGGCCTCCTCGACCGGCTGGGCGGACTGGCGCATGGCGTTGATCTGCGCCATGACGTTCGGGGTGTACTGCCCGGAGAAACTGGTGCTGACCATCCCGGGGTTGAGCAGTACGTACCGCACATTCGTCCCCGGTCGCCTCGCCGCGAAGCCGACGCCGAGCAGGTCGTTGAGCCGGCCGCCTTGTGCGAGCGCCCGTGGCCCGTCGTACTCCAGCGCCAACTCCAGGTCCTCCCAGTGGATCGCTCCTTCGCCGCCGGGGCCGGCGACGTTGAGGATGACGGGAGAGTCAGCGGTTTCAAGCAGGTCAACCAGTGCGTAGCTCAGTACGAAGCGGCTCAGGTAGAAGTGCGCGAACGTGTTCTCAAATCCCTCGGCCGTGACCAGGCGGGTGGTCCGGAAGTGCCGGGCGCACAGGACCAGAGCGTCGATCTTTGCGAAGGAGGACCGGATCCTGTCGGCCACTGCTCTGGTCTCGGCCATCAGGCTCAGGTCGGCGCGCAGGAAGTGCGCCCGTCCGGCCGCATCACGCTGTCGCGCGGCGTCGATCCATGCTCTGCCCTTTTCCGCGCTGCGCCCGACGACGACCACTTCCTGCCCCCTTTCCAGGTACTCCAGTGCGAGCGCCTTGCCGATGCCGTCCGTGCCACCAGTGATGACGTAGGTCTTCATGCCCGCTCTCCTTCGGCTCACAAGAACCGCGCGTCAAGCTTTTCGGCCGTGACGTGGACGGTGATCAGTTCCGGCAGTGCGGCATAGGACGTCGGGTGGTGCTCGGCGTATGTCTTGCCGGTGTATTTGAGGGCCAGTTCGTCCATTCGTTCCCGGCTGCCTGCGCTCTCGAACCGCGCGGTGCCGCTGATCACCGCGTACCCGTACGGCTCGTTGGGCGGATTGACGGTGACGCTCAGCCGCGGATCGCGCCGCAGATTGCGGACCTTGATCTTGTCGACGCCGGTCACGAAGAACAGGTCGTCACCGTTTCGCCCCACCCAGACCACTGATTGGTGCGGGCTGCCGTCCGGTTGGAGGGTTGCCACCGTGACGAAGACTCTGGAGTCGAGGGTCTCTTGCAGCTTCTCGGACATGTGGACCGGACTCATGCGTGGCTCCCGGGGCGAAGGATGGGGACGATGCGACGGCAGATGCACCGGACGGATCAACTGCCACAACTATGTGGCAGTTAGCCGAGGACTTGCAATACTCATGTGACATTTATTTACCCATCGGCCCCGTACCTGCGTATGCTCCGGTCACGATGAGAGCTGACGCAGCGCGCAACCTGGACGCGGTCCTGCAGACCGGAGCACACCTGTTGGCGCAGGACCCCCGTACGAGCATCGCGGCCATCGCAGCGGCTGCAGGCGTTGACCGACGCACCGTTTACCGGCGCTTCACGACCCGCGAGGCACTGATGGCCGCCGTCCACACGGCCAAGCTCGACGCCTGCGAGCAGGTCCTTGCCGACGCGCGGCTGGCAGAGGCACCCGTGACGGTGGCCCTGCACCGATACGCGGAGGGCATCATCACCGTCAGCAGACGGTGGCCGGTGGACTTGCAGCAGGGGCAGGACGAAGCAGCGGCTGCCCGTCTCCACCGGCTGATCGAGCAACTCGACACCTTCATGGCCCGCGCGGTGCGCGAGGGATTCATCCGCCCTGGCCTTCCGGACCGCTGGGCCCGCTCCCTCCTCGTTCAGCTCACCAACCTCGCCTCGCACGAGATGCCGGAGCTGACTCCTGCCGAGGGAGCCGATGTGGTGGCCCAGTCCTTGTTCACCGGACTTGGCCCCACTTGACGCAACTGCGCCCCCCCGTTTGCGACCATCGCGCTGACCGCGGCCCTGGAACATCAGGGTCGGGAACAGCATGCTCACGGCGGCGGTTCAGGAGGTACAGATCGCGCGCTGCGGGTCATGTGTGGGGCCAGAATGCCCAGACGGCGCTCCGGGACATCGCCGATGCGCTGGCCCGGGCTCGTGCCCTCGGCAGCTGATCCCCGGCGCCAGGCGGTGCGGTCAGTTGGAGTCTCGCTCGGACCCGGTTGACGGTGTTCCAGCAGAAGCCGGTTCGGATCCCGCTGCCCGGGCCGCAGGAGATATCGGGCTGGATCGATGAATGGTTGACCACAGATGACGCAGTCGACGCCACGCGGGGCGAGAGACGTCGCAACGCCGCGTACAGGACCAGGCCCGGGGCCTACACGCGGCGTGCGATCTTAAGCGGGAGTCGCCATGGCCGATACGAGAGCGCGGTCAGAGAATCACGGCATTGGCAAGCGTCCTCATCCCGAGGCTGTCAAGTGCCTTGCGGCGGTGGGGCGATGACGTCTCGACCTGGTCGAAGACAGCGGTGCGTCCAGGGCCAGGCAGGGCGACCTGACCACGGGCGCGGCCTGCACGCCCCGCCTCCCGGCGAACGATGACGCCGCCTGCACGCAGATGATGTGCGGGCTGCCCGGGGGCTGCTGTGGCCGGTGATCCGGCCTCGCGGATCAGACGCCGGTGCAGGGAGTAGACACTGTCTACAGCTCTTTGGTAGACACTGTCTATGACGGAACAGGACTCCCTGCGCGAACGGTTGATCGACGCCGGAGTGGAACTCGTGCTCAGCGAGGGCTCCGCGTCCGTAGGGTTGCGGGAGATAGCCCGCCGCGCGGGGGTGTCACACGGTGCGCCGCGCCGGTACTTCCCCACGCACCATGCGTTGCTGTCGGCGATTGCCCGGCGTGGCTTCGAGGACCTCGCAGTGCGGTTCGAGGCAGCGGCTGCGGGGATGACCACGCCTCGCGGTGAGTTGGCGGCCCTCGCGCGCGTGTATGTCGGCTACGGGTTGGACAAGCGCGGCATGTTCGAGTTGATGTTCCGGCACGATCTGCTCGACCGTGCGGCGCAGGCGTCACATCAGCCGCCGCTGCGCGAGTCGTCCCTCCCGTTGTTCCGGCGCCTCACGGCACTCGTCGCCCGATGCCAGGATCAACGGGAAGCCGCGCCCCGCACGAGCGGGCAGGGTCAGAGCACTCCGCAGGTCGTGGCCGCTGCCCTGTGGTCGAACCTGCACGGCATGGCCCAACTGTGGGCCTGGGGCACCCTGCAACTCGCGTTCGGGCCGACGCTCGGCAGCACCACCGACGATGACCAACGCGACCGGCTGATCACCGCCGTGCTCGACGCTCATCTCGGTCCGGCGACCTCATGACCTCAGGCATAGGGCAACACCTCCCGCTCGTGGCCAGCGCGGCCGGCGCGATGATCGTCGCGCTGGACGGCACGGTCCTGCTCCTGGCGCAGCCCAGCCTGCAGCGTGATCTCGGCGCGAGTACCGCTCAGGTTCAGTGGACGAGCACCGCCTATCTGATCGCCGTCGCCGCACTCCTTGTCATTGCCGGGCGCCTTGGAGACAGGTACGGGCATCCGCTCTTGATGGTGGTTGGCGTGATCGGTTTCGGAGCCTCCTCCGGCGGGCTCGCGCTCGCGCCGGATATCCACGAGGTGATCGTCTTGCGTGCGGTGCAGGGCGGATTCGGTGCGCTCCTGCAGCCCGCGACGCTCGGGCTGCTTCGGCAGGCGTATCCGGCCGACAGGCTCGGTACACCCATCGCCATCAGGACCGCGGCGATCGCGGTCGCCGCCGGGCTCGGTCCGCTCCTGGGGGGAGTGCTCGTGGCGCAGCTGGGCTGGCGCGCCCTGTTCTGGATCAACGTGCCCGCGACGATCCTCATCGCTGTCCTTGTGTACGCCCTACGAACACCCGCCCCTCAACGGCCCGTTACGGCACGGCTCAACCTCACGGGTGCGACCCTGCTCGCGATCACACTTGCCGTCCTGGTCCATGCCCTGACCGGCGTACCCGCGCGCGGATGGACCGCGACGCCGACCCTGCTCGAACTCGCGGCCGCCACTGGTGCCGCAGCGGCCCTCATTCGGCACGAACATCGGACCAGGCATCCCATCGTTCCGCCGGCCGTGGCGCGGTCCAAAACCGTCACCGCCGCGATGGCGCTTCTGCTGCTCACCACCACCGGCCTGTTCGGTGCGATGTTCACTGCCACGTTCTTCCTGCAGAACACGCTCCGCCTTGACCCGCTCGACACCGCCCTGCACGTTCTCCCGCTGCATGCGCTCATGGTCCTCGGCGCGCCGGCAGCGAGCAGTGCACTGCGCCGGTTCGGCGCACGCCGTACCGCGATCACCGGCACGGTCCTCGTTGCGGCCGGTATCGCAGGACTGTCCCGGCTCGGTCCGACCACCCCTTGGACCGTCATGATCACCGTGTTCGCCGTCATCGGCGCCGGCTTCGCCACCGTGATGGTCACCGCCACCGGGACCACCGTCGGCGACGCGCCACCGCGGTACGCAGGGGTCGTGGGCGGGCTCAAGCAGACCGCCATGAACATCGGGCCCACTCTTGGGATCGCCATCGCGGCCGGCACCACCGAGACTGGGTCAACGATGGGGCCAGCCCTGCTGATCCTGGCCGCACTCGCTGCTCTGGGCCTGCTGCCCGCGGCCCTGTTCTCCCGGCGCCCAGACGTGCTCGAAGCGCGCGACGTGACCCCCGAGCCCTCTGCGTAGGCATCGACGCAGCAGGCGGCAGGCGTTCGGTGCGCCGACGGTCGAGAACCACAGTCCACGCCCTCACAGATTGACACCACCTTCGAGCTCGGCTGCGTGGGACGGCGCGTCCTGCGGAAGCAGGAGTGGATGCTGTCGCAGGTGACCAAGTAGTAGGGCCGATCGGGGAGTTCGTGCCATACCTGCCTCGTGCCTCCTGTCGTAGCCCTTGTTGATCAAGCTCTCGACCAGGTCGGCGAGTGTGTCGGTGATGTTGTCGGATGGCTGCACGTTTCCCTGGACAGCCAACCGGGGCAGGCCCAGTGACGTGGGCATCAAGCTCTAGTGCACGGTGGCTGACCAGCGGACCAGGCAGTCCACCTCGATCAGGCCAGGACCCGGTAGTGCGGCAGTGCCGCGGATGAGATTGTTGCATCCCTGCAGGGCCGTCGCTTGGCCCCCATTGAGTGGCTGGTGTGAGAAGCCTGCGTACCCATTGCCCACCTCCAGTTTCAGCGTGGTGCGCTCACCGGTGCAGAGGAGTACACGGGATGACGGCCTGGGCGCTGGGGTCACCAGCTTGGGCAGCGAGTGTGCGGCGCGAAAGCCGATGGCCCAGCGGGGGAACGGTGAACCATTGGACATCTTCCTCTCCTTGAGGTGTGTGTACGAGGATGCGGGCGTAGGCGCAGGCGGGGCGGGCGGTAGCCGGGTGGTCGTACTATTGGCCTGCGTATCGGGAGTGCGTGTGCACCGTCCTCTCGCCTTCTTGTTCTGTCATCTCACACGCCTGGTAGCGGAGTTGAGTCCTGCCTCGGGTCGCCTTTGCGCCTGCCCGACGTGAACAAGCAAGCCACCGCCCTGCGCTACAGGACCGACCGTCGCTGACTCACGAGTATCGGTTCCCCTTCTGGCTGCGTTCCGGCCAGCGAGTGGCCGAGCCCGGTGGCCGACGGCTGGGTCGCGGGGCTGGGCGCCGTCTTGACGGGTGGCCTGCCGCGCAGACGGGCAAGGGTCGGCGTTTCGGTCGTCTTTGCCTCCATGATGGCGTGATTGAACTGCTTTTTCCCTTGTTTGCCAGCCATGTTGCATAAGGAGTGGATGACCGGGAGTGCCTGTTACGGGATGAGTGAGAGGTATTTAGGGTGAAGGTGCTCGATCGGAACAGGCATCCGCATACCCGCCCTCATCTGGAGAATTTCATGGCAGTTCTGCCCGACGGCGAGTACCTGATCAAGAACCCCGAGACGGACCTCTACATCGATCTGCTCAACGGCAGCGCTGAGCAGAACACCCCGATCGTGGGTCTCCCGCTGACCAAGGAGCCCAACCAGAAGTGGAAGGTCACCACGACCAACGGCGTCAACGAGTTCGTCATCAAAAGCTCGGTGAGCGGCGAGGCCTTCCTGGGCCTGAGCGTCATCAGGATCTTCCCGCCGAGGATCGCGGCCGAGCCGATCCCGGTCCGCTGGTCGATCGAGCCGGTGGGCGACGGCCAGTACCGGATCGCGTTCCCGTTCGTGGACGGTGTGGTCTCCCTGCCCGAGTCCCGTCCGGGCGCCCAGCTGTTCAACGAGCCGTTCCACGGCAGCCCGATGCAGTTCTGGCATTTCGTCCAGGCCTGACCGGCTGGACAGGTCGCTGAGGTATGGCGCGGTCACGCCCCCAACCGGGCGGCGTGACCGCGCCATTCGCCATGCGTGCTCATCCTGCCGCGATGCGCCGCATCGACGCCACCCTGCCTCGGTTGATGCGACGTGCGGAACAAGACCAGTGTTGAACGGACGATGAAGGCGCTCTGGAGCGCCTAGTGGCAATGGTGGCCGCGCTGGGTGGCCTGGGCAACGATGCTGTGGGCGGTGCTGTATGCCGGCTTCGGCCTGGCGCGTGCGCTGAGCGGGACCTCCTTGCATTACTACGGCGGTGACGCAGGGGTCTTCCGGCTTGGTTGGGCGGTCGTGGCGGTGGGCATGCTGGCGACGTTGGCCAGCGGGGCGGTGATGCGGTACCGGCTGCGGCCAACGTTACGAGTGCTGCTCTGGGTGGTCTGTGGGATGGCCGGGATCACCGCGTTCAGCCTGCTGACGGATGTGATCACGCTGATGGTCGGTCAGGGCGTGGACAGCCAGGCTGCCGATGCGAACAAGGCCCTGGTGGCAGTCGGGGCGGTCCTGCTCGCGGCCACTGCCCGGCCCGGCCGCCGGTCCGCCGGTACTGTCGTACGAGCGCCGTCCGCTGAACGGCGGTTCGCCCCAACTCGCTCCCTGGGCTGGGACGCTGGCCTTCGTTCCGTACGCGGCTATGAAGCTGGTCTGGGCGTCCGGCGGCACGTTCGCGGGGATCACCCGTGAGGAGATATCACGGGGGGCGGGGGCGGAGTCCGATCTCAACTTCCTGTCTCTCCCACGTTTTTGCCCCGTGCGGTTTCGCGCCGCGGATGATTCGCAGTACCCGTCTCCTCGGCCTGGTCAACACGATGGACCCCAAGCTCGTTGCCGCCGCATTCGGGATGACGGCCGAGTCGACGCTGGCCCAACTCGTGGACCCGTGCCGCTGTCCTGCTTACTGGGCGACCTCCGTGTCCTGACACCCGCTCAGGTTTTCTACGACACCTTCCACACCGGTCACCAGTCACCGGCCGACGAGCCGTTTCGCCAGGGGTCGTGATGGGCCTGGTGCAACGCGCTCGGCGGGGCGCGGGTGAAGTTTCAGTTGATCAATGGTTGTTCGGGCAGGGGGCCAGCCTGTAGTGCGAGGTGCTTGGCGGTGGTGAGGGCTTGTTGGCAGACGACCCATAATTCGGGCAGCGTTTGGTGGGCGCCGCCTCGTTGAAAGAGCTCGGTGACCGCCCAGCTTACGAGTCGGCCGTTCAGCGCGGCAGCGCGAAGCGCAGGATGCGTCCCCAGGTGGAGCCGTACTGCCGCCACAGCGGGCCGGTGACGTACGGGATGCTGTACTTCTCACAGAGTTCCCGCACGCGCGGGGCGATTTCGGCGTAGCGGTTGCTGGGCAGGTCGGGGAAAGCATGGTGCTCGATCTGGTGGCCCAAGTTTCCGCTGAGCACGTGGAAGAGTCGGCTGCCCTCGATATTGGCCGAGCCCTGGATCTGGCGCAGATACCACTCACCACGCGTCTCACCCTCGACGTACTCCTCGGTGAACGTCTGGACATCACCGGGAAAGTGGCCGCAGAAGATGATGGTGTGCGACCAGAGGTTGCGTACGGTATTGGCGGTGAAGTTGCCCAGCAAGCAGGGTAGGGCGGAGGGGCCGGCCAGCAGCGGGAAGAGCGCGTAGTCCTTGACTAGCTGCCGGGAGGCCTTGGTGAGGAATCTGCTCAGGTCACGGGCGAGGGAACGCCACGGCTTGCGGCCGGTGGCGACGGCATCGGGTTCCAGGTCGTAGAGTGCGATGCCCCACTCGAAGAACGGTGCTAGCACGAAGTTGTAGAGCGGCTGGGCGACATGGCGCGGCAGCCAGCGCTGGTCGGCACTCATGCGGAAGACCACGTATCCGAGGTCCCGGTCACGGTTGACGACGTTGGTCCAGGTGTGATGCAGATGATTGTGGGTGTGCTTCCACGCCTCCGCGGGAGTGAGGAAGTCCCACTCCCAGGTGGCCGAGTGGATTGCCGGGTCACCCATCCAGTCCCACTGGCCGTGCAGGATGTTGTGGCCAAGTTCCATGTTCTCCAGGATCTTGGCGACGGAGAGCATGGTGGTACCGGCGGCCCAGGCGGGCGGGAACAGCGAGACGGCCAGGGCGATCCGGCCGCCCACCTCCAGGCCGCGCTGGGTGGCGATGACCGTACGGATGTAGTGGGCGTCTTCGGCGCCGCGCGCGGCGATGACTTCGGAGCGGATCCGGTCGAGTGCCTGGCCGAACTCCTCACCGATGTGCGTGTCGGTGGGCGCGAGTGGGGTCACGGTCACGGGTCTCCTTGGGGGCTAGGCATCGAGGACCAGCGATCCGGCCGCAGCCGAGACGCATGTCTGAATCAACTGCCCGGCCCTGTCGTTGAGGTCGCCGGTGCGCAAATCGCGCACGCGGCCGTACGTGAGGGGAGTGAGGCAGCCAAAGCAGATGCCGCGCCGACATCCGTACCGCATCACCACTCCCGCCGACTCGCCCACGACGAGCAGCGGGGTGCCGGCGTCCGCGGTTACCTCGGTACCGGTACGGGTGAACAAAACCCGGCTGCCGGAGGCGGGTTCGTGGTCCGGCGGCAGGATTGGAGTGAGCTGGAACCGCTCGACGTGGAGCCGCTCCTCGAGCCCTGCCCGGTGCCAGAAATTCTCCACCGCGTCCAGCAGGCCGGCCGGACCGCAGGCCCAGGTCTCACGCTCCGGCCAGTCAGGACAAAGCCGCCCCAGGCTTAGCGGTGTGAGCCTGCCGTGCTGCCGAGTGTGGTGTTCGTGGTAGTCCAGCCAGCTCAACCGCTGTCGTGCCGAGTGCAGTTCGGCACTGAAGATGCTGTCGCGGGCCGTGGGCGCACTGTGCACCAGCACCACGTGGGGGTGCGGAGGTCTCCGGCGTATGAGCGTGCGCAGCATGCCCATGACCGGGGTGATGCCGCTGCCCGCGGCGACCAGCAAGATGCGGGGTGGCAGACGCTCCGGAAGGAGGAAATCGCCTTGCGCCGGGCCGATGCGAAGGACCGACCCCACCGGCGTCCGGTGGGCCAGTCGCGGGGACACCAGCCCCTCTGGTGCCGCCTTGACGGTGATCGTCAGAAGCCCGTCCTCCCGCCCCGGGGCTGAGGTGAGGGAGTACGTCCGCCAGTGCCACACGCCGTCCACTTCGACGCCGAGCGGAAGGTGCTGCCCAGAGCGGTACCCCGACCAGCCCCGGCCGGGCCGGAGCGTGAGCGTGGTGGCATCCGCAGTCTCCGGGCTCACCGCTGTCACCCGCCCCGCCGGGAAACGGGCGCCAAGGAGCGGGTCGATCAATCCGAGATAGTCGTCCGGGGTGCAGGGACTGGCCAGCCAGGAGACGGCGGCCAGCAGCTTGTTCGCGAGGGCCGGTAACGCAGGCATGCACGGATTCCTCTCCTCACGCAGCACGACGGATCGTGTACGTCGAGTCGTCCCGGGACCGGCTGAAACCACGTAACCACGGCTGTGCGAACAGGCGTGCGGCGAGGAGAGGCATCCCGCCACACACGACCTGCGGAATCCGGCGAGAGTGTTTTGCACAGTGTGGCTGCCTGCGGGGATGTACCGGGACAGGCCTGCGGGAATGACCGGAAGGTGATACCGATGCGATGCCGCTGCACGCTGCCGCGCGAAGCAGCCGCCCCAGGGGCCTACTGCATCCCGTTGACGCGGCCTGCGAGCGAGCTCCCTGGGACAACGCGCCCCTCTGCCCGCTCGCCATGACGCCTGGTTCCGTTTGTGGATCGTGCCTGCTGCGGAGGTCTTCCAAGGTATTCCGGAGAACGTAGCAAGGGGCCATGTCGGCGAGAGGGGACGCTCTGCGGCGTCCCCTTGTCCGTTTCGTTCTCTGTAGCTGTGTAGCTCTATAGCTCCTGTACGTGGTGGTGTCCGGGTGGTGACGGTCGGAAGGACGCGGCGCCGGAACCACGTGTGTCGGCGCCACGGGTCCGGCCGTCGTCAGAACGGCGCCGGAAGCTGACCCGCGAGCGGGCCGCATACTTCCAGCTCATGGAGCAGGGCTACAGCACCCGGGAAGCGGCCCGCATCGTGGGGATCGATCTCCGCACGGGCAAGAAGTGGCGTAACGGCCAGACCTCGCCCGGCAAGGGTCGCAGGGCGACTCCCCCGATCTACCAGGACCATGGACAGACGTCCGGACACCTGGCGGATCCCGGGGAGCCGCCCTCCCGGCCGTCGCGGTACTTGCAGGAGCACGACCACGTCCACATCGCTGATCGGCTGCGCGAGAAAGCATCGATCCGGCAGATCGCCGCAAGCTGGGCCGCAGTCCCTCCACGGTCAGCCGCGAGATACACCGCAACCGGCGCACCATGCCGAACGGCGGCTGGTACTACCGGCCGCACACCGCTCAGGCCCGTGCTGATGCTCGCCGGCCCCGCCCGAAGCTCGGCAAGATCGGCCAGAACATCGAGCTGCGGGACTTCGTCCAGGACCATCTCACGATGCGGTGGAGCCCTGAGCAGATCTGTCAGGCTCTGCGGCAAGCTTCCCCGACCGGCCGGAGATGCACGTGACCCACGAGACGATCTACCAGGCCCTCTACGTCCAGGGTCGCGGTGAACTGCGCCGGGAACTGACCCGAGCCCTCCGCACCGGCCGGGCCCGACGGCGTCCCAACCGCCACGTTCACAAGCGCGTCTCCCGCCCGGTCAAGGGCATGGTCATGATCAGCGACCGGCCCGCCGAAGCCGAGGACCGGGCCGTCCCCGGCCACTGGGAAGGCGACCTCATCATCGGCAAGGACGGGCGCTACGCCATCGGAACGCTAGTTGAGCGGTCCACGCGCTACGTGATGCTCGTGCACCTGCCCCGCGGCCACAGCGCCTTCGCGACCCGCAACGCTCTCGCCGCCACCGTCCAGACCCTCCCGCCGCATCTGTGGCGTTCCCTGACCTGGGACCAGGGCTTGGAGATGGCCGCCCATCGGGCGTTCACGGTGGCCACCGACATTCCGGTCTACTTCTGCGATCCGGCCAGCCCCTGGCAGCGCGGGTCGAACGAGAACACGAACGGACTGCTGCGGCAGTACTTTCCCAAGGGCACCGACCTGGCGGTCCACACCCTCGAAGACCTGGCAGCCGTCGCCGCTGAACTGAACCGCCGGCCACGCAAGACCCTTGGCTGGCAAACCCCTGCCGCGCGGCTGCGTGAGCTGACAGCTCCCTTGAACTGATCTTCGCATACCGGGGATCGTCGCTTTCCCAGGGGTAGACGAAGAGGCCGGGCTGGATGCCCCATGCGTTGAGAACGGTGCTCAGCTCAGACTCGTCCGGGGCGTCGGCGGACCTGATGAGGGCTGCGCCGATGTCGTAGTCGAAGCCATCAATGTGCTCGGGGTCGTATTCACAATGCTGCAGCCGAAAGCTACGTTCAACGTCGCTGCGAACCCATCCCTCGCCCCGAGCCTGGACATCCGGCTCGCTCTGTGTGGGACGGATGTCCACGAATGCGCGGCGATCTGGTCGTGATGCGGGGACTTCCGCAACCAGCCTCCTCCCGAGTCTGAGCGCGGTCAGTTTGTCCGTCGGCCAGTCCGATCCGTCATTCATGGGGCTCATTCTGTTCCTGCCCGTGGAGGGCTGAGGAGCGGGGGCCGGGTGGGACCTCTGTGAGCCGCTCAACCCCGGGCTCGCCGGAATGCAGTGCAATCCCACCGACAACGCAGCAGTGGCTCGACTGGGAGTTCCCAGCCGAGCCACTGCTAACACTGCTCGACAGACACGCCAGTGATCACGTGTTGCGACGATCCCTAGAATCCGCCCACCCGGGGGGCGGGGGCCTTTACCTAGCCGAGGCAGGCCCGACGTGTGCCTGCTTTCTTTCTGGGCCGGGTAGTTGCGGGCGAACGAGGGGCACGGCCCGTCACGGGTTGGCGACTATTCCCACGCGCGTCATGATCGACTCTGCTGCCTCCTCGGTCGTATCCGGAGGCACGACCATCAGGTCCCAGCGCCCCTGGCCGGGGGCGGTAAGGATGATGGTGTGCGCGGCAGTGGTGGTCCGGCGCCTCCGCAGACGGACGACCTGACTGGAGACGAGTATCCGGCCCGGCGTCGGTGACCACGCCGGGCCGTTGAGTATGACGCTGGTGATGTCACCCCAGGTGCGGGGCAACCCGGCGATCAGTGCGGGGAGTTCGGCGAGTTGGTCGTACGAGCGCGGCCACCATGCCCCGTCGATCGGGCGAGGCCCGCCGGAGGGGGGCGCCAGCCGCAGGCGGAGCAAGGGCTGGGAGGGAAGAGGGGAGATCGGCGCGAGTGTCATGAGGTGCGACTCCTGCCTGCTGCTGTGTCTGGACGCGCGGGTGCTTGCCGGCTCGAAGAGCCGTCAGATGCGGCGGGCGGCGACCCGGTCCGGCGACGGCCAGCGCACCTCGTGCACGAGGCCGAGGCGTTCGAACAGGCGGATGACTGCGGCCGACGGGTCGAGCTGACCTCGTCCCACCCCGTGTCGGGCGCTGGTCGGATCGGCGTGGTGGAGGTTGTGCCAGCTCTCGCCGAAGGAGAGCAGGGCGAGCGGCCACAGGTTGGTGGCCCGGTCGTGGCGCCGAGTGCGGAAGGGGCGCTCACCGATCATGTGGCACAGCGAATTCACGCTCCACGTGACGTGTTGCAGCAACGCGACACGGACAAGTCCCGCCCACAGCAGGCCGGTCACTCCGTGGAGCCAGCTGCCGCCGATCGCCCAGCCCAGGCCGAATGGCAAGGCGAGAGTGAGGAGACACAGCGCCGGAAAGGCGCGGGAGACCGCACGGATGTCACGGTCGGCCAGCAGGTCAGGGGCGTAGCGCTCGGCTGACGTAGGGTCGTTGCGAAACAGCCAGCCGACGTGCGCGTGCAGGAGACCGCGCAACTGGCCCCGCAGATGCGTGCCGTAGCGGTACGGGGAATGCGGGTCGCCCGGGCGGTCGGTGAACGCGTGGTGGCGGCGGTGTGTGGCGACCCAGCCGACGGCATCGCCTTGGAAGCTCATCGACCCGGCCACCGCGAGAGCGATGCGCAGGGGGCGGACGGCCCGGTAACTGCCGTGCGTGAGACCGCGGTGAAAGCCCACCGTGACACCGAGACCCGTGACCACATACAAGGCGATCCCGAGGGCGATGTCCCCGGGATGGATCAGACGCCCCCACAGCAGCCATCCGGCGGCACCCAGCGCCACGAACGGCAGCATGACGATCACTGCTGTCACCGCCACGGACAGACGCTCCCCGCCGCCCCGCGGCGGCATCGACTTTCCTGCCGGGAAGGGGGACGTGCCGTCGTAACTCCGCCCCGGCGGGAGTGTGGTGGTATGCGTGCTGGACTTTACGGACATGTGCGAGCCCCTCGGCAGGTTGCGGGTGGCGCGGCCGGGGGTCGGGGGCTGCTCCTGAAGGAAGGGCGAGGGGGAAGAAGGAGGGTGCTCCAAGTGATCGGGCACCGGCAGACACGCCCTCGCCTCCTCTATTTTACTCCCGTCCACCCGCGAAAGCCCTGGACGTACGCCGACGACCGCGCGTATTCCTCGTACGCCGGCGCCAGTTCGCCATCATTTGCGGCGCCCCGACGTCCCGTCAGCACGCGGCGCGGCGGACGGGCCTGCGCCCTGGACACGACCATCGTCCGCCCCACCGCGTTCGGCGGCTGTCCCCGGTCGGCCCCATGCCTACCCCACGCGTTCGGTCACCCTTTGCCGCGCCACTTCGCTCCCCGGATCGGTGTGTGTGGGGGGGATCCCGGACCACGGGTTACATGGATCACGGCGTCTGGGCGCCCGCCCAGACGTGCCCCGCACGAGACGAGGAGACATGCGTCGGCGCCCCCGGCTGATCATCGCGGCGGATGACTCCGCCCTGCGCCTCGCCGGGCCCGCGCGGAAGACGACCGTGGCACCGCGCCGTCGGAGGAACGGACCGTGCGCCGACGGACTCGTCACGGAACCTGCCCGCAGGAGTAACGTGAAGACACCAAGGGCACGTCGTACTCCGGCATCCACGCGGGATTCGTCCTCGGCGACCATCTGGCATCGAGAGCGGCCCTCGTGTCGCCTCGAGGACGGGTTCGCACCATGATCGCGACCATCATGCCCTCCCGCACCTCCACGCCTCTTGCGATGTCTCGGGCCCGTGTGGCGCTGAAATCTCCGACGGGCCGTGACCTTCTCGACGGCGCCTGGTGGCCCCGCTCGCGCGACTTGGCTGTCGAACTCGTCGCCTTGGTCGACGAACTCGATCCCCAGTGGGGCCGCATCACCCGCGTCGCCGTGAATCCGATGCTTTGGCCCGTCGTTCCGGACAAGGTGACCGTCCACGACCACGTGGTGAAGATCGGCTGGTTTACCCCGGAACTCGACCCGCACGAAATACTGTTGTTGTCCTACGGCATCGGCCGCTGGGACCTGTTGGTGATCCCACCCGAAACGGGTGACGTGAGCGCCGCCCGGCTCATGAGCGCTGCCTGTGCCCGGGACGAACGCCCCCTGAGCGCCACCGATCTCATCGCGGCGGAGACCGCGCGCGAAATGAGCGTTGGGGACCGGCCGCAGGACGCGCAGGAGTCCTGGGAGTACGAGGGCGGCGCCGTCTCCATCCACGCCCGTACAGACGCCGGGCGGTGACGACGACGGACGCGGCACTCACCGCAGCCGTCCTTCTGCTCGTGGTCACCATCGCCGTGTAGGTGATCCAGTCTCTCAACACCCACCATGCCGATGGGATCGCGCTCATCGGGCGGGGGCAGTAGGTGATTTGGGGCGCGTCGCCGCCGTGACCGTATCGCGGGTGGGCGTGTCTCAGCGTTGGCGTTCATGACCGCTCTTGAGCTTGGGTGCCCAACGGGCGGCACCGGGAGCTGTGGTCTCAACTCTCCGGTGCCTTCATCCCGGTCGACCTGCGGATGCCCTGCTCGGGTGTCCCCTGGCATAGAACTCAAACCGCCGAGTCTTTCGCGTATCAAGGGTTTTACAGCTTTCTAGGTACAAAACTGCTAAATCCGGGCGGCCTCGACAGGGGGCAGGGGCCAGGGCCCGACGGACCGGAGTCATGCAGGTTTGCCCGGCACGGCCGAGTATTCCCGGCGGCGGAGAACAGGCCGCTGCGGTGCGACGCATCGGCCTTCCTGTGGAGGCATACGGCGGCGGCCGACGCTCCTGTGGCACGGGTCAGGGCATCAGGCCGGCGAGGGGTTCGGAGTCATCCACGAACGCACGGGCCACGTCGGACAGGCGGCGGTTGTGAGCGCGGGCGTAGCGGCGCAGAGCGATGAATGCCTCTTCCATGTTGACGCTGTGGCGCTCGGCGAGCTTGCCTTTGGCCTGTTCGAGCAGGACGCGGCTGTTCAGCGCGGTCTGCAGTTGCTCGTTGAGGATCGTGGTGCGGTGGGTGTCCCGCTGCTGGAGCAGGCTGATGGTGGCGACGTCGGCCAGGGCTTGGGCGAGGGATGTGGCAACCGGATCGAAGAGGCCGGGAGTGGCACGGAAGAGGTTCAGGGCGCCGACGACCTCGTCCCGCAGGCGCATGGGCAGGGCCTGGACCGCCCCGAACCCGAGCGGCTGGGCCTGGGCGGTGAATCGGGGCCAGCGGGCGGTCTCCGTGCTGAGGTCGGGAACAGTCACCGGCATGCCGGTGCGGCAGCAGTCCAGGCAGGGGCCTTCGTCGTTCTGGAGCTGGAAGAGTTCCAGCAGGCGCACCTGTTCGTCGGAGGCAGCCATGACGCGGAGTTCGCCGTTTCGGTCCGCGAGCAGTACTCCGGCGGCGCTGGCGCCCAGCATCTCCACACAGCGGTCGCTCAGCAGGCGCAGGAAGTCGATCAGGTCGAAGTCGGCGACCAACGTGTCCGCAAGCTCGACGAAGGTCTTGGCCAGGAGTCGCTCATTCATCGTCAACACCCTTTATGGAGTTTGGTCCTGCCGGGAGAGAGGGGAGGGGAGTGCGGCGGCATCGCGTGCGCTGTGCGTCGAGCGAGGTCGTCAGGAATCCTCGTCGGTCCGGATCGGCTCTGCGTGTGGCGAGAAGCGGAGCCGACGAGCCACCACATCGTCTGCCACCACGGTGAGCCGGAGTCCCTGAGCGTAGGCGTAGGCGCGCAGTCGGACAAAGGCTTCCTCGATGCCGACGCCGAGCTGGATGGTGAGTATTCCGGTGGCCTGGGAGATTTCTGCCCGGTACCCGCCCAAGTCTTCGACGTGTCTTTTCGGTCCGCCGCCACCGGCTGGCCCACCCGTCGCGTCGATACGTGTGTCGAACAGGACCAGCGTCGCGAGGTCAGCGAAGGCCAGCGCGTCGACCAGCGCATCCGCACCCAATCGGACCGGGCCCTGGGCGTACAGGTCCAAAACCCCGGGGCTGATCGCACCGCTTTGCAGAGGCAGAGAGAAGACCGCACGCGCTCCGGCATCCAGCGCCGCATCGGCGAACATGGGCCAACGATGGTGGAGTTCACGGCTCTGCAGGTCGGGTGTCAGGACGGCCGATCCGTGGGTGAAGGCGTCCACGCACGGCCCCTCGCCCAGCGAGAGCTGCAGTTCTTCCAGCCGCTCGCTGATGTCGTCGGTGCTGCACAGCGGATGGCTTGCCGCGGTTCGGGACATCGCCGATATGCCGGCCCCGCCGACCGGCAGAAAGGCCACCGCCGCGGTGCACACGTCTATCAGACCGGCCCGGGCACCACGCAGAGCTGCCTGTTCGGCGACCAGCACGCGGATCCGGGATGAGCGGCCGTTCGGCATCACCGGGTCACCGCGTCCGCGCAGGGGGAGTCTGTTGCTTTGATGCGCTCCAGGGTCCGTTCGCCGAGCGGCAGGATCAGGACACGGATCATCGTGCGGCCCGGCGGCCGCCGGAAGCCTCCGATGTCCAGCCATCCCCATGAGCGGAAGGCATCGAGGGCGACATGATCGGCGGGATCCACCAGGATTGCCCCGAGCGACGCCTGATGGTCGGTCAGCAGGCGCTCCTGCAGACGGCGGGCCAGGGCCTTGTCCTGGGGATGCGGACGGATCAGGATGTTGGTGATCGCGAATACGGTGTCGGATTGGGTCAGTTGTTCGATGGTGCGCGGTAGTTCGCCGCCGAAGCCGAGCCGCCAAGAGCTGTCGCCGAGTACCGGGAATCCGAAGGCACACCCCACCAAGCCGTCCGCCTCCGCGATCACCATGGCGAACCCCGGCCGACGGATGTCCTGGGCCAGCCGGCTCAGGAACTCCTCCGGGCTGCGGCGGCGGTACCCCATGGCGTGCTCGGTCGCGCAGCAAGCCTCGTACAGATCGGCCAGATCCTGGCGCAAGTCCTCCATCAGCCAGCGGTTCACCTGCCGCAGCCGCACCGCGGCCATCTCGGACGGCCTGTGGCCGACGGTCTGCGGCTCCTGCTCACGCCAGGTCTGGGCCCTCACAGCACTCCGCCCGAAGCGGCAGCAGAGAGCGGAGCGAGGCGAGGCGAGGGCTCGAAGGACGCCACAGGAGAGGGAGCCGGGGCGAGGGGGAGGGGCGCCGGCACGAGAGCGGGCGCAAGCCCTTTGAGCAAGTAGCCGCAACCGGTGCGCTCGAGCATCCAGGCCAGCGTGGGAGGCGGGTAATGCAGGAGCAGCGTCCCTCCGGCCGCGGTGGTGTGCTGAAACGCCTCGATGAAGGTGTTGAGGCCGCAGCAGTCGCAGAAGGTGACGGGAGTGAGGTCGACGTCGATGGTGCGTATGCCATCGCGCAGGCACTGCTCAAGGGTTGAGCGCACCAGTGGCGCGGTCCCAAAGTCGATCTCGCCGGCGAGGGTGATCAGTGCCTGGAACCTTCTGTTGCGCCGGTAGACGTTCAACTGCGGCAAGGCCATGGTGCCTCGTTCCTGGTACTTGCCGACACAGCCAGGGGATGCGGCCGGATGACCGGCTCCTCTGGGACGCGTGCGGCAAGGGCATACATTCGGCGGAGGCAGCGAACGGGCAGTGCGACAAACTGTCCATGGGGACAGTGCGCTGCCCGGTTCCTCCAGGGGGATGCACCGGGCGATCGGACGAAAAAGGTCCGCTTCCCGCGGCATCTGTGTTGAGCAACAACAGGTCCGCCGGGGTCCAGGACGTCCGCTACTTCAGGGTACTCCCCATTCCGCCCACATCGGCGCCCGTCACCCGGCCGATCTCAGGGTTGGACCCGGCACCCGGTTCCGTCGGGCCGGAGGGTAGGCGTTCGTGGTGTCAGCAGACTCTGGTCACGCGCCCTCGCGACCGCTGGTCCGGCAGATCCCATGGGATCTGCCGGACCAGCGGTCGTTGGACGAGGGGAGTGACGCGACACGACGGGCCTGCGCCGTCCCCCGACCTCGGGTCACGGGCCCGTCCCGGTTCAGATGCGCAGCAGCCGCTCGGTGGTCTCTTCGTACTCGCGCAGAGCGAGGCGTAGTTCCTCGGTCCGTGTTCCGGCATCCCGGTCCTGCCAGCTCGTGCGCAGCATGTGCCGTCGTTCGGCCAGAACGTCGGTGAGACGGGAGGCGGCTTCCTCGAAGACGTTGTCGGCCTCTTGGACTGCCTGGTGCGGGTTCTCGACGAACGTACTGAGGGCGTGCTGGAGGCGCACGGTCATCTTGTCCCGCTCGCCCTGTGTGATCAGCGTCGGCGGAGAGGTCTGCCCGGTGTCAGCGAGCGTGCCGGTCTGGCGGGATGCGCGGGGCGGCGCCTGTGGGTCGTGCTGCTTTGCGGATTGCGCGGGCGCGCTTGCGGGTTGCTGGGCTCGTTGTTGGTCGTACCTCATGATGTGCCACTTCCCTTGGCGTGCCGCCTCCCGGGTGCCCACGACGGATGGCCGTGGTCTTGGGCGGACTGCGTGCGGTGCCGGTCGGTGCGGGTGGGGTGTGCGGGGACCAGCGCTTCGAAGAGGCCGCGGGCCTGCACCATGGCCTCGCGCATTTCCTCGGTCCCGCACTGGCCACGAGCCGCGGTGTGCATGCTGCGATAGCCCTGCACGGAGTGGGCGTGGTGCAAGGACAGTGCGGCGATCCGCTCCTCGAACTGGTCCCCGACGGGGTACCCCCGGTCGCTGGCCAGCCGCGTCAACAGCATGTCGGCTTCAGCGACCGCCTTGTGCGGCGATGCGACGAACTGTTCCTGGACGTCGGCCCATTGAGCCAGGTAGTACTCGCGCTCCTCGGGTGACAGGGGCTGCTCCTGGAGCGAACCGTGGCGCTTCACGCGCTCGCCGAGTTCCCGCTCGGCCGCCCTGACATCACCGTCGTGGTCAGTGATCGCGCGCTGGTACTCGGGTCCGAAGCGGCTCTGCAGGCTGCGCTCGCCGCCGCCGGGAGTCCGCGTGCGTTTGATGAAGAGGAGGACGGTCGCCGCGATGACGACGACAGCGATGATCACGATGATGAACATGGCTGCCTTCTCCGGCGCTGTTCGGTGTTCTGCTTCATTTCCTCAACCTCTATGGAGTTGTGCCCTGTTGGTGCCGGCCGGGTGGCGTCCACGTGCCGTGATTGCCACCCGGGGCGTTCGTGTGGTCAGCGTCGGAAGGCGTCCATGGCCTTGTCGCCGGACTGCTTCAGGTTTCCGGACATCTGGTCGGTCCTGCCTTCGCGCTCAAGCCGCTGGTTGTTGGTGCCTCTGCCGACGCGCTGAGTGATTCGGCCCTTGAAGGCCTGCACTTTGTTCCGGAACGTGTTTCCAGTACTCATGGCTGTCCTCTGTTTGGCCTCGATGGGTGGGGTGCCGGCTACCCGTGGGCGCGGCTGAACCGGTCGCGGCCACCGCCGCGGCTCCGATTGCCGCCACGGCGGCCGCGCATGACGAAGGCGATGAGCCAGACGGCGAGCAGTGCCGCTGAGACGTACCAGAGGATCTGCACGGTGAAGCCGGCCCCGAAGATCACCAGGATCAGCAGTAGGTCCACATGAGCATGGCCGGGCCTCCAGAACACGCGGAGAGGTTCTTGACATCCGCGGGGTCCGGGCGAAGCGGGAAGGCGGAATGCCGCACCCAAAGGGTCCGGAGGAGTGGCACAGTCCAACGCCGTGCCGCCAGTCAACGCCTGCCCACGACTCCTGTCAACGGGCGTTGGGTGGCGTGGGGTTAGGCGCGGGACGCGGGGTCGCTGGGGCCGCCGGCGTGGGGGAGGCGACAGTGGAGGCGGTCGGGGCGGGCAGGATACGGCGGTGCCGCCCTGGGTGCGTGAGCGGCGCCTTTGAGGGGGCAGCAACATTGGTGCTGCCCGAACCGGTGGCGGCGCCGTACGCGCTGATCGCCGCCTCATTCCCTGAGAAACCGTCGAACGGCCATGTGCGTGGTGTCATACGGATCCGCCGAAACGTATCCACAACCCCTTGACAGGGCTACGCTGCGAAGCAAGGCCCCGGACCCTGGCAGCAATGACCTGTTCCGCCCGGGAGGCCCACCGTGATCGTTTTGCTCGTCATCCTCGTCCTGGCCCTGATCGGCCTCGGCTTCTTGAACGCCATGTGGTGGATAGCGGCAGCCGTGCTGATTTTCGGGGCTGTCCACTATGGCAGGGACGGTGGGAGGAGCCGAGATCACGGCGGCCAGTACGAGTATCGCGACTATCGGGACCGCAGAGACCGTCAGGACCGCTGGGACCGCCGCTACCGACGCCAGCGCCGAGGCAGCTGGAACCGTCAGGACCGGCGGGACGGTCTGCATCACCGGTGACCGACGCATCCACCCAATACCCGATCCCTTCGGGGCGAGGCGGGCTTCATGGGCCAGACAGCCAAAGGCCAGGCAGAAAAGGTGGTCGGGGGTGACGCGACCCTGGAGTCGATCGTCGTTGAACTGCGTGCCGTCAATGAGCAGTTGCAGCGGGCGCTGGCCAGCCGGGTGGTGATCGACCAGTCGATCGGCATGGTGATGGTCCTGGCTCCGTGTTCGAACGTGACGGCTTGGAGTCTGCTGGTGGAGGTATCGCAGCACAGCAACGTGAAACTTCGTGAGGTGGCCGCCGCTCTGGTCGCCGCCGCCGACGGTGCAGCACTCCCCGAGCCGCTGCGCGAGGAGTTGCGCCGTGCGCTGCGGCGACCTCATGCGGAGATCCGGCGGCGGCATCCCACACCGGCCGCCGGGACAACCGCCCAGAGGGCGGGCCCGTGACGCGGTGAGCAGGTGTCCGCGAGTGGCGCGACCGGCATGTCCTGAACGTGGAAGGTCACGAGATCGGCGTACTTCAAGCGGTGTGCGTCGACATCAGCACCGCCGAGCCGGCTGCGGCCACGGTGCGCACGGGGCTGCCGAACCGCCACCGGCTGCTCTCCGCAGACCTCCGCCGCGACGCCGATCGTCGCGGCCACCCGGGGCCGGGCGAGATCTTCGGCCGTGAAGTGAACGCGTGACACCGGTCGGCCCTCTGCCGTCGAAGTTGGGCGCATGAGCGCACCCCCAGCATGCCCCGGCCCGCCGCGCCCGATGCGGCGTTCAGGCGCAGGCCGCGTCCGCGTACGCACGGCTCCCGTACAGCGCTGCCGCCTCCAGGGTGCTGACGGCGGCGGTACTACGGGGACGGGCGGTCTTGTGCGGTTGCAGCCGTACGAGACCGCCCGGGTGCTTCGGTGGCGTGGCGTCTCAGCGGAAGGCGGCGATGTTGCGGGCGACCCAGCTGCTCCAGCACATCGGCAACGGCATGTACGGCGCCGTCGTCATCGATGCACCCGGCGGGAGGAGAAGGCGTCACGGGCACCCGGTTCACCGGCGGAGATCACGCCCTGGAGGTCGGGCCGGTGGCGTGGTCCGGTGGTCAGGCTCGGCAGGGCCGACCGGCCCGCGACTGGGGTCTGTTGGCACCACGTGCGTGCGTGTGTGGGGTGTAGGACGGAGGCAGAAGTCCCTCGCCTTGGAGACCGGTGGTGCCGTCCCCCGAGGCGCCGCGGCACGGGGGGCGATGGGCTTCCCGGCGGCGACGGAGCTGCCGGGGCGGCGGGCCGCCGTCGCGGGAATGCGGCGGTCCGCTTCCTCTGCCGTCGTGCCGCACCCGGAATGCGAGGTCCTCGATTGCTTCCCGTTGCCGTACATGCCCCGGAGGGCGAGAAGAATCGGTTGGTGGAACGCGCCTCTTCAAGGGCGATCGTGACAATACGGAACCGGCGGCCTCGTCTGTCCGGGAGTCTGCGCGCGGGCGACTTCGGGCAACGCTTCCGGAGCGGTCCGGTGCGCGTTCCACTCCGCTCCCTCACGGTGCGGTACCTTTCACTGGACACGTAAATCGATCGGATGTTCGCTTACTGGGATCTCCGAGACGTCCGTTGTCGGCAGCAGACGCTCACGTTCTCCGACGTGTGGCGCGCCACACCATCGGACCGGGTGAGAATTCATGGCAGGAACCGACCACGAGAAGGCGCTGGACACCGCGCTCGCACAGATCGAGCGGAAATTCGGCAAGGGCGCGGTCATGCGCCTCGGCGAGCGGCCCAATGAGCCCATCGAGGTGATCCCCACCGGCTCGACCGCGCTGGACGTGGCGCTCGGTGTGGGCGGTCTGCCCCGTGGCCGTGTGGTGGAGGTGTACGGGCCGGAGTCCTCCGGCAAGACGACGCTGACGCTGCACGCCGTGGCGAACGCGCAGAAGGCCGGCGGGGCGGTGGCGTTCATCGACGCCGAACACGCCCTGGACCCGGAGTACGCCAAGAAGCTCGGCGTCGACACCGACCACCTCATCCTGTCCCAGCCGGACAACGGTGAGCAGGCGCTGGAGATCCTCGACATCCTGATCCGCTCCGGCGCGCTCGACCTGATCGTCGTCGACTCTGTCGCGGCCCTGGTGCCGCGTGCCGAGATCGAGGGCGAGATGGGTGACTCCCACATGGGTCTGCAGGCCCGCCTGATGAGCCAGGCGCTCCGGAAGATCACCAGTGCGCTCAGTCAGACGAAGACCACCGCGATCTTCATCAACCAGCTCCGCGAGAAGATCGGCGTGATGTTCGGCTCGCCGGAGACCACGACCGGTGGCCGCGCGCTGAAGTTCTACGCCTCCGTGCGTCTGGACATCCGGCGGATCGAGACGCTGAAGGACGGCACGGACGCGGTCGGCAACCGCACCCGCGTCAAGGTCGTCAAGAACAAGGTCGCGCCGCCCTTCAAGCAGGCCGAGTTCGACATCCTCTACGGCCAGGGCATCAGCCGCGAGGGCGGTCTGATCGACATGGGCGTGGAGAACGGCTTCGTCCGCAAGGCCGGCGCCTGGTACACCTACGAGGGTGGCCAACTCGGCCAGGGCAAGGAGAACGCCCGCACTTTCCTGAAGGACACCCCCGACCTCGCCGACGAGATCGAGCGGAAGATCCTGGAGAAGCTCGGAATCGGGGTGCAGGCGAAGGACGCGGTCGCAGATGATGCGGGCACCGTCCCGATCCCTGATGCGGCCCAGGCTCCGGTGGGAAGCGCCGCCTGACACAGCACACCTGCTGAGGGCTCCACTGGGGTTCGGGAAAGATCACCGAACGGTGCCGGGGCTGGCTACGGTCCGCTCGTGCCCGTGGAGTTTCTGACTGATGAGCAGGCCGAGGCGTACGGAAAGTTCGCCGAGGAGCCGACCCGCCCCGAGCTGGAGCGGTTCTTCTTCCTGGACGACGTCGACCGCGACCTGATCGCGCGGCTCCGCTCCGCGCACCACCAGCTCGGCTTCGCGCTCCAGATGTGCACCGTGCGCTACATCGGCCGGTTCCTCTTCTCGGCCGCTACACCTTCACGCCGTCGACTCCGGCCGCCGGCGCCTTGCGCCCGCTGCGAGACCCGGAGGCGCCAGAGCTGGACGAGGACGATGACGGGAGCGGGCAGGACTGAACGTGGCCGACCAGGGGTGATGGTGCGGTCCGTTCCGCTTGATCACGGAGCGGGGGCCGCGGCGCCGGTGCCGGCGGCGGCCAGGCAGGTGCGCAGGCGTTCGATGTAGGTGTCGAAGTCCTCGTCGGTCTTCCAGCTCTGGTAGGCGGTGCCGGCGGCGGCGAGGGCCATGTTGAGCTGGAGGATCCCGATCATCGCGTCCTCACCGGGGGTCTGGGCAAGGATCCAGGTCTGCAGGTCGGTGCGCAGTTGTTCTCCGGATGCCTGGCTGGCCCGGGCGAGGGCCGGGGACTGTGCCTTGAGGCGGCGCATGAGCGGCATGCGGTCGCGGAGTCCGGTGTTGACCTCGATCATGATCGCGGCCAGCGAGTCCCAGAGCGGTTCGCCGGGGCTCCGTGCTTCCAGGAGGGTGCGCCAGCGGTCGCGGGCTTCGGGGTCCTGGTCGAAGACGACGGCTTCCTTGCTGGCGAAGTAGTTGAAGAAGGTGGCGCGGGACACGTTGGCGGCGGCCGCGATCTGCTCGATCGTGGTCGCCTCGAAGCCCTGCTCCTCGAACAGGCGCAGGGCCGCCTCGCTGATGGCACGCCACGCGGCCAGTTTCTTGCGTTCCCGCAGGCTCATGGATCCTCCCTCACGGAATCATACTTGCTGGACTCGTCGATTTTTAGACGAGTCTAGTATTCTGGTCGGAGTGGTGGAACGCTTCCCCCGGCGTTCCGCCTGTGGAACGTGAAGGGATTTTCATGAGCAAGGTCTGGTTCATCACCGGTGCGTCGCGCGGCTTCGGCCGTTCCTTCGCCGAGGCGGCGCTCGGCCGCGGTGACAGGGTCGCCGCCACCGCCCGCACCGTCGGCACGCTCGACGACCTGGCGGCGAAGTACGGCGACGCCGTGCTGCCGCTGGCCCTGGACGTCACCGACCGTGCCGGGGTGCGGCAGGCGGTGTCCGCCGCGCACGAGAGGTTTGGCCGGCTCGACATAGTCGTCAACAACGCCGGCTACGGCCAGTTCGGCGCGGTCGAGGAGGTCAGCGAGCAGCAGCTGCGCGACCAGTTCGAGACCAACGTGTTCGGTGTCTTCCACGTCACCCAGGCCGTCCTGCCGATCCTGCGGGAGCAGGGATCCGGCCACATCGTCCAGGTCTCCAGCGTCGGCGGCGTCACCGCCTTCCCCCACACCGGCGCCTACCACGCCTCGAAGTGGGCGGTCGAGGGCCTGTCGGAGTCCCTCGCGGCCGAGGTCGCGGGCTTCGGGATCAAGGTGACCCTGGTGGAGCCCGGCGGCTACGCCACCGACTGGGGCACCTCCTCGGCCGTGCACGCCGAGCCGAACCCCGCATACCAGCCGCTGCGCGAGGCGCTGGCCGAGCAGCTCGCCCACACCCAGTACGGCAGCCCCGAGGCCGCCGGCCAGGCGCTGCTGCAGATCGTGGACGCCGAGAACCCGCCGCTGCGCGTGCTCTTTGGCAGCCACATGGTCGACCACGTCAGGAACGTTTACACCCAGCGCCTCGAAGCGTGGACCGCATGGGCTCCCGTCTCGCAGGCCGCCCAGGGCTGACCGCGTTACACCGCCCGGCGTCTCACGCCGCGTCCCTGGACCTGTGAGCCGCCGGGCGGGCCGAGGATCCCCCGTACCGCCCCTCTCGCCAGCACGGAAAGGCATGATCATGGCCCGCACGACCGCCGCCCGGTGGACCGAGAACGGCATCCCGTCGCAAGAGGGCCGCGTTGCCGTCGTCACCGGCGCCAACAGCGGACTTGGTCTGCAGACCGCCCGGGCCCTGGCGGCCCGCGGCGCGTACGTCGTCCTCGCCGTCCGCGACCTCGACAAGGGCCGCCGGGCCGCCGCCCAGATCTCTGACCGCGTTCCCGGGGCCCGGCTCGGTCTGCAGCAGCTGGACCTGGCGTCCCTGGCTTCGGTGCGTACGGCGGCCGGTGAGCTGCGCGAGGCGCACCCGAGGATCGACCTGCTGATCAACAACGCCGGGGTGATGTACACCCCCCGGCAGAAGACACGGGACGGCTTCGACATGCAGTTCGGCGTCAACCACCTCGGGCACTTCGCGCTCACCGGTCTTCTGCTGGAGGCGCTGCTGCCGGTCACCGGGTCGCGGGTGGTGACCGTCAGCAGCTTCGGTCACCGCATCCGGGCCGGCATTCACTTCGGCGACCTGCAGTTCGACCGTTCCTACAACCGTGTCGCCGCCTACGGCCAGGCCAAGCTCGCCAACCTGATGTTCACCTATGAACTCCAGCGCCGTCTCGCCGCGCACGGCACCACCATCGCGGCCGCCGCGCATCCCGGGGCGGCGGCCACCGAGCTGCAGCAGAACCTGCCGCGCCCGCTGCGCAAGGCGGCCGACGTGATGCTCCCGCTGGTCACCCAGGACGCCGCCATGGGCGCGCTGCCGACCCTGCGTGCGGCCACCGACCCGCAGGTCACCGGAGGCCAGTACTACGGCCCTGCCGGCATGGGCGGAACCCGCGGCTACCCCGAGGTGGTCGCTTCCAGCGGCAGGTCCCACGACACCGCGGTCCAGCAGCGGCTGTGGGCGGTGTCCGAGCAGCTCACCGACGTCACCTTCCCCGTCTGACCCTCTGGCGCTCCGGCCGGGGGATCCGGCGGAGTCAGGCCGACCGACCGACCGAACAGGAACAGCGTGCGCATCATCGTTTTCGGCGCCACCGGCATGGTGGGCCAGGGAGTACTGGAAGCCTGCCTGCGCGAGGAGGAGGTCACCGAGGTCCTCGTCGTCGGCCGCACTCCCACCGGGCGCTCCCACCCCAAGCTCCGCGAGCTCCACCACGAGGACTTCACCGACTTCACCGCCGTGAAGGACCAGTTGGCCGGCTACGACGCCTGCTTCTACTGCCTGGGTACCTCCGCCGTCGGCAAGAGCGAGGCCGACTACCGGGTTGTCTCCTTCGACTTCCCGCTCGCCGCCGCCCGCGCCCTGCTGGCCGCCGCCCCCGACGCCGCCTTCTGCTACGTCACCGGCGCCGGCACGGACGGCACCGGCAAGACCCGCATGATGTGGGCCCGGGTCAAGGGGCAGGCCGAGAACGCCCTGCTGGAGCTGAGCCCCCGCGCCTACATGTTCCGCCCCGCGTTCATCGTCCCCCTGCCCGGGACGAAGGCGAAGACGAAGTCCTACGTCCTGCTCTACCGCATCGTCACACCGCTCTACCCGCTCCTGCGGCGCCTGATCCCCCGCTACGTCACCACCAGCCTGCAACTGGGCCACGCCATGCTCCGGGCCGCCCGCCACGGCTCCCCGCGCCGTGTGCTGGAGACGGCCGACATCAACCACCTCGCCGCCGCCCACACCACCCCCTGACCCCGCCCCCGACGCCGGTCGCTCGTCCGGCGTCGTGCCGCAATGCCGCCCCGGTCCTGGACCGAACCCGAAAAGCCGACATGACCGCCACCCCCGTCCCCGACACCGCCGCCCCGGTCGGGCCTCCCGTACCGTTCGATCCGGAACTGGCTCCTGCCCTGGCCGCGATCAACGAGGTCCTGCCGCCCGACGCGTTCGCCGACCCCGCCACCCTGTCTCAGCTGCGGGAAGGCATGCGGGGCGGGGAAGAGCCGCCCCGGGACGCGTTCACCCGCGGCGGCGCCTTCGCCGTCGAGGAGCGCACCGTGCCCGGGCCCGAAGGCGCGCCGGACATCTCCCTGCTCATCTGCCGACCCACCGGGGCCACCGCCCCCACCCCGGTCATCTACCACACCCACGGCGGCGGCATGATCACCGGCGACAAGCGGGGCGGTGTCCCCGAACTCTTGGAGCTGATCGACGGCGTGGGCATAGCCCTGGTGTCCGTCGAGTACCGGCTCGCCCCCGAGACCCCGCACCCCGGCCCCGTCGAAGACTGCTACGCCGGTCTTGTGTGGACCGCGGGCCACGCGGTGGAACTCGGCATCGACCCGGCCCGGATCATCGTCGCCGGAGCCAGCGCCGGCGGCGGTCTCGCGGCCGCCCTCGCCCTGATGGCCCGCGACCGCCGCGGCCCCGCCCTGCTCGCCCAGATGCTGATGTACCCGATGCTCGACGACCGCAACGACACCCCCTCCGCCCACCAGATGGCCGGCCTCGGAGTCTGGGACCGCGCCTCCAACCAGGCGGGCTGGGACGCCCTGCTGGGCCAGGCACGCGGAACCGACACCGTCTCGCCCTACGCGGCACCCGCCCGCGCCACCGACCTGTCCGGCTTGCCGCCCGCCTTCCTCGACGTCGGCTCCGCCGAGACCTTCCGCGACGAGGTCGTCACATACGCCGGCCGCATCTGGCAGGCCGGAGGCCACGCCGAACTCCACGTCTGGCCCGGCGCCTTCCACGGCTTCGACCTCATGGCCGCCCAGGCGGCCGTCTCCCAGGACGCCCGCGACGCCCGCGGCCCGTGGCTGCGCAGGATCCTGCCCGCCCAGCGGTGACGCACCAGGCCACCACAACCTGAAGGAACCCACCCCAGCGCCGGAGGCGAGAAGCGGCCGATGACACCCCCCACCAGACAGCACATACGGGCAGCCGTGGCACTGGCCGCCGCCCTCGCCCTCGTCCCGGCCGTCAGGGACCTGCACCGCGCCCTCAGCGCGACCCCGACCGGGGAACGCGCCGAACGGGTCCGCCGCTCCCCGCAGTACCGCGACGGACAATTCCACAACCGGATCCCCACCCGCACGCTGGAGCCCGGCACCACCCTGGCCTCGACCCGCACCTGGGCGACGGGCCGCCGCCGGCGCCGCCCCCCGGGCCCGGTCCCCGTCACCACCCCGCCCGCCATCGAGAAGCAGACCCCGGGAGGTCTGCATATCACCTGGTACGGCCATTCCACCGCTCTGGTGGAGATTGAAGGCGCCCGGATCCTGACCGATCCCGTCTTCAGCGACCGCTGCTCACCTGCCCCGCTGCCCGGCCCGAGGCGCCTGCATCCCAGCCCGCTGCCCGTGGCGGAACTGCCGCCTCTGGACGCCGTCGTCATCTCGCACGACCACTACGACCACCTCGACGCCCCCACCGTGCGCGCACTCACCCGCCTGCAGAGCGCACCGTTCGTGGTGCCGCTCGGCGTCGGCGCGCACCTTCAACGCTGGAACGTCCCCGCCGCCCGCATCATCGAACTCGACTGGGACCAGAGCGTCACCGTCAACGGCGTACGGCTGACCGCCGCCGAAGCCCGGCACTACTCCGGCCGCGGCCTCACCACCGACAAGACCCTGTGGGCCTCCTGGGTCCTGACGGGCGAGAGGCGGCGCGTCTTCTACAGCGGCGACTCCGGCTACTTCCCCGGCTACGCCGACATCGGATCCGCCCACGGCCCCTTCGACGTCACCCTCATGCAGATCGGCGCCTACGGCGACGCCTGGGCAGACATCCACATGACACCGGAACAAGCCCTCACCGCCCACCACGACGTCCGCGGCGACCTCCTCATCCCGCTGCACTGGGCCACCTTTGACCTCGCCCTGCACCCCTGGGCCGAGCCCGCCGACCGCATTTGGGACGCCACCCGGGCCGCCGGCACCCCACTGGCCGTCCCCCGGCCCGGTCAGCGCGTCGAAGCCGACGCCCCACCCGAAGTGGACGGCTGGTGGCAGCACCTCGCAGGAGACCGGGCCCGCGCCGTCACGAAGCCGTGCCGGCGCTGGACGGGTCCGGGTGGCTCTACTGGGCGGTGTAGCCGCCGTCGACGGGCAGGGCGACGCCGGTGACGTAGCTCGCGCCGTCGCTGCACAGCCACAGAACGGCCTGGGCGATCTCCTCGGCGGTACCGAGGCGGTCAATGGCCTGACCGGCTTCGGCCTGGTGGCGGTCGAGTTCTCCGCCTTCGACCATGGCGTCGACCATGGGGGTGGCGATGGTGCCGGGGCAGACGGCGTTGATGCGCACGCCCCGGGAGCCGTATTCGAGGGCGGCGCTCTTGGTCAGGCCGATCACGCCGTGTTTGGTGGCGTGGTAGGCGGCGCGGCCGGGGTTGCCGACAAGGCCGCCGAGGCTGGAGCAGTTGACGATCGTCCCGCTGTCCTGTTCGCGCATGTGGCGCAGTTCGTGCTTCATGCTCGCCCAGATGCCGCGCAGGTTGATGTTTTGGACGCGGTCGAACTGCTCGGCGCTCTCGTCGGCGGCGTCGGTGGGCGGGGGCATGATGCCGGCGTTGTTGTAGGCCATGTCGAGCCGTCCGAAAGTCTCTACCGTGCGGTCGACGGCCGCGGCGACCTGGTCCTCGTCGGACACGTCGCAGACGAGGGCGAGGGCCTGGTGGCCGACGCCGGTGAGGTCCTTCACGGCGGCGTTGACGGAGTCCTCGTCGATGTCGGCGAGGCCGACGGCGGCGCCGGCTTCGGCGAAGGCGCGGGCAGCGGCGAGGCCCATGCCGGAGGAGGCGCCGGTGACGAAGGCGACCTGGCCGGTGAAGTCGTAGGTGGGGTTCATACCGTTTTCGTCCCGTCGGGAAGTGAGGGCGGGGAGGTCAGGGGGCGGCTTCGATGGTGATGTGACCGGCTCGGCCGAGCCGGTCGGCGGCCACGTCGAGGTGACCGAGGATGAGTAGGTCGGCGGAAGCGGCAGGCCCGTCCTGGTAGAAGAGCGCCAGGTTGCCCCAGGGGGCGTAGTAGGCGATGTCACCGGTGGTGGCCGCGGTCGGTTCGGGGGCACCTTCGGTGTCCAACTTGCGCGGTAGGCCAGCGACCCGCTCGAGGCCGTGGAAGTCCGTGAGGTCCAGGGCGAGCGGCAGCAGCTCTGCGAAGTCGCGTGCGGCAGGGCTGTCGTTCAAGGTGGCCTCGACCGGGCGGCCGTCGAGGGTGACGCGGATGTCCATGGCGCTGTTCCTGCCGGTGGTGGTCGACGGGGATGGTGGCGCAGTGGGGGTTGCCGTCCGCTGCCGTCCGGCGGGCTCCGAGACGGAAGCCGTGGTGGCGGCCGGCGTGGCTTCCCGCGAGGGGCCGGAGCAGGCGGCCACGGCCAGCAGCAGAGCAGCCCCGGAAACCATGCGGACGGGATGGCGAAAGAGTGCGAAGTGCACGGGGAGGACCTCCGGGGCCGTCCTGCGGGCGGGGACACGGGGCCGGGCGCTGGATCAGACGGCCGGAGCGGCGGCGTACTCGTCATCGGTGACGGGAGTCAGCCAGTGCACGACATCGTGGTCGGCATCGCCCTCGTTGATGGCCAGGTGCGCCATCAGCCGGTTCGCAGCGGCGCCGTGCCAGTGCTCCTCGCCAGCCTCGAACAGGACGCGGTCACCGGGCCGGATGACCTCCACCGGCCCGCCACGGCGCTGGCACAGGCCGACACCTTCGGTGACGAAGACGGTCTGGCCCAGCGGGTGGCGGTGCCAGTGGGTGCGGGCGCCGGGCATGAAGTGCACCAGGTTGGCGGTGACCCGTGACGGGGCGGGCGCGGCGGCGACTGCGTCGATGTAGACGTCGCCGGTGAACCAGTCGGCCGGGCCCTTGGCGGTGTCGATCGAGCTGCGGGTGATCTGCACGGGGGTGTTCCTTATACGGGGTGGCGGGAGGGGTCAGGGCTTGAGGAGGGTCTTGATGGCGCGGCGCTCGTCCATCGCCTTGTAGCCCTCGGCGACCTGCTCCAGGGGCAGGGTGAGGTCGAAGACCTTGCCCGGGTCGATGCGGCGGGTCAGGACGCGGTCGATGAGGTCGGGGAGGTAGCGGCGTACGGGGGCGGGACCGCCGCGCAGGCCGACGTGGGAGAAGAACAGCTCCTGCCCGTCGACCGCGACGTCGTGGGGGACGCCGACGAAGCCGACGTTGCCGCCGGGCCGGGCGGAGTGGAGGGCCTGGCGCATGGCCTGGGCGGTGCCGACGCACTCCAGCACACTGTCGGCGCCGATGCCGCCGGTCAGCTCCTTGATCTTCTCGACTCCCTCGTCGCCGCGCTCGGTGACGAGGTCGGTGGCACCGAAGGCCAGGGCGAGCTTCTGGCGGGACTCGTGCCGCGACATGGCGATGATCCGCTCGGCCCCCATCTCCTTCGCCGCGATCACGCCGCACAGCCCGACCGCGCCGTCACCGACGACCACGGCGGTGGAGCCGGGGCGCACCTCGGCGGCGTCCGCGGCCCACCAGCCGGTGCCCATCACGTCGGACACGGCCAGCAGGCCGGGCCAGAACTCCTCGTCCGGCACCCCGTCGGTCGCGACCAGGGTGCCCTGGGCGTTCGGGATGCGGACGTACTCCGCCTGGCAGGTCGACATGAACTCGCGGTGCAGACAATTCGACGGGAAACCGTTGCGGCAGTTCGCGCACGTGTTGTCCGAGGTCGCGAACGAGCCGACGACAAACTGCCCGGGCCGCAGGGAGGTGACCTCGGCGCCGACCTCCTCCACGAAGCCGACGTACTCGTGCCCCATCGGGTGCGAGTCACCGATCGGCTCCGCACCGCGGTAGGGCCACAGGTCCGAGCCGCACACGCACGTCACAGCCGTGCGGATGATCGCGTCGGTGGGGTGGAGAATCTTCGGGTCGTCCAAGGTCTCAAAGCGGACATCGCCAGGGGCGTGGATCACTGCTCCGCGCATGGGAAGAGTTCCTTTACGTGCCGTGGCAGGCGGCCGCCGGGATCCGGGGGTCGTCGCCGAGTGCTGGGCCGGGTGCCTGCCCGTCGTGATGGCGGGCGGAAAGCACCACGTCATCCAGGTAACCCCGTCCCGGGGCCCGGAGCGAGGCACCATCAAAGGGTGTACTGCCAGTACATCCCTATGGCCGTGCGCGGGACGTACCGTCGAAGGCGTGGACAACCAGGCAGAAGTCCGCGAGTTCCTCACCTCGCGACGCGCGAAGATCACCCCCGAGCAGGCCGGACTCCCCGCAGGCCCGCGGCGCCGGGTTCCGGGGCTGCGCCGCAGTGAGGTCGCGGCGCTGGCCGACGTGAGCGTCGAGTACTACGCCAAGCTGGAGCGCGGCAACCTCGCCGGCGTCTCACCGGCCGTCCTGGAGGCCGTCGCCCGTGCACTGCGGCTCGACGACGCCGAACGCGCCCACCTGCTCCACCTGGCCCAGGCCGCCGACGGCTCCGACGCACTCGCCCGCCCCCGCCGCCGTGCCACCACCCGGCGGTGGAAGCCGCACCCCAGCCTGCAGTGGACCCTGGACGCGGTCACCGAAGGCCCGGCGTTCGTCCGCAACGGCCGCATGGACCTCTTGGCCGTCAACCGGCTCGCCCGCGCCTTCTACGCCGACGTCTACGCCGACCCCCACAACCAGGAGAACCTCGCCCGCTTCACCTTCCTCAGCCCCGACGCCCGCCGCTTCTACCCCGACTGGGACCAGGCCGCCGACATCTCCGTCGCCATCCTGCGCACCGAAGCCGGCCGCAACCCCCACGACAAGGACCTCCACGACCTCGTCGGCGAGCTGTCCACCCGCAGCGACGCCTTCCGCACCCGCTGGGGCGCCCACAACGTCCGCCACCACGGCACCGGCTTCAAGCGCTACCACCACCCGGCCGTCGGCGAACTCACCCTCGCCTACGAAGGGCTGGAGATGGCCGCCGAACCCGGCCTCACCCTCACCATCTACACCGCCGAACCCGCCTCCCCCTCCGAACAGAGCCTGCGTCTGCTCGCCTCCTGGGCCGCCACGCCCCAACCCCCCGAACCCGCACCACACACCAGCGACTGAGGATTTGCGAGCGATTCGCGCCGCCGCGAACCCCCGGATGTCCCGGGTTCATTGGACGCGTCAGCCGCCTGTCGTCAAACGATCGTTTGACGACAGAATCGGCGTGTTGACTCCGCCCTCCTTCTCCAGCCCGCTCGGCCCCTGGCGAGGCATCCGCGCTGTGCGCGGTCGCGTTCGGCGGCTACGTGGCCTTCTCCGTCTACCTGCCCACCTACCTCAAGACCGGTTACGGCCTGACCCAGGCGGACGCTGCCAATCGCATGGCCGGCTTCGTTCTCCTGGTGGTGGCGATGCGCCCGATCGGTGGCTGGCTGGCGGACCGCGTGGGCCCGGTCCGGGTGTTGGCCGGCACGCTGGCCGTGGCCGGCGTGCCGGCGTTCACTCCGGCGTGGCCCTGCGCACCCCGGCCGGCCAGGTCGGTTCCGTCACCGGAGCGGTCGGCGCCGCCGGCGTCCTGGGAGGCTTTCTGCCGCCGCTGGTGATGGGCTCGCTGTACGGAGCCTGCGAGTCGTACGCGATCGGTCTCGTCCTGCTCGCGATCGTGGCCGCCGCGGCGCTGGCCTTCACGCTCACCGGTGTGCGCACGGTGGTTGAAGGCGGTGGGCGCATGCCGCGCACCGAGGGTGGGAGCGAGCCCCGCACCGCAGGCTCCACCGCATAGGGGGGCGCGGACCACTCTGCTCCACGGCACAGTCACCGTCGTACCCGCCCCGCGGGGCGGGTACGAGGTCGAACTGCGCGCCCCTCCGCCCGACCTGACCGAGCTGGAGTCGATTCACCGCGGGATGCGGCGGTGACGGGGGTCAGGGGTTAGGGAGTGCCGAGACGGGTGAAGGTCCAGTTCACGTCGTACGGGGCGAGTTGCTCGGTGATCCGGCGGCGCTGGCCGGGGTCGGTGGCGGGAGGGAGGTGGACCGTCGGGCGGCCGTCTGTCAGTTCACATCGGATCTGTTCGTCCGCGACGGGGGTGTCGAGGCCGGCCAGCGCCGTGGAGATCGCGCGGCGTGTGGCGTCGAGGCGCAGCGGGACCTTGGAGGGTTTGCCGATGTCGGTCAGAGGCAGGGCCGGCAGAACGACGACGTCCTTGGGGGCTGCCGCTCGTTCGGGCACGTGCTGCGCGGCGAAGGCGATCAGCTCGTCGGGTCCGGTGCGGGTCGTGCCGGGTCGCAGGGTGACGTAGGCGACGGGGACCTCGCCGGAGTGTGGGTCGGGGCGTCCGACGGCGCTGGCGCCGGTGACGTCCGGGTGGGTGAGGAGGGCGTCTTCGATGACGGCGGGGTCTATGTTGTGGCCACCGCGGATGATCAGGTCCTTCGCGCGGCCGAGCAGGTGGATGAATCCGTCGGGATCCACGCGCGCGAGGTCGCCGGTGTTGAGCCAGCCGTTGCGCACACTGCCGAGGGGGTCCACCCGTGGTCCGGTGGCGTCGTGGCCGACGACGTAGCCGGGGAAGACGGTGGGACCGCTGATGGCGAGAATGCCGGGTTCGCCCTGCGGGAGGTCGTGCCAGGTGCCGTCGCCGTCGATCCGTACCGTCTTCACCCGCTGGTAGGGCATGCGCTGGCCCGCGGCCTCGGGGCGCCGGTGTTCGTGCAGGAAGCTCCGGGCGCTGCCGCAGGTGGCTTCGGTGAGTCCGTATCCCTGGCAGAGGGGGACGCCGGTGTGCTGCTCGAACGCCGTACGTACCGCCGGCGGCAGAGGGGACGCGCCGACGATCGCGAAGCGCAGCGAGGTGATGTCCGCGTCGAGCGGCACCCGGGCGAGGGAGGCGTAGACCGTCGGGACCGCGGACAGGGTGGCGATCCGGAAATGCTCGACGATCTTCCAGAAGACCGCGAACAGCGCCGGTTCCCGGTAACCGAGGGGGCCGGTCCACACGCTGTGCTGACCGCGGAACAGCGGTGCCAGCAGAGTGACGACCAGGGCGTTGACGTGGAACAGCGGCAGCCCGGAGAAGAGGACGGAATCGGAGTCCAGCACGCTGTTGGCCGCGATCATCCAGGCGTCGGTCACCTCGTTGGCGTGGGTGTGGGCGGCCAGCTTGGGGGCGCCGGTGGTGCCGCCGGTGTGGAAGTACGCGGCCAGGTCACCGGCCGTCGGAGGCACCACGCCAGGATGAAGCTCTGCCGGCTCAGCGTCGGCCTCGACGTGCAGATAGGCGACGTGAACCCCCTCCACCTGCTCCAGTTCGGGCGCGGGATCGGGCGCGCCGACGGGACGCAGGGCGAACAGCGCCGAGCAGCGGAGCGATGCCGCCACGGTGCGGGCCGTCCGCCATGCGTCGGCGTCGAGTTCGGGCCCGGCCGCGACCAGTACCTTTGCCCCGCCCAGACGCAGCAGCCGTTCGGCGTGGTCGGCGGCCAGTGCGGGGTTGACCGGTGCCGCGCACCCGGCCAGCTGGGCGGCCAGGAGGGTGGCGGGCAGCAGGCGGGCGTTGGGGGTCAGCAGGCCCACGGCGGTGGTACGGCGCACGCCGTGTCGGTGGAAGAGGTTGGCGGTGCGGTGTACCTGGTCGCGGAGTTGCTCGAAGGACACGGTCTCGCCGCGCGTCCACTGCTGCGCGCTGGGCAGCATGGTGAGTGCCGGGCGGTCGGGCCACAACACGGCGGCGCGTGCCAGGACGTCGTACGTGGATCCGGGCAGGCCGCGGTCCTCGAGAGGGATGGTCTCGATCGTCGCCAGGGCGCCCGGCTGGTCGTACGCAGGCCAGAGCAGATCGGGTTGGGGGGCGTGCACGGGAACTGCCTTTCGACGGTCGGCTGGTGGGTGTGAGGCTGAGACGCCGGCCGCGGTCACGACAGGCCGTCTTCGATCGGTGCGTACGACCAGGGCCGGAGGGCCTCCAGAGCCTTGCCGACGCGGAAGACGGAGGGGTCGTCGTAGGGGTGGCCGACGATCTGGAGGCCAATGGGGATACCCCAACCCGACGTACCCGAAGGGATGTTGAGGACGGGGCAGCGGTTGTTGATGTTGAAAGGCGTGGTCATGGCGCTCCACAGGGTGTCGGCCACTTCCGCGCCGTGCACCACGACCCGGTCGCCGGCCAGATCATCGCCCGCGTGCCAGCCGGGAACGGCGGTGGTGGGGCAGATCAGCGCGTCGAATCCGTCCATGGCGTCGGCGAGCGCCCGCTGCAACCGGTGCTCGGCGCGGAGGGAGTCGAGATAACTCACCCGGGTGCGGACGTGGGCCATGGTGTCGGCGAAGGTGACCGCATACGGGCTGAGCAGGTCACGATGGGTTTCGGCGGCCTCCACGACGAGGGCGCCGAAGATGGTCGAGAAGTGACCGGCGACCGCGGTCAGCAGGTCGAGTCGGGTCCAGGGGAGGGTGACCTCCTCCACCTGTGCGCCGGCGTCGGCGAGGGTCTGGGCGGCGGCGCGGGTGTGGGCCTCGACCTCTGGATGGACGTCGTACTCGCCGAGCCGCACGCACAGGGCGATACGCGTTCCGGCCACGTCCTCGTGGGACGTGGGCAGGGTCAGCTTGGGGCGGATCGAGGTGTGGTCGCGGGGGTCGGGGCCCGCCAGGACGTTCTGGAAGGCGATGGCGTCGTCCACGGTGCGGGCCATGGGGCCGTCGCCGCGGTAGTGGTCTGCCGCGAGCACGCCCAGGCCGGGGTTGCGTCCGTAGGGGGCTTTGAAGCCGACGGTCCCGGTGAAGGCGGCCGGGATGCGGGTGGATCCGCCGATGTCGGAGGCCGAGGCGAGCAGGGTCGTGCCGGCCGCGAGGGAGGCGCCCGCGCCGCCGGAGGAGCCGCCGGGGCTGAAGTCGAGGTTCCAGGGGTTGCGGGTGATGCCCCACATGCGGGAGTGGGTGAACGTGGTGAGGGAGAACTCGGGGGTGGCGGTGCGGGCGTGGATGATGCCGCCGGCGTCGAGGATGCGGTCGACCACGGGAGCGTTCTCGGTGGCGACGCGGCCCGCGTGTGCTAGAGAGCCCTCGGTCAGGGTGCGGCCCTTGATGGCGTGCTTCTCCTTGGCCGCCACCGGAATTCCCTCCAGTGGACGGGGGGACAGGCCGCTGGTGCCGAGGTAGCGGTCCTCGGCGTGCCGGGCCTGCTCCAGCGCCTCGTCGAAGAGCTGCTCGGTGAAGGCGTTGATCAGCGGTTCGACCTGTTCCGCACGCTCGACGACGGCCCGCATGAGCTCGACGGGTGACAGCTCACGGCGGGCGAAGAGCCGCAGCGCCTCCGTGGCGCTGAGGCGGACGAGGTCGTCGCCGGCGGACGTGCGACTGGACATGGGCGTGCTCCCCTTCGGAGGCCGAGGGCGGCCGGGCGGTCGTCCGGCGGTGGTGTCAGCCTCGGGGACCGGCCCCGCCCGATCCGTGGATTGCATGGATCCGCCAGCATCGGGGGCGGTGTGCCGGAAAACGCAGTGTGCTCGGGACGATGGGATTCGGCCGGGCGGAGCGAGGCGGGCGGGGAGCGCTTCAGGCGACCGGGTGCCACGGGTCGACCGGGACGCAGCCGGTGCTGCGGCCGTCGTCCCCGAGCAGGCGGCCCATGCGCTTGGTCCAGCGCAGGTTCACCGCCCGGTTGAGCACGCGCAGGGAGGTGACCCTGGCGGCGGCCTGGACCTCGTAGCGGGCGAGGTCGTCCAGGGCGTGCAGCCACACGACGCTCAGCAGGTTCGCCTCGGCGGACACCGACGCCGCCATACGGGTGCTCCGCAGGCGGCTCAACTCATCACCTGCGGCCATGAGATGAGCGGGCGGAACGGACATCCAGAGTGTCGCCGAACTGCGCCACCCCGCGTACAGATGAGCGGCGTCGCAGCGCAGCACCGCTCTGCCGCCGTGGAGGAGCGAATGCAGCAGCCGTCGCACCGTCGACTCCGGGCGGCCCAGTTCGGCGGCGATCGAGGTCACGGAGCGGCGGCCGTCCTCGGCGAGGGCGAGCAGCAGCACGCGATCCTCGGGCGTGAGCGTGGCGGCGGCGCGCTGGGCGCCGCCGTCCTCGGTCTCTGCCAGGTCGCGTCTCTGGTCACGGGAGAGGGAGTCCATGCGCCACTCGCTGGCGTCCCGGTGCACGTGCTGCACCAGGTGGGTGCGCGTGGCGGTCACCGACTCGATCCGGCCGAGGGCGAGAACGTACCTGCTCATCAATGACATGTTCGCCGTGGCCACCGTCAGGAGCAGGTCGCACGAACCCGCCACCAGTTCCACACTCATGGCCTGCGGGTGGCGGGCGAGCTGCTCGGCCAGCGTCTCCCGTGCCTGCGGCAGGCACGACACCTCGATCAAGGCGAGGGCGCCGTAGGTGACTTGGGAGGGGGCGGCGTAGCAGGTGACCCAGGCGTCACCGGATTCACGTAGCCGGGCCCAGCGGCGGGAGAGGGTGGCCGCGTCCACGCCGAGCGGACGGGCCAGCTGCGCCCAGGGGGCGCGGGGAGCCATCTGCAAGGCGTTGACGAGTGCGAGATCGAGTTCATCGAGTGTTCCCCGGGGCGGGGTGTCTTGTGGCGTCAGGACGCTGGGTGCTGCGGATTCGTGCATGTGATCACCTTTCCGGTGCGGATTCTTGCAATTGCGGGGCCCGGCGGGAAGTGGCCTGTTCTGTATGCCGCAACACACCGCAGCACCCGCTCTCAGTCCTCAGCCCTGGAGAGTCCTCCATGCCCCGTTCGCGGTTCCTCTCCGGCGCCGTCCTGGCCGCCGCCACGTCCTTCCTGGCCTCCGCCTGCACCACCGGCCCCGCCGACGGCCCTTCCTCGGGCGGCGCCGGGAGCGGGGGCACCGTCAAGATCGGTGTCACCTCCGACGTCACCTCGTTCGACCCGGCGAAAGGCGCGGGCGCGACCGACTACCTCGTCACGTCGCTGCTCTACCAGCCGCTGATCGGCCAGGACGACGGCGGTACGTTCGTGCCCGGTCTCGCCGACTCCTGGACGTCCACACCGACGAAGACGACCTTGACCCTGAAGAAGGGCCTGACCTGCTCCGACGGGTCGGCGCTCACCGCCTCGCAGGTCGTCGCCTCCCTGAAGCGCTACCGGGCGACCTCGGCCCACGCCTCGCTCACCTTCGGCGCCGCGAACGCCGGGAAGAAGACCAGGATCTCCGGCGACGACGCGGCAGGCACCGTCACCGTCTCCACCGCCGCCCCGTGGGGCGAGGTCCTCGCCGGCCTGTCCGGCACCGGCGCCGGGATCATCTGCGGGGCCGGTCTCGACGCGGGCGCCGCCGGGCTCGCCCGGGGGGCCGTCAAGGGCGCTGCCACCGGCCCCTACGAGATGGCGGCGGCGCGGCGCGGCGCCGCGTACGAACTGCGGCTGCGCAAGGGCTTCGAGGCGTATCCACGCTTCGCCTCGATGCCGGCGGGCAAGCCTGCCGACCGCCTGCGGATCCAGATCTCGAAGAATGAATCGACGCTCGCCAACCAGCTGCAGACCGGCGCACTCGACCTGGCCCCCATCACCGGCACGGACGCCGCGCGGTTCAAGGACGACGACACCTTCACGACGACGTCCGCGCCGATCATCCGCAACTACATCGGATTCAACCAGCGCCCAGGGCGCCCGGGCGCCGACCCGAAGGTCCGCAAGGCGATCGCACAGGCCGTCAGCGCCGACGCGTTCAACAAAGTCTTCGGCGGTGGTGGACAAGCCCTGACCTCGTACGTGGACGAGAAGGCGGCCTGCGTTTCCACCGACGGCTCCCTGCTGACCCAGACCGACAAGGCTGCGGCGAAGCGGGCGCTGAAGGGCGTGTCGATCAAGCTGGAGGGATCCAACGCGGTGGCCGGCGGCGCCGGCAACTCCTACGTGGCAGAGGCTCTGCGCGCCGCCGGTGCCGAGGTGAAGCTCATCAACGCCGACAACGCCACCTGGGCCACCGACGTCACCGCGAACCAGGGCGACTGGGACGCCACCGTCTACCCGCTGATCACCGGCGCCCTCGCGCGCGGTGGCACGTTCTTGCTGGGCCCCGAACCGGCCAAGGGCGGCCTCAACTACGGCGCGGTGAAGAACGCGGAGTTCGCGAAGAACTACGTCGCCGCCACCTCCACCACCGACCGCAACGCCAAGTGCGCCGCCTGGCAGAAGGCCCAGGCGGCACTGCTCAAGGCCAACGACGTGATCCCGCTGGCCACCGTCGACGTGCGCTACATCGCCCGTAAGGGCATCTCCTTCGCGACGCCCAGCGGGTCTCTGACCCTCTCCACGCTCCGGACCGTCGGCTGATGGCGGCGACGTCGGCCGCCCCGACGACCGCGGGGGCCGGGCGCTCGGCCCTGCTCGGCCCCTGGGGCACTTACCTCCTGCGCCGTCTGGCCGGGCTCGCCGCGGTCGCGGCCACGCTCGTCGCCGGCACGTTCCTGATGGTGCAGCTCATCCCCGGAGATCCGGCCCGCGTGGTCGTCGGATCCGACGCGACACCCTCCGACGTGGCCAGGGCCCGCCACGAACTCGGCCTGGACCAGCCGCTGCTCACCCAGTTCGGCACCTACACCGGCAATCTGCTCCGCGGCGACATGGGCACCTCCTTCCAGACGCGGGAGCCTGTCGCCGAGATCATCGGCGGCCGCCTGCCGTTCACCGCCGAGATCGCGCTCATCGCCGTCCTCGTGGTGCTGGTGCTCGCCGTGCCGATCGGACTCGCCGCCGCGGCACGGGGCAGCCGCCGCACCGACGGTGCGTTCACCTTCGTCACCGGAACGCTCGGCGCCACCCCCGAGTACATCGTGGGCACCCTCCTCGTCCTGGGCTTCGCCATCAAACTGGGCTGGTTCCCGGCCGCAGGTGCCGAGACCGTCTCGGCGATGGTGCTCCCGGTCGCCGCTCTGGTGCTGCCGGCCACCTGCGTCATGGCCCGCATCGTGCGCAGCGAAGCCACCCACGTCCTCGCCCAGGACTACATGCGCACCGCCCGCGGCCGCCGCCTGCCTCCGCTGCGCCTGTACGCCCGCCACGCGCTGCCCAATCTGCTGACCGCGACCCTCACCCTCGGCGGGCTGATCCTCGCCGGTCTGCTCGGCGGCACCGTCGTCGTCGAGTCCGTCTTCGCCTGGCCCGGCATAGGCCAGCGCGTCGTCGAGGCGCTCCTCGTCCGCGACTACCCCGTCATCCAGGGCTGCGTCCTGATCCTGGGGCTGCTCGCCGCCCTGCTCAACCTGGTCGTCGACATCGTCCTCGCGCTGCTCGACCCCCGCACCCTGGCCGGAAAGGCAGGCCACTGATGCGACGCATCCGCTGGAACCCACCCCTGGTCGTGGCCCTCGCCGGCCTCGGACTGCTCCTCCTGCTCGGCGTCGTCGCGCCGCTTCTGCTGGAGGAGGAGGCGACCGCGCTCAGCGGCGCCGCACGCGCGCACGCGAGCGCCGAACACTGGCTCGGCACCGACGCGCTCGGCCGTGACGTGCTGGCCCGGACGCTGGTCGCCACCCGCCTCACCCTGGAGATGACCCTCGCGGCGACCGCGGTCGCCGCCGTCACCGGCATCCTGCTCGGCACCGGCGTCTGGGTGTCGGGCAGGCGCGTGCGCGAGCTGGGCCTGCGCCTGATCGACGTGATGATCTCCTACCCGGCGCTCATCCTGGCCCTGGTGATCGCCACGGTCCTCGGGACCGGGCCCACCGCCTCCGTCCTCGCGATCGGCTTGGGCGGCGCCCCCGCCTTCGCCCGGCTCACGGCGAACATGGCGGCCTCCGTGGCCCAGCGCGACTTCGTGGCGCAGGCGCGCCTGATGGGCGTACCGCCCTACCGCGTGCTCGTGCGGCACCTGCTGCCGAACATCTCCGGGCCGCTGCTTGTGCTGCTGTCGGTGGCCTTCGCGAACGTGCTCGTCGCCCTGTCCGGTCTCTCCTTCCTGGGGGTCGGCGTACAGGCACCGGATTACGACTGGGGTGCGCTGCTCAGCACCGGCCTGGAATCCCTTTACACGAACCCCGCCGAGGCGATCGGCCCGGCCGTGGCCATCACCGTCACCGGAGTCCTCGCGGGCTTCGTCGGCGACGGTCTCGCCGCGGCGCTCGATCCCCGTGGAGGCGGGACGAAGACCGCGGCGAGGCGTCCTGCCTCTGCGGCCACCCCCGCACACCGGGCTCCCGACGACGCCCTGGTGACGGTGGACGGCCTGGCCGTCGTCCTGCCGGACGGCACCCGCCTCGTCGACGACGTCTCCTTCCACGTCATGCCCGGCGAAATCGTCGGCCTGGTGGGCGAGTCGGGCTCCGGCAAGTCGCTGACGGCGATGAGCGTGGCCCGGCTCCTGCCCCAGGAACTGGCCGCCCACGCGGCACAACTGACCCTGGACGACCTCGACCTGGCCGCCCCCGAGGCCGACCCCCGGCGTCTGGCGACTGAGATCGGCATCGTCTTCCAGGACCCGTCGTCCTCCTTCAACCCCGCCCTGAGGATGAGCGGTCAGCTCACCGAAACACTCCGCGTCCACCAAGGCGTACGCAAGACGGAAGCGGACCGTCGGGCCGTCGAGGCCCTGGAGCAGGTACGGATCAAGGAACCCGCCCGGGTCATGAAGCAGTATCCGCACGAGCTGTCCGGCGGCATGCGGCAACGCGCGATGATCGCCGCGGCGCTCCTGCCCGGACCGCGGCTGATCGTCGCCGACGAACCGACCACCGCCCTCGACGTGACCGTCCAGGCCGAAGTCCTCGATGTCCTGAAGGACATCAACCGCACACGCGGCACGAGCATGCTCTTCATCTCCCACGACATCGGCGTCGTCGGCACGGTGTGCCACCGGGTGATGGTGATGTACGCGGGACGCGTCGTCGAGGAGCTGTCGGCGGCCGACCTGCGGGCGGGCCGCGCCCGGCATCCGTACACGCGGGCGCTGCTGGCGGCGAGCCCGCGCCTCGAGGACACCGGCACGGAGCGACGCGCACCGCTCGCCACGATTCCGGGCCGGCCCCCGGCGCCCGCCGCCCGGCCCGCCGGCTGCGCCTTCGCCGACCGGTGCCCGGTGGTGCTCGACGCGATCTGCGCGACACAGCGGCCGCATCTGATCGACGACGTGGCCTGCCATGCCGTACGCCAGGAGGTACAGGCCCCATGACCGCATCCTCGTACAAGCTGCTCGTCGAGGAGCTGACCGTCGGCTTCGGGCACGGCAGGCGCGCGCGAACCGTGCTGCACGACGTGTCCACCGGTGTCCGGGCCGGGCAGACCCTGGGCCTGGTCGGTGAGTCCGGCTCCGGAAAGTCGACGATCGCCAAGGCGATCGTCGGCATCCACCCGGCCCGGGCCGGCCGCATCCTGCTCGACGGAGTGGATCTCACCCGTCTCCGGAGCAGGGAACTCGTCGCGGTGCGCCGTCGGGTGCAGCTCGTCTCGCAGGACCCCTACGCCTCGCTCAACCCGCGCATGACGGTCGGTCAGGCCATCGCCGAGGCCATCGACCCCGTGCGGGCCGATCCCAGGAAGCACGCGGCGGCGGTCGAGCGATGGCTGGGGACCGTCGCGCTGGACGGCTCCGCGGCCGACAGGTACCCGCACGAGTTCTCCGGCGGCCAGCGCCAGCGCATCGCGGTGGCCCGCGCTCTGGCCGTGGAGCCCGAAGTCCTGATCGCCGACGAGATCACCTCGGCGCTGGACGCCTCCGTACAGGCCGAGGTGCTCAACCTCCTCGCGGACCTGCGGCGTTCCTTGGCCCTGACGATGCTCTTCATCTCCCACGACCTGGCCGTCGTCCGCCATGTCAGCGACGAGGTCGCCGTCCTGCGGCGGGGCGAGCTGGTGGAGCAAGGACCGGTGCGCGACGTCTACCGGGCCCCACGAGACCCCTATACGCGCCGTCTCCTGGCGAGCGTGCCGACATTCGAACAGAAGGAGGAAGCGGCATGAAGGAATCCGACGCAGGAGGCGGCACGGGCGCACCGACCGCCGTCGCCCGCCTCACCCAAGAGATCACCGCCGACTTGAAGCCCGCCACCCTGGAGGACTTCTACCAGGACCTCCACCGCCACCCGGAACTCGCCTTCCAGGAGCACCGCACCGCCGCGAAGCTGGCCGCGCGGCTGCGTGCGGCGGGCTATGCCGTCACGGAAGGCGTCGGCGGCACCGGAGTGGTTGGTGTGCTCGCCAATGGCGACGGCCCGACCGTGTGGCTGCGCGGAGACATGGACGCATTGCCGGTCCAGGAGGCCACCGGTCTGGAGTACGCCTCCACCGTCGACGGTGTGATGCATGCCTGCGGCCACGATCTGCACGTCACGTGGCTCGCCGGAGCCGCCGACGCGCTGTCCGCGGCCCGCGGCACCTGGGCGGGCACGCTCGTCGTCGTCGGGCAGCCCGCCGAGGAGTCCGGCGGCGGGGCGTCGGCCATGGTCGCCGACGGGCTGCACACCCGCTTTCCCCGCCCCGACGTACTGCTCGGCCAGCACGTCACGCCCGGCCTCGCCGGGTTCTACCCGCACACCCCGGGCCTCACCATGTCGGCCGCCGACGACATCGATGTCGTCGTCCACGGCGTCGGCGGTCACGGCTCCCGCCCCGAGTCGACGACCGACCCGGTGGTGACGGCCGCCTACATCGTCACGCGCCTGCAGACCGTGGTGTCCCGCGAGGTCGCGGCCGCTCACCCGGTGGTCCTGACCGTGGGCCAGTTCCACGCCGGTACGAAGCACAACATCATCCCCGCCGAGGCCAGGCTCTCCCTCAACCTGCGCACTCAGGACGTACACGTGCGGGACCGCGTCCTCGCGGCCGTCCGCCGCATCGTCGAGGGGGAGTGCCGGACCGCCGGTTGCCCGACCGCGCCGGAAGTCGTGGTCCGTCCCGGATACCCGAACACCGTCAACGACGCCGTCCTCGACGACGAGATCACCGCCGTCCACCGCGAACTGTTTGGTTCCCCCACGGTGTTCGACTTCGGCCCCGCGATGGGCAGCGAGGACTTCTCCCTCCTCGCGCCCGAGGGTGTGCCCTACGACTACTGGTACGTGACGTCGACCCCGCCCAAGGTGTGGGAGGCGGCGCCCGGTACGGGCCTGGCCGAGAAGGTCGGCAACGTACCGGGAAACCACAGCCCCTCGTTCGCCCCCGACCCGTCGGTGCTCGTCCCCGGTGTCCAAACCCTGGTGTCGGCGGCGCTGCGCCGGCTGGCCTGAGCCGTCCTGGCCATCCCGGCGTCCACGAGCTGGGCAGACCCCGATGCCGCTCCACGACGCCGGGGCCCGCCCACGGCCGCGAACGAGTTCTCATGAGGTGACCCAGGCGCCCGGCCTCAGCCGTCGGCGCTCACGCCCACGACGCGACGCGCCAACTCGTCGATCAGCTCGTCGACGGAGTGCGGGGCGAGCAGGTCCGGCACGGTCAGGTCGTCCACGATCAGTCCGACCATGGCGAGATACATCAGGATGACGCCGGTCCGGTCGCCCGGCAGGCCGCGGTCCAGGTGGAAGTCGATGTTCGCGTCGAGCTGGGCGGTGAAGAACCGGGTGAGCTCGGCGTGCAGTTCGGGGCGGCGGGTGGCTTCCAGACGCAGCTCCATCAAGGCGAGCCAACTGCTGCGGTCCGCGCGCATACGGCCGAGGAGCTGCTTGAGGAGGGTGGCGACCAGCTCGACGGAGGGCTTTTCGCTCATGGTGTCGGCGAGTTGGGACTCGTCGGGCGTCAGCCGTTCCTGGATGCGTGTCATGACCTGCGCCAGCAGTTCGGCGCGGTTGGCGAAGTAGTTGGTGGTGGTGCCCTTGGGGACCTCGGCCTGGGCGTCGACCGCGCGCAGGGTGAGGCCGCGCGAGCCCTCGCGGGCGAGGACCTCGATCGCGCCGTCGAGCAGGGCGGCCCGTCGTGCGGGGTTCTGGCGCACGGCATTTTCCTTCCGGAAGTCTGTTGACACCACTGCGGATGCAGTACTACGGTCTAACCACTTCACCTAGAGTACATCACTCGACGTGGAGGAATGCTTCCAGAGGAACCGCACGCGAAACCAGCTGAAACCCCGCGCGGAGTGCCCGGTTCCCGGCACCCGCCAAGCTCCGCCCCATCGCCCGAACCGGGCATCCGCCACCGAAAGGCCGTATGACAGACCCCATCGCACACGTCACCGAAGATCACCGTGCAGCAGGCCACGGCCCCGGATCCGACCATGAGGAGACTCCCATGCGAAAGCTCGTCTACTTCATCGCTGTCAGCCTCGACGGATACATCTCGGGTCCCGACGGCTCCGACCCCACCTCGGGGCCGGGCGCCTTCTGGCCGATCGGACAGGACTACGTCCAGCACCTCGTCGCCGAGTACCCCGAGACGCTCCCCGGCCCGGCGCGAGACGCTTTCGGCATCAGCGGGGACGGCGCGCACTTCGACACCGTCATCGAGGGACGCCGGACGTACCAGAACGGCGTGGACGCCGGAGTCAACGACGCCTGGCCCCACTTGAGGCACCTCGTCTTCTCCCGCTCCCTCTCCACGGCCCCCGACCCGCGTGTCGAGATCGTCGCCGGCGACCCCGTGGCCAAGGTGCGCGAGCTCAAGCAAGAGGACGGCAAAGACATCTGGCTGTGCGGGGGTGGCGAGCTGGCCGGGGCGCTCTTCCCGGAGATCGATGGGCTGGTCGTCAAGCTGGCGCCGTTGGCGATCGGTTCAGGGACGCCGCTGTTCGGGCAGAAGAGGCCCTTCGACCCCACGTTCTTCACCCTGGCCGACAGCAAGATCATGGAGAGCGGCACCGTCTTCCTCACGTACGCGAAGAAGTAAGGACGCGACGTACGCGAAGAAATCAGTACGCACGCGAGGCGGTACGCCTGCTTTCCGTCCGCGTCGGTGTACGTCATGACGCCTGAGGAGTGGTCGAACCGCCCGCGCGACATGACCCGGCAGACCGTGGCGCAGGGGGCGGATCCTGCGGGAGTGTCACCTTTGACAGCCCTCTCAGGAGGTGTCGTATGCCTCGACTCGTGGCGTCTCGCGAGCTCAAAGTGGTCGTGGAGCACCGGTTGTTCGGCCTGGTCGACGAGGCGGGGCAGGACGGGGAGCGGCCGGCGTCACCGCGGTCGGCGGGAGGTTTCGTCAGCTCCAACGCCACCATGCTCCACATCGGCCGGATCGCGTTGAGGTCGAAGATGTGCACCGGGTGCGGGTCTTGCCGTAGCGGCGGGCCCGCAGCCGGGTGCCTGCGCTCCCTGCCGGCGGGCTCCTTCAGCTGCGCGTGCTTTCTCGCGCCATCAGGCGGCTGATGCGCTGCCGGATGGCCGCGAGCGCATCTGCCGCCTGACCGGCCCCCGGCGGCCCGGCGTCAGCCGAGGACTGTGCCCGTGGATGCGGTCGGCCGGCGGCGGCGTGAGAACGCACCGAGGTCGATGGTCTGGCCGGTGTGTTCGCAGGTGTGCGTGAGCGCACTGCGGTCGTGGTCGTGCCCGCCTTCGACACCATGGATCAGGGTGGTCATGAGGCGGCCCACCAGCGGGGCGTTCTTGAACTGATTGCCGCTGGTGCCGATGGCCACGTAGAACCCGGCAAGTTCGGTTCGGTCGTACACGGGGGTCCAGTCGTCGGTCACGTCGTACACGCCTGCCACACCCCGGGGCTTGCTGGGAACGCGCAGGCCGGGCAGTCGGCGAGCAGCCCGCGTCACCTGCGTCCTGAACTGCGACACGGTCGGAAGGGGGCTCCCGCCGTCCGGATCGGCGAGCCATTCCAGCGGGTCGCACTCGGGTTCCGTGCCGCCGACGAGCAGGAACTCCCGGCCCTCGGGCCGTATATATGTGCCGAGGTCCATATCGGCCAGCACTGGTGCCTGACGGTCGCCGCCGACGTCGTGGTAGCCGGCGGGGGCCGCTACGTGGTGCACCTCCTGGCGAAGCGGCCGCAGACCGACGGTGAAGTCGCCGCCCACCTCGGCGAGCCGGTTCAGCTGTCCCGACCATGGGCCGGCCGCGTTGACGACCACCCCGGCGGACAGTTCGGTTCCCTCGTCGAGGCGCACCCCGCGCACGCGTCCCCCGCGCCGCATCACCGCGGTGACCTCGGTCTTCCAGCGGAAGGCGGCTCCGTGCCGCTGAGCGGCCGCAGCAAGGTTGCGCGCGGCGAGCTGCGGGTCGTCGACAAAGCCTCCGTCGGGTGTGTGGAGAGCACCGAGCCGAGCGGACGCGTCGGCGAAGAACTCGTCGTCATCCACGGGGCGGGGCGGGAAATACCGGCCGGTGTCCACGGCGGGCAACCGCTCGGACAGCTCCTGTGCATCCCATTTCTCGTACGGGACACCGACCTTGTCGAAGTGGCGCGTGAACAGGCTGCAGGGTGCGAAGTCCACGTCCAGCAGGGTGACGCCGCAGCGGTTGAACGCTGCGAGGGGTTCATCGGCGGGTGCCTGGAGATGTTCTCGCCATGCTTCCCAGCAATGACGGGACTCCCACGCGGCATTGACGCCCGCGATCGTGGGATACGTGAAGCGGATCACGGCGCTCGAGGCGCTGGTGGAGCCGTTGCCTGCGCCGCCGAACTTGTCGACCACGACCACCCGCAGGCCACTCCGCGCCAGTTCGAGAGCGATGGAGGATCCGATGATCCCGGCCCCGACGACGACTACGTCTGTGCTCTCAGCCACGTCCCAACTCACCTTCTTCTTGCCGGACCAGATGGTTCCTGTGGCGGCGCGGCGGGTCGCCGCTTTCCGTCGCCGTACCCCACCGTTGTCGCGCTTGTGCGCCGATGCTCAGTCGTGAGGGCCGAAGGCCCTTCAACGTTCCGCACGTGATCGTGGAGGGGGCCGGACCTGGCTCATGCGCAAGATCAAGGTGACCGCGTCCTCCGAGCGGGTTCCGGGAGTGAGGACTTCCTGCAGGAGGAGGCCGCGAATCGCGGCAATGGTGACGGTGGCCACCTCCCGCGCTTTTTTCGCCTCGACCCCTTCGCGTTCCGCGAGTGAGGACAGCATCACGGTCAGGTCGTCGATCGACTCCACGAACTCACGGAAGTCCTCGGGGGCGTACGCGGCCAGGCCGACGACGTAGAAGAAGCCGCGGACACGCGACAGCTGCTCCGGCCGGGTGTAAGCACGCCAGATCGCCGCGACGAAATCCTCGAAGGTGCCCTGCTGGGCGGCTTCCAGAAGTGCCTCGTTGTCACGGGACCGCTGGGCCGTGAGCATGGCGGCCAAGACGCCCGGGAGCGACCCGAAGTGGTAGCGCAACAGGGCGTGGCTGCTCTCGATCCGGGCGGCGATCTCACGCAGCGACATCTCCGGCGGGGGAAGGGCCTCACCGAAGGCGTCGAGAAGTCGTGCCAGGAGTCGTTCGCGCGCGCTGCCGCTGCGTTGCGAGGTTGACAGGATCACTCCCGCAGTTTATCCATTGGAAAAGAAGTTCGCAACGACGGAGGATCGACGATGGGACCTGATCATGTGGTCGGCGCGACGGTCATCGACGGATCGGGCCGCGACCCCAGCAACCTCGGCCTCACGATCGAGAACGGGCGCATCACCCGCCTCGGCCCTTCCAGCACGCACGGCGAGTGTCTCGATGCCCAGGGGTTGACGATGACGCCCGGCCTGATCGACGCCCACGTCCACCTGGGCCTGTCCAGCCCGATTCAGCCGCACTTCTCGTTTCAGATCAGCGCCGCCGAGATCGCGGCGGACATCTTCGCCACGGCCGGCGCGACGCTCGACGCCGGCTTCACCACGGTGCGCGACACCGGTGGAATCGACGGCGGTGTCGTCACCGCCATCGCGAAGGGCAAGGTCAGAGGGCCTCGCGTCCTGTCGTGCGGACCTGTTCAGTGCCAGATCGGCGGGCACGGCTACTACGGAGCCGAATGGGAACCCACCGAGCTGTGGAGCAGCCACCACATCCCGGGCCTGTGCGCCCTGTCGGTGATGGCGGGCAACGCGGACGAGCTGCGGCACAACGTCCGCGAAGCCTTCCGTCGCGGAGCCTCCTTCCTGAAGCTCTGCGTGACCGGGGGAGTGGTGGGCGGACACGATCGACTGACCGACACCCAGTTCACCGTCGAAGAGATCGCTGTCGCCGTTCAAGAAGCCGCGGCGCGGAACACCTATGTGACAGTCCACGCCCACAACAACGAAGGCATACGCAATGCGGTCGAGGCCGGGGCGCGCTGTGTCGAGCACGGCACCGGCCTCGACGAATCCACAGCGGCCCTGATGGCCGCTCGCGAGATTGCCCTCGTGCCCACGTTCGCCGTCGTCGAGCAACTGCTGCACGACACCGCCGGAGCCGGTCTCGCCGAGTGGACCCGCGACCGGGCCCAGGGCGCCCGCGAGCAGATGACGCATGCACTCGCAGTCGCCAAGCGCGCCGGAGTACGGATCGGGCTGGGTTCCGATCTCATCGGCCCGGCCCAGGACCGTCGCGGCAAAGAACTCAGCCTGCGCGCAGCCCTTGAGACGCCGATGGAAGCGCTCGTGGCGGCGACCCGGACCAACGCCGAGATCCTCGGTCTGTCCGGCCAGGTGGGTGTCATCGCTCCCGGCGCGCAGGCAGACCTCGTTCTGTGGAACGGCAATCCGCTGGAAGACCCGGAACTGTTCTCCGACCCCACCAACGCCGTCCTGGTCATCCAAGCCGGCCAGATCATGAAGGACCTCAGATGAGCACCATGTGGCAGGGCTGCCTCCCCCACACCGACTACTTCGAGATGCGCTCCAGCGGTGGGCACGACTACGGCGTCTGGGTCACCACGCCACCGCGCTACGACCCGGCCACAGCGCAAGCGCCTGTCGTGTACGTGCTCGACGGCAACTGGGCCGTGGGCATGACTGCTCCACTCATCGTCACACAATTGGACCCCATGCAGTCGGTTCAGCCCTACGTGCAAGTCAGCGTGGGGTACGCGGGCGAGGAAGCCGAGCACTGGGAGCGGTTGCGCAACCGCGACCTCGTGCCCCCCGGCGAACCCATCGCGAAGGAGTTCATCGATGCGGTGGAGATGGGGGTCGAGAAGGGCTCGATGACGCGCGCGCAAGCCGACGCCTACCTCGCTGAATTGAGCGACAGCCGCGGGGACATGTTCCTGAACTTCCTCACCGACGATCTGCACCCGCGGATCGAACGCGACTACGGCACGGCGCCGAGCGGTCATGGCCTCTTCGGCTACTCATACGGCGGACTCTTCAGTCTCTATGCCTGGCTCACCAAAAGCACCTTCTTCGAGAGCGTCGGCGCGGGCAGCCCCGGCATCGTCAATGCGGACAGTCAGGTCTTCGCTCGGCTGGAAGCCATGGGTGACACCCTGCCCGGCACCAAGCTGCACGTGACCTTCAACGAGCAGGAGATCCTCGGAGACCTGGCGGTCTACCAGAACCTCACGAAGAACACGGCCACGTTCCTTCACCGCCTCACCTCACGCGGAGGATCCGTCACCAGCGCACTCATGCACGAGACGCACGTGACCGGGCTGCAGGCATCGTTCCTCAGCTACCTCAGGACCTGCCGCGCCCAGTGAGCCTGGACGCCGCAGGTCTCCTTCCGCCCCATGTGGGTCGACTTCTCTGGAGATGTACGGGGTCGGGGGCGCCAATGCCATCGAAGGGAGCGTGATCCTCGCGCTGGACGGCATGGATCGGGTGCTGGAGGTCGACGACCTGGAGCGCCTCACCGCTGACACGTCAAGGCGCACCGGGGCATGGCCCCGGGCACCGGAGCCGCGCGCCCGCGAAGGGCCTCCGATTCTGTTTCTGGACCCCCGTCGTCCGTGTGGACGACGGGGGTCCAGAAACAGGATCTGACCTTGAGTTATAACCGCAGGCGACTTGCTCGCCCCGTATCCGCGTATCCGCCGCCGATCCCGCCCGGCTCAGACAGACGACGGGAGAGCCGAGGCATAGTCGCGCTGGAGCGAGGAGCCGGTCGAAGGTCAGAGCCCGAGCCGGGAGGCGTCAGACGAAGAAGGCGTTCATCCCGGGCACGTCGGAAAGATAGGTCTCGATACTCGCGATCTTTCCGTCGCGGAGCCGGCAGACCGTGGCCAGGTATTCGTCCAGCACGGCGTCCTCCCGGTGCGCGGTGTTGTGCAGGGAGAGAGCCATGTTCTCCCTGCTGACCAGGAGATGCAGCAGCTCGAAGTCGAGGCCGTACGAGGCGATCAGCTGAGCGCGCTCCACCACCGCGTCGGCGCCGTCGGCTGTGCCGGAGATGGTGTTGTCGCCGGGCAGGGTCCAGGTGGCGTCGTCGTGCAGCAGGGCCCGGATGCCGCCCCAGTCGCCCGAGACAAGGGCCTGGTGGAAGGTGCGCCCGAGGGCGAGGGGGGCTTCGTTGGTGGACATGGCATTCCCTTCACAACACTAAAGCGGTGATCTCCGCTTTAGTGTGACCGTAAGTCCCCTGACCGCTAAGGCGCAACTCTTTGCTTTAGGGTGGAGGGGTGAACGCAGACGCATCGACGAAGCGGCCCGGCGGCCGAAGCGCCCGCGTCCGTGCCTCCGTGCACAGCGCCGCGGTCGCGCTGGTGGGCGAGGTCGGCGCCGACCAGGTAACCCTCCCCGCAGTGGCCCAGCGCGCAGGGGTCAACTCCAGTACCCTCTACCGCCGTTGGGGTACGCTCGCCGCGCTCCTGGCCGACGTCGCCAAGCACCGCGGCGAGGTCGGCGCGCCCCCGCTCGTCGGCGACCTACGCACCGACCTGGAGAATCAGGCGGTCTGGACGCTGGCGGAGCTCTCCCGCCCCGGTGGCATCGCGTTCTTCCGCGCCGAGGTCGCGCCCGATGTCGACGAGCGCCACGACGGACTGCGTGAATGCCTGCGCAGGGTCAGCGAGCGCTTCCGCCCGGTCCTCGACGCGGCGCGGGAGCGCGGCGAAGCACCCCCGTCCTTGGAGCAGGTGCTGGACCGGATCATTGCGCCGCTCTACTTCAGGGTGGTCTTCTCGATCCCCGGTACGGATGAGGCGTACGTCCGCGACCTTGTCGCGGAGCTGCCCGGGAAACTTCAACCTGAGTCGTGAACCTCGCTCGAGCGGAACCCGCCCGGAGCCGCACACACCTCGGGCCCCGGAGGAAGAGGCTATGGAACACCTGCAGGGCAGCCCGATGGCCCCATGCCGTTTCAGGACCTCTCGTCATCTGCCTGAGCCGGGCGGAACCGGCAGTGCACACCACGGAGACGGGGCCGACAGGCTGGCCCGGGGTCAAAACTCACGCTGAGTCTCTTGGTGGCAGTGCGCGGTCTACTTGGCCAGCCAGCCAGACCAGTACCCGCGTGCGACGCGGGGCGGTCGAGCGCCCAATGCCAGGGTCAATCGTTGGTCGATACCCGGCATCGTGGCGAGATATCGCCCTTTCGCTCTCCGTCACTGGTCCACTTCTCTTGGCTTGCGTTGTCCCGCCGATCAGTGGCTGGAGCGCGTACGGCCGGACATTGGAGTACGGGCTGTCAGTCGGTGCGGAAGCCGGCCATCACCGAGGCCGGGTAGCGGCTGCCTGCGGAGCCCTGGGGGAGGACTTCCCGGACACGGGCCAGGTCGGCCTCGGTGAGTTCTACGTCGGTGGCGCCGACGTTCTCCTCCAGACGTGTGGCGCTGCGGGTGCCTGGGATTGGGACGACATCCTCGCCCTGGGCGAGTAGCCAGGCCAGGGCGAGCTGGGCGGGGGTGATGCCCTTGGTGGCGGCGAGCTTTCGGAGTTGCTCGGCTGCGCTCAGGTTGTAGACGTTGTTCTCGCGCTGCCAGCGCTCGTCCCAGCGGCGCATGTCGTACTCGGGATACTCGGCGGCGGGTTTGACCACGCCGGAGAGGAAGCCGCGGCCGAGCGGCGAGTACGGAACCAGGCCGATTCCCAGCTCTCGCAGGACCGGAGTGCACAAGCTCGCCATCGCCATCTGGCACGTCCTGCACGACGAGGCTCCTTACCACGAACTCGGCGCCGACTACTTCTCCAAACGCACCCCCGGACGTGCCATGCGCCGCATGCTCAAAGAAGCCAACAGCCTCGGACTGACCATCCGCTTCGAACCCATCAAAGCGGGCTGACCTGCACGACTGACTCTATTTTCGTGTCAGTCCCTGCTGCCGTACCGGGAAACTCCAAAATCCCCGACAGAGTCAAGCTCAAGAAGTGGGAGCCGGCGCTGCCGGCCCCACTCTTGCGCGACGCGACGTGTCGAGGAGAGATCAGCCGCCGGACTGCACGGGCTCCAGCTTGATGCTGAAATGGCGAAGGATCGGCGACTGACCCACGATGCGGTAGCCGTGCACAGATTCGGGGTTTTTGGCGATGTCGGCCAGGGTGGCGGCGACATGATCGTAGTGGCTGCGGGAGTAGACCCGACGGGGGAGTGCCAGCCGCACGAGTTCATAAGGTGCGGTCTTGATGGAGTTGCCTTGTTCGTCCTCTTCCCCGAGGTACAGGCTGCCCAACTCCGCCGAGCGGATGCCTCCGCGTAGGTAGAGCTCACAGACCAGTGCGGTGCCCGGGTACTCGTGCGGGGGGATGTGGGGCAACAGCCGCCCGGCGTTGACGTAGAGGGCGTGCAGGCCTGCCGGCTCCACGATGTCGACTCCGGCCTCGCGGATGCGCGCGGCGAGGTAGGCGGCTATGTCGGCGCGTTCGGCGAGGTAGGCCGGTTCGGTGACTTCCACAAGTCCGCGGGCCATCATGTCGAGGTCACGGCCGGCCAGGCCGCCGTAGGTGGTGAAGCCCTCGGTGGCGATGAGCAGGCCCGCGCACTTCTCGGAGAGTTCAGGGTCCTTGAGACCGATGAAGCCGCCGATGTGGACGATGCCGTCCTTCTTCGCGCTCATGACGCAGCCGTCCGCAAGGCGGAAGGCTTCCTCGGCGACCTGCCGGGGGGTGCGGTTGGCGTAGCCGGGCTCGCGCTGGATCACCAGCCAGGCGTTCTCCGCGAAACGCGCGGCATCCAGGATCAGGGGGACGTCGTGGCGGCGGCACAGTTCGGCGGTCCGGTACAGGTTCTCCATGCTGACCGGCTGGCCACCGCCACCATTGTTGGTAATGGTCATCAGCACGGCCGCCACGGGCGCTTGATGCGCGCTCTCCAACGCATGCTCAAGGGCGATCAGGTCGATGTTGCCCTTGAACGGGTAATCGCTGTCGAGGTCTTTCGCCTCGGCGCAGGGCAAGTCGTAGGCCTGGCAGCCGGTCAGTTCGACGTTGGCGCGGGTGGTGTCGAAGTGGGTGTTGGACAGCACGCTCGTGCCGGGCTTGAGCAGGGCGGAGAACAGGATGCGTTCGGCGGCGCGCCCCTGGTGTGTCGGCAGGATGTGGGGATATCCGGTGAGTTCGGAGACGACCTCGTGCCACCGGTAGTAGCTGCGGCTGCCGGCGTAGGACTCGTCGCCGTGCATGCCCGCGGCGAGCTGGTCCGCGGAGAGGGCACCGGTACCCGAGTCGCTCAGCAGGTCGATGGTGACCTCGTCGGCACGCAGATCGAAGGGGTTGTAGGCGACCCGCTTCAGCGCGGCCTCGCGCTCCGCTCGGGTGGTGAACGCGATCGGTTCTACAACTTTGATGCGATACGGTTCCACGAAACTTCCTTTGGTGCGGTGTGCGGGATGGCATGACCGGCGGCCGTGCGAGCGGAGTTCAGAGCGCTCTGGGCGCGTTGTGCAGCCAACAGGCCGACTTGCGCGTACTGCTCTGTCGGCGCCCTGGTCAGATAGGCCTCAGAGGACAGATAGGCCGTGATGCGGGGCTGCCGGTTTCGCTCGTATACGAGAGCGAGGTAGGCGATCAGCCCCACACCGTCGGTGAGCTGTCGCTGGGTGAGAGCGCGCAGGCTCCGGCGCAGGACCGTGGGATCCATGCCGAACCGGGTCAGCAGGGCGGTTGCCCGGTCGAGGGCCTCCTCGTCGTCGCGCACGTAGTCACGGACGGGGATGTGGAGCGTGAAGCCGCTGGGGTCGCTGTCGCCTTCGGTGAAGGAGTGGCAGGTGAGCGCGGACCGCCGCAGCAGGCGCGGCGTACCGTCCCCGTGCTGCCCGGATGGCGGGAGGGAGCCGGCGGCCGCGTGGAAGAAGTGGCGGATGTCTGCCGCTGCTGCCCCAGAGGCATGGCTGAGCGCGCAGGCGTCGTCGGCCGACATACGTGGGTGCTTCACGTAGACCTTGACGCGAGGTGACTCCCAGGAGCCCAGGTCCAGTGCGAGGAACGGATAGCCCGCCGCGGGGGGAAGCTGCGCGAAGGCCTTGGCGTAGCCAAGTCGGCGTAACGCCTCTTGCACGGTGTGTGCAGCGCGCTCGGGTCCGGAGGCGGAGGGGTTCAGATAGACCTTGACGCCGGGGACCCCTCCCGCGCGCAGATCGAGCGCGTACCACAGTGACAGCGGCCCCTCGGCTGTAGCGGGGAGGAACAAGTCGTGCAGGGCGTCGAGTTGACTGGTGGAAAAGTTCCAGCGGGCGCCCATCGCGTGGATGGTCTCGAGTCCGGCGCGGCCGCTGTCGCCCATGTCCTCGTGGGTCCATCCGGGCTCCACGAGCACCCGCAGTGCCGGGGCGTCCGACGTGCAGGCCAGGGAGAACTCGACGGGGGTGTGGTCGTCGGAGAGGAAGCTGGGCGACGCCGGGGGCAGAGACAACGGTCGCCGGGCGGAGTCGGCGAGGGAGTCGAGCAGGACCTGCCCGTACAGCGCGGTGTCCGCCTCGCTCAGGCCCACCGCGGCGCCGAGGCGCTGTAGTTGACCCAGCACGTGATCGCCGAGCGTGGCCTTACCGGGTTCGTCTGCCGCTATGCCCGCCTCCGGCAGGGACATCATCGCGTTCCTCGCACGGCACTGCGCAACAAGCCTCTGCATGGCGCGGAGGTACGGGGACGTGCTGCGCCAACGAGGCGGGAGACCAGGGCCGATCCGTCGTAAGCCGCGGGTATTCGGCCCTGCGCCTTTTCGGGGTCGTCGCACCCGCACGAGTACCTGCTGCTGGATGTGGTGCGCCGTTGGCCCGTCCGGTTACCTGCGGAACGGGGCGCGGAGGTTGCGAGGTTCACTGCCTCTCCTTCATCTCGTGTCACTCCAGACACTCCGCGCGTTCCTACCCCAGCAGTTGATCTTTCATGCAGGCTACAACAACTGCCCGTGTCGCCTACATCACAGGGGGTGCACCGGCTACTGGCCTGTTAGCCACCTCACGAAGCTGCTCCAGCGCGCCGGCTTGCCGGTGGCCTGTGGCTCCGCGGGCGCGGGGGTGGGCGCCAGGGGAGGGTGCGCCTGGTGGCGGGGGGACGTGGCCGTCGGCTCAGGCGCGGCCGCGGGGCGCGGGGTGACCGCACCGAAGCGGACGGGCAGGCTGGCCAGAGCTCGGTTGAAGGGGCCGGGTCGCCAGGCGAGGCTGTCTGAGGGGACCGCGAGTTCAACGTCCGGCAGCGCGTTGAACAGAGCCTCCAGGCCGGTCAGGGCGATGAGCCTGGCCGGTTCCTTGGACGGGCAGGCGTGCGGGCCTGCGCTCCAGGCCAGGTGACCGCGGGTGTCGGCCCCCTGGTCCGCGAGCGCCGTATTGGCGGCACCGAAGGACACCAGGACCAGCTCACCGGCGCGGACCTTGTCGCCGGCTACGTCTGTGTCGGAGACCGGGTAGTGCGGCGCGTAGTTGGACATGGGCGCGTTGCGCCACAGGGTGTCGTCGAGGGCCTTGTCGAACTGCCCGTTGCGCGCGTACTCCTCAACGGTCAGCATCGTGTAGAAGGCGTTGCCGATGAGGTTGCCTTCCGGTTCGCCGCCCGCGCCGAGGAGCAGCACCAGCGTGTGCGCCAGTTCCTCGTCGGTCAGCTGTGCCGGGTGCTGCATCAGGTAGGACGTGATGTCTTCCCCGGGCTGGGCGCGCTTGAGTGCCACCAGCTCGCCCACCGCCTGGAGCAGGACCTGGCTGGCCTGCTCGGCGTTGACGCCGTCGAACATGCCGGAGATGCCGAACAGGACTCGGTCGCCGATCTCCGGCGGGCAGCCGAAGAGTTCGTTGAAGACGTACAGGGGGAGCTGTTGCGCGTAGTCCCTGAGAAGGTCGGCACTGCCGCGAGCGCTGAACTGGTTGATGAGGAACTGGGCGGCCTGGTTGACGATGCGGCTCAGCCGGCTGTTGCTGACGCGGGCGAAGCTCTCGGTGATGGCCTGCCGCAGTCGCACGTGCTCGGCGCCGTCGGTGAACATGCAGTTCGGCCGGTAGGCGAGCAGCGGCAGGACCGGGCTGTCGGGGCGGATGAGGCCCTCGTTCAGTGCACGCCAGCGGCGCGCGTCCTTGCGGAAGGTAGTGGGATCCTGCAACAGCTCAAGAGCCGCGTTGTAGTCGGTGACCAGGGTGGCCTCCACGCCGGGCGCGATGGTGACCGGCGCCGTGGGGCCGAGCTGGTGCATGTAACGGTAGTACGCGTGCGGGTTGGCGGCGAACTCCGGGGTGTCAAGGGATATGCGCTGCCCACTGCCGTGTGCGGGGCAGCCGGGCGGAGGTACGGGTGGGGTTGTCATGCGTGCTCCAGGGCGGCGCGCTCTTGCAGATAGCGGACCATGGTGATCAGGGCGTTGACGGACGACGCTTTGTCGCGCGCGTCGATGGTGACGACCGGGGTGTCGGGCAGCAGGTCGAGCGCCTCCCGGACTGCTTCGGGGGTGTGTACCGCGCTGCCGTCGAACTGGTTGAGGGCCACGGCGAAGTCGAGGCCGTAGCTCTCGACCAGATCCATGACCTCAAAACTGTCGGCCAGTCGCTCGGGGTCCACCAGGACCAGGGCGCCCAGCGCTCCGCGGGCCATGTCGTCCCACAGATTGACGAACCGCTGCTGGCCCGGTGACCCGAACAGATACAGCACGATGCGCTCGCTGAGGGTCAGGCGACCGAAGTCCAGGGCGACCGTAGTCGTGGTCTTCCCCTGCACTCCCTTGAGGTCGTCGACCCTCTCCGAGAGGCTCGTCATTTGCTCCTCGGTGGACAGTGGCGCGATCTCGGAGAGCGAGCCGATCAAAGTGGTCTTGCCGACGGCGAAGTGCCCAACGACCAGGATTTTCACCGCAGTCTGCTGTGCACCGCTGCGCACGTAGGCGTCCTCAGACAGAGAGAGCCTTGAGACCATCGAGCACCTCCTGAAGCAAGGCCTTGTTGGCGAGACGAGCCGAGGGCACCGGCGCACGGGTGACCAGATAGCCCCCCTCGGCGAGGGAACTGAGCAGCACCTTGACGACACCCAGAGGCAGTTGAGAATGGGCGGCGATCTCTGCGACCGAGAGGTAGCCGCTGGAGCACATCTCCAGGATCTGCTGCTCCTCGGGCGAGAGCCGCTGGGAGCGCTGCTGATCATCGGTGGATGACGTGACGAGAGTGATGAGGGCGAACGCGCCCTCGTCGAGTAGGTCACGCCCACGGGTGATGACATAGGGCCGGACTAATTCTCCGGCCTCGGACACGAGCTCGGGCTCGGTACGGTCCGGATCCGTCATGAGGTGACCGTGTCGGTGCGGCGGCCGGTCGACATGGCCTTGCCCAGTCGGCTGACCAGCTGCTGCATCCGATACGTGATGTCTCCCATGTCGACGTCGGCGGACGCTGCCACGGCGAGGTAGGAGCCACCTCCTGCGGCATTCAGGAACACCCAGCCCCCGTCGAACTCGATGAGCGTCTGGCGCCAGGTCGTGCCGTCGTCTCCACAGAAGAATCCGACGGACCGGCTGAGCGACTGCAGTCCGCTCACGGCGGCGGCCACCTTGTCGGCGTCGTCCCGGCCGATCTCCGCGGTGCGGGACATCTGCAGGCCGTCAGCAGAGATCAGGACCGCGTGCAGGGCATGGGGAATCGCCAGCGCGTCCTCGAGCATCCAGGACAGGTCGTCGCTCACGGGGCATCGAATCCTTCGTGTGTATCGGCAGGAGTGTCGCGTTCGGCGGCCGGTACCCCCGCACTTCGGCCGCTGAGAGTGCCGCGCTGAAATGCGCCCATGGCCGCCACCCGTGCCTCCGCCGACCTGGCCGGCGGCGCAGTCTCTTCGTCGGGCTGGCTGTCCGGCACGAGTGCCATGGCGCGGCGTTTGTTCTGTCGCCGGGGCAGGTCGCCCGCTGTCGTCGCGGGAGCCGAACCGCTTTCCCCTGTGCCCGCGTTGGCTCCTTGCGTTGCGGCGGGCCTCGCGGGTTCCGGCATGTCGGTCAGCAACTCCTTCGGCACCATCACCACCGCTCGGACGCCGCCGTAGGGAGAAGTGCTGTCGATGGTGACCGTGAACCCGAAGCGCGCACACAGCGCACCGATCACTGCGAAACCGAACGCGGGAGGATTGCCGAGTTCGGAGACGCTCACCGCGGACTCACTGGACAGCAGAGCTGTGGCGGCCGTCTTCTCTTCCTCGCTCATCCCGACGCCTGCATCGTCGATCACGATGCACATGCCCTTGGGCACCGTCCGCACTTCGACGTCGACCATGGAAGACGGCGCCGAATAGCTGGTGGCGTTGTCGAGCAGTTCGGCCACCGTCAGCGCGACCGGTTCGACGGCACGGCTGGTCACCGCGATGTCCACCCGCGAGGCGATGTCGATGCGTTGATAGTGCCGGATACGGCCCTGAGCTGCGCGGATCACGTCGTAGATGGATGCCGCATCCCGCTGCCGGCCGAGCCACCCGCCGCAGAGCACGGCAATGGACTGTGCACGCCGGTTGAACTGCGAGTTCATGTGGTCGATGTCCAGCAGATCTCGTAGCACGGCCGAATCGCCGTACTTCTTCTGCAGCCCGGAGATGGCCCGCTGCTGTTCCGCCGCGAGGCCCTGGAGGGTCTGCATCGCAGACTTCAGTACGGTATTGGTGGCGTTCTCCGCCTCTTCCTTTGCCTGTCGGACCACCTCGTCGTAGCCCCTGCGGAGCTCTGTGATGGTGGATTGGAGGTGAGTGTGGCTGCCCTGAAGTTCGGTCAGATCGCTTTCGAGGCCCCGCTTCTGACGGCGCAACGACTCAGTCGTTTTTCGCTGGCGAACGACCACCATGGTGGCGACAGGGACGCCGGCAGCAAGTGCCCAGACCGTCGGATCCTGCAAAATTGTCATGTGACTCTCTTTGAGCGGCTGGAGTCCAGCTCTCGGAATCTATCCATGCGGACTCTCGACGTGGGCAGCCTTCACCACCCGGAGAGCCCCCTGGCTGTAGCCAAGCCGAGGAAAAAGTCCACGTGGCATGTGCCCGTGATCGTAACACCAAACGATCATGACGCTTTGTCAAGTACGCCACGCCGTGGCGACGTTGGCGAAAAAGCCATGCTCAGATCAGTGAAGAAGATGTGAGCGCGACGTGAACACGCGCAGCAGTCGGCCGCGCACTGAGTCGCCCAGTAGTGTGCTGTCCGAGTTTCCGCAGCACAGAGAGCCCTCACCTGGTGACCGGATGCCCGCACCGGAACGCGGGCCGGCAAGGCGAAGCGCGGACGAGAGGCGTCCGCTCAGCGCAAGATGGCTAATTTGGGCGTGGCTGGGGGAGTGCGAGGCGTCGACGCGGGCGGGCGTGCAGCGGGGCATCAAGTCGCCACGCTCTGGCCGACCTTGACGCCCTCGTGGGCTTGGAATTCGCTGCCCGCCGGCAGATCCGGACTGGGGAACCGGTGCCGTCAGATGAACTGTCCGAGGAGCAGGATCGGGCACGGCCGACGGGTGCGGAGGGCGGCGCCCTCGCTATGGAGCAACCCCGCGTATAGAATTTTCCTGCGCGTTCGGACTCTTTGCGCGTTCGGTGACTCCTTCTCGTATGTCGCCTTGCCGTTGCTGGTGCTCCACACCACGGGATTGGTCCTTCAAATGGGCCTCGTCACCGGCTCACCGGTGTCGCGTCGGTCCTGGTCGGCCTGTTCGCCGGTGTCGTCGCCGACTGCTTCGACCGCAGACGGCTGCTGACGCTCGCCGACGGGGCGCGCTGTCTGCTCTATCTGCTGCCCCCGTTGGCGTGGATCTCCGCGTCGCCGCTCTGGCTGATCTACACCGTCGTCCCCATCGCGGGCTGCTTCTCGATGCTCTTCCAGGTCACCTATGTGACCGCGGTGCCAGCCATCGTCCAGCCGGACCAGATCACCAGGGCCAATGGCCATAGGTATGCGACGTACGCCGTGGCCAGCGTCGCGGGGCCCGCGCTCGCGGGCTTCGTGGCCTCGTCCGCGGGTCCTGCCGCTGCGATCGGCATCGACGCGGCGACCTTCGCGGTCTCCGCGCTCGGCGTGCTGCTCGTCAAGTTCGACGGCAAGCCACGGCGGGCCGACACTGCCGAACGCGGCAACATTCCGCAACGAGTTCCTGGCCGGGGCGCAGTTTTTGTGGGCGCACCCCGTGCCACCGCATCAAACGGTCGAGGCCATGGGGCCTGGGAGGAGCGCCGACGGCAGATGCCGGTCGATACGGCGGGTTGGCGCGACCCGCTTGTGGTTCTTCAAACAAGGACGGAGTTCGTCAACGACCCCGCGCGGCGAGCTTGGGACTGCGGAGCTCGCCACCGCCCACGCGGCGGCCGACAGCGCGGGGCGTCCTTGGGTTCCGTGATGCCTTTCCTACACCGACGGGTTCCTGTGGGGACGGCCGGCCTCTTAAGCTTGATCCTTAACGTCCCGCTGCTTTTCGCGAGGCCAGGGTCAGAGCGGTCGAGAGATCTCCTACGAGTCGGTCCAGCGGACGGGGTGACCGGACTCATCTGTAGTGAGCCAGGTTCCGTCGCCCAGGGGCTGGACGTCGTAGGGGTTGTTGGTGCCGGCGTGGAACTCCGTGCGGACGTGACCGGAGTGCGCGTCGACGCGGTAATGACGGACCCATTCCTGCTCGTCCTCGGTTTCACCGGTAAGCGTGACGATCAGAGTGTCCGGGCTGAGGTAGCCGCCGCTCCATTCCACAAAGATCTGCTCAGGGTCGTGTCCGAAGGCGTCGACGGTGAGAGCGAACGTCACCTCGCCGTCTGGACAGGTGTGGACGGCGACGTCGGTCTGCTCGTGATGGACGGTCATGAAGTGGTTTCCGTCGGGTGCAAGGCCGATGAGACATCGGTCGTCCCAGGGGTATCGGGTGAGATCAATCCGGCCCTTGTCCAGGAGCGCGCGGTAGGTGACCGAGCCGTCCTGTCCTTCGCCCACGTCGAGGAAGACGTGATCGTCGGCTGGGTGCCGTAGTTGCCGCCCGCCGTGTCCGACGGTTTCCAGGTCCACCTGCGCGAGGACCGTTCCGGCTTCGGCGTCGAAGGCCACCCACTGGTCAGCTCGGTTGCGGTCGGCCATGGCGTCGGGCCGGTAGACCCACACCACACGTTCGTCCCACGACAGCATGCAGCCGGGCCGGTGTCCGTGCTGCTGGGCTGACTGCGGGTCGAACTTCGAACGCCACACTTCGGTGCCGTCGGCCGCGACGCAGACGAGCGCGTTGAGGGTTGTGTAGTAGGCGTGCTGAAGGCCAGTGGCGATGGTGTGATCCACAACGTCGTCTTCGGAGATTGGCTGAAAGGCCATGACGGGCGACAAAACGCCCATGGCACCTGTGGCCAGGTCGTAGACACAGATCCGTCCGTCCACGAAGCGTGTGGTCAGGTGCAGGGAGCGGAGGGGGCGGGCCATGCGTCGGAGGCTACTTCCCCAGCAGACCCACGTCGCGGGCGGCCCTTCGTGACCAGGCAGCCGCTCGTTCGAGTAATCGCCGGACGCGAGACCGGCTCCTCGTGATCCTGGTCCCTGCAAGGATTTCCGGGGGGTCCAGGGACCGGGTCCATCCCCGGCTCGCCCACCGCTCGGCCTGGATCGACCTGGACGGAGAACTTCCGCTCGTCGAGGGCACGTTGATTCGCGTATGCCGGCCCCCGCAGGATGGTGTGCTGCGGGTGCACGCCGTGCGCCCCCTGCCCCCGGGCCCCCGGGGCCGGAGGCAGCCGCGTGTGGGTGGTGTCTGCGGGGGTTGCTCTGGCATCGCCGCGCGTCAAGGGGTATTGCTTTCCGCGAGGGGGCGTGCGGGGTGATGGGGGAGGGGTTGGCTTCGGTGAGCAGGTGCAGACGCCGCGGTGGGTATTTGGCGCCGTGCTGGTTGTGGTGGTCTGGGGCTGCTGACTTGCGGGACTCTCGACGGCGGGTTGTGGCTGAGCTGCGTGCCCAGGGCCGCTACGGTCCGGAGTTGCGCGAGGTGCTGCCCGCCTTCGTGGGGCTGGGGCTGGCACTGTTGTGTGTGCCGCTTGCTGTGGTGACGGTGTACCGCAGGTTCGGCTTGGGGGCCCTGGCGCTCGCGGTCGCTGTGCTGGCCTTCGGCGTCGGGGTGTGGCGGTGGGGGCGCCGTGTTCTGGTCCACCGTCGCCTGGGTTTCTATACCCCCGCTGAGCTTTCTCGTCTGGGCCGCCGTGGCCTGGTGAAAGCGATCGAACGCATGCTGCGCCGGGACGGATGGCAGGTGACCGACCTCTCCCAGAAGAGCAGCGTGCGGCTCTACGCCCGCGACGCCCACGGCCGGGAGCTTGATGTCACGGTCCGCACCACGATCGATGTCCCTGGCCAGGGGAACGTCGCCGGGGCCCGTTGCCCCGAGGCGACCACCAGCGCCGGGGGCGAGCGCCGGCAACTCATCGTCCACCGAGGCTCGTTCGATCGCGCCGATGTCCTGTGGGCCTGCCACCAGCCCCGGGTGCGGCTTGTCGACGGCATCGGGCTGAGCCGCTGGGCCGCCGGCACACCTCTGCACGAACTGGACCACCCCACCTGATTTGCACCATTTCCGACTGAGTGGGCTTGCGCGTGCGGCTATCCTCTGTGTAGGGGGTCGGTTCTCGACACCCACTGTCCCCAGAGCCCCGGACAGCTCATTGATTCCGGCGACATGGCGTGCAGCAAGCCCAAACGCAACGGCTGCCAGGTGGCGACTGTGCCCTCTTGGGCGCTGCCAAAGGCCCGCAGACCAAAGCCGCGCGAGGCCCTCGGTCCGCCGCCATGCGTGGACAGTTTCGAAAGGCCGAACAGATGGCCAGTTCCGCATTCGCACCATCCAAAGCCGACCAGGGGAGCGACTTCACGCTCCTGTCCAGGAAGATCAAGGCCGCAGGGCTGCTGGGGCGCCGCCCCGGTTACTACACGGCACGCATCGCTCTCGTCTCCTTGGCCTACCTCCTGTCCTGGCTGGCCTTCGTGCTGCTCGGCGACACCTGGTGGACCCTGGGCCTGGCGACGTTCATGGCGTTGGTTTTCGGACAGATGGCCTTGCTGACACATGATGTGGCGCACCGTCAGGTGTTCTGCGGCGCGCATCCAGCGCCCGGGCCGGCCGCGCGCTGGGCAACCTCGGCATCGGCATGGGATACGGCTGGTGGCAGGACAAGCACTCCCGCCACCACGCGAACCCCAACCACGAGGATCTCGACCCGGACGTGCGCCCCGACATACTGGTCTGGAACCCTGACCAGGCCGCGAACGCCAAGGGGCTGCCCCGGCTGCTCGGCGGCCGGCAGGCCTACCTCTTCTTCCCCCTGCTGACCCTGGAGGGATTCAACCTGCACGCCTCTGGACTGCGATCCCTCAACGACCCCGCACTGAAACAGCGGCGGACCGAAGCCCTGCTGCTCATCACTCACCTCGTGCTGTACCTCGGCGCGTTGTTCCTCGTGCTGCCGCCGGGCAAGGCCTTGCTGTTCCTCCTCGTCCACCAGTGCCTGTTCGGCCTGTACCTGGGCTCCATCTTCGCGCCCAACCACAAAGGTATGCCGATGCTCAGCGGGAAGGACCGGCCCGACTTCCTACGTCGCCAGGTCTTGACCTCCCGCAACGTGCGCGGCGGTCGCATCCTCGACCTCCTCCTGGGCGGGCTCAACTACCAGATCGAGCATCACCTGTTCCCGCACATGCCCGCTCCCCACCTGCGCAAGGCACACCTGATCGTCCGCGCGTACTGCCAAGAACACCAGGTGCCCTACGCACAGACGGGACTGCTCGACTCCTACCGTCTGGCAATCACAAGTCTTCATGCCGCCGGCGCACCCCTGCGACACCCGCGGGTACGCATGTGACGCACCGGGCACAGGAAGCATGCCCTCGATCACCCTCCGAGCCCGCTGCGCACGCTCATCGAGCAGCATTGCGTGCTCACGGCGGGCACGAGGCCCGCGCCGGGGCGCACCCCGCGCCGCGAGACCTCAGGTTCGTGCTGTGCGTCCTCAACGACACCCGCAACAGTACGAAGGCACGCGTCATCGCGCACGAACGGCTCGAGCCGTGCAGAACGGAGCTGCCCCCCCAATCCACCGGGGCACGGCGTCACCGCCCCGTCTCCTCCGCTGCTCGACCGTAGGCCCGCAAAAGTGCGCACCCGCACGACATGACGCTGACGAGGGCTTGGCGGAGAAGTTCGCCGCCAGCCAGTGGCCCTCGCAGGTCTGGACGGGTCTGAAGTTCCTGCGGAAGGTCGCGGTCACGGAAGGGCTTTTGCCGGTGACCTACGACCGGCGGGACGGCTTTCAGCTCTCCGCCAACAGCGAGGTCTGGATCGCGTTCGAGCGGGCCCTATGAGCGATATGACTGTCACGCCCCGACCTCCTGATCGTCTCGTTCGGTAAGTGGCACCTTGACTGCAGGTATCTGATCCTTATGCCTCCATCGCTTGCTTGTGATGTGGGGGAGTGGCGGGGTGAAGTGACCCTCCCTGGCTCTTGTGGGGGAACGGTGGATGTGGTCCGCCGAGGGTGGGTGCTGTGGATGTCCTTGTCCAAGCAGGAGCTTTCGACCGAATCCGCCGGGACAACAGAAGCTGTTGGTCCGTGCGTTGTCGCGGAAACAGGCGTGCACCGGCGCCTGGTGTGGGAGGCACTGGCCTCTCCGGCGGGCTGGCCTCCGCCCACGCTGCCGGAGTCGCCGGCGTGATGCGCCGAGCTGGTGCCCGCGCCTGGCGGGCGGTCCTGCTCGCGGGAGCAGCCGGACGTGTCGTGGCGGCTGGTTCCTGCCGGTGGCGCTCAGCGCGAATAGTCAGCGAGCGTGAGGATCAGGTGGGCTGACTCCGGGTGCACGTGGTCCGAGTGGGCTCCCGCCGGATTGAGATGACGGCCGCGGACGTAAACGTCGGAAGCGTCAACGTTCACGAAGCGGTGGTCGAGCGTGGAGAGCTGGTACCGCTCGCCGACCGGCAGCAGACGTGTGGAGAACAGAGGTGCCGGGGTGGGGCCGACGCCCGAGTGCCCGATGCCGGGCTGTTGTTCGGCGCGCAGGTGCCAGAATCCAGTCGCCCGGTCGTGGCGGGAGTAGGTGGTCACCACTGGGCCGCTCAAAGGAGCACCGTCGTGCGTCTCGCTCGGCAGGACGTAGGGAAAGAGCGAGAGGAACGCGTCGCGCCGGGCGGCCATCTGGAACAGCAGCATGCTGTCTGCGGTGAAGGGGCGGCTGGTCGGGTGGACCGCCGTGCTCCAGGCGAGAGTGTCGTCGAGCCGAGCGTCGGCCGCCCACTGCACCGCCTCGCACAGAAATCGGCAGCCGAAGGAGTGCCCGATCAGGTGAAGGTACTGGCCGTCGCGGTTGGCCAGGACAGGCGAGGCTGCGGGGTCGGCGCGCTCGGCATCCAGGTAGCCGAGGAACCGGCCCAGGATGTGGGCAGCATGTCCGTTTTTGTCGCGGGCGCCCATGGCGTGCGCCCGGTCCCGGATCCGGCGGTAGCCGGCGGGTGTGACCCGGCTGGAGGACGGCCACCGCACCACGACACACCACGGGTCGTAACCCTTGGCCGTCAGGGCCGGGTAGCGGTCCGGCGCCGCTGTGAGGTTGCGCTGCGCCAGAGTCAACAGCCGCGTGGCAGTGCGCACGGCAGAGGCGGGGGATGTCTGCCACCCGTGCACGTAGATGAAGATGTCCGTTGCCCACGCGGGCGGGTTCAAGCGCTCCGCGAAGTGAGCGCGCAGCCTATGGCCGGGCACGGGCACACCGGAGCCGCCATCCAGCAGCCATCCGGTCTCGTCCAGGTCGAGGGTATCGATCGCAGGAGGGTGAGTCATGCCTCGCCTTCCGCCGCCCGGTCCAGCCGGGCGTCCATGCCGCTTTGCAGGCCGTAAGCGAAACCCAGGGGGTTGCGGTACCGGGCGGCGAAATGCCGGGCCAGTGCGTTCGTGATGCTGCCTGCGGTTGCCCCGCCGCGCAGGTACCGGGTGACGAACTCCAGGGCGTACTCGGCGGCGAACGCCTGCGGCATGGCGATCTGAGGTCCCAGCACCCCTTCCGCGCCGTGGTCGATGAGCATCCGCCCTAAGAACGCTTGGTCCGTGTACGCCCTGGTGATGCCGGCGTGGCAGGCGTTGAGCAGTACGAGCGGCCGGAAACGGCTGTTTCGGTGAGCCGCCCGCAGTTCACGGACGCTGTGCCCGTCGAAGGGGATGCCGTCCTCAAGTCTGATCACCAGCATGGGTGGTTCGGGCTCGTTGCTGAGGAACTCGCCGTGGCACCAGAAGTAGGTCAGCTGTTCGTCCAGGCCCGCGTCTCCGAAGTCGCGTACGAGCTCGTCGTACGTCGTACGGATGGTGCACGTGGCGTTCGTGGCCAGTGCCTTGGCGACGTCGTCCGCCCGGGTCGCGCGGCCCACCCGGGGGTCGTGGTTGAGACTGACGACGGGCCGCAGCAGCGGGGCACGGGGCGGGCCGAGCCACGCATAGGCGGATCCGGTGTGCTCGATCTGGTGGCGGTGGCCGAGGAAGCGTCCGAACAGGGCGTCGAGGTCTGCGCCAGGCTCGTTGGAGTCGCCGGAGGTGCAGAGCATGGACCAGGGCAGGTGCAGGTCGGAATCGAACCGCACCCGAAGCCCTTCCAGGGACAGCGCGGAACGCAGATACGAGCGGAAGGTCTCAGTCTGTGCGTCGTCTCCGCGCAGCAGGGTGTCGAAGAGCAGGGACTCACCGCTTCGGGCCAGATCAGCCACCGTCCGGTGCAAGGGGGCCTCCGGCTCGGCGCTGAGGTCGGCGGACGAGGCGTACGGGCGATTCCGGTCGCGCAGCACCCGGCCCTGCTCGTCCTCGGGCTGGAAGTCGACGAACCTCGCCTTCCAGCGTGCGCACAGCCGGGCCGCCGCACCGTGGACCTCATCGGGCCGCGCCCTCAGATCGGCCTTGTGCTCGGTGCCCTGGAGCGCCGGTACAGAGGTGCCTGACATGCGGGCCCGAATTCTGCCGCCGCCGAGGACATCGAAACTCACCCGTAGGTCAGGAGGTTCAGTCTCCAGGTGCGGAAGGAAACGGAAGCCGTCACTGGGATCCTGGACGACACGCGTGGTCAAGGAGCGGGGCATCCGGTCAGGACCTCCCCTGTCCCGCCCGGGCGGGCTCGGGCCCTGCGACGTCCACGTGCGTTTCCACTCGCTGCAGGACGACGCCGGTGTCGTGGTGGACGAGCGTGAACAGGATGCCATGGCGACCGGGCTCCGTGGCCGTGAGACTGAATTGCACGGAGCCGGCGTCTCCGGGGGTGTACGACGCCGTGACGGGAGCGACGTCCGCCAGGCTCAGCGGCACGGCCACGACGTCCAGCAGAGGCCGGGCGTTTGGGCGCGCCCAGGGATGCGCGGATTCCGGCACCAGCTCCACAGTCAGGTGTACCGGGGTCCCGGTACACGGATCGTCGTCGACGAGCGTCACGTGGACCCGAGCGCGCGCGACCTCCGGCTCTGCGTTCCGGCTGCGAAGGGGGGCTGCGGTGGGCCGGGAGTCTGCTCCCGACGGTCGTGCGGCACTCGCCGACGGGCCTGTGCGGCGCGGCCGGGAGGCGCCAGGACGGTTGGCGGCCGAACTGCCCATCGGCCCCCTCAGACGCGGCCGTTCGGCAATGACCGCACCGGCGGGCGGGTATATCTTTGCGTGCCGCAGGTACTGCTGGGCGGCCGTTTCGACGATTTGCGGCATCAGCTGCGCGAATGCTTCGAGGCTGGACACCCCTTTGGCCGCGGTCCGACCAGCGGCGGGGCGCCACTGCGTCGTGGACGGCATGGTCGTCACCAGTTGCTCGCTGAGGGCCTTCTCCGCGGATCCGCTCTGCTGATCGGCGGGGTTCCACGGAGCGATGACGCTCGCCCAGGGCTGATCCGCCTCGTATGCGGCGAGCCGGGCGCGCCGGGCTGGGTCCATGAGGGCCCATCGGTCCACCAGCAGCACCTCGGGCCGGGAAGGCTGCGTGCCATCCCGGTACGGTGCCTCCTCATCGAGTGAGGAGACTGTGACCTGGTAATTCAGCGAGCGCCCGATGTCCTCGGCGACAGACGCCAACGGCCTTGCGGAGGACGGGTGGTAGGGGTTCCAGTCCAGGGAGCTGTTGCCGTAGTAGGAGGGGTCCCTGCCCTCCGGCAGGTCGTGCAAGGTCGGCGCGGCCACCGTGACGTGCATCGGGCGGGGGCCCTCTTGGCTTGTCCCGAAGGCGCTGGGCAACATGCGGTAGTCGACGGGACGCCACGGCGCGACCTGGGTGGCTTCGGCGGTACGTACGATGCGCTTGGCGAGCTCATAAATCGTACGCTCGTACTCCTCCGCGTAAATGCGGAGTTTGATGAGACCGTAGAGGCCTTCGGTGACGTAACGGTCCCCGAAGTCACGGTGATTGAACCGCAAGTCCGCCGCGGGGCCGGGAAGTTGATGCGGAGGAACCGGAACCCACAGGGCTGGGACGATTGCCTGGGCGGGCTGGTCGGTGAATGCGCGGTGACGGATGGCACGCTGCTCGAAGGCATGCCACTCCTTTCCGCACAGCGCGCTGGCGAAGTAACGCGGTGAGAACAACGGCACGAACACCCGGCAGGTGGCCAGGAATTCCGCCATCTGTGCGGACCAGTCCTCACCGGAGCGCACCTCCCGGTCCATGATCCCCGCAGGCGATCCTGCAGGCAGATCTGTCATCGCCATCACGTGATCGCAGAGATCGCCGTACAGCCGTTCCACCCAGATATCGGGGTCCGGTCCCCCGGTCCGGTACTTCGGTGTGTGCGCGTAGCTCAGATAGAAGTACGGGCGGTGATCGGCAGTGTGCGGATGAGCTGGTGGTGACACGCGCCCCCCGGATATCCCTCTGGAGTTCTAGCTGAGTGCCCAGCATAGGAAGGCAAGCCCTCTCTGGGAATGGCATTCAGCAAGCCCACCCGCCCGTTGGTCCAGTCGCTGGCTTCCGCACCTTCACCGAGACCTCGCCCGCGGCAGGACCGCCTGGACCCCCGCGACCGCACAATTCGTCACCGCACCGTTCAACGAACTCGCTGCCCAGTGGGACACCACCCAGGCGACCGGCCGCGACGAACCATACGTAATGCCCTCCCGGAACAAGCTCGTCAACCGCTGGTGTCAGCACCAGGAAGCCGCCCAGCGGACGGACGCCGCGCCACAGCGAAACGCGGAGATCCGAGAGCGCCTGGGCGACGACGCGCCTCAGATCAGCGCCGCAGCCATGCATCCCTGGGTCTGGGGCGGCGCTCGGTCGCTATGGCATAGCGGTCACTTCCGGCAGGCGGTCACAGCCGCTGCAAGGAAGGAGGACGCAGAGACGCAGAACAAGGCGGCCGCAGGGACGTAAGCGAAACCGCCGTGTTCCAGAGCGTGCTCTCCAAGAACACCCCCAAGGCAGGCCAGCCGCGCCTGCGAGTCATGAGTGACGATGGCAGCGACACCTTCCGCAAGCGTGCACCGGGGCGCAGCCGCACTATGCGGAGGGCTGCTTCGCGGGGATCCGCAACCCCAGCAGCCACGAGGACAGGCTCCCGAACTGCCGGAGAATGAGGCACTGGAACAACCAGCCGCGTTCAGTGTGCTTGCGCGGTGGATCGACGCGGCGTCCGTAGAGCGCAACTGACCACAGCTGTACAGACGCTCGTGGGCGGCCACGTGATCGAGGCCGCCTCGACCGTTCATCGCGTGGGCAGCCAGTCCCACACCATGCGCGCGGGCTGAGCGCTTGTCACCCGCAACGGCGAGCAGGTGAAGACTGACCTGCCAGATCAGCGATGATCGCGAAGCGGGTATGTCCCTCGCACTTCCTGTTCCGATGGCCCTGTGCCGCTCGACGCAAGAGGTCCGCGGTGGTGTCGGCTTGAGCCTGGAGCCGAAGTTATGGACAGGGTTTGTTGTTTGTCCGATGTCCATCGCCGGAGGCTACTTCTGGCCTGCCGGCGATAATTCACAATGCGACGGATGCGCCGAACTGACATTGTCCTGGGCCAATGCCGGCAAGCGGCACGCGTGGCCGTTAAGCGGGTAGGGCCGCCTCGATTGCCCTAGTGACTTCGTCGGCGTCGGGTTCGGTCTGGGGCGCGAAACGTTCGGCGACGGTGCCATCGGGGGCGATGAGGAATTTCTCGAAGTTCCACCGGACGTCGCCGGTGTACCCCTCGGCATCGGGGGTGTTGACCAGCTGGTCGTAGAGGGGGTGGCGGGTCGTGCCGTGGACGTCAATCTTCTCCGTCATCGGAAAGGTGGTCCCGTAGGTGGCGGAGCAGAACGTGGCGATCTCCTCGGGGGTGCCGGGTTCCTGGCCCATGAATTGGTTGCAGGGCACGCCCAGGACGGTGAAGCCGCGGGCCTTGTACGTCTGGTGGAGCTTTTCCAGGGCGGCGTACTGGGGGGTGAGGCCGCACTGGGAGGCGACGTTGACGATCAGGACGGCCTTGCCCTGGTACTGGTCGAGGCGGGCGGGGCCGCCGGTGAGGGCGTCGATCTCGATGTCGAAGACGGACATGGCTCTGGCACTCCTTGTGGGTGGGTGTTCTGGGTGGCTGCGGTCGGGGTCAGTTGTGGGTGGCGGGCACCTTGTTGAGGTCGTCCTGCTGTGCGGTATCCGGGCGCGGGCGGGGATCGTGGGTGATGAGGAGGGTGGCGGCGAGGGCGGCGAGGGTGAGGATGCCTGCGGCCCACCACAGGGCGGTGCTGTAGCCGTGGACGAGGGCGTCGGTCCTCTGCCCGGAGTGGCTGCCGAGGTAGGTGGCGGTGGAGGTGGCGGCGAGGGTGTTGAGCAGGGCGGTGCCGATCGCGCCGCCGACTTGCTGGGAGGTGTTGACCATCGCGGAGGCGATGCCGGCGTCCTCGGGGCGGGCGCCGAGGGTGCCCAGGCTGAAGGCGGGCATCAATGCGGTGCCCAGGCCCAGGCCGGTGACGAGCATGCCGGGCAGCACGATCACCCAGTACGAGCTGTCCGGGGTGATCTGGGTGAGGATCAGCAGCCCTGCAGCGGCGATGAGGAAGCCGGGGCCCATCAGGGCGCGGGCGGGCAGTCGGGGGGCGAGGCGGGGGCCGATCTGAGTGGAGGCGAACACTGAGGCGGCGGCGATCGGCAGGAACCCGGCACCGGTCTTCACCGGGCTGAGGTGAAGGACGGTCTGCAGGTAGTACGTCAAGAAGAGGTACATACCGAAGTTGCCGATGACGGCCAGGCCCACCGCGAGGTAGGCGCCGCCGCGGTTGCGGTCAGCGAGGACGCGCAGGGGCAGCAGCGGGGACTTCGCCCGCCTCTGCCATCCGGCGAAGGCGGCCAGCAGGAGCAGTCCGGCGCCGATGGGGCCCAGGGTGGCAGTGGAGGTCCAGCCGTCTTCTGCGGCGTGGGAGAGGCCGTAGACGAAGCCGGTCACTCCGGTGGAGGCGAGCAGGACGCCGGGGACGTCGAGGCGGGGGCGGGGCCGGTCGGCGGTCGGGGCGGGCAGGGTGCGCAGCGCACCGAGGGCGGCGGCGATGCCGATGAATATGTTGATCAGCAGGGTCCAGCGCCAGTTCAGCGCCTGTGTGAGGATGCCGCCGAGCATGAGGCCGATGGCCGCGCCGCCCCCGGACAGCGCTCCGAAGACGCCGAATGCCTTGGCGCGTTCCTTGGTGTCCGTGAACATCACCGACATCAGGGAGAGCACGGCGGGTACGAGCATCGCACCGAAGATGCCCTGCAGGGCGCGGGCGCCGATCAGCGTGCCGGTGTTCAGGGCCGCGCCGCCGAGGGCGGAGGCGGCGGCGAAGCCGATGATGCCGGTCAGCAGGGTCCGCTTGTGTCCCCACAGGTCCGCGAGGCGCCCGCCGAGCAGGAGCAGGCCGCCGAAGGTGAGGGAGTAGGCGGTGATCACCCACTGGCGGGAGCCGTCGGAGATGCCGAGGTCCTGCTGGAGCGAGGGCAGCGCGATGTTCATGACGGTCACGTCCAGGACGACCATCAGCTGGGCCAGGCAGATGAAGAACAGCGCCTTCCAGCGTCTGGGATCTGCCGGTGCGGGGGTGGGGGTGGGCATGGCGGGCTTCCTGTCGAATCGGAGAGCAGATGGGGGAGGGACCCGCTCCACCGTCACAACAGGAACTGCGAATCACGGAGCCGTACGCTGAGAACCGAAGAAATCCGTCACATGGGCAGGATGAAGCGATGGTTTCCGGCGGCATCCCTGACGAAGTCGACCAGCGCCTGGTGCAGGAACTCCTGCGGGACGCCCGTGCGCCTTTCGCCCGTATCGCCGAGGCGATCGGCGTCTCCGAGCACACCGTCGCCCGCCGCTACCGGCGCCTGCACCACATGGGCCTGCGCGTCATCGGAGTCCCCGGACCCCAGCACAGCGGACCGACCCGGTGGATGCTGCGGGTGCACTGCGCCCCCGACGCCGCCACCAAGATCGCCGACGCGCTCGCCCGGCGCGACGACACCAGTTGGGTCGTCATCGCCTCCGGCGGCACCGAACTCCACTGCGCCGTCGACACCTACAGCACCCGCGAACGCGACGCGCTCCTCCTGGACAAACTCCCCCACACCCCCCGCGTCGTGTCCGTCAGCGCCCACCTGATCCTGCAGACCTTCGCCGGCACCTCCGACATCTGGTACGCCCCCCTTCCCCGGCCCGACACCCCCCAGGAGTCCCGCACGGAGACGGCTCCCGAAGCCACCGCACCCGACGCGGTGGACACTCAGCTCATGGCCGAACTCGCCCGGGACGGCCGCACCCCGCTCACCGAACTCGCCCGGGCCACCGGCCGCTCACCGGCCGGCATCACCCGGCGTCTGGAGCGGCTGAGAGACACCAGGGCACTGCACCTCGCCGTCGACTATGCCCCCGAATACCTCGGCTTCCACGTCCTGGTCCGGTTCTGGCTGCGCATCGCCCCTGGACAGCTCGGCACTGTCGGCACCGCCCTCGCCGACCACCCGGAGATCCCCTTCGTGGCAGCCACCACCGGCGCCTCCCACATGGTCGCGACCGGCATGTTCCACGACACCCACGAGCTCTACCACTACCTCGACCACCGCATCGGCACCCTGCCCGGAGTGGAATCCATCGAGACCGCCCCGATCCTCCGCGAAGTCAAACGCCTCACCTACCAACCCGCCTCCCGGTAGGCGCCGGACGACAAGCGTTGTCGCGAGAGGGCCCGGATCGCGTTTCAGGGGCCGATGAGAAAGTGCAACCCTGTCGTGGCCGCTTCTCGGGAAGGCCCAGTTCAGGGCCCCGGCCGGACCAGGACGCCGTGCTGGCAGACGCCCGAATTCTGCTCGACCGGTACGGGCCCACCGCGCGCTACTGGACCGACGCGACGGCCGCAGCCTCTGACCCGGCCCCGGACTTCCTCGCAGCGGGCCTCCAGGGCACTGAATCCCATAGCTTCCTCACCTCCGGACATCCCAGGGTCGTCCGGCGTGGCTTTGAGAGCCCCGCCAGCCTTGACGAGCTCGCTGGCGCATTCGAGATCGACGGATCCGCTGGCGGTGAGGTCGTACTGGTGCGCGAGTACCCCCAGCGCAGACCTCCCCAGCACAGCAGCGGGGCGCGTCCCGCAAGGGACGCGCCCCGTGTACGAGTCAGCCGGCCTGGCCGATACCCGGGTCGCCCCGGTCGTCCTCGCCGTCGCCGGGAGCGTCGTCGTCCCCGCGCTTGTAGGGGCTGTCGTCGGCGTTGTCGTCGAGCAGGGGCTCCTCCACCTCGACGGGGCGGTAGGGGGAGGGGCGGTCCTCCAGGAGCGGGTTACTGAGGCCCTTCCCTATGATCGACATCCCGGCCTGGAGTTCCGTACCGGCACCGGCGTTCTTGGCGGCCACGGAGTGGATTCCGTCGGCGGTCAGCCTCCACTGGTACGACGGGTCGTCAGGATTGCACTGCCCGGCATCCGCGTACCAGTCCCGGCCCTGCGGCTTCGCGACCAGGCACTTGTCGCCCGCGACCGACAGCATGTACGTGCCGGGGTAGTTGCTGTAGCGCACCGTCACCCGGAAGGTGGGATCGTCTCCGGCCTTCGCCTCGTCGAACTTGGTGACCTGCGGGCGGTCCCCGATCGAAAGGGCGTGTCCTGCCTCCTCCTGGGACTCGAACCGGTAGGTGCGGCCCGGCAGCGGGGAGGCGCAGTCGGCGATGTCCCTGCGGCACTGGTCGCGCACGAGGTTCAGGTAGAAGTGGTCCGAGGTGTCCGGCCCGCCCGGGCGGTCAAGTCTGAGGGTGCCGTTGTTGCGTCCCCCCATCAGCCAGTAGTCCAGCTCGCGTCCGCCCTGATGGGTGGGCTGGTCCGCGATGACGGCGTGGCGCTGGAGCTGGACCGGGATGCTGCCGGGCGGGTTGTTGAAGTCGGCCATGAACATCCAGTCGGCACCGGGCGCGTGGCCCCGCATGTAGTCCCGGGCCGCTTCGTACATCTGCACCTGGTCGTTGGGCTGGTTGCCGAGGGAACGGGCGTGCCCGGTCCAGTACCAGTCGTTGTTGATCTGGATCCCGAAAATGGGCCGCCGGGACCCGGCGACGTCCACCGTGACCGCGTCCGTCACGGTGTCCCGGGTCACGAAAGCCAGGCCGTTGCGCTGCTGGCCCACGTCGGCCCAGTAGATGTTGGCGGGGCCGACCCGGTTCGGGTTGCGCTCGTTCGCTCCGGCATGCCAGATGTGCTCGGAGACGGTCGACTGGGAGAAGCGGCGTCCGGTATTGGCCCCGGGCGGCTCGCTGCCCGCTTCCTGAAGGGCCAGGACGTCGACGTTGTCGAACCGGGGCACCACACTGGTCGTCCAGCGCGAGTCGCGCCCGGGGCCGTCCATGCCCAGGAACTGGCCGTTCATGTTCCACGAACCGAGTCGCCGGTCCGTGGGGGCGGCGTGGGCGGGAGTCCCGATGCCGGGCAGGACCGGCACGACGAGTGGCAGCGGCAGAAGGGCTGCCACGGCGACGAACAGGGTGACGCGCGCGCGGCGGCTCCGTGGAAGACGTATTCGATGTTTGCGATGTCTTAACAGCATTGCCTGGTGGTTCCTTTCGGAGAGATCGTCGGCCGGCTTCCGCCACGGAGCGGACTGGGTCCGCCGGGCAAGGGGCCTCCGTCCAGCAACGGAGGCCCCCACCGGCCCCTGCCCTCGCCTGACCCGGGGCGCCAAGACCCGGAGACCCCCCTTCGGTCTCCGGGTCTGGGCGCCCCGGCTTCGGACAGCCGCACGAGGGTCAGCGAAAGTCACGCCCTGACGGTGCCGTTATCGGGTAGCGCGTTCTGCGGTGAGGGCGAGGACTGATGCGCCGGACAACGTCGCGAAGCGTGCGCCGCCGCCGGCAGGAACGAGCTTCGCGCCGCGTCGGCCCGACCCCCAACGTTCTACGGAAAGGACGGGATGCTGGAACGGTGAAACGGCCTGTGGCCTGCGGGAGTTCCGTCCCCATGGAACGGTGGACTGGGACGGGAAGACGGACGACGACGGCTTGCGGGCCGCGCCGCGTCAGGGGGGGACTGCGCGGACTCCGGCACCAGCCGCGCCGTGTGCGGCGTGTTCGACCGCCGACGGTACGCGAGGCGATAGCCCGCCTCGGGGAACAGGCACATCGCCAGGAGGAAGTAGACACCGACCCGCGACGGCAGATCACGCAGCCGCCGCTGCACCGTCCGCGTCTCCGCAAGGACCGCGTCCACGGGCTCGAACGGCACGACCGTCGTCAGCTCTCCTCGGCAACTCACACCCCGAAGCGCCACCAGACAACCCCGCCGGGACGAAACGCTCTTTCATACGGGTTCGATTGAAGCTGCTGATCATGAAACGATAGGCGCGGCCGTTGTGGTGGTACGCCTGGGTGCCGCTCGGGAGGATACCGAGCTGCTGCAACCGCCGTGCGGGCCCCATGTCCCCGACGGTCAGCCTGTGCCGGATGGCCCCGCCACCACGCCGTCGCGAGTGACGCTGATGCGGTCACCGTATAGCTGTACGTGTCGACCGGTTGGCTCCAAGCTTCCTTCGTCGAAGTCCTCCGTCTCGTCTTGCCCTTCGACGTGTACGGAATAGCGCCACGTCCTGCACCCGGGCTGGGTGGAGGCGTCGTAATCGGGGAACCCGATGATCACCTCCGCAGCAACGAGCCCCAGTTCGCGGGCGTCAGAGGTGTCGCGAACCCTCACGACGTCTCCCGTGTCGAACTGTGGAGCGGTGGCCGCCTCGATTTCGCCGGCCTGGGCGCCGTGCACGGCAGGGTGAAGGAAGGCCCTGCCATCGGCCGGCCGTTCCCAGTCGTGTCCGACCCGGTCGAAGCCGAGTGCCTGCAGGCATGCGGAGGTGGATGTGCGAGGCGTCAGGTCGATCTCGAAGTGCAGCATCTCCGGGGTGCGGTGGAAAGGTCCCCGAGCGTGCACGGCCACCTCGCCGTGGGTTGCGAGAGCCGCACGGAAGAGTTCGGTGAACGCCGCGTTCTCCGCAGGCGATGCTTCGACCCACAGGGCCAGCCAGACAACCCGATAGGGGGCCAAAATCATTGCCGAGGACTCCGTTGCAGGAAGATGGACAGAACGCGCTAGCTTAACTGCCCCTGCGAACCCGTCTTGCAGACTCCAAGCCGGTTCCGAGACAGGTTGTGAACTTGCTCTTTAACCTTTGGCGGAGCCTCAGTGACACCGGTAGGTTTTCCGCGGTGACCTTGATGGAGACGCAGGGCCTCACGTCGATGACCGACGAGACGCAGTTACGTTGGATGGCGCTGGGGGACACGACTTTGCGGCCGGCCGTGGTCATGCTCCATGGCGGTCCGGGTCTGCCGGATTATCTGGGCGATGTCGCCGCCATGGTCGCGGACCTCACGCCTGTGTACCGGTACGACCAGCGTGGCACGGGTCAATCCCCGTGGCGGGGGCGCCATTCCTTCGCCCGGCATGTCGACGATCTCGTCGAGTTGCTTGACGCGTGAGATGTACCCAGGGCTGTGCTGGTCGGGCACTCCTACGGTAGTGACCTGGCGAGCCGGTTCTGCCTGACGCATCCTGACCGGGTTGCCGCGATGCTGCTGATGTCCGGGCCGTTCGTCGGTGAATGGCATACCGGGGCCCGGCTGGCCGTACTCGTTCGTCGCAGCCCTGGAGTCGGGCCGGACGTCCTGGTGTCAGCTCCTGGACGCTGGGCGTATCGGGCCGGACGACGACGTCGCCGAGGTCACCGCCGCCCAGGTCCGCCGGGTGGCCGTCGACCTGATCGAGATGGGCCGCTGGCACTTCGGCGACCGCGACATCCTGGTCGTGTTCGACGCCGGCTATGACGGCCCGCGCATGGCCCACCGCCTTGACGGCCTCCCGGTCGAGGTGCTGGGACGGATGCGCTCCGACCGCGTCATGCGACGGCCGACGCCCTCGCTCAAGGAGTACGCCCTGTCCAATCCCCAGGGCGGGCGCTGTGCGAGAACCTCGCGCTTGAGAACCGAAATGGTGGACTCATCTGAAACACGCGACCTTGCCGGGTTCAGCCGTGCATTTGTCCGGCATACGGACACCGGAAGCTTCGCGTCCCACGCGTGAGGTTGAGGGAGGGCATGGGCCATCCGCCTTGACCGGTTGGAGTCAGACGTGCGCTGTTCCGTTCAGATATGGAGATCGCTCGGTTGCTGTCGAGCCGGGTGGGCTGCTTCTGGTTCTCTGGTGCCGGGACAGCCCAGGGATGATGTCCGCTGACCGGCACACGACAGTGGAATGGGATGGCCGGTAGCGAACCTGGGGGAATGCGGGCTTCAGTGTTGTGGTGAGGACCCAGCGTCGTGTGCTTGAAGCCGCGACCATCCTCAGAAAGGGGACGCTCATGGCGTTCCTCAGGCACAAGTCCACGGGGTTCCGCTGCGCGGTGGCGTGCCCGACCGGCCAGGGGTGGTCCGCGATGTTCCTGCGTCCCAGTAGTGCCGCGGGCATCAGTGAGACGGCTCTGCTCTTCGACGCGGCGACCCATGAAGCGTACGGGAGGCAGTTCGCCGACCTGGCCAAGTACGAGTACCAGGACTTCAAGCTGTATCCGGAGGCTGTGCTGCAACTGCCCGACCACACGGACGGGGCGAAGCAGTACCTGTTCATCACCGGCACGGAGAGCCTGCTTTACCGTGTGGGCACCGGCGCGATAAAGCGTGAACAGCTGGTGATGCACTCCTGGCTGCCCGCCGAGTGGAAGAACAACGTCGATGCCCTGCTGCAGGCGCCCAACTCGCCGGCGAACGAGTGGCGCACCTACCTGTTCAAGGGCAGTCGCGTCATGACGTACAACGGGGGCGCCTCCTCCGCCGCCGTCGAACGGGATGCGCTGATTACCCAGGGCCCGGACGCGGACGCGCCGGGCTGGGCCAGGCTCCCGGCCGATTTCCAGTCGGACCTCGACCACGTCGTCGCGCTGCCCCCCGCTTCCGGCGTACGCCGTTCGCTGCTCGTCAAGGGGGCCAAGGGGATCGTCCTCAACTGGCGCACCGGCGTGGAGAAGTCGGGCGCGCTCACCTCGCTGATCACCGGCCTGGGCAAGCTTCCGCCGGCGTACACGACGCAGTACCTCCCCGTGTCCGGGACCTACCGGGCCACCAACGCCGGCCTGACCGTGGAAGCACGCGTCGACGTCGACGGAGTCGGCACGCTGTCCACGATCAGCGGCGACCTCTTCACGGAGTCGGGCGGGACCACCGCCTACTCCAACTCCTTCCGCTCCGCCGGTGCGGAGGTGCAGTGGACCGGGACCTACATGGTGGTCACGGGCAAGGGACTCGCGTGGGCCACACCGCCGGCCGACCCCGCCACCACGGTCCGGCTCCTGATCCCTCTGACCGCGGCCGGCCAGACGGCGTCCGCGGCCCAGTGGTTGTACCTGGAGGACGAGACCCACTACTACGACGGCTGGCACGACCTGCCCAGGGTGTCCACGTACTTCCACACCGTCGACTACGAGGTCGACACGGTGGTCGGCGAGACCGCGATCGTCAGTTACGACACCTCCAAAGCCGCTGTACCTCCCGGCTACGCCAACCGGACGCTCACCGTGCCCTCCTCGTTCGCCGAGGCGGGCATCGAGCTGCGCACCTCCGGCAGCAACGTCATCTCCCTCAGCGGGGCCGACGAGGACAAGCTGTGGTCCAAGCCCGAGCTGCACGCGGCGATGGTGGCGAACTTCAGCGGCTACCGTGACGTACCACAGTGGAAGTTGTGGACCCTGGTCGCGGGTGGTTACGCCGACGGCGACAGCACGGCGATCTCCGGGACCATGTTCGACAGCATCGGCCTGCAACGGCAGGGCATGGCGGTGTTCACGGAGTGCAACACCCCCGGCACCAACGACGAGCTGCACACCTACATCCACGAGCTCGGCCACGCCTTCAACCTGCTGCACTCCTTCTCCAAGGGGGCGGCGTCCCCGCCCGCACCGTCGGGTCCCCTGAACGGTTACGGCGACCTGTCGTGGATGCAATATCCGCACCTCTACCAGGGCGACAGCAGCGCGCAGACCGGATCCGACAAGATGGCCGCGTTCTTCCGTGCCTTCGCGTTCCGGTTCACCGACAACGAGATCCGGCACCTGCGGCACGGCTTCTACCGCAACGTGGTCATGGGCGGCAATAACTTCGTGACCGGCGCCGCCAAGGAGCAGCCGTCCATGGAGTGGTTCACGCAGCCGCTGACCGACGAGTCCGGCCTCGTACTGGCGGTGGAGGGACAGGCAGCCTTCGAGTACGGCGAACCGGTCGTCGCGCAGTTCAAGCTGAGCAGCACCGGCAGCCACGGCGACATCGCCGTGCTGCCCGAGCTGGACCCCGAGGCGGGACACGTCACCGTCGCGATCACCGACCCCTACAACCAGACACGCATGTTCCGGCCACTCACCCGCACCTGCGGCAGGCACGACACCACCACCCTCACCGCCGCGGCGCCCGCCGTCTACGCCAGCGTCTACCTTGGATACGGCGCCGACGGGCTCTACTTCAGTGAGCCCGGCCTGTACAAGGTGACCGCCGCCTACCAGGCTCCCGACGGTTCGCACGTGGCCTCCGCGCCACGCACGGTCCGGGTCCGCCAGCCACTCGCCCGGGCGGACCAGCAGGTCGGCGAGCTCCTGATGGGCGACGACCAGGGCCACTTGCTGACGTTCCTCGGCTCCGACGCGCCGCAGCTCCAGAACGGCAACGACGCCTTGCAGGAGGTCATCGAGCGCCATGGCGGCCACCCTCTGGCGGTGCACGCCCGACTGGCCCGCGGCGCCAACGCCGGGCGTCACTTCCAGCACATCCGCGACGGCCGGCTCATCGTCCGCGACCCCGACATCAAGGAGAGCGTCCAGCAGCTCGGCGCCGCCATCAGCGCTTCCACCGGTGCCGAGGGCCTCGACAACATCACCCTCAACAAGGCGATGCGCCGTCTCGCCCGCGTCCACGCCAAGGACGGAAACCTCCAAGAAGCGGACGCCGTGCTCAACCACATGGTCGCCACGTTCAAGGGCAAGGGCCTGCCCGCGGCGGTCCAGAAGACAATCCAGGCACAGGCCGAGGAGACCCGCGCAACCATCCACCAGAACAAGACCAAGCCAGCCCGCAAGAAGAAGTAGCCGTGCGCGGTGAACCTCACCGCGCAGAACAACACACTGAACAGCAGTGGCAACTGAGCTGGCCGCGGATCATCACCCTCCCCGGCCAGCTCACGCACGCGACGATGCGCACCAAAAGGGCTGCCAACATCCCACGCACAAGGCCTCATCGGCGACAGGACCACACGGCGGCGATCACAATGACCTGTAGGTGTGACGTGGCGGCGGCCATGGAGGCCAGGAGGGGGAGTGGCCGCCTCCGACTGCGGCGGTGCGCACCCCGTACCAGGCGACGGCCCGCAACTGCAGGAGCAGTCCCAGCTGTTGCACGTTCCGGCCGAAATGGCCCAGGGCGCCGCCGGTGACGTCCAGGTCGACGCTGTAGTCCTGCGGGTAGGGCTGGTGGGAGGGGGTGATGTCCTCGACGAGCGTGAGCAGCTGCGCGAACACCGCATCGGGGTTTGGGTGATCGGCGAGGTCGAAGCACACGCGCAGCACACACCGCGGCCGGCCGCCCGACGGGTGCGAGGACTGGCGCGAGGGCATGGCGGTCACCCGGCCGATCCCTGAGGACGGTGGCCCAGCGGGAAGGGTCATGTGAGAGAAGCGAGAGAGATATGACAGAGCTCAGATCGCCCTCCCAATGCCCCGGGATCTTGCGGTCCTCGACCTCGGCGGGTCGGGCGCTGATGGACACCGTGCCGCGGATGATGCCCCGCCCGGTGGGCCTGCGGGCGATCTTCGGGCGGCGCATGGGCCTGGCTGACCGCAGCCGCTGGGTGAGACTCCGGTCGATTGCCTGGCGCCGACGAGGATCGTAGAGCGAGAGGTAGATCGCTTCGTGCGAGACCTGCAGTAGGCGTCACCGGGGAACTGGAGCCGCAGCGATCCCGCGATCTGCTCGGGCGACCAGCACACAGCCAGCTTGGCCTCCACCAGTGCGCGCAGACCGGGCCTTTGCGCAAGCTTGGCCTGCTTGGGCCGGCACCCACGCGCGTAGGCGGCCGCATCGGCTCGGTAGCGGTCCCTGCCACCGTTGCGGGCGATCTCGCGGGAGACGGTCGAAGGTGATCTGCCCAGTCGTCTGGCCAGCTGCCGGGCGGACCCTCCGGCGGCGATGCCTCGGGATATCTCTTCGCGCTCGCCACCGGTCAGATGCCGCGCTGACCGCTGCTGCGGAGTGAGCCGGATACCGCCGCTCTGGTACAGGAGCTGACGGACGTGATGCATCGGCGCCCCGAGCGCCTGCCCGATCAACTGAACGACTGCCCCTCGCGCCAGCGTCTCCAGACCTCATCCTGCTGAGCCGGCGAGAACCCGGAGTCACGTACCTGTGCCTCCACGATCACATGATCATCCGCGGGTGGTGCGTTGATCGCTTGAGCTCGCCATGGTTTGTCGAGGACCACAGGCGTCCTGTTACCGGCACGCGATGTCTCGCAGTCAGCCCCGTTCGAAACAGTGCGACTGGCCGATGACGGAGAAGCCGCGGCGCTCGTACCAGTGTCGTGGCCAGTCCGCCGCATCAGCGGTCAGGAACCGGGTATCGCAGTCCTTGCCGGCGGCCAGGCTCAAGGCGGTGGTCAGGACGGCGTCGGCGTAACCGCGCCTGAGGTGGGCCTGCGAGGTGATCAGGTCCTCGATCTGGGCTATGCCAGTTGCCGGGTCCAGATAGAGGTCGGCCCATGAGGCGACCTCGCCCTCCTCCGTGCGGGCACCGAGGAAGTGAACGACGTCGGCTCCGCGGCGCCGAGCCTCGCGTCGGTCGACGAGATGGCGTAGTACCTCGTCGTCGATGTCCGGAAGAAGGTTCTGCCATCGCCGGCTGAGTGGGATACGTATCGCGTCGAGGTCCACCTCCTCTGCGGGCCCGCTGGCCAGTACCGGGCCCGCATGCAGCATGACCAAATAGGTGTAGTGGGTGTATCCGGCCCGGATCAGCGGCTCTGCGCACGCCATTCCGGCTTCGTCTTCAAGTATGGAGATCAGTCGGTGAGGCAGATGCCCCAGTGCCCCCTCCGCGATGGCGGGCACAGCCTCAAAGTCAACGATGGTGTCGATGATGACCTGGTTGTTCGCGCGTGAATGCGTGAAGGCGTCGTCATATACGGCGAACCCACCCGGGAGGTCGACGACGCGCGCAGCCTGGCGGCGGGCGAAGGCCGACAGGAAGGAGTTGATCCGCTGCAGTTCTGAGTTCGGCATGAGGGGAGCGTAGGCAGCGGTGGACGATGACTGCCTACGAATTACCTTCGGTGGGGTGAAGGCTTCTTGGAGGCAGGCCTTGGAGCCGCAATTTCCGCTTCGCGGCCGGCGTCGGCGTTGAGCTGGGCGAAGTCGACGCAGAGGTGCACTTCGTCCGCCTCTGGCGCATCTCTGGCTGGTGCCCCGCCGAGTGGTGTAGGTGGTCGGGCGTTGGAATGCGCGGTTGTCTGCTTGGGGCGTGCGCCTGCTGACAGTGACTACTCCCTGAACAGAGGTGGGCCATCGCGCAAGTCTCCCTGGTGAACGGCCAGTTCACCCGGAGGAGGACGTGATGGCTCTGTCCTGGTCTGACCTGATGCGGCTGCTGGAGTCACTACATGCGGCCGAGAGCAATGCTCATGACTTGTGGATCGGCCTCGGGTTGGACGCGAAGGGCGTACCTTCGCGAGTGATCGACTTCTGGTCATCGAGCAGGCCGGCGTTGCACCGTCGGCCGGGGAGGCACGCCCGTGCTGAGCGTAGTGAGTGTCGATGGATCGACCGAGACCGGCTCTTCCTGCTGGCTCGACGACCGGGAGTCCGACGGTCCGAGCGGCCAGGTCTACCGCGAAGCGTTGGCGACCGGCGCGGTGATCTCCGGCCGTCGGACCTTCGAACTCGCCGGGCGCTGGCAGGGTGAAGGTGCACAATCCGCCCTCAGCCGGGGTGCTGCGACGGGTGAGGTCCACGGCCAGAGCCTCAGCCTGGCGGCGGTCGCCCGGAGCGTCTCCACGCGCCTGGGGGTCGAGGGTCTGGCCGAGCTGCTGGCCAGGGCTGCTTCTCCGGGCCGGGGTGCGGCTGGTCGTGGCGCAGTTCGTCCGGCATACCTCGGTATGCCGGACGAGCGCGTGGCGTGCAGAGACTCGGGTGGAGTCAGGAACCGGCGCGCTTCCACCGCTGGTTGGCGGCTTCGTCGTCGCAGGTCCACTGGAGCAGTGGGGCTCCATCACCGGTGGACTGGTTCTTCACGTCGAGGCACTTCCCGCTGTGCCGTGCGATGAGGCGCACGCTGTCCCCGGTGGCGTTCTCCACGGTCCAGCGCTGGCTGTCGGCCTCGCCACAGGGGGACTGGACGACGTCCGCGCCGTCTTCGGTGGAGGCGTCACGGACGTCGAGGCACTTCCCGCTGTGCCGGACCATCGCGCGAACCGTGCCGTCCCCCGAGTCCTGGAGCCAGAACTGCTGGTTGAGGCGGCCCTGGGCGCAGGACCACTGGACAGCGGCCGCGCCGTCACCGAAGGACTCGTCAGCGATGTCGGCGCACTTCCCGCTGTGCTCGGCGGTGAGTGTCTCCCAGGTGCCGGTGCCGCTCACCTTGCCGGCCGCCGCGTCGACGGAGATCTGCGGGTAGTAGTCCATCGTCATCGTGTCCTTGGTGGGGAAGGTCAACGGGAGCCACACGTACTGGGAGTCGTTGACGTTCCCTCCCATCGAGTTGCCCCAGCGATCGCCCATGTAGAGGTACGACGTCGCCGAGGAGCCCTGGACAGGCAGGACGTACGCGGTCTGGGAGCCGTACGCCTTCCCGTTGCCGATGTCATTCAGGCCGGTCCAGTCGCCGGTGATGCTGTCGGCGCTGGCGTACTTCTGCTGGTTTGGCGACCAGCCGGTGGCGCCGGACGTCAGCAGGAAGTACCTGCCGTCACGCTTGAACATGGCAGGGGCTTCGCGCGACTGGCCCTCCCACAGCTTGCGCACCAGCGAGTCCGCCTTGGTGTAGTCCTCGGACAGCCGGTAGATGTGCAGGTCGCGGTTCTCGTTCGCCGCCGAGATCATGTAACCGGTGCCGTCGTCGTCGACGAACGTGGTGATGTCCCGTGACATGTGATCGAAGGGCCGGAAGCTGCCCTTCCAGGCGTAGTCGCCGTCGACGGTGTCGGCGACCGCGACGGCGGCGCGGGCCTCGCCGTAGTCGTTCGCGTTCTCCTTGTGCATCCACATCACGAACTTGCCGGTAGCCTTGTTGTAAATGACCTTGGGGCGCTCGATGTTGGCGCTCTTCAGCTCCGGGTCGGTCTCCTGGGTCAGGACGTTCTTGCGGAACTCCCAGGTCTTCAGATCGGTGGAGCGGTAGGCGGAGACGTACCGGAAGGTGTTGTCCTCATTGCGGTTCTCGCCGAACCAGTAGTAGTAGCCGTCCACCTTGATCACACCGCCGCCGTGGGCGTGGACGGCCTCGCCGTTCGGGTCGGTGAACTGGGTGCCGTTGGTGACGGTGACGGCGGCGGAGGCTGCCTGGGCCGAGCCCAGCGGGGGCAGGAAGGCGAGGAGCAGCCCCGCCAGGGCCGCGAACAGCAGGGCGACCAAGCCTCTCGTCTTCCGTCGCTCTGGCCCCGGTGTTCTCCTCTGTGGCTTCGCGGACATGAGCCTCTCCCTGTCGAAGTGTGGGGGTGACGTGGGGAATGGGCGGGCAAGGAGGCGCCTGTACGGCCTCCTTGCCCGATGCCTCGTGCAGTTCGCGCGAGCACATCGCTCAACAATGTTTACGTAAACACGAGGTTGCGGGAATGAGTCTGGAAATCTTGACCAGTCCTGTCAAGGCTTTGATCAGGATCAGGATCAGGATCAGGATCAGGACCGGGGCCGGGGCCTGGACCGGGGGGCCGAGTGGGTCAAGATCCGCTGGAGGCTCGCCATCGACCCGAGCGAAGAGGCCGCCCTTGCCGAGAACGCCACCCGCTGCGCGAACTCGCCGGTCAAGGTGGAGCTCGCGCGGTAGCCGACTGGATCATGCTCAGTGGCCCGCCGGGCCTGGGAGTGCGATCGGCAGGCTTGCTGTCGCCGATCGCAACCAGCTCTGCGCGGAATTCGGTCATGAGTACGCAGTGTTGACGAACGCCCGTGCATGAATGCGGTGTTGGGCGTTTCGGTTGTCGGCCGCTGGCTGGCTACGCTGGCATCGGCGCCTGCCCGACGATTCCGTCGAGCAGGCGCCCTTCCGACATTGCTGCCCAGCGAAGGTGTGCATCTGTGACCGCGACCGTCTCCGACTTCTACTGCCACCAGGCGCTGACGGCGCGGTTTCCATCGAGAAGGTGCGGGAGACCGAACGGGTGCTGGCCTTTCACTACACCAACCCTGCCCATCCGGTGCACATCGTGGTGATCCCCAAGGAGCACGTCCCCTCGCTCACCGACCTCGGCAACGCCGATGAGGGGTTGCTGAACGAGGTGGTAGCAGTGGTGCGGGAGGTGGCCGCCGGAGTGGAGAGGGAGCACGGATCGTGCTCTGTCGGAACGAATCTGGGCCTTTACCAGGAGTCCAAGCACCTGCACTGGCACGTGTTCTACCGGGGCGAGAGCGAGCAGGAGATCCGCGACATGTACGGCCACCACGACAAGTGACTCCGCGCTACCGGCGCCGTGCGGCGGCCTGCAGGACGAGATCAGCGATGCGCTCGGCCGCGGTCTCCGGACGGGCCCCGGCGCCCTGTCCGCCGCGGGGGACGGCGGACAGGGCAGCACACGCCTGGACGAGCACGCCGGTATCGGTCAGTTCCTCGTCGGCGATGACACGGCAGCGCTCCGGGTGCTGAGCGGCGTAAGCCCGCGCGCTATCGAGCTGGTCCCCGCGGCTGACGGAGGCGGGAAGCGGCACCAGGAGGACAGGCAGTTCCAGGGCGGCGAGTTCGGCCAGGGTGGTGGCCCCTGCCCGGCCGATGACGAGATCTGCCGGGGCCAGGGCGTGAGGCATGTCGTCGTGCAGGTACTCCAGTTGCCAGTATCCGGGCCGGTCCGAGAACTGCGGGTTGCGGTTGCCCTTGCCGACGACGTGCAGCACGCTGTACTGCTCCGACACGTCGCCCCCTGGGAACCCGCTGACGGGTGATTACCCCGCCAGGCCCGAACTCGGACCGCCGGGCCATAGCGGCTGCTCCTGGGCAGGTACTCCTACTGGATGCCGGTATGCAGCACGAACAGGATCCCGCACAGAGCCTGCCGGTCGGGGACCCGTGGTCTGCCCTCGGCCAGCTTCGGTCCCGGCTGGGGGCTGTCTTCCGGCCCCGCGACTTCGAGACCTCCCGACGCATGTGGAGCGGGCCAACAGCCTTGATCCCGTGGACGGAGCGGGTGATCACCTGGTCGGCACGCATGAGGGTGTCGAGCAGATCGGTTCACGCGTTCTCGCTGTTCATCGAAAGCAGGAAGCGTAGGTCTGGAAGACTGCTCACCGGCTGTCCTCTCCCAGCTCCGCGTCGATGTTGAGCACGCGGGTCCCGGAGTGCGACTGCGCGATGAGCACCGCAGCGTTCTCGGCAAGGCGTCGGGCGGACTTGAGCCGCAGGTCCAGCTCGACATCATCAGTCCAGCGGACTGACGTGGCGATGGCGAATTCGATCGAACCACCGGACTCCAAGTGGCCGACGATCTCTTTGTGGATGCGGCGGCTGGTGCGCTGACTAGAACGATCAGTCTTGGCGTTGCGGTAGTTGCTGGCTCGCCTGGCCAGCTCCACGGACTCCCCGATGTAGAGCACACGGATGCCGTCGTCGTCCACACCGAAATCGTAGCGGTAGAGCCCTGGCACTCGCGGGAGACCGGGAAACCTCGGCAGGCCGGCATTGTCCAGCGTGATCGGGCCAGCGCTCAGCCACGAGAACGCAACGCGGACGTCGAGCGCCTCCAGTTCCTTGAGTTGAGACTCGTCGAAAGCCCCACGACGCGACGCGCCGGTCAGCCGCGGGACTGAGCCGCTCACGATGGCCGAGGATCCGGCACCGATCAGGAACCCGAGGTTGTGCAGCCACCGCCGAGAGGCCTGCGACTGAAACCGGCTGCGCTTGACACCTGTCGCAAGGGCGATGACCTGCTTGACCGGCCAGCGCACACCGTCTACTTCGACCCAGTACTCGCGGATCTCCTCGGGCATGTGACCAGCAAGACGCCCACGAACAAGCGTGGGCGTCAGCTCGAAGGATTCGCCATCGAGGGTGAACTGCATGAAAACGGAGGTTAGCCTCGATCGTTCACGAGTGCTCGTCAGTCCACTTACGGGGACTCTGTCGGTGGAGCGTGCGGCTTTTTCCGGTGGGGAGACCCAGGCGGACCGCCAGGCTCTGTGCGGGATCTTGTTCGTGCGCACACCGGTATCCAGGGGGAGTACCTGCCCCAGGAGTTGGGCTTCGGCTCGGGCATGACCTGCTGGCGGCGCCTGGCCGCCTGGAACGAGGCGGGCGTCTGGGACGAGTTGCACGCGGTGGTGCTGGAGAAACTGCGGTCGAAGGACCAGCTGGACTGGTCCCGGGCGGTCATCGACTCCTCCCACGTCAGGGCGGACCGGCGGGGCGCAAAAGCGGTCCCAGCCCGGTCGACCGCGCACGGCCGGGCAGCAAGCACCACGTCATCACCGACGGCCAGGGCATCCCGCTCGCGGTGTCGCTGACCGGCGGAAACCGCAACGACGTCACGCAGCTGCTGCCCTTGTTGGACAAGATTCCGGCGGTGGCGGGCGTGGTCGGCCGCCCGAGGCGCAGACCCGATGCCCTGCTCGCCGACCGTGCCTACGACCACGACAAGAACCGCCGCCAGCTCTGGCTACGCGGCATCCGCCCGGTGATCGCCGAACGAGGCGTCGAACACGGCTCCGCTCGCACCCGAACAGGTCGATCGCTCTGTCGCCGCGGCCACCACCCCGGCCTCCCGGCTCGTCCTCGCTCTCGCGGCGGTGCACGCAGCCCGGGTCGCCCAGATCGCCACCGTCATGCTCGACGACGTCGACATCGGGAACCGCCGCCTGACTATCGCCGGGCGAGTCCGGCCGTTCGACGATCTCACCCTGAAACTACTGCTGGCCTGGCTGGAATCCCGGCGCAAGCGCTGGCCGAACACGGCCGACCTCCACCTGCTGATCAACAACCAGACCGCCACTGGCACCGGTCGCGCCAGCAACCGCTGGATCCGTGGGCCCCTGCGCGGCCAGGAAGCGACCTTGGAGAGCCTCCGCGTCGACCGGCAGCTCGAAGAGGCCCTGACCCACGGGCCCGGTCCGCTCCACCTCGCCGAGGTGTTCGGGCTCGATGAGAAGACAGCGATGCGCTACTCGGACTCCGCGCGAGCACTACTGGAACAGGCCGCTGAACAGCAGATTCGATGGTGTCCGGACTTCTGCCGTCAGTTTTCGGGGGTCCGCGACGGCGCGGGTTTCAGTCCGTCCAGGGTGAGGTCGAGGAGGCGTTCGGCCTGCTCTCGCTGCTCGGGCTTGGCCGAGGTGAGGGCGATGCCAGCGAGGGCGGCGAACATGTCGGTTGGGCTGATGTCGGATCGGATCGTTCCGGCCGCGGTGTTGGCGTCCATGAGGGAGGAGAGGGCGGCCTGAATCATCTCGTGACTTTCGGCGTAGGGATTGGTTCCCACGTTGACGACAGCTCGCAGGGCGTCGGCCATGCCGAGTTTGGCGGTGGCGTAGTCGATGAAGCGGCGGGTCCAGGCTCGCAGCGCCTCAGGCGGTGACATCGCCGCAAGGAGGCCGGGGACGGCGTCGCACAGCCGGGCCACTTCGTTGCGGTACGCCGCCTCGATCAGAGCTTCCCGGGTCGGGAAGTTGCGGTAGAGGGTGCCGGTTCCCACGCCCGCTTCTCTGGCGATGCGCTCGAAGTGCGCATCCAGTCCTTCCTCGGTGAACACGTGCACCGCGGCTGCCAGGATCTTCTCCCGGTTCCGCTGTGCGTCAGCCCTCAGCGGGCGTCCTGCATCCCGGGCCATCAGTGGCTCTCCCTTGCCTTCATTTGCTAAGTGGGGGCTCCGCCACTTAACTTGGAACAAGTGGCGGCGCCTCCACTTTAAGGCATGGCCGCCCCCGCTCCTCCGCCGGAAGGACTGTCCATCATGTCGGGAATTGAAGGAAAAGTCGTGGCAATCACGGGCGCCAGCAGCGGCATCGGCGAGGCGACCGCGCTCCTGCTCGCCGAGCGCGGCGCGAAGATCGTCCTCGGGGCACGCCGTCCGGAGCGTCTTGAGGCTCTGGCCGCCCGCATCGAGGAGGCCGGCGGTGAAGCCGCCTGGGCCCGCACAGACGTCACGCGACGCGAGGACCTTTCCGGCATCGTCAAGCTGGCACGCGATCGATACGGCAAACTCGACGTCCTCGTCAGCAATGCCGGGGTCGGTCTGATCTCCCGTCTGGATGACCTGCGCGTCGAAGACTGGGAGGAGATGATCGACGTCAACCTCAAAGGGGTCCTGTACGGGATCGCCGCGGCCCTTCCCGTCTTCCGAGAGCAGGGCTTCGGGCACTTCGTCAACACCGTGTCCACCGCCGGACTGCGCATCGTGCCGCTCCAGTCGGTGTACGCCGGCACGAAGAACGCCGTGCGCACCATCTCCGAGGGCTTGCGGCAAGAGGCCGGCGACAGCCTGCGCGTGACCGTCGTCTCTCCCGGCGCCGTCCGCACGGACTTCGCTGAGCGCATGGATCCGGCGGTGAAGACCCAGGTCGACAAGATGATGGAGACCGCTCTTTCGCCCGACGCGGTGGCCCGCGCCATCGCCTTCGCCATCGAGCAGCCGGACGGTGTCGATGTAGGCGACATCGTGGTTCGCCCCACTGCCCAGGGATAGTCTGCGCAACCACGTAGCCCACCCCCACGTTCCTGCCGAACCTACGGATACCCCCAGCCGACACACACGGACCGCCCCCCCGAGTTCCCGCTGAACAAGCTTGAGTTCCGCTGAACCCAGGGGCCTCTCTGGGAGAACGCCTGGGAGGAGTTCACTCCGTTCCTGCGGTTCGACGCCGAGATCCGCAGGGCCGTCTGCACCACCAACGCCATCGAGTCCGTCAACGCGCGGATCCGCCGACCGGTCAAGGCCCGCGGCCACTTCCCCAACGAGCAGGCCGCGCTGAAATGCGTCTACATGACGATCATGTCGCTGGACCCCACCGGTAAGGGACAGGCCCGCTGGACCAGCCACTGGAAGACAGCCTTGAACGCCTTCGACATCACCTTCGACGGCCGACTCAGCGCAGCACGCCACTAACCTCAACAACCCCAGTTACACCGTTGATTGGACAGCCCCGCGGATGGCATCCTCGTCACCAGGCCGAGATTCTCCTCGCTCCGCCAGCCGCCCAGGAGGTCCTCCAGGACGCCACCCGCCGGGCCATGCCCGCGATCCGCTGCACCATGCCATCGATCACCGTCGCGGCCCCGTGGGCCTATCCCGAATTCACCGCAGGCCAAGAGGTCCCCACCCACCTCGATGGCATCCCTGATCCCACCACTGCGCCGCGTCGCCTGGACGGTATCGGCGTCGTTCTCGACGACGCTGAAGCGGGCGGCGACTTCTACATTGAAACCACCTCCAGCCCGGGGATCTGGTCTGGCCAGGAGGTGAGTGAAGGGGAGGGCTTCATGCCTGCTACCCCCCTCACGCGCAGCCTGCCCCATGCCCCGAAGCCGGACGTCCCCGTGCATGACAGCGCCCCCAAGCGGCTTGAGGAAGCTCGCCGTACGCGCTGAACCACCTCCGCCCGTGCCGGCACCGCCGTCGCTTACGGCGCGCACGTCATCCACGGCGTCAGCCCCGTGCGCACCGGTCATCTGCGCAAGTTCGTTACCGACCTGCTCGACGAAATCCCTGAACTGCCCTGAACCTCTTCCCAGGCGGGTGTGCACGGCGAGGGGTGCGGCGTGCGGATGGCGCCCGGCGGGGACACGGAACTCAGAGGGCGGTATGTGACTTGATGCCGTTTCTGTGGTCACCGGAACGTGTGGGACCGCTGTATTCGCGTGGGTCGGAGGGGCGGGTTGCGCTGGAGTGTCCCGTGTCCCGGTGAACGGCCGCCAGCCCTACAAGAGCGACTTATCCGATGTCCACGGACAGCGGGCCGATCACGAGGCCGTTGACGCAGGACCGGGACAAGATCGCCAGGCTCCTCAAGCGCGTCGTCACCGCGGCGACCCTCCGCTGCGGGCGGCACGACGACGCCCGCAGCATCTGCGTTCGCCCCCCCAGCCGTCACCCCTGTCGCGCACTCCCACCCCTCGCACTGAGCGCCCTGATCACCACGACCACCGCCCGGTACAGCGGCCGCACCACCCGGCCGGGCAACCGGCGGTGCCGCTCCTCCCTCCACACCCGGGCCCGGGTGTGCGCCGCGAGAGGCGACCACGGGTCGGTGACCCGGGGCGCGGTGGCGTGGAACTCGATCCGGCAGAGGTGCTTGATGTTGACGTATCCGTACTGCCACGGGCTAACCAGCCGTACCGGAGCCCCGTGATCGCCGGTGAGCGGCTCCCCGCCGAGCCGCTCGGCGATGAGCACGTCCTCCCCGAGCGCATCCTCCAGCAGCACCAACGCCCGCACCCCGTCCGACCCCACGAACACGAGGTGGCTCACCATCGCCCCCGGCCGCAGCCGCGGCTCCACCAGCACCCGGTAGAAGTCCTGGAACGCGACCCCCTCCCACACCAGACCGGTCGCCGACCACCCGGCCACACAGTGGAAGTCGGCCCGGACCTCGCGCCGCGGCAACTTCCCCAACTCCGCCACCGACAGCGTCACGTCCTCCGTCAGAGCGCCGCCCAGCTCGATCACCGGATCGGCCGGTATGGGCGGCGGCGGGCTCTTCAGGTCCTTGCCGAAGCGCGGGAACCCGCCGACGGCACGTTGTCCTGGGGGAAGGCGAAGCGTCATGTCGATCCTCCGTTATGCGCCCAACTCAGCTACCCAACAAGCTACGTCAGCAGGCCTCGCACCTGACCGACTGGCGCAAGTCCTCCTACAGCGGTGGCACACGCTTGGACGACCTTCGTCGGCTTCCTCAGTGGGTGCGTGAAATGACGCCCGTTTCGGGCTTTCGGGTGGGTCGAAGCCTGCTGCTCGGGGGTTCGCCGGGTGGTTATGGCCGCGGGTGGGTGAACCGCCCCTGCTCGGGCTCGATCAGGATTCCTCGGTCAGCCGGCCGCTTGAACTTGAGGCGGACATTGTTGCTGTTGTTTGGGTGCGATCTCCAGGTCCATGGCCTCGCATACCGCGCGCGGAGCGGGGAGTCGGCCGTGGAGAACACGGCCATGATCTGCTGGTAGGCCCGGATGGTCCGGCAGCGTCTTGCGGGTGATCCGGACCTCTTCGACAGCCTTGTCGTATCCGTCCAGCAGCGCGGTCAGCTCCGCGATCTCCTCCCGGGCCGCCTCGGCCTGATCTCTTGCTCCCGCTCCTGTCTCCACCTCAGTTTTCGGTGCAACCGTAGGATGCTGCGCAGGCGTCGCACAGAGCGTCCGGAGGGGCGGGGGTTCGGAGGTTCGGTCGAGGCGGAGGAGGAAGCCGGGGCATGGCGCAGGCCGCACATGGCGGGCCGGAGGTGATCGGCGGGTATCGGATCGTCGCACCGCTCGGGGCGGGCGGAATGGGGCGGGTGCGTCTCGCGCGTTCCGCGTCCGGGAGGCTCGCCGCCATTAAAACGGTGCACGAACACCTCGCGGCGGAGCCGGAGTTCAGGGAGCGGTTCCGCAGGGAGACGGTGGCCGCGCGCGCCGTCGTGGGCCCCTTCACCGCGGCGGTCCTCGATGCCGACCCGGATGCTGTGGAGCCGTGGCTGGCCACCGAGTTCTGCCCGGGGCCCGATCTCACGTCGGCCGTCTCGGCGCACGGGCCTCTCGGCTGCGCCGAACTCGCCTCGCTGGGCGCGGCACTCGCGGAGGCGCTGTCCGGGGTGCACGCTGCGGGGCTCGCGCACCGTGACCTGAAGCCGTCGAACATCGTCATCGGCCGGGACGGACCGAAGGTCCTCGACTTCGGCATCGCCAAGAGCGCGGCCGAGGAGAGGCTGACCGCCACCGACGAGGCGATCGGCTCGCCCGGCTTCATCGCCCCGGAGCAACTGGCTCGGGACGGTCAACCGGGCCCCGCCGCCGATGTGTTTGCCCTCGGCGCGGTCCTTGCCCTGGCGGCCACGGGCCACGCCCCGTTCGGCATGGACGGCGCGCCCGCGGTCCTCTACCGCACGCTGCACAGCGAACCCGACCTGGAGGGTGTGCCGGGTCTTACCTGGCGCGCGTTCCTCGGCCGCTGCCTCGCCCGCGACCCGGGGAAGCGGCCGTCGGTGGGGGAGATCCTCACCTGGTGCGGGGCGCGGGCCGCCGACGCGCCATGGTGGGAGCGGGAGCCGGTGTCGGGGCTCGTGGGCCGCCATGAGGACGAGGTCGCGGAGCTGGTCGCGGGCGCGGAAAACGTGGGTGGGGAGGCGGGGATGGCGGGCCCGTCACCATCCGCCGCCAGGACCGACACACCGCCACCCAAACGCTCCGCCGCCAGGACCGACGCACTGCCTCCCGGCGCCACCAGCCGCCACCCGCGCGAGCCCCTGCCCGAGGCACGGCAGCCCCGCCCCGCGCCGCCGTCCCGGCGGCGCCTGCTCGCCTGGACCGGTGCCGCGCTCGCCATGGCGGGAGTGGCCACCGCCACGGGGATCGTTTTGAACCAGGGCGACGACGGCGGCACCAGCGAGCCGCCCGACGCACGGCGTACGCGGCTGCCGCGGGGCCGGGTGCGGTGGAAGACCGGCATCGGTGAAGTCACCTATGGGGGCTCGATGGTGCGCCAGGGCGACGATCTGTACATCGTCGACAATGCCGCTGCCATGCGGTTGGACGCGGCCACCAGCACCCTGCGCTGGGAATACCCGGCGCAGGACCTGCGGGGCGTGGAGGCCCGCGGTGACCTGGTCTACGTTCTGCGCGACCCGCTCTTCGACGCCGAACTCGTGGCCCTGCGCAAGGCCACGGGCCGCAAGGCCTGGGATTCCGGTCTGCTGTCCCGTAACCCGCACCGCGCTCGGCCCACGTTCAATGCCAAGCCGAGTGAACTGGAGGGGGACCAGGCGCAGTTCATCGTGGCCGGCGATGTCGTCTGCCTGCTGACCTACGCCGCGTACGGCACCGCTCAGGCCCGCCGAAGCGCCTGGGGGCGCAAGTGGCGGGCCTACGGCTTCGACTCCCGTACGGGAAAGGCGCGTTGGTTCCATGGGGGGAGCGCGGGCGAGGTGATCGGTGCCGATCAGGCGGGCGGACGCATCGCCCTGGCCGTTTCCGCGAACCCGGGGATCCCCGGCACGGACGCCTTCGCGCAGGACGAGTCGCTGATCGTCCTGCGGGCTTCGAACGGCACGATGGAGAAGGAAATCGAGGGCGGCGCGCGACGACCGCAGGTTCATCCCGGCGCGAAGGGGACTGGCTACTACGCGCAACGGGAGGAGATCCAAGCCGTCGACCTGGCCACCGGCCGCGTCCGCTGGGCTCGTTCCGTGGACGCCGGCTCGCTCATCACCGCGACCGCCGCGGACGGCCTGGTATTCGCCTCGACGGCGGACGGCGTCCGTGCGTACGACGCGGAATCGGGCGCGGTCCGCTGGACCCGCGAGGGCGTCCGCGTCCTGGGGGACACTCCACTTGTCGCCGACGGCCTGCTGTACGTCGCTGGTCCGGAACCCGGCGGCTCGGGCGAGCCCACCTGGGGGCTGCACGCCCTGGCCACGGCTACGGGTGTGCCGCAGTGGGCCCTGGCCCTGGACGCCGTCACGAACGTGGACATCGCCACCGCGAGCGGCGGCCTGGTCCACCTGTGCGCGGACGGCACGCTGTATGCGATCAGTGGCCCGGAGCGGACATGACACCACCACCCCGCGACACCGCCCGTATGCCCCACCTAGCAGCAGCCCTCGCCCCGCCCCGCCGTGACGTCAACACCCCCGGCGAGATGAGCAGCGCCGCCCGAACCCCCGACCCGCCCCGCACCCCGGAGCACTCATGAGCGCAGTAGCCCCCGGCCCGACGCCCCCGGCCCTGCCCGGAACCCCCCTGTTGGCCGGTGACCCGGCGGCGCTCGGCGGGCATCGGATCATGCGGCGGCTCGGTTCCGGGGGGATGGGGCAGGTCTACTTGGGGCGCAGTCCCGGGGGACGGCTCGTCGCGGTCAAGACCGTGCACGAACACCTCGCCGCCGACGAGCACTTCAGGGAGCGCTTCCGCCGGGAGGCCACCGCCGCGCGGGCCGTGACAGGGGCGTACACCGCCGCCGTACTCGATGCCGACCCGGACTCCTCGGTGCCGTGGCTAGCCACCGCCTTCCTGCCGGGCGTGACACTGCGTCAGGCACGCGCCGCCGGGGCGCTGTTCGACGCCGGCGTCACGCTGTCGCTCGGGGCCCATCTGGCCGAGGCCCTGAGAAGTATCCACGCGGCCCGCATCGTGCATCGTGACCTCAAGCCGTCGAACGTCCTGCTCACCGGCGACGGCCCCCGCGTCATCGACTTCGGTATCGCGCGCGCCGCGGGAGACCGGGTGCTCACCGAGGCGGGGGCGATGATCGGCACCCCGGGGTTCATGGCCCCTGAGCAGATCGATGGGGCCCACGTCGGGCCGCCCGCCGACGTCTTCGCGCTCGGCGCGGTCCTTACCTTCGCCGCCCGCGGAGAGCACCCCTTCGGCTCCGGGCCCGTAGCGGTGCTGCTCTACCGCGCCACACATGAGGAGCCCGACCTCACCGGCGTACCGACGGACGGCGGGCTGCGTGAGCTCATAGCGGAGTGCCTGCGCAAGGACCCGGCCTCCCGGCCCTCCGTGGCCGACGTCCTCGCTCGGACCTCGGATCCCGCCGCGCCCCTGTGGTGGCGCGGCGAGCCACTGCGGTCCCTGATCACCCCGGCCGCGCCGCGCACGGAAGCCGCCATGAGTGAACCCGCACCCGAGCCCACGCGGCCCACCCGTACCCGGCCCACTCCTACCCGGCCGACTCCTGCCCGGCCCGCTCCCCTCGACCGCGCAGCCGCACTCCGTTCCGAGCGCCGCCAGAGTCTCACCCGCCGCTCCCTCCTGGCCCTCACCGGCGCGGGCTTCACCGGGCTCCTCGGCTACGGGATCTCACACTCGTCGCCAGGCAAGGACAGGGAAGGGGACGACGAAGACGCCGGGCTCCGCGTCGAGAAGGGATCTGCGCGGCCGGGCAAGGTCCGGTGGACGCTGCGCACCGATGGCGGCGCACTCGAGGGCGCCCTGCTCAGCGGGTCCACCGTGCTCGTGCACGGGACCAGGCCCTACTCCGACACACAGGGCCTCATCCGCGCCGCCGACGCGCGCACCGGCTCCCGCCGCTGGCAGACGCTCGGCGCCACCACCGACACCCCCCAGCCTCTCTGGGGTGTCATCGACGGCTCACTCATCGCGCCCGGCCTCACCGACCAGGTGCGGGCCTTGACCGACGGCGACCCATGGAAACCTGAGGACGCCTGGGGATATGAGCTCCGGTGGTTCGTCGTCGCCGCCCGCCGTCTGGTCACCCTCAGCAGCGGGGAGGACGGCGGATCACAACACGCGCTGCGCTCCCGCATGTTGCCCTCGGGTGACTCCTCCTGGACCCTCGACGAAGGCGTCGTGGACTGGCAAAAGCCCGCCGTCTTCGGCCCCGTGCTGTTCCTCGCGCCACAACCCTCGCCGGTCGGAGGCACACCGCTTTCCCTCGATGCCACCACCGGACAAACGAGGTGGACCTACCAAGGGCTGGCCGACGACGAGCAGGTTCTCACCGCTCCTGTCTCCCTGGGCGCCGACCGGTTCGGCCTGCTCACAGAGGAAGCCGAACTGCACGTCGTCGACGCACGCGACGGCCGTCGGCTTCACCGGGCGGACATGAAGGTCGCAGCCGGTCGCGGCAGCACCGCGCTCGGCCACATCCCCGCCGGCCACAAGCACCCCGGGACCGGGCTCCTGCTCGCCGGCGGCGCCGGACGGCTCATCGGCTTCAACCCCGCGGACGGCAAGGCCCGCTGGAACGTCCCCAGCGCCGGGCTCGACGCCGGCTGGAGGCGGTTGCCCGGCGGCGGGCACGGCCCCGTCACCGCCGACGGCGTCCTGCTGCACTGGACCAACGACAAGACTCTGCAAGCGATCGACCTGAGCGACGGCACGAGCCTGTGGCTCGCGACGTTCGACACGACCGCCCAGATACCACCGGTGATCGCGGGCGGCACCGTGTACGCCACCGCGGGCAGGGTGTGCCGCGCGCTGAGCCTGCGCGGCGGGAAGCTGATCGAGGAGTGGCCCCTCGACGGCGGGATCACCGACTTCGCCGCCGACTCCTCCGGCTGGTACGCGCGCATCGACGACGACACCGTGCGCGCGGTCAACACTGCGAGGCCCTGACCGCACCGGCGCCGCCGCGGCCCGGTGACCGCCGGCAGGCGCCGGACGACGGGTGCCGACGCAACCCGGCCTGAGGACAGGCCCGACCATCGCCGATCGGACCCCTCGTACCGACCCCGCCGCCTCCAGCGACACACCGAGTCGGGCGCGGGCCCGCTCCGCGAGCTGTGCGGTGAGCGAGTCCGACCGGGGGCGGCCGACGACCACCAGTGCGCGCTTGTTCATCGGCGGCCGCCCTCGAGATGGACCAGCATCTTGCCGGTGTTCGCCCCGCGCATCATGCCGAGGAACGCAGCCGGCGCCTGCTCGATGCCTTCGATGACGGTCTCCTGGGTGTGCAGCGAACCGTCGGCGAGCCAGGCGGCTGCCTTTTCGATCCACTCGGGGAAGAGCTCGAAGTAGCTGCTGACGAGCATGCCGCGCAGGGTGACTTCCCTGGCCGCCGCTTGGAAGAGGTTGTTGGGCCCCGGCGCCGGCTCGGTCGCGTCGTAACCACTGAGCGCGCCGACGAGTGCGATGCGGCCACCGGGACGTATCGCGCCGATCGCGGCCTGGAGGTGGTCGCCGCCCACGCTGTCGAGGTAGACGTCGATGCCCTCGGGAGCGGCCTGGGCCAGCTGTTCGGCCAGGGTCCCTTGACGGTAGTCCACGGCCGCGTCGTAGCCGAAGTTGTCCAGCAGCTTCTTGGTCTTGGCGGGGCCGCCCGCCGAACCGATCAGCCGGGAGGCGCCGAGTTTCCTCGCCAGCTGCCCGGCCACACTACCGACGGCCCCGGCCGCGGCGGACACGAACACGACGTCCCCCTCCTTGACCGGTGCGACCCGGGTGAGCGCGGCGTACGCCGTCAGGCCGGTGGTGCCCAGGGCGCCAAGATAGTCCTGCGGACGGGCCAGGGCCGGGTCGACCACCGTCGCTCCGGCAGCGTCCACCACGGCGTACTCCCGCCAGCCGAGGAAGTGGGAAACGGTCGCCCCGACCGGAATAGACGCGTCACGCGAGGCGACGACCTCACCGATCGCGCTGCCCTCCATCGCGGTGTCCAGGGCGAAGGGCGGAATGTAGGAGGGGGCGTCGTTCATACGGCCCCGCATGTAGGGGTCGACGGACATCCAGGTGTTGCGGACCACGACCTGCCCGTCGGCGGGCTCGGGCACGGAGGTGGTGACAAGGGTGAAGTCGTCGGGGACGGGGGAGCCGACGGGGCGGGAGACGAGGTGGATCTCACGGGAGCGGAGTGTCTCGGTCATGGCTGTGTTGCCTCTTCCAGTTGTTTCGTTCGGGCTGATGTGGCCACTGTGGAGGGCGCCGCGCACGGACCGCTGACGGATCACGCACGGCCGCCCAACAGCCCGTCCAGGCAACGCATTAGCGTGGGCGGCATGCGATTCGACGTGCTGGGGCCGATGACGGTGACGAGTGACAGCGGCGTTGCCGTGGCCGTATCCGAGCCCAAGGTGCGTGCCCTGCTGGCCCGTCTGCTGGTGCACCACGGGCGGCCCGTTGGCGTCGACCGCCTGATCGACGACCTGTGGGGTGAGGGAGGCATGCCCGCCAACCCGGTCAACGCCCTCCAGACCAAGGTCTCCCAGCTCCGCAAGGCCCTGGACAACGCGGAGTCCGGGGCCCGCGCCCTGGTGGTGTACGGGCCCGCAGGCTATGCGTTGCGCGTGCCCGACGCGGCGGTGGACGCAGCCGAGTTCGCCGCGCTCACCACCGCGGCGCGCGCCGCCGACGACGCGCGCGTGAAGGTGGGGCTGTTTGTGGAAGCACTGGATCTGTGGCGCGGGCAGGCTTATGCCGACTTCCGGGACGCGCAGTTCGTGAGGGCGGATGCCGCGAGGCTGGAGGAGCAGAGGCTGACGGTGATCGAGGAGCTCGCCGAGCTGAAGTTGGAGTTGGGGGAACATGCTGCGCTGGCCGACGCGCTGGCGAGCCCGATAGCCCAGCACCCGCTGCGGGAGCGGCTGCGTGCGGCCCAGATGCGAGCCCTGTACCGGGCAGGGCGGCCGACGGAAGCGCTCGATGCCTATCACGACCTCAAGCAGCGCCTGGCCGATGAACTGGGCCTCGACCCAGGCCCCGAGCTGGTCGCGCTCCACCAGTCGGTCCTGGAACAGGACCCCGCGCTGGCAGCCGGACCCGCTGCGCGCGAGGCCGCCGTCGGTATCTCCGGGCAGCCAACTGCCGCACCGCCCCGTACGAATCTGCCTGCTTCCGTCACCAGGCTCATCGGGCGCGAGGAAGAGGTCCGTCGTGTCTGCGCGCTCGCTCGCGAGGCACGGCTGGTCACGCTCACGGGACCCGGCGGCGTGGGCAAGACGCGCCTGGCGCTGGAGGCCGCGGCGCACCTCGCGGATTCCTTCCCCGACGGTGTGAGGCTGGTCGAACTCGCCGCCGTCGGGAGCGGGAGCTCGCCGGTCGCCGAGAGCGTCGCGGCGGTCCTGGGGGTACGTGACGACGCTCCCTTCGGCGCGGAGCCCGGGCAGCCGGTCGGGGCGAGGCCCGGCTCGAGCGCCGACCGCATCGCCGCAGCGGTCGGGGAGCGGCGAATGCTGCTGGTACTGGACAACTGCGAGCATCTCCTCGAGCCCGTCGCCGACCTGGTCCACCGGCTCCTGAGCCGCGCGCCCGGCCTGCGCGTCATCGCGACCAGCCAAGAACCGCTGGCCATCGCGGGCGAAGTCCTGGACGCGGTCGCGCCGCTAGCCGAGAGCGACGCCGTACGACTGTTCGCCGCCCGTGCGCGGGCGGCGGCTCCCGGCTTCGAGTTGGACGAAGAAAACGCCGAGGCCGTCACCCTCATCTGCCGCCGCCTGGACGGCATCCCTCTGGCGCTCGAGCTGGCCGCCACTCGGGTACGAGCACTGGGCGTGCACTCCTTGGCCGATCGGTTGCACGACCGCTTCCGTCTCCTCAACCAGGTGCGCCGCGACGCCCCCGCCCGCCAGCGGACACTACGCACGATGATCGACTGGAGCTGGGAGCTGCTGAGCGCTCCGGAGCAAAGCGTGCTGCGTCGACTGTCCGTCTTCCGAGGTGGTTTCGTCCTCGACGGGGCGGAAGCCGTGTGCGCGATCGGGCAGGTGCCCAGGGATGCGGTGCTTGACCTGGTCGGGCGTCTGGTCGACCGCTCGCTGGTGGTGGCCGATGCAGCGTTGGCCGCATCCGGCGAAACCCGCTACCGGATGCTCGAATCCGTGACGGCATATGGCGCCGAACGTCTCGACGCGGCGGATGAGACCGCGCGGGCACGCCTGTTGCACGCGGCCTACGTCGCCGACCTGACCGAGCGGGCCGAGCCGCACCTCTACGGCTTCGACCAGCGCCGGTGGCTGCGCCTGCTCGACGGCGAGGCCGCCAATGTGGCCGCGGCCCTGGACACCGCCGTGGACGTGGCCGACACGGCACTCGCACTGCGCCTGGTCAACGCCATGTCCTGGTACTGGTTCCTGCGCGGGCGCCTCAGGGAGGCGTGCCGCGCGCTGGATCTGGCGCTGGGATGCCCCGGCGGCCCGGACACCTCCCGACAGAGCGCCCGCGCCAGACGCGCGGCCTTCGCGCTGCTCACGGACGACGGCACGCTGGGCGGGGACACCTCGTACGACGAGAGCTTCGAAGGGGCGGACACCAGAGCCCGGTGGCTGGTGGACTTTTCCCGAAGTGGTTTCGACGTCGGGGTGCCCCCCGAGGATCCGCTCGACGGGCTGTTGGTCGAGTTCCGCGCGAGGGGTGATCGTTGGGGTATCGCCGCGGTCCACAATTCCCGCGCGACCCGGGCGGGTTACTGCGGCGACTTGGCCGAGCTGCGGCACCACGCACACGAGAGTGCGGCGCTGTTCGACGAACTCGGCGACCGCTGGGGGCATCTGAGAGCGACGGAACACCTGGGCGTGCTCGCCGAGATCACCGGTTCGTACGAGGAGGCGGCCCGCCTGCACCAGGACGGTGTGCGCAGCGCGCAGGAGCTCGAACTGTGGACCGAGGTCTCCTTCCGCCTGGCACGACTCGGGCGCGTGGCGCTGCTCAACGGTGAGGACGCGCGCGCCACCGAGTACCACGAGCAAGCGCGCCGCCTGGCGATAGAGCAGTCACATCGGCCCGCGGAACAGTTCGCCGAGACGGGCCTGGCCCTCGGCGCCCGCCGCCGCGGCGACTTGGACAACGCCGAAAAACACCTGCGCCCGTGGCTGGAGTGGAACCGCAGTCTCGGCGTCGACTCCGGTGCCGCGTTGATCCTTGTGCAACTCGGTTACGTCGCCGAGCAGCGCGGAGACGCGGCTGGTGCGCTGGCGCTCCACCGGGAGGGCCTGGCCGCGGCCCGCAGGACGGCGGACCCGCGAGCGGTGGCCATGGCCTTGGAGGGGCTGGCGGGGGCGCACGCGCTCAAGGGAACGATGGTCACGGCAGCCGAACTCCTGGGCACGGCCGAAGCGCTGCGCGCCTCGTTGGACGCCGACCTGCCCCCGGCCGAGCGCGCCGATGTGGAGCGCGCGGCGGCGCTGGTGAGAGGGGCGCTGGGCGAGGAGGAGTTCGAGACGGCGACCGCCCGGGGACGAACTCTGCCGCCGACAGCGCACGGATGACCGGCGGCTCTGCCCCCAGGCCCAAGCCGCCGCCGCACAGTCTCTTAAGCGTCCCCCCGGCCGGCCACATGCGGGGCAGGCCTCCGCTGGGCGAAGAGAGCATCGACGCAGGTCTTTCCTTTAGCCCCCGCCGGTGTCGTAGGGCGGGTACGGAAGGTTCCAGACGGAATTGCCTGGCTCCGGTGCTACGGCGTATCGAGGCGGGGCCACCGGTTCTCGATTAGACGCCCCCACCAACATGCAAGTGTCAGCCTACGAGGAGTTGGTGGCAGAACCACCCGACGGCGATCCCACCTGGAAGCGCATCCGACTTGGACTTGGTTCAACCTGCCAGACGGGTGCGGGCCAGCAGGTGAGCGCGGTTGAGGGCGTCAGCAGCAGCGCAAGGGATGTCTGGCTGCACACCGGTTCCTTCCCAGTTCGCGTGGGAGATGGGGTTGAGGGCGCGGCCGACAGGGACCGATCCCCGCCCACCTCAAACAGCGCCAGTTCGAGATCAGCGGCGACGTCAAAACCGGCGACGACGAACGCACGCGCGGCACCCGGGCCGCCGCGCCCCTGCGCATCGACGGCCGCCGGGGCAACTGGGACGAGATCGAGGAACTCTGGCTCGCCGGGGAACTCACCGACGACGAGTTCGAGGACCACTTCATCGACGACGTCATCGTCGAGGACATCGGCGAAGGCACCGACGGCTGGGAGTTCTCCGGCGCCTGGTACTCCGTCGAAGTCCGTTAGCAGCACGCGACGGGCGGCCGGATCGCCCTCCGCAGCAAGGGAGTCCACCTCATGAGCCACCACCCCGTTCCTGTGCTTTCGGCGCCACCCATATGCTTCCCGGTCGAAAGCCGATCGCGCGCCAGTCTCCGTTCAACTGAGCGGGCGCGAGGGGGGAGATCGACGAACAGGAGACCGTAGTTGTCCCGCCGCATGTTCAGCCGTACGTCCATCCGCACCTCCCGCCGTACCCGCGCCCTGCGCGCCGCCGCGCCCATCGCTATCCTGGCCCTCGCCCTGACCGCCTGCGGGGGCTCCGACTCCGACGCCAAGCCGGCGGACAAGCCGGAGCAGGGCTCGACCGACAGCACGCCGAAGGGTGACAATCCCGAGGGTGGCGAGACGGAGTCCGGGCCGATGAAGGCCGGCGAGTCCATCACCGTCCCCTTCAAGGAGGACGAACCCAAGATCACCTACGAGATTGCCGCGCTGAAGGTCGACCTGAGTACCGAGGCCGAGGCAAAGAAGATTGCCAATGACCCCAAGAACGCCAAGGGTCGCATCGCCGCCATCGCCCATGTGAAGTTCACCAACAAGTCCGGTGGTGTGGTGGAGAGTTCGCCCGACGTCGGCACGGCGACCGAGATCTACGCGGACGGCGCCCCCGCGAGGCTGGTACTGATGGCCGCCGAGGACGCACCCGGCTGCGACCGCACCATCGACATCGAGAACTGGAAGGCCGGGCAGAGCTACACCATCTGCCGGACCTACATGGTCCCGGCAAACGCCAAGGAGATCGAGGTCCGCTGGTCCGATCAGGGCGGCACGACGTACAGATGGGCCTTCGCCGCCAAGTAGGCCGGGCGCCGCTCCTGGCACGGCCAGCACCACCACGTCACCCTCGTGACCGCCACCCACGCCTTCCTCACCGAACAACGCCTGGCCCCAAAAGCCTCCACGCCGGCCTCGCCCTCTACCCCGTCCTCGACACTCTCCAGGACGCACTGAGGTGCTGGACCGGCATCTGCACCACCAGCCACCAACCCCGTCCCAGCAGGACACACACGGCGCCAAGATCGAGACAGACCTAACGGAGTCCCACTAGGAACTGCGCCGTCGTGAGCGCGGCCCGGGACGGCAGCCCATCAGATCCTGGCCCGCAGCCCCGGCACCACACGTGCCCCGACCGGCTACCGCGCGAGCTTCACGGTGATCGGGGAGTTGGGGCAGCGGGCGGCATTCTCGGCGAGGGCGGATTCTTCACTGCGGTCGATGGTCAGCTTCCAGCGGGTCTTGATAGCCACCCACTGGTTCACGTAGTCGCAGCGGTTGCCTTCGGACGACGGCATCCAGGTGGAGGGATCCTGGTCGGCCTTGCTGCGGTTGGACTTTGCCGTGACGGCGATCAGCGCCCGCTCGTCGCCGAGGTCGTTGGCATAAGCCTGGCGCTCAGCCGCGCTCCAGTGTTTGGCCCCGGAGTCCCAGGATTCCGCGAGCGGGACCCGGTGGTCGATGTCGAGGCCGGAGGGGCCGTCGACGTACTGGTCGTCATACTCGGAGAACTAGCGGCCTCCGCTCAGCTTGCACTTGGGCCCTTGCTCGGGGGCGGTGAGCGCTTCGGCCTTGAGGACCTCAGCGCGCGTGGCGCAGCCGTCCTTGTCGGCATTCACCCAGTGCTTGAGCGAGGTCCGCTGGTAGCCGGTGCGGTCCTCCTCCCTCACGGGCAGTGCTTTGAGCGCGGCCATGAGCGGCTTCGTAACGGTTTCACCGGCGCGTGGATCCGCATCGGGGCTGCCAGCGGGCGTGGCGTGCGCGGTGGCGGCAGGGATGGCCAGGGCGACGGCGGCGGTGAGCAGGACGGCGGTTCGGGTGATGGCGGGCACGGGTCTCCTCGAAGAGCACGAACTGGTCGTGGACTTCGTAGCGAGTCAGCGATTGCCGCCGGGCCGTAGAAGGTGTTCGTGTCACCCGCACGAGCGGTAAGTCTGATCGCTATGGGGTTTCTCCGGCAACGACCCCGCCGTAGGCGGTCCGTTACTGGCGGCTACTGTGCTGGTCATGCACAATTCACGGGGATCCCTAACAGCTGCCGTCGCCATTTCCTGCCTCATGCTCACGAGTTGCAGCAGCGCCGACGACGGGAAGAACGGCGATGCGGCTGAGCCCTCGGTCATCGGCTCGCCGGTGGGCAAGCCGATCGAGTCACCGAAGGCGATGCCGCAGAGGCTGGGCGACACCGTTCCGGAGCCGGATCCGGATGCTCCGTTCATCGAGCACGTCAAGTACGAACTGCGCACGCGCACGGTGAAGATGGCCGGTGCTCCGGGCAAGACCAGCGCCCGATGCGACAAGGATTCCGTCCGGCCGGTGACAGGTGCCCGCGTCACCTGCACTGTCATCTATGAGGGCATCGAGGTGACCTGGCCGGTGAAGTTCACGGGTAAGCCGGGGTTCGGCGGCATGGGGGATGGATACGATGCCCAGCCCAGCACCGGTCTGCTCACCCGGGAGGGCGCCCTGACCTACTTCTGGGGCAATCATCGCGAGGCAGGCACGGACCTGCGTTGCGACACACTGCCTCGGGTCACGAAGGTCCCGCTCGGCAAGAAGTCCAAGTTCCAGTGCTCCTATTTCGCCGCCGAAGCCTCCACGGACGGCAGTGACATGTGGATCACTCAGAGCTTCTACAGCACCACAGCCGGCGTCCGAGCCCGGGGATGACGATCACAGGCGTCGTCTTCTGAGGGCCTGCAGCCACGCCGGGAGCAAAGCGCCAGGGGCGTATCGGTCGGGGGGCGTCGAGGGGGGCCGGGGCCTGCATCGCAAAGGCTTGAGTAGAAGGCCATGACGCTGATGAATGTCAGTGGCGCAGGAGACCCTTGCCGATGTGTTCAGCCCCGTCCGCGCGTGGTGAGGCCGGAGGGGCTCTCGGGAGGCGCGAGCTGAGGTGCTCGGGCCCAGCCGTGGGCGTGCATGGTCTCGGTCTCCCAGTCCTCGAACAGCTGGGGGAGCGCCTTCGGGTCACGGTCGGCGTCGCGGTACCAGCTCATGGTCCCTCACCACAGGCGGCAATCACGGCCCCCGCCGCACCCACAGCAGCACCGGCCGGCGCACCACGTCGATGGACCTGCCGGGCCCCTTTGGGGCTGGCGCCGCACAACCAAGCGCCGATAGGAAACCAGCAGGAAAGCAATCTTCCGCCGGCTCCGAGCCCGCCTTGAGAATTCGATCCACTACACGCTGCGCCCCGGTCAAGTCGACCGTGTCGCCAGAGGAACTGCGCCTCGTCGAAGACGACCGAGCCGCTGGAGAACTGCGTGGCCTGGAGCAGTCCGTACCGCCAGGGACGAATCGACGGCCATGTCGCTGAAGGGGTCCGCTTGCGCACTTCTTCAGCACGTCTTCCTGTATGGGACTTCTGGAACGTACGTCTGCCAGGCGGCGGCGGAAACACCCCCGCCGGAACGCTCGCACACGGCCCTGGCGACGAGGCTGGGCTCGACGGGGTAGGTGTGGGGCCGAGTGTGGGCGCCGCGCGCCGTGAGTGATTTTCCGTCGTCGCTGAAGGTGAGGGACGTCGCGGTGTCTCCTGTAGTGAGCAGGCCGCTGCCCAGGGGCTGGGTCGATGCGGTGTCCCAGAGTTGCACGATGGCGCCGGCCGCGACGGCCAGAATGCGGCCGTCGGGCGAATAGGCCAGCGCGGAGATGGGCTGGGCCCCGCCGTCTGCCGCGTCATCTGCGGGGGTGGCTGCGAACATGCTGAGGCGTCGTTCGACCGCCCGGTCCCAGAGGGTGACCCAGCCCGTCTCATCCCCGGTCGCCACCCGGTCGACGGTATCTGGGCCGACCGCGACGGAGGTCAGCCGGCGATCAACGAAGCTGTCCGAGCGATCGCGCTGCGGCGCGGTCTTCTTGTGGGCGAAGCTCCGCCAGCCGGGGTCCAGGGCATCTCCGAGATGGAGGGTGCGGGCCACCGAGGCCGAGCCGGTCTGTCGCTCGATGTAGCGGATCCTCCTGCGGTCCGGGTACAGACGCACCTCGGTGACGCTCCGGCCCTTGAGGGGGTACTGGTAGACCGGTTCGGCGAGGTCGCTGAAGCGTCGTACGCGGATGCCCCGGTCGTCCGCGGTGGTCAGGAACTTCCCGTCGGGGGTGACGTGGTACGGCCCGGTCTTCGGGACGAGGGGCAGCTCTTTACGCGTAGCCAGGTTCCAGGTCCGTATCCGGTCATCGAGAACGATCATCAGGGTGTTTCTGTTCGGGTGGAGAGGGAGAGCGGGGACAGACAGCCCGCCGGAGGTATCGGCGTCTGCGCGGTCCCGCGGGCCACAGGCCAGACGGACGACGGGCGCCCACCGTCCGGTGGTGCGCAGCCGGCGGATCTCTCGGCCGTTCACAAGGTGCAACTCGCGGGAGTCAGTGCAGACGGCGCGGCGTCGGTCGTCCGGACGGTCGGCGGAGCGCCAAGCTTCTTCCGTCTCGCTCCTCGATAACTTGCGCTGCCGTCGCAGGTCCCACAGCCCGGTCTGCCGGTTGCCGGACCAAAGGCTGAGCATGTCGGTGTTCGGTCCGAACGTCACCCCCAAGTCGGTGAGGGAGGCCGGGAGACGGGTCGACTCGCCGGATGTCAGGTCCAACAACTCCCACCCGGCGTGCGAGGTCAGCAGTAGACGCCGGTTGTCGGAGGAGACGGCGAACAGTTCCTGCTGCCTCTTGATTGGTCTCGTGCCGTTCTGTTGTTGGGTTTCCAGGTCCCACACGCGTACGCGCCCCGAACCGCCGGAGACCATCGTGCGGCCGTCGGAGCTGAGCTGGCGGTGGTCGCCGCTACGTGCGCCGGGTTCAGCGAAGGCGTCTTGTTCGCGCTGGGTCATGGCGCCCATGAGCGCGGCTCGCGCCTCCAGCGTCGGGCTGATCCGCCAAGCGGCAACGCTCAGTCGCATGGCCGTCAAGGGATCGGAGTAGCGCATGCTCTCGGCGGCCGACGCGACCCGGCGGGACGTGGCCTCGGCGAGCCGCTGCTCGCCGTCCTGGTTGCGCTGCCACGCCACCGCCCCCGCGATCAGGGCGAGCACGGCTGCCACGGACAGGGCCGCACGCAGCCGACGCAATCGTCTGGCCGTACGTCCTGCCAGGTGCTGCTCCTGACAGCGCTGGGCGACACTGGTGCTGAGGAACGCCTCTTCCACCGGCGTCAGTTCAGGTGCGGCGAGCTGTTCCTCGGCCGTGGTAAGACGGCTGCCTCGGTACAACGCGCCCGGGTCCTTGCCGAGATCGGCCCAGGCCTCTGCCGCCTCAGTCAGCCTTCGGTGGACGCGCAGCCGCTCGCGGTCACCCTCGATCCAGTCGCGCAGCCGGGGCCAGCCGGTGATCAGCGCCTCGTGGGCGAGGTTGACGGTGTCCTCGTCGAGAATGATCAGGCGGGCGCGGGCAAGCCGGTCGAGGACCAGTAGGGCCTCGCCCGGTTCGTCGGCCGGGTCAAGTTCGGCCCGGGCTGCGGGGCGTCGGGTGTCCGGTGTGCCCTCGCCCGGGGTGATCAGCCTCAGCAGGATCCTTCGGGCGCAGTCGGCCTGCCGGACGGAGAACTGGGTGTAGAGGTCCTCGGCGGTGCGGGCGAGGGCGCCCTGGATGCCACCCGCTGCCCGGTAGGCAGCCAGGGTCAGAGCACGGCCTGCGCGCCGGCGCCAGGTCTCCAGGAGGGCGTGGGACATCAACGGCAGGCCGCCTGGTGTGTCGCTGACGTCCTCGATGATCCTCGCGGTCAGTTCGCGCTCGACGATGAACCCCATAACGGTCGCCGGTTTGACAACGGTTTGGCGGAGTTCGGCCGCGCTCATCGGCCCGACGAGCACGGTGGCGTCCCGCAACTCCGCAGCCAGTTCGTGGTGTTCAGCGCAGCGGCCGAGGAAGTCTGCCCGCACCGCGATGATCACCCGCAGGCGGCGGCCGGGGTCCGCCGCCTGCACCAGAAGGTCGAGGAAGGCCGCGCGCTCACCAAGGTCGGCGCAGAGTGTGAAGAGCTCCTCCAGCTGATCGACCACGACGATCGTGTCTCCGGGGTCCCGGGCTGCCGTCATCAATCCGGAATGGGTGGACAGCGGGTGAGGTCCAGGGGTCAGGATCCTGATCGCCGCCGGCCGGTGGCCCGGGGCGCCTTCCTGCTGCAGGGCGGGGATCAGACCCGCACGCAAGAGGGAGGACTTGCCGCTGCCCGAGGCCCCGACGACCGCGACCACCCGGTGGGCACGCACCCGCTGGACGAGCTGAGCCACCAGTTGCTCGCGGCCGAAGAACAGTTCCCGGTCGCTGGCTTCGAAACGTGCCAGCCCTCGGTATGGCGCCCGCGCTCCTTCACCGTGCCGTGGCTCCACGGCCTTCTCCTCGGCCGCCGCATGCCAGCGCTGCTCCCACTCGGCGCCATCCGCGCCACACGCCCGTACATAAGCCAACGCCACCGGCAGGGACGGCAACCGCTCACCGGAGGCGGCCCGCGACAGCGTGGCGACCGAGTAGCCCGTGCGCCGCGCCATGACCCGGTATGTCGGCGCCCCGGCCTCCTGGCGCAGCTTGCGCAGCTCGAATGCGAAACGCTGTGCCGATCCGGCCGCCGGGTCCAGCTCGCCCTCACGACGCCCCATCTCGACCTCCCCCAGAAGTCCATACGCGCATGAAAGCGGGCGGCTACTCTCCCACCCCCATAGGGCCGGTCGCCAAGCTCTGAGCAGCGTGTTCCAGCCGTTTGCGGCCGGTGATCACGGGCTCGGCGTTTTGTTTCACGCGGTGCCACGGGGCTGCGCAACAACGAACCGACGCAGAAACCTGGTGCCTGCCTCCCTGGATGCACCAAGGAGCAATCCGTCAGACACGGGGGACGCCGTTCGTGTCCGCGGCAGAAATCCCGCGTCGATGAGAAGGGAAGAAAAGAACCATGCGCACTCACAGGAAGATCGCTACGGCCCTGGCCGTCGGCACGCTGGCCGCAGGCCTGCTCACCGGCGGCGCCGGCACGGCCTCCGCGGACGTCACTCCGATGACCTGCTACGGCGGTGCGAAGAGCTTCAGCACGACGAACAAGGTGTGGCCGGCCTACCCCGGCTGGGCTACCACCACCACCAGCTGCGCCGACGTCAACGTAAAGGCAGCGATCGGCGCGAACGTGCAGGCATGCTTCTACCAGGGCGCGGGCGTGCCGCATAAGTGCTACCCGCAGCGCTGGCTCTCGCAGGGCGTGTGGGACACGGCTGTGACCGACGTGGCGAACGGCAAGAAGTTCTACCTGAAGTTCGATCGCAACACGAGCGGCAAGATCGCGTACTGAAACAGGGGAGGGTGAGGGCTGTTGCGCGGCTGGCATACGGCCGCGCAACAGCCGGCTGTGCGACGCGGAGGCCACAACGCACAGCGGTACGACGAGCAGGGACTGCCTCGCGCGCAAACAACCGATGCGCCCGCAGAGGCATCGGAGGCCCGGAAGCTGGCCTTGCAACAGAAGTGCGGTGGCGCAGGTACCTCATGGACACCGTTTCAATTCGAGCAGTAACTCATCCAGCGGGTTCGATGCGAAGGGCGGCGGAGGCGTCGAGCACCTCGGCGACCTTCAGCTTCATCGCGTCGTTGATGGTGGCGGCGGGACCCTCACCGCAGCTGAAACTGACGCCACCGCCACCCTGCGAGGACACGCTGCCGCCTCCGGAGCAGCCAGAGACGCTGTAGCCCGTTCCCGTCAGGGCCGCGGTCATCTCGACTTTGCCGCCAGTGATCGCCACCACTTTGATAGGTCCGAGTCCGTACTTGGCTGGCACAGTCACGGTGTCTCCCACAGAAACCTTGATCTCACATGTGCCGTCGGCACAGGGGCCGGTGGGTGAAGGTGTCGGCCGGGGCGGCTTCGCGGAGCTTGCCCTGGCGGTTGACTCGCTGGGCCGTGCCTCGTCGGAAGACCCGTCCGCGGAGGGCGAGGAACACGACGTGAGAGCAGAGAACATGAGCGCGACGGCTACGGCAAGCGACGGAGGACGGCTCTTGTGCATGACGGGCATGGAAGCCTCTCGAGCGGGGGACGCCTATGATTTTGGCTCTGGTTGCCGCTCGCGCCTCGGGCGCTCGACGAACAAAATCCTTCAGAACAAGACCGGTCTCACGCCGGTCCGCGAGCGGCGCGGTAAGCGGTAGGTGCGGTTCTGAAAAGCGCCAGTACGAGTGACTCGTCGGCCTCAAGTCCTGTCTGTTATGCCCGTCGCCTCGCCGTCGAGGCCACCAAGGTCGTCGAGATCGAGGTCGTCCTGGTCGGCCGGATAGAGGTCTGGGTTGAACCATGCACGGGCAGATCCGGGCACAGCGAGCAGCAACAGGCCGGGCAGCACGCCGAAGAACAGAATTGCCACGACCCGGGCCCCACGGTTGCCCTGCCACAGTCCGAGGGCCGTGGCGCCCGGCAACAGGCCGACGAGGCCGAGCAAAGAGGCGGCCGGCTCGCCACTGGCGATCGCGAGCCCGATTCCGAGCGCGACGAAAGAGACGGCCAAGAGGCCGACATAGACGATCATGGCGAGGACCGGGGCCGGAGGAACACGTTTCCCACCGGGAGCACCGGTTGCGTCTGAGGACGGCATGGTGAGCAATATGGGCATTCCCCTCACCCCGGTCCAGGGCCTTGGGGTCTTCTTCACCCGATCTGCACCGCGGGCACTCCCGCCGACCTGGGCACGCTACGTTTCCCGCAGATGGTCCGGAGTTCTATGGAAACCGCTGATCTGACAGGCGACGGCCTGGCGAAAGTCTTGGCGACCCTCGCCAGGCCACATCGGATGCGTGTACTCGCTGCTCTGACGACGGGCCCCACCTATGTCAGCCAACTGGCCCGAGACCTGGGCATCAGCAGGGCACTGCTCCAAGTGCACCGCAAACGGTTGCAGACGGTTGGGCTGATCTCGCACCACATCGCCACTGGCCTTGCCCTGTTCTCCGAGCGGCCAGCAGGGCGCGTGGCCCAGGGGATCAGACTCGGGGCGTTGTGGCGGTGTGGATCAGGTGGTCGACCACGTCGTTGAGGTCCCGGCCGTGCTGGTGAGCGGCCCGTTGGCGATCGGCACCGTTGCCTTGTGCACGCAGTAGTGCTTCCGCGGATTGGAGAGTCGGAAGGTCGCCTGTGGCCGTCAAGGCCGGGCGTGCCGCGTCGAGAAGCTGGTCGAGCTGTGCCGAGGCGGGGGCGAGCCGGCCGGTGTGCGGGTTGACGGCCTGTCCGGACAGGCCGTCGCGCGCCGCTCGCCAGCATGCGGCGCGCAGCATTTCCGGCTGCGGGCGCGGAGCGGGACGCGCATGGTGTACGGCCTCCAGGGCGCGGGTGGCCAGGCCTTTCAGGACTGCGGCGAGCAGCAGTGTGTCCTCCACGGTCGGGCAGGCGTCGGCGACGCGGATCTCCAGGGTGGGCACATGATGGGACGGGCGGATGTCCCAGTAGAGGCCGCCGCGGTCCATGACCGTGCCCGATGCGATGAGGCGATCGACCAGGTCGTCGAAGTGGGTGCGGGAGGCGAAGTACGGAGGTGGTCCCGCCACCGGCCAGCGCCACCAGGTCATGGTCCGCCAACTCGCGTATCCGGTGTCCTGCCCGGCCCAGTAGGGCGAGTTGGCGGTGAGCGCGATGAGGGCGGGGAGCCATGGCCGCAGGTGGTTGCTCACCTGCACGGCGGTGGTCAGGTCGGGTACGCCGAGGTGGACGTGGCAGGCGCAGGCGCTTTGTTCGTCGTCCAGGGCGCGGAAGATGGCGGCGCTCTTCGCGTAGCGGGGGCCTGGGGTCAAGGGCACGGGGGTGTCCTGGCCGAGGACGGGTGTGCCGCTGGAGATGATGCGCAGCCCGCATCGGGCGGCGGCCCGCGCCACCGCGTGGCGTGCGGCGCGCAGTTGGTCGCCCAGGTCCGCCAGGCGGGTGTGGGGATTGGTGCGGATCTCGACCTGGTATTGGGTGATCTCCGTGGTGACGGATGCGCCCAGTTCGGTCGCCGCCTCGGCGACGACCTTGTCGGCCTCGGGGCTCACCTGCCGGGATACGGGATCCACCAGTAGGTACTCCTCCTCGACACCGATCGTCAGGGAGGCGGACCCGTCCGCGCCCTCGCGACACTCCCCAACGCCGGTTGTCGGACCCTGCGTTGACGGATGTGACCACTTTTGACTCTTCATGGCGAACAGTCTGTCACTTATGGTGAACAGGTAGACACGTGTGGTTAACCGCAGCCGCACGACCAGGTCGAGGGAGCACTCTGTGCGGGAAACGACAGACGTCCTGGTCATCGGCGGCGGGCCGGCAGGCTCGACAGCCGCCGCGCTCCTGGCCCGCCAAGGGCTGCAGGTCACGCTCCTGGAGAGGGAGCACTTCCCCCGCTACCACGTGGGCGAGTCGCTCCTTCCGTCCCTGCTGCCGCTCCTCGACGTGATGGGGGCCAGACAGCTGGTCGAAGGCCATGGTTTCGTCCGCAAGACGGGCGCCTTCTACGGCTGGGGCGGCGAGGAGTGGTCACTCGGTTTCGACGAGCCGGGCAGGCCCTCTCCCTACAGTTTCCAGGTCGTCCGCTCGGAGTTCGACCACCTACTCCTCCAGCACGCCCGACGTCAGGGCGTCGACGTGCGCGAAGGAGTCACCGTAGGCCGCGTGGAGTGGGCTGGCGAGCGGGCCGCCACCGCCACCTGGTCGACCAGCCAAGGGCAACACGGCGCCACGGCCTTTGAGCACGTCATCGACGCGAGCGGCAGGGCCGGCGTGCTCAGCGCCCGCCAGTTGCGCCACCGCAGGTTTCACGACGTTTTCCGCAACGTCGCGGCATGGGGCTACTGGCGCGACGCCCCGCCCCTGCCCGGGGCTCCCGCCGGGGCGATCGGCGTCTTCTCGCTGCCCGACGACGGCTGGTTCTGGGCCATTCCCCTGCACGACGGCACTCTCAGCCTCGGCCTTGTCACCGACAAGCGTTCCTTCAACCAAGCACGCCGAGCCACGGGTTCCGTCGAAGCCCTCTACCACCAGGCCCTCAGCCGCTGCCCCACACTGGTGCGCTTGCTCGAAAACGCCCGGCTCAGCTCAAAGTTGAAGGTCGAGAGCGACTACTCCTACGTCTCCGAACAGTTCAGCGGACCCGGATACTTCCTCGCCGGAGACGCCGCCTGCTTCCTCGACCCGCTGCTGTCCACCGGAGTCCACCTGGCCATGTACAGCGGCCTGCTCGCCTCGGCCTCCCTCACCAGCATCATGCAGAAGGACGTCGACGAGCCGGCGGCCCGCCGCTTCTACGACACCACCTACCGCCACGCCTACGAACGGCTGCTCCTACTGGTCAGCGCGTTCTACCGGATCCACGACGGGCGCAACGCCTACTTCCACAAGGCACAGACCCTCAGTCATCGCGACCAGAACGACCTGCGCCTGCACGAGTCCTTCCTCAACATCATCACCGGAGTCGATGATCTCCACGACGCCCAGCAGGACACCGTGGCCTTCGTCCAGCGCCGACTCACCGAGCCTGTCAACGGGCACCGCGCCCATGGGCTCGGCGGCCACGGAACCAGCCACATGCTGCACCTGCCCAGCGACCCCGCCCACGCGACAGCGGGCCTCTACCTCGGCCTCGACCCCCACCCTCGGCTGCTCCACGCGACCTGACGCCCCCGCCACGAGACGAGATGCGCGCCCGCTGCGCGCCGCGGACCACGCCGAGACCGCTTTCGCCTACCTCCACCGCAAGTCCCGGGCGCCACAGGGCCGCACCCGGCAAAGCGCCGCCGCGAGGCCAACCGGGTCATGCGCCAGGCCCGCTCGCGTACTGGCCGTTGCCGACCAGCCGATCACGGACGACGAACCGGTCACCTTCATCGGGGACGGCCCGCGCCGCGGATGTATCGCACCGGCTCGTCTACGCCGTGGGGCGTGCACCATCCCATCGAGGCCAGGCGGCACCATTTGGGGCGCGCCGCAGCCAGCGGTGGACGCGCCGGCGTCAAGGAACTGACCGGGTGGACGCATGCAGTGCGACGGCACTCCTGGGCCCATCACCCGGCGAGAGGAACCATGCGCTGCGAGATCGTCCGAGCCCGCTATCTATTCTGAACGTGTGCATCGAGTGTGGGGCGGGGATGTGGATGAGCACTTCAGTCAGACGGTGGTCAGCTCTGGTTGCCGCTTTGGCGTGGGCCTGCGTTGCTTGCGCTGATGCAGGTGGAAGGGCGGCTCGCATTGATCAGTCGGAGCTTGCGGGCGAGTGGAGCAGCCCGGGTGGCGCCCTTCTTCGCTTGCAGGCGGACCGGGGTATGACGGGGGAAAGCCTGAACAGTGCAATGTTGGGAGGCACCTCGTGCCCGGACGCTGCAACCGGAAACTGGAGCTTCTTCAGCGCGCCCGACGAGGCGGGTTCCTCCTTCGAGGACAAAGCGCTCACCAGCGGCGACTCCGTCTCCCTGACCATCGAGTCTCCGAAGGACTCCTGTCTTTTGTCGGCTCAGGTCATGCGGGACGAGCAAGGACTCAATCTCTGCCTGGTGGAAGATCCTGATTTCGGCTGCACCGCCGAAGAACTTCTCCGCCGTGAGCCAGTGCGGGTAAAACGCGCTGCGAAGTGACGCCGCGCCTGCCGTGAGGGAGGGAAGAGGGGTCGCCTTCAGGTGCCAAGCGCGGTGCGCGGGGGCCGGGGGACGAGGGACGGAGAGACGAGGCTACGACGCACGCGGCGCGGCCTGCAGGGCACGGCAGGACCGGCGTGAGGCCGACGAACAAGGCTGACGCTCGGCTGTGACCATCGCCTGAATCCTTGTATGGAGGAGCTCGCTTCGTACGGAGCCGCCGCCGCAGCGCTTCACCGTGTCAGCCGCGTGCGCACGTCCTCGTAGATGGCCGCGGTCCCGGTGCGCTGGAAGAAGTCGTCGGCCAGCGCAAGGGCCGTAGCCCATGCCCAGCTCGTGCAGCCATGCCCGAGGCACAGGTCGGGAAAGTAGGCGTTGCTCGCTCCGGCGTACAGGGCATTGGGTAGGAATTTCTGGGCTTTGAGGCCTTCCACCAGCTTCGTGCCACTGCCGTCCCGCTGTCCTAGGGAGTGTCGTCAAATGTCACGCCCACATCAGCAGAGAGGCGAGGGTTACGGCTGCCTGGTAGGACTCGGCGGTCTTGTCGTAGCGGGTCGCGATGCCGCGCCACTGCTTCAAGCGGTTGAAGCATCGTTCCACGATGTTGCGCTGCTTATAGGTCTCGCGGTCGACGACGGGCGGGCGCCCGCCGAGGCTGCCGCGCCGGGCCCGGTTGCGGACCTGGTCGGCTCGTTCGGGGATGGTGTGCGCGATGCCCCGGCGCCGCAGCCAGGCCCGGATCGCCTTCGAGCTGGACCACGCCGGCGCCCAGACGCGCTGCTGGCCGACCGCGGTTACGACCACGACATGTACCGCCGTCTGCTCTGGCAGCGCGGGATCCGCCCGGTGGTCGCGAAACGAGGTGAGCAGCACGGCACGGGCCTGGGCATCTTCCGGTACGTCGTCGAGCGCACCATCGCCTGGCTGCACATCTTTCGCCGCCTGCGCATCCGCTGGGAACGCCGCGACGACATCCACGAAGCCTTCCTCGGCCTCGCGGTCTGCCTGATCACACACCGCCACGTCCAACGGCTTTGTTAGCGCCTCTGACAACCTGCTCTGCCGACGAGGCTGCCTGCTGCCCGCGCACCTTCAGCGATCATCGCTCGCCATCCCTGAGACCACGGAGCAGGTGCTAGGGGCGGCGAGCCAGCAAGTGGGTGTCGAGGAAGCCCCGTTCGGAGGCCGGGTCATGGACTAGCCGGGCAGCCGTGACGAGCCCGGCTCCGGCCAGCAGCTCGGCGAATCGGTCCACCGGCCAGCTGTAGGCGGGCGCCACCTTGTGGTCGAAGCCCACCGGCTCCGGTCCCTCGGTCCCGAAGAACGACACCAGGAGCAGACCTCCTGGTGCCAGGACCCGGACCTGCTCGGCAAGCAGCGCGGGCAATTCCCCAGGCGGGGTATGGATCATCGAATAGTGGGCCAGTACTCCGCCGAGGGCGCCGTTCTCGACCGGCAGGGCCTCCATGCGTGCCTCGTCGAACCGCAGCGTGGGATGGGCCCGCCGGGCGTGGTCGACCATGGCAGGGGAGAGGTCGAGCCCAAAGGCGTCCAGCCCCAAGCCGTGCAGCATGGCTGTCAGATGGCCGGGTCCGCACCCGACATCGGCGGCCCGCAGATTCCCCGTCTCGCGCACGAGCTCGGCGAAGGTGCCGATCATGTTCCGTGCGAACGGCTGCGTCTCCAGCTGGTTGGCGAACAGCGACGCATACAGCTCGACGACCCCGTCGTAGGCCGCCCTGGTCTCGTCCTGGTACATCATCACGGGGAAGGAAGCTAGCACCCGCGGACGTTCGCGGCTTCTCCGGCCCCGTTCCCCATCACTGCCGAGCCGCTGACTGGCCATCACATGATCACGGGGTGACCAAGGCCTCAGCGGTGAGTCGGTGAATCGGTGGGCTTAGCGGGCTCGCTTGAGTTCAGGCGGGGTGCAGCATGCGTTCGCTGTGGGTGACCTGACTCCATACGTAGATGGTTGCGGCGGCTCGCGGTTCGTCTCGCCGGGCTCTCGATGAAACGTGGCACCGTGCGATCGGCGGACGGCAGCTGCGGGCCGACTACCGCTCACCCTGGCTGGTGCAGAAGGCAGCGGCCATGCTGATGGAGTGGATGAGTGCTCGCCAGGTCCATCGGGCGGGCGTAGGCATGGCCGAATGCAACTTCATTCGCTCCTTGGCCGATCTGGATCTGTGCTGCTTGATCTCCGGAGCCAGGACAAGGGCGCGCGGAAGGAACACGGTGGGGGAGGGACACGCCCGCTTCGTCGCCCGCACGATGGGAGCCGCCCCGTGAGCTGCCCAGGTACCCTGTCCGGACTGCCGCTCGGCCCCTCATTGCCCTCTGGCGGGCGATCTTGACCGTATGCCAAGTGATCTTGACCGGTGGGGGCGGTGCGGTTGCCCTGGCGGTGTACGGCGATGGGCTCCGGCAGGGTGCCGCGGCCCATCGCCGGTGCTCTTTGGTCAGGGCTGGCGCTTGTAGCGCCGCTTGGCGGTGACGGCGTTCGGGTCGGTGAACTGCACGTCGAGGCCCTCTTCGTCGGCGCTGTAGATGACCGTGGTCTCGGAGTTGCCGCCCTTGCGCTGCAGGATGACATGGTTGAAGTCGCGGCGCGCTATCCCCTTGGCCCGGCGATCGTCGCCGTACCCGAAGTCCGAGACGAACTCCTGGCCGAGGTGAACCGCAGGACGAACTCCTTGGCGGCGACGGCGCTCCGCAGCGTGTAGACGTCGCCCTCCTGCACGATCTTCACCGTCTGCGGATCCGCCGCGAGCACTGCCCGCGTTGACGCGTTGACCTCGATCGACTCCAGGTACTTCTCGTACCCCTCACTGCTGACCAGCTCGTACGTGCCGGAGACACTGGTGAAAGCCCCGCCTGTCATACGGTCCCCTCCGCTGTGTCCATCAGAGCGCGGCGCCCAGGCTGAACGCCGCCCGCCATGCTCCACTACGACCCCCAGCGCCCGGGCGGAAACCGTCGAACGTCGACCAACGCGCGGCCACGGTGAAACGCACCGCCTCTCGCCGCGGCGGTCAAGCTCACTTGGCAATCAGTGAAGATCGTCCGCCAGAGGACACACATCCAGTGCCGGATGTGGATCGGCAAGACGAGCGCGGCGGCGGGAAGGTGCGCCGGTACTTCCGGTGGGCGCCGGGCGCGCGGCGGGACCTGTCGATTCTGGTCCTGTTGGGGATCGTGATCGCGGGTTACGGCGGGACGAGCGGTGCGTCCGGCAGCGGGGGTTCGGGGCCAGACCCGCGGCACGGCTACGTACCCGGTGCGCTTCGAGGGCCAGGAGGATCCGAAACCCGCACCGAGGCCAACGGTTTCCTACCCGATCCGGTGCGAGGACCAATGAGCTTGGCCGCAGCGCCCGGTGGGGGAGTCGGGCCCTCTTGCCGGGGCCGGACAGGCCTTCCACACTGCGGACCAGGGGCACGGGGAGTGGGGGAGTGATGGCGGCACGACGACGGCGTCGGCGGATGAGGAAGCGTTCGCGCCGGCACGTGCAGGGCTGGGGTGCGGTGGCGGCGGTCGTCGCTGCGGTGGGGGTGGCGGGCAACTGGGCGAGCGTGTGGCCCGTCCTGGTGTGGGGGCTCGCCATCACGGTGGCGGGCGGGGCCGGGTGGGGCCTGTGGCGGGCGCACCGGCTCGCGGTCGGGCGCGACCGGCTGTGGCGGGCACAGGAGGAGGCGAAGGCGCGGGAGCTGTCGATGACGGAGGTCGACGCGCTGTCCTGGCAGGAGTTCGAGCGCTACGTCGCCGATCTGTGCCGGCGGGACGGCTGCACGCAGGTCGTCGTCAGCGGCAAGAGCGGCGACCTGGGCGCCGACGTCATCGGCTATCTCCCGGACGGCCGCAAACTTGTTGCCCAGTGCAAGAAATACGCGCCGCAGCGCAGTGTGTCCTCGCCGGACATGCAGAAGTTCGTCGGCACCGCCCGCCTCGAGCACCGGGCGGATGTCGCCCTGTTCGTCACCACCGGCCGCTCGTTCACCAAGGACGCCCTCGGCCAGGCGCTGCGCCAGGACATCGTGGCCCTCCATCGCGACCTGCTGGGAGCCTGGGTCAGGGGCGCTCGCCTGCAGACCCTGATTCCGTTGAACGGAAGCGGCGGCGGCGCCAGGGGGCGCCCGCCTTCATGACAAGAAAGCGGTGTGCCATGGACGGCGGCGAAGAAAGCCCGCAGCGCGTCATGATCACGGTGGAGTTCGAGTGCGAGGTGCTGGACCCCCACGCACTGATCGAGTACGCCAGGCGCTACTACCGCGCATCCCCGCTCGATCCCGGAGGGAAAGAGGTGGAGAACGTCCCGGCTGCTCTCCTCATGGCTGCTGATTTCAGAAGTATGCGTGCGCTGCCCGGACACGGGGATACGAGTGTGCCCGGGGTGGAGATACGGGACAGCGCAGTGACGTTCGATCCCGATGCTCGGTGGAGGTGAGCCCCTGCAGCCCAGGCGTTGCCGAGGGCGGCTCCCGTAAGAGATAGCCGTTCTGGTCCGGCGCGGGGTAGCCGGACAGCGGTCCCAGGCCTCGTGCCCCCTCTGGGCATCCGTTCCTCCAGGAGCCGCCGGGTGAGGCTGAGAAGACGCGTGTAGCGGTGGTCCTGCTCAAGCGTCCGGATGTGTTCGCGATCAACCCAGGCCATGGGGTTGCTCCTTGCGACGCTGCCAGAGTCCCTCGGCCTTCCGGCTGATCGCGACGTCCCCTCCCATCTGAGAGGGGACGTTGCCTTGATCTACTTCTCGGCTGCTCGGGTCGTCACGCCTGCCAGCGCCGTGGCGGCGGCGATCCACTCAGGGGTCACTCCGGCGCATGCGAGCACGATCACTGCGATGGTCACGGTGATCACGATTACGTGCCACTCATTCGCGCCGTGTGTCCAGCCGTCGTCGGGGGCATTCACACACTGAGGTACGGTCACGTACTTCTCCTTCTGGGTTCGCCTGGTCGGTATGGCCCTCTGGTGCAGACTGGTTGGGAAGCCGTTGTCCTGCACCGGAGGGCTTCGGCGTGTTGCCGTGTGATTTCCCTTCCCCCTGGTACGGCCGGATAGCGCGGCATCTCTACAGTGCACGGTGCATGAGGGGGCGCATGGAGCCACGGCATCCATCATTCGGACTGCTCCGTGCGCGTATCCGTCAAGTGATTGCGTGCCGAAGCCCCCGCATCGCGGGTGCAGGGGCCTTCTAGTGTCAGCGGCGGCGACGTTGGATGTCGTAGATCCGCACCGTGCGTCGTTCTACGTTGACGGCGATGAGCACGGTGACGAGGGGCCGGATGAGCTGGCGGAGGATGTCGATCCATACGCCGACGGGGACCGTCGAGCGGCGGCCGCACGGTTGCGGGAGCGGTTGGTCAGCGATGCCGCGAGGACGGCGATGAGCACCCCGAGATGAGCGTGCTGGCCAACTCGATCAACTTGTCCATCCCTGCTGGCTGAGCGTGCACCGTCCCCGGTATCCGGCTCGTTGCGTACCTGACTCACAAGGCGCATGGTCCTGTTATCAGGCCCCGCTGTGCGCCGAGGGACACGCAGCGGGGGACTGGGCAGGGTCAGTCGTCACCGCCATCGCCACGGCCGTGCAGGAAGGTGAGGATGGCGATGATCAAGCCTGCGATGGCGCAGTACACCTCGACGAACTCGTTGAGGGGCATGGAACCTCGTAAGGTGCAACCCGACTATCGCCAGGCGGCAGGCAGGCGCGATCGGCCCGCAACCAGCACCCGCTGCCTCTGGGGACATGGTCGCAAGGGTCGATGGAGCCGCCAAGCCGCCACACCGGTGCCCCTGTTTGGACTTCCTGGCACCACGAGGCGCGAGGCCCTGCCCTTGCGCTGCTGCGCCGGGACAGGGCCTCACCCGCGTATCCGTGGGGGACGGAGTCCATCTACGCGGTGACGTTTCCAACGCTGCGGCCCGCGCATCGTCACGGGCACTCGAGGGGGCAGCCGACCTGGTGCATGAGCTCTCGTAGAGGAGCGTGCCAGAGGTGGGAACACGACCACCGGAAGAGGCGACACCACGGAGCCACCCCGCCCTGCTCACCGCGTCGCCGTGGATGCTGCTGCGCCCCGGCCCATGGGATGAGCGGGGCGGGGCACAGGCAACGGACCTCTGGGGCCAGGTTGTTCCTACAGGGGGTCGAGCGGCTCGGCGGCGTAGGTGCCGTCGCCGAGGGGTGCGTCGGTCAGCTCGAAGCGCTGCGGGAGACCGCTTACCCGGTGGGTGATGACGGTGCCGGGCGGCCGGGTGGTCTCGTACCGGTCTGGAGTGCCGTCCACTCCGGTAGTGCGCAGCAGGGTGTAACGGCGCAGCTGGCGTGGCGCCTGCGACGGGGCGCCGAGTTCAGGAGTACGGCGGGTGCGTAGTCGTTGCCAGGTGACCCCGGTGCCGGTCAGCACCGCCCTGCCGACCAGCGCGGTGACCAAATCGGGCAGGTCGATGAGCGACGGCATGGAACGGGCCTCTCACTCCGAGGGGCGGACGGAGCGCAGGGCGCCGCAGGCGGGGAACACAGGACCTCCAAAGAGCCGGGACGGCCCGCCGGTTGCACGGGCCGCGCCGACTATCAAGGAGCGAGGAGGTAGACGCGCAATCTCGTGCAGCTCACGCTCACCGGCCGTCCCGGTCGAGGATGTCCATCACGGCTTCTCCCAGGGCCGGTGGAGGTCCGGGCGGCGAGGGGCCGGGGGAGCCGCAGTTGGGTGTGAGCGACGACCAGGAGCCAGGTCCAGCGGCCCGCTGCCTCGGGAGTACGGAGTTTCGGGAGGCGTCCGGCGAGGGCGGCGCCGGCGGACTGTCTGGCGCCGATCGCGAGGATGAGCCATGCGTACGCCTCTGCGGTGCGGCCCGCGGGAGTGAGGGCGCTGGTGGTGACGTAGGCGCAGGCGACCACGATGCTCAGAAACGCACCGGGCACTGTGACCGCGGCGATGGCCGCATACGGGCCCGGAAGGGCCAAGAGCGGGAGCCACCCGGTCAGAAAGGCGCCTGTGGCGATGATCAGTCGCCTGGTGGTGGTGTCATTCCAGGTGCGGCTGCCGTAGATGAGGCCGCCGAGGAAGCTGCCGGTGGAGAACGCGGCAGGGATGATGCCCGAGAGCATGTTCTGGTCGTGGTGCTCCGCCATGGCGATGGACCACACGTTCATGGCTTTCCCTGGCAAGTCCTTCTGTTCAGATCTTCTGAGAACGTGTCCTTCACCCAAGGTCGCTATGAACGTGAGTTGGGGCTCTGGGCGAGTTCCTGGGGCGCGCACGTTGGGTAGTCGCTGCGTCCGAGCATTCGTAATTCCCGGGCAGTTCTGGTGGCAAGTCTCGTACGGTGCGGTGATGTTGACTGTACGAGCTATGACGGAATCCGATGTTCCGGCTGTCGCGGCGATACGGGTGACCGGCTGGAAGTCCGCGTACGCCGGAATCGTGCCCCGGTCCTTCCTTGATGACATGACGGTCGAGGCGGATATTCAGCAGCTCCGACAGCACTTCAAGGGGGCAAAGGAGGGCGCAACTAACCTGGTAGCGGTCGATCCCCGTGGACGAGTCGTGGGCTGGGCGTGCCTCGGGCCCCTTGGTGGCGGTGGAACGAGTGCGACTAGGGGTGAGCTTTACGCTCTGTACGTTCAACCCTCACTCACTGGGTCCGGAATCGGTCGCATCTTGCTTGACGCCGTGCACGCTCACGCTCGCGCCGACGGCTTTGACCTGGTGCTGTTGTGGGTCCTCACGGACAACTCCGGGGCCCGGCGGTTCTACGAACGAGCTGGCTATGTCGCTGATGGCGCTGTCCAGGTTGATGACTACGACGGGGTGTCCGTCCCTGAAGTGCGGTACCAGACGGCGCTGTAGGAGCAAGAAGCTGACAGGACGAGCGCCGGGAGGCCAGGCGAGGAGAACCCGTTTACGCAGGAGATGAAAGCCGGCGCGACGCAGGGTGTTCCGGCTGACATACACAGCCATCCAAAGGCTCCCCGACGCGCGCCCCCTGATGCCAGAGGCGTCTTGCAGCACCAGCAGTGCCAGGCTCGCGGCGGGAAGCTAGGGTCCGGGCATGCCAAGTCGCTTGACTCCATCCCTTGCTGCGGTATCGATCGCAGTCATGGCGTTTGCCGGATGCGGCACTTCGACGCAAGGAGGCTCTCCCGACCCCTATACCAGTGTGATCCCGGCACCCACGGGGGACGGTCGCGGTGCGGGTGCCAGCTCGTCCCTGGGCTCAGCCTTCAACGTCGGTGGACAGGAAGGTGTGGCGAGGGGCGCGCGCTGCAAAGAGGAAGCGGGGTGGGGGCGGGATCGCGAGGATGAGCAGTTCCGGTGCCACAAGGGCCACTGGGTGCACATCATCTGGGAGCCGCCCCACGTCGGGAGTACGTGCCCTGAAGGCGGCGGCAGGTACTTCTTCCAGCGGAACGTGCCGACGCATGAATGCCGCGATGGCCACTGGGAGAAGGTGACCGGATCACCGACACCTACGGATCGGTGATCATCCTGAAGACCGCTGGTGAGGGCGACCACTCGCCTGACCAAGCTCGGCCGGCCCTTCACTCGCTGGTCCATCCGCGAACTCGCCGCCTACGTGCGGCGCGTTTACGGCCGTGTCATCTGCGTCGGCCGCGGGGCGTTACGGTGCCTGCTCGCCGTCGCGGCGTCACCTTCCAACGGACAAGACAGGGACAAAGTCGCCTGATCCGGAGCAAGACGCCTAGCTGGACCGCGTCGGGGAGGTGCTGGAGTGTTTCCCGGATCGTGCATGTGCCTTCGAGGAGTTCGGGCCGTGCGATATCAGGCCCGCCGCGGGGTGATGCTGGGCCGGGCAAGGCGCGCGGCGGTGTGGCTTTGGTGAGTAGGTCGTGGCGTACAGGGCCGGTGACCACGGCTCCGGGTGGGCGGCCGCCGGCCCCGAACGGCTGTGGGCTGCTGTGGTGCTGCTGGCTTGTGGTGGTGGGTGGTGAGCGGTGGCTGTCTTGTCGTGGTTTTTGGGTGGGGTGGGGTAGCTGGTTGTGGTGGGGTTTGGCCGGTTGTGGAGAGGAGCGTTTTTATGCGTGTTCGGAATATAGGTGCGTCAGCGGCCGCGGTGTTGGGGCTGGTGGCCGTCCGTGATCTGGTGCAGAAGAAGCACGCGCTGCTGAGGAACTTTCCGGTGGTGGGGCATGCCAGGTATGTGCTGGAGAGGATCGGCCCGGAGCTGCGGCAGTATGTCGTGACGTCCAATGACGAGGAGCGGCCCTTCAGCCGGGATCAGCGCCGCTGGATTTATGCGTCGGCGAAGGGGGAGAACAACTACTTCGGGTTCGGTACCGACAATGATGTCGAGCATGTGCAGGGTCACGCGTATGTGAAGCAGCGCACGTTCGCCGGTCGGCTGCCCGATGGGCGCGACGCGCAGGCGCCGTTGCCCTCGGCCAAGGTGCTGGGCGGACCACGAGGCCGCGCGAAGGCGTTCCGTCCGGCCAGTGTCGTCAACATCTCGGCGATGAGTTTTGGCTCGTTGTCCGGCGCGGCCCTCACGGCGCTGAACAAGGGTGCGGGGCTGGCGGGGACGCTGCACAACACCGGTGAGGGCGGTCTGTCGCCTTACCACCTCAACGGTGGGGAGCTGGTCCTGCAGATCGGTACGTCGTATTTCGGCTGCCGCGACGAGGACGGGAGGTTCAACCTCGACAAGCTGAAGTCCGTGGTCGCGAGCGGGCCCGTCAGGGCGATCGAGATCAAGCTCTCGCAGGGTGCGAAGCCGGGGCTCGGCGGGATGCTGCCGGGTGCGAAGGTGAGCGACGAGATCGCCGCGATCCGCGGCATCCCCGCGGGCAAGGACTGCGCGTCGCCGTCGCGGCACACCGCGTTTACCGACGTGGACTCGATGCTCGACTTTGTGGAACTGCTCGCCACCCAGACGGGTTTGCCCGTCGGGATCAAGAGCGCCGTCGGGGAGATGAGTTTTTGGGAGGAGCTGGCCACCTTGATGGAGCGGGGTGATCGGGGGGTCGATTTCGTGACCGTCGACGGGGGCGAGGGCGGCACCGGGGCTGCTCCCCTGATCTTCGCCGACTCGGTGTCGCTGCCGTTTCGCATGGGCTTTGCCCGCGTCTACAGCGTGTTCGCCGAGCGCGGGCTGACCGATGACGTCACCTTCATCGGGTCCGGCAAGCTGGGCCTGCCCGAGAATGCTGTCGTCGCGTTCGCCCTCGGCGTCGACATGGTCAACGTGGGCCGTGAGGCGATGTTGTCGATCGGCTGTATCCAGGCGCAGAAGTGCCATACCGATGCATGCCCCACCGGTGTCGCCACCCAGGACCCGTGGCTGACGCGCGGCATCGACGCACCCTCCAAGGCCATCCGGGCCGCGGGCTACCTGCGCACCCTGCGCAGGGAGTTGCTGAGGGTCTCGGGCGCCGTCGGTGTCGCCCATCCCTCGCTCATCACCCCCACCGACATCGACATCCTCAACGGCGACTACGACGCCCGCACCCTGGCGAGCGTTTACGGCTACAAGGACGGCTGGGGCTCGCTCGGCCCCAAGCTCGCCGATGAGATCACCGAGCTGCTCACTGCCTGAGCACGTCCTTGCCCCCTCCTCAGGTATGCGGAGAGACGACTGCGGCCTGATCAGCACGCGACGTCACGAGTTTGCGCAGTCCTGTCCGGGGCGGCCCCCGGGGCGGACCTCGGGACGGGACGCTGCGCGCGAGGCGTGACAGCGGCCCGGGCAGCACGGCCCGTACGGGAGTCGGGCCGCGCCGCGCGGGCGGGTCACAGCGCCGAGTCGAGGTGCCCGAGGTGCTCGATGAGGTTCATGTTCTCGGCGTAATCCACCGGGCAGTTGATGATCGACACGCCCGGGTCCGCCAGTGCCTCACGCAGCGTCGGCAGCAGGTCCCCGGCGGAGGCGATGTGGTAGCCCTTCGCGCCGAAGCTGCGGGCGTACTGGACGATGTCCGGGTTGCCGAAGTCGGTGTTGGAGTTCTCTCCGACCTCCAGGTCCATCTTCCACTTGATGAGCCCATAACCGTTGTCCTGCCAGATCAGCACGGTCAGCGGGATGTTCTCGCGGACCGCCGTCTCGATCTCCTGGGAGTGCATGAGGAACGAGCCGTCGCCGACCGCCGCCAGCACCTTCGTCTGCGGCCTGGCGAGCTGGACCGCGAGCGCGCCGGGCAGCGCAAAGCCCATGGTGGACAAGCCGTTGGAGATGAGGCAGGTGTTCGGCGCGTACGTCGGGTAGAGCCGGGCCATCCACATCTTCAGCGCGCCGGTGTCGACCAGCACGATGTCGTCGCGACCCAGCGCGGCGCGGGTGTCGGCGACGACGCGCTGCGGGGCCAGCGGGTAGCGCTCGTCCGCGGCGCCCTGCTCGAGTTCCCCTGCCAGCAGCGCGCGGGTGGCCGTGGTGTCCTTGTCGTCGATGCTCCAGCGCAGGCCGTCGAGTTCGGTGGCAAGGGCGTCGAGGGAGGCGGAGATGTCGCCGATGATGCCGACATCGACCGAGTAGCTGTCGTCGACCTCCGCCGGGAAGCGGTGGATGTGGACGATCTTCTTGTCACCGTCCGGGTTGATCCGGGACGGGTCGAACTCCTGTAGCTCGTAGCCGACGGCGATGACGACGTCGGCCTCCTCGAACCCGAAGTTGGTGTAGTCGCGCCGCATGAAGCCGAACGTGCCGGTCGCGCACGGGTGGTCGTCGGGCAGGACACCCTTGCCGTGGAAGGTGGTCGCCGTCGACACGTCCAGTGCGGTGGCGAACGCCGTCAGCGACTTTTGGGCGCCGCCGCGCGCCGCGCCGTGTCCGGCGAGGATCACCGGCCGGCGGGCCTGGCGCAGCAGCTCCACCGCCCGCTTGATCTGCTGCGGGGACGGCGCCTCGGGCTGCACGACGTCCCTGCGCAGCGGGCGCAGGTCCCAGCCGTCCGTCGCCTCGTCGACGTCCTCGGGCACGGCCAGGTAGACGGCGCCGGGTCGCTCGGACTCCGCGGTCTTGAACGCGCGCCGCACCATCTCCGGGATGGCCTGGGTGGCCGGCACGCCTGCCGACCACTTCGTGACTGGCGCGAACATGCTCACCAGGTCCACGAACTGGTGGGACTCCTTGTAGTTGCGCTCCTTGCCGACCTGCGCGGTGATCGCGACGACGGGCGTGCTGTTCGTCATCGCGTCGGCGACGCCCAGCATCAGGTTGATCGCGCCGGGCCCCAGCGTCGCGGACATCACACCTGCCGAGCCGGTGAGCCGGCCGTGCATCTCCGCCATGAAGGATGCGGCCTGCTCGTGCCGGGTGAGGACGTAGCGGATCTTCTCCGAGCGGGCGAGGGCGTTGGTGAAACGGATGTTCTCCTCGCCGGGCACGCCGAACACCACCTCGACGCCCTCGTTCTCCAGGCAGCGCACCAGAAGTTCGGCTGCTCCGTCGGGGGTCTGCTTGCGGTGCTCGGCGTCGCTCACGCTGATCGTGTCCTCTCCCGGGTTTCGGCCGCGCCGACGGGCGGGCCGCTCAGCCGTCTACCCCGGCCGGCCGCCCGGACGCCCTCGGACCGGGTCTTACGAGCCAGACCCCTGGGAGGGGGCCACCGTTCAGGTGCCGTTACTCCCGCTGCCGAGGCGCGTGTAGGAGATCAACAGGGGGTTCAAAGAGGGGCTCTGAGGGTCGGCGTCACGACCGGGCGCCGAAGCCCAGGTCTGGAGTGGCGCCTGATTTGCTGCCTTCGGCCGTCAGTTCAGGTGGTCGTGGGCGGCGCGAGGGTGGCGGGCTTGATGGCGTGTGGACCAAAGCGTGCGCGGGCCTGGTCGCTGACGGCTTCGAGCCGGCGGACCCGGTCGTCGCCGGTGTCCAGGCTCAGCTGATGGTGGGCGGTGGCGGTGGGGGGCGAGATCGGCGCGCAGGCCCCAACGCCCCTCCCCGGGCCCGCTGCAGGCCCAGGCCCTCGTGGAGGTCGCAGGCGGTGCGGGTGAGCGTGAGGGAGTGGCCGCAGGGCTCGCTCAGGGTGCGGGTCCGTGTGCTGGTGCTGCGGTCGCGTAGCGCACGGTGAGAGTCAGGGTGCGGCAGACGTCGTGGCCCCTGCGCGGCCGCAGGCCGCACGCGAGCACCTGCCCCACGCCCCGAACACCGGCGGCCAGCCCTCCAACTTGTTCACCGCAGTCCTTGAAACCCTGGCCGAGGGCGGCATGGACGTCACCTTGGCATGATCCGCTGTCCCATCCCTCTGACGCTTTTTCTGCGCAAGCGCTCCCGTTGGCGAACCGTGCCAACGACAGCGCTCAGCTACACCTGAAATGTCTTGTCCCAAGGTCGGTTGTCGACCAACATCACCTCACGACGGCCAGAAAGGGCCATGCCCTCTAGGCACCCCGCTCCGCTCTCCACCGCTCGCGCACCGCGTCGCCGCACCGCAGTGCCCGTTGGCCGTGACCGACCGCCCACAGCAGAGCCCACCGTGCAAAAGACCGTCCTCGTTCCCTACGCCCATCTGCCCCATGCGCACCACGACCGCCACGTCCTGACCAGTACAGTCGACGTTTTCGGCATGTCGGTGGACGCGACCGGATGCCGGTGAGGGCATCGCCCGCAGGGGCTCTTCCGGCGTTGGTTCGACTCGCCCGCCGCCCCTCATGCGCAGTCATGCGTCAGCCCGCCCGCTCGTAGGTGAGGACGGTCTTGGGGTGGTTGCCGATCGTGCGGAGGCGCAGCGGGCCGTCCGAGGACTTCACGTCGAAGGAGTACTCGAGCTCTTTTGGCGGGCAGTTGACGGTCCTGGTGCCCTGTTCGAGCTTGAAGTTGCTCAGGGACAGGTCGTGCTGGTCGATGCCGGAGACGACGGCGTTGCCCTTGCATCGCGGGCCGGTGCGGGACTCGATGACCACGCGTGCGCGTCTGCCCGGCTTGACCTGGTGGAGGGTCAGCTGCTGGCTGCCGTCCGTGGCTTGCCACCGGCCCACGAACCAGGGGTGGATGGGCTTGTACTTCGTGGCCACCTGGGCGAATCCGGAGCCTTTGCGCCAGGTCAGCGTGGTGGTTTCCAGCATGCCGGGATCGACGAAGTCCACTCGGGCGCCACCGTCGCGGATGCGGGCCTTCGGCCAGGCGATGGTGTTTTTGGTCGGGTCGGTGGTCCAGGAGGAGAGGTCCCCGGTGGCGACGGCCGCGATCACCTCTTGCGGTTCTTCGCCGTCCCTGCAGTACGCGCCGAAGCCGGCCGCGAGCCACACGGTGTCCCGATACGCCTTTGCCCTGATGCCGTGGCACGGTTTGGTGCCGGTCTCATAGACCGTCTTTGGGGCGGACCAGGCGTCGTCCAAGGCGTCGCGATGCTGTGCCTCCAGGCCGCGGCGAGTGAAGCGGAGCAACACCTGCCGGCCGTCGGACAGTTCGAGGACGGTGTGCTCGTCGTCGTCCTCGACGAGACGTGAATCAGGCTTGTCCTCGGGTTCGCGGTGGGACTTCGTGTGCTTCGCGCTGCTGCCGGACGGTCCCTTGTCCGATTGCTCGGCGCAGCCGCCGACGGCTGTGCCGAGCATCAGCGCCGCTACCGCCCACGCCGCTGTGCTCTTCGTTCTCATGCCGTGTCAGCTCCCCTGTACGCCGCGCCGCGATGCCCGGGCCGGTGGGTGGCACGAACTCGGCGATGCTAGTCGGTGGGCGGCCCGTCCCGCTCGGCCCCCGGCACGGTGCGGCCCCGGTGGTTGCGTCACTCGTCGAGGACGGCGGCGACCGCCCGGGCCCGGGCCGTCGCCTCCCGCGCCTCCAACTCCCCGATCACCGACCCCATCAAAGAGCGTTTCGTCCCGGGGAGGTTGTTTGGTGGCGCTTCAGGGGGTGAGTTGCCGAGGAACGGGTGAGACAGATGAGACGGGCGCGGTGTATGGGACGGGTGCCATCGGTCGAAGGCCCGACTTCTATCGGTGACTCCTGTCTGATCCCAACGCGCCTCCGCTTGGCGACCTGTCCGACGCGCGATGGGAACTGATCGGGCCCACACTTTCCACCTGGCGGGCCGAGCGAAGAGGCAAGGGTCTCGACATCGGCCGCCCGCCTGAGCATGACCTGCGCCGCATCATGGACGCCATCCTCTACGTCGACCGCACCGGCATTGCCTGGCGGTACCTGCCCCACGACTTCGCGCCGTGGGAGATGATCTACGGCTACTTCGCCGCCTGGCAAAAAGAAGGCGTCTTCGGCCAACTCAACGGTCTCCTACGGCGCCTGGACCGGGAGGCCGAGGGCCGCGACGCCGAGCCAACTGCATGCGTGCTGGACACACAGAGCGTGAAGACCTCCGCGAACGTGCCTGCGGCCGGTCAGGGCATCGATGCCGGCAAGAAGATCGCAGGTCGCAAGCGCCATATCGGGGTGGACACCCTCGGCCTACTCCTGGCTGTCTGGGTCACCGCAGCGAGCGTCTCCGACAACGTCGGCGGCATGCACCTGATGTCCCACATCGCCGCCACTCACCCTCGCGTGACCAAAGCATGGGCCGGCTACCGCACCAAAGCCATCGACCACGGCGCCCGCCTCGGCATCGACGTAGAAGTCATCCAACGCGCCCCGCGCATCCAAGGCTTCAAGGTGATCCCTCGACGCTGGGTCGTCGAGCGGACCTTCGGCTGGCTGATGTATCACCGTCGGCTGGCCCGCGACTACGAAACCCACCCCCCCAACCGTTCCGAAGCCATAATCCACGTCGCGATGATTGACCTCATAAGCCGCAGACTCACTCGCGAATCCACCCCAAACTGGCGCTACACCTGAACTTCGAACCAGACAACCTCGCCGGGACGAAACGCTCTTTTAAGGCACACGTCGACGAGAGGGGACGCTTCGAAGTGGTGTGCCCTTGAGGGTGGGTGTGCATGCAACTGGCCCGTCCTTGGTCGCGGTGTGCGAGGGGCGGGCCAGAGTGCTGAGGGAATCAATCTGGGGTGAGGCGAGGACTAGTTTGTGACGTAGGCGATGGCGTCGTGGCTGTGGATGCTTTCCAGGTTGCGGATGCGCACCGTGTGCTGCAGGCCCCGCTCGCGGCAGGCGATGCTGATGGTGCGGGCCATGTCCTCGACGAACACCGGGTTGTCGTATGCCTGCATGGTCAGGACACGTTCATCGGCGCGCTTCACCAGGGGCACCACCGGCGCCGATGCGGAGGACGACAGCAATCGGAGGGCGCTGTGAACCGGCAGTGGGTAGGGGCTGTCACCGTGGCCGCTCACAGCGAGCGTTACCTGGCTGCGCTGATTATGGGCGCCGTAGTCGGAGATCGCCTTCGAGCACGGGCAGAGGCTTGTGACCTCCGTGGTGACGGCCGTCGTCACAGTTATGCCGCCGTTGTCCCAGTGTCCTTCGATACGGATGTCGTGGACCTGCTTCGATTCACGCCCACTTGCAGGAGCAACCACGGTGGTGCTGATAGGCATCGCCATCGCTACGGTGATGGCGGGCGCGTCCAGAAGATCCGCACCTGTCTTCAGAACAGTCGGCAACTTCCGAGGGTCGAACCTCTGCAAGTGCCCGTGGACAAGGGCAACCATGCGGCTCATATGCGTGCCGCGTCGGTTGTGCTGGAGGCGCACCGTCACCTCGAAGTCCGCGATGCCCTCCTGGCGGAGGTCGCCATCCTCAAAGCTCACGGGGTAACGGACACCGTCGATACCGACCCTGTCGAGTTCGATCCCTCGGTCGTCGGTCTCGTTCTGGATGTCGTGCATGCTCACTCGCCCCGGTACGTGCAGCCCGACGTGCACGTCTCTCGAACCGTCAGAGCCGAGAGCCCCGGCAAGTTGGGCTGGAGGCGCTCCCAGATCCAGCGGGCCAAGACTTCGCTGGTCGGGTTCTCTAGGCCCTCAATGTCGTTCAGGTAGTAGTGGTCAAGCTGTGCCTCGATCGGCTTGAACGTCCGCTTGAGGTCGCCGAAGTCCATGACCCAGCCAGCCTCGGGGTCAACTGGCGCCTCGACGTGAACGATCACCTTGTAGGAGTGGCCGTGCAGCCGGGAGCACTTGTGGCCCTCGGGGACGTTCGGCAGACGGTGTGCCGCTTCGAACGTGAACTCGCGAAAGATTTCCATTTACTGAATTCCCAGATACTTGTGCGTCTGGAGAGAGAGGATCCAGCGCGGGTTCTTCATGCAGTAGTCGACCACTGCACGGGTGTTGGCCTCCAAGTCAGGGCCATCCATTGCTTGAAGGCGGAAGAAGCTGAAGTCCAACCCCTCAAACTGGGCAGGGTCTCCTCCCAGTTGGGGGTAGACCAGTTTCAACTCGTCGCCCTTGGTGACCACGAGTTCGGAGCCGATCTTGGGGCTTACGCACAGCCAGTCGATTCCCGACGGCGGTACGCGTGTGCCGTTCGTCTCGACAGCGACCTCAAAGCCTCTGGCATGAAGGGCCTCGATGGCTGCTTCATCAAGTTGAAGGAGCGGCTCGCCTCCCGTGCACACGACGAAGCGATACTCGGTCGACTCCGAAGGCCAAGCCTTTTCGACAGCTTCAGCGAGATCCTCGGGCGTGGCGAATCGACCGCCGCCTTCGCCGTCGGTGCCCACGAAGTCGGTGTCGCAGAACTGGCAGATGGCGCGGTGGCGGTCCTTCTCCAGCCCTGTCCACAAGTTACAGCGTGAGAAACGGCAGAAGACTGCCGGGCGGCCTGCATGGCTGCCCTCGCCTTGGAGGGTGTAGAAGATTTCCTTGACCAGATAGGTCATTTTCAGGCGCCCTGGTACTGCACGGGATCGGTGGAACCTGCCTCGGCGAAGCCCTTCAGGCGCAGCAGGCAGGTCTCGCAGTGACCGCAGGCACGTCCCTGTTCGTCGGGGTCGTAGCAGCTGGAGGTGATGGAGTAATCCACCCCCAGGCGCAAGCCCTCGCGCACGATGTCTGCCTTCGACATTTCCATGAGCGGTGAGTGGATCTTGAGCTGTTGGGTTCCCTCGACGCCGGCGCGGGTCGCCAGGTTGGCCATCTTCGCGTAGGCGTCGATGTACTCGGGGCGGCAGTCCGGGTAGCCGCTGTAGTCGACAGCAGTCACACCGGTGAAGATGTCACTGGCGTTGACGGTTTCGGCGTACGCCAGAGCAAACGAGAGGAAGATCGTGTTGCGTGCTGGCACGTAAGTGATCGGCACGCCGCCTTCCTCGGTGTGGTCCAGGGAGTCGTGCTTGGGTACGTCGATGTCGGAGGTCAGCGCGGATCCGCCGAAAACTCGCAGGTCAATGTCAGCAATGACGTGCCGGGCAGCGCCCTGGGCCTCGACGACGCGCTTGGCGGCCTCGAGTTCCACGCTGTGGCGCTGGCCGTAGCGGAAGCTGAGGGCGTACGGCGTGTAGCCCTGGTCCTTCGCGATGGCCAGAACCGTGGTCGAGTCCAGACCGCCACTCAGCAGAACGATCGCAGGACGTCCCATGCCTTACTCCCTAGTTAGACCGTTGTGTACGCGTGCAGCCTAGCGTGACAACTGACAGGTAGAGTAACCGCCATCAAGTACTAGTTATGAGTGTCGGGAGTCGAGCCGCGTGGGGCAACTATCACTGGTGGTTACGTGTACTGACCGCAAGGCCGGTAGCCCGGACGCAGCGCTGTGTGCCAGAAACCTGCCGGCAGGCAGTGTGAAACAACGCTCCGACAACTGGCAGAAGCGCATGCAGGGCGCGACCGCGCGCGGCGGGTCTTCCCTGCCCGTGCTCGCGGATCTCTACCGTGGTGATCACTGGACGCGATCGCGCCGACTGGTGACGGCGGCCTCGGCTGCGGGCTACCAGGCGGAACTGTGGGTGGCGTCGGCCGGGCTGGGCCTGCAGCAGGTGGAGCCGCAGACGTACAGGGCGCCTGCTTATGCGGCAACGTTCAGTACCCGGCACACCGACTCCGTGGCCACGTCTACCGCGGAAAACGCTCAGTGGTGGGGTCATCTGCAAGCGGGAACCGGCCAAGCCACGCTCCAGGAGCTCGGCCGGCGTGGGCCGGTACTCATGGTCTTGTCCGAGGTCTATGCGGGTGCCATGGAAGGGGAACTCCTCTCTCTGGGAAAACTCGGGGGCGAGTCGCTGCTCATCGGCGGCGTGCGCGAGATCCCCGGAGTGCACCGCGTGCGGTCCGACGCCGGGCTGAGCCGGGCGCTGGGGGGCACCTTGACGAGCTTGAACGTGCGCATGGCTGCGTCGTGGCTCGAGCACGCCAGGGGCAGCGCGCTCACCGCACCGGCAACGCAGAAGGCCTGGCACGAGTGGGCCGCAGCCACCACGAAGCCAGTGCAGTTCAGCCGAGAGCCCATGTCGGATGAAGACGTGATCGTCTTCATCGAGAACGAGACGGCGAAACTGCCGGGCATTTCCCGAACGCGGCTGCTGCGGGCTTTGCGCGACAGCGGGCGAGCCTGTGAGCAGAGCAGGTTTGCGAATCTCTACAAGAGGACCATGGGGGAGCGGTGACAGAAGACGTCATCAGACGCAGGGCCCTGCGGATCGAGCAGAATCCGGGCATCCCGCTGTACGTGTTTGCGCTCGAAGCGGGTGAGATTGACCGGGTCGCCGATGTCGCCCGGATCTCTCGTGACGAAGCGGGCAAACTGTTCGGGTACCAGAGGCCCGAGAAGAAGCAGCACGTGAAGCAGATCCTGGAGTACCTCGACAGCGAGGACGTGCTGTTCCCCAACGGTCTGATCCTTGCCCTGCCGGCCTCGGTGCGGTTCAGAGGGAGCCGAGGGCCGAACAGCACGGACGGCCTGTCCACGATCGGGACGCTGGAGATCTTCCTGCCCGAGTCGCCCAGCGCTCCCCGGCCTGCCTTCATCGTGGACGGCCAGCAGCGTAGCCTGGCGCTCGCGCGTACCCGGAGATCCAAACTGCCCGTCATGGTGGCTGGCTTTGTCGCCGAGGACATCGACGTGCAGCGGGACCAGTTCCTGCGCGTCAACACGGTGTCGCCCCTGCCCGGCAACCTGGTGACGGAACTCCTTCCCGAGGTACACACCAAACTCCCGACCAAGCTGTCTGCGAAGAAGCTTCCTTCTGTCCTGGTAAATGCGCTGAATCAGGACGCCGATTCCCCTTTCAAGGGACTGATCAAGCAGGCGTCGACTACCACGGACAAGCGATCCAGCGCCGTGGTGAAGGACAACAGCCTGATCTCGGCCATCGAGGAATCCCTGAAACCGTCGGGCGCCCTTTTCCCGTACAAGAATCTCTCGAACGGGACGGTCGACACCGCCACGATCCGCAGCATCCTCATCACCTACTGGAGCGCGGTGCGGGACACCTTCCCCGAGGCCTGGGGTGTGTCACCGACCAAGAGCCGCCTCATGCACGGTGTCGGTATCCGCTCGATGGGGCGACTCATGGACCGAGTCATGGACCGGGTCCTCGCCGTCGCCGAACCGGGTTCGCCGGAGGCTTACGAACGGGTCAAGGCCGAGTTGGCGCTCATCGCTCCCCACTGCCATTGGAGCAAGGGGCGTTGGCCTGAACTCAACACCCCCTGGGACGAACTGCAGAACACGCCGCGGCATATCAGTACCCTTTCGAACCTTTTGATTCGTATCTACTTTCAGTCAAGGACCAGCGCGTCGTGAAGTTCTATTTTCCGGACAGTCAGGACCAAGTCAGCCCGAGTTACGACTTCCTTAACGACGAGTACTCTGTATTTCGCGTCCGACAGCGTGATGACCGCTACGCGCACCAGGTGGTAACTCCCGCCCCGTACAAGGGAATACTGGTCAGCAAGGCAATCGTCGACGGCTCTGTCAAAGGCGCGGGAAAGTACACTGCCCCCCAGCGACAGCGGCTTTACCGCCTCGGCGTCCGCAACTTCTTCAGGCTTCCCGACGGGATGGACAGCCTCGGGGACTGCGGCGCATTCAACTATATTGATGAGAAGATCCCCCCTTATTCAGTTGAAGAAGTCCTCGACTTCTATGAAGGTTGTCAGTTCGATGAGGGCGTCAGCATCGACCATGTGATCTTCGGCTACAAGCCAGAGGCCACCGACGCCGAAGTCGATCCGGCATGGGCCGAGCGCCGACGTATCTCGCTCAATCTCGCCGAGGACTTCCTGGCCGGCATCGAGGCCCGCAAGAGCAAGGTCATCCCCCTCGGGGCCGCCCAGGGGTGGAGCCCGGCCAGTTATGCCGACAGCGTGGCCCAACTCCAGGACATGGGGTACAAGCGCATCGCCCTGGGCGGCATGGTCCCTCTCAAGACGCACGAGATCATGGCCTGCCTCGACAAGATCGAAGAGATCCGCGACAAGGACAACACCAAACTGCACCTGCTGGGGATCACCCGCATCGGCAGCATGGAAGAGTTCTCCAAACGCGGAGTGTCCAGCTTCGACAGCACCTCTGCCTTCCGGCAGGCCTTCATGGACGAGCGCAACAACTTCCACACCGCCGAGGACACCTACACGGCCGTGAGGGTTCCCCAGGTCGACGGGAACCCCGCGCTAAAGAGGCAGATCCTGGCGGGAGTGGTCTCCCAGTCTGCCGCCATCAAGGCGGAGCGGGAATGCCTCCACGCCTTGCGTGCATACGGCAACGAGCAACTGGGACTGGACGAGGCCATGGCGGCGTTGGAGACCTATTTGACTCTCGTTGACGAGAAAAAGTGGATCAAATACCACGATAAGTACAAGAAAACCCTGGCCGACCGGCCCTGGAAGCACTGCTCCTGCCTTCTCTGCGAGGACCTGGGCGTCGAGATCGTCATCTTCCGCGGCACCGAACGGAACAAGCGCCGCGGATTTCACAACATGACCGTCCTCCAGGCGAAGATGAGCCGGCTCAACTTCACGTGAACACCTGAACCGCCCGATGTCTACGAACTGCCCACCTAGGAGATGATGTGGCCGACCGATACGCGTTGCGACTCCCTGCCCTGCAAGTGAATCAAGGCGACAAGCAGATCTACTGCTTCGCGGTCGACGGCAAGAAGTTGCACGACTTCACCGCCGTCTCCCGGATTCGCCGCGACGACGAGAAGCAACTGCAGGGGTATCAGCGACCCGAAGCCCTCAGCCACATCCGGGCAATCCGCCGCTACCTCGAGTCCGACGGGGCGATGCTGCCCAACGCCCTGGTCCTGGCCTTTGACGAGCGGGTGGAGTTCGTTGCGGGTCGGCCCAGCAAGGGTATCGACTACGCCGTCCCGGGCGAGTTGATCATCCCCGTCGACGAGTCGCTCGCCGAGCACGAAAAGCCGGCCTGGCTCGTGGACGGCCAGCAGCGCAGTGCCGCGATCCGGGACGCCGACCTCGCGGAGTTCCCCGTCGCGGCGGTGGGGTTCATTGCCTCCCAGGAGGAGCAGCGGTCGCAGTTCATCCTTGTTAACTCGACCAAGCCGCTGCCCAAGGGTCTGGTGTACGAACTGCTGCCCGAGACGACTGGCCAACTGCCCCGCTCGTACGCGCGCCGCCAACTCGCGGCGAAGATCATGGTCCTGCTGAACATGGGGGAGGGCCCCTTCAGCGGAAGGATCAGCAGTCCTACCTCGCCCGGCGGCAACATCAAGGACAACAGCGTTCTGAAGATGCTGGAGCACAGCATCTACGAGGGCGCCCTGTACCAGTACCGCAATGCCGAGGACGGCACCGGCGACGAAGAGGCGATGCTGGCGCACCTGCTGTCCTTCTGGAAGCCCGTGGCGAGCATGTTCGAGGACGCGTGGAGCAAGCCCCCCAAGGAGTCGAGGCTGACCCACGGCGTGGGCATCCAGGCCATGGGCTTCGTCATGGACCGGCTCACCGCGGACGTCCCCTATAACAAGGTCAACTGGGACAAGGTCCGCATCACTCTGCGCGGCCTGGAAGGCAACGTCGCCTGGACGTCGGGCACCTGGACGTTTGCAGATGGCCAGGAACGCCGCTGGAACAGCCTCCAGAACACGGCCAGCGACGTGCGGCTGCTCAGCAGCCACCTGCAGGCCTGGGCCAGCAAGTAGTCGTCACACCTTCCTGCTCACCCACCGGTGGCCTCCCCCACGAAAACGGGGGAGGCCACCGGTGCGTCAGCGGCTTCCTGCAGCGGAGCGGAGGCCAGTCACCGCTGCGCGCAGCATGGATGCCGAACCGCTGCCGTCCGCATAGAAGATGTGGTGGGTACGGGCGTGCTGCGTAATGAAGCCGGTCGCCGCGTGCTTCGCGCAGCGCGTCGCGATGACAACCAGATCAGCTGAGCGCGCCTTCTGCCGGAGTTGGGCACTGCCGACGTGGTCGCTGGCCAGGGCGGCGTCCACCGCGGGGGCAAGCTGCTTGATCTCCTCGGCGCAGCGCGTCAGTACGGCTTCGTCCAGGGAATACAGCAGCACCTTCATGGGCGGCATATCAGAGAGCAGCGACTCCTGGTCGCCGTCGGAGGCAGTCCGCTCCTGCCAGGAGAACGAGATGGCCATTTCCCCTGAAAGACGCTTGGCGAACGCCAGGTCTGCTTCGTTGAGCCGGCCCTGGTGGCGCCACAGCGGCTCCAGCAGGTCGTAGGCGAGCGTGGTGCGGGCCTGCTCGTGCGGGCAGGCGGCCAGGAACAGGCGATCGACGAAGTCCAGTGCAATGGCGGCTCGTTCGGGGGAGACCCATCGACTGCGATAGGCGCCGATCTCATCGAGCAACTCGGCGTAAGTCTGAGCGGAGGGGGCAGCACGGAGGGCGATCTCCGCGAGTGCCTGGAGCGCGGCGAGATCCCCCGGGCCGAACCGGTCGAAGGCGACCGCGTTCCGGACGAACGCATGGGCTGTCCGGCCGGCGGGGGCCTCATATCCGACGGCTTCGATGAACGCCCCAACTGCCCGCCAGGCCTCCTCGGCAGCTTGATTCTCCAATCCGTCCAGCAGCTCGGCCAGGACTGCATCGTGGTCTGCTGGTGGGGGCCATGCGGTCCAACTGCGCTCTTTGATGGCCCAAGTGCCCTCGCTGCTACCAGCGGCTACGGCAGCGAGGAAGGTCGGCCAGGAGCCCACGGTCTGCCCGGTTTGCGGCGTGTCCTCTGCAGCAACCAGCGGCTCGGGATCCGCTTCGGCGGTAGGCGCTGCCGCTGCATCGCCTGCAGCCAGGACGCGCTGAGCGTCCTGCCAGAGCAGTGGAGGCAATGCGTCGATTCGGGCTTGGTCCTGCACGGCTTCCACGAGACGACGCAGGGCAGAGAGGTCCTCAAGGACGGTGGCCGCCAGCAGCAGCACGGAGAGGGCCGGGGCGCCGAACTTGCCTCCAGCGCTATCCAGCAAGGCAGGGACGAACCGTCCTCGTTCCTCAAGCCTTCCCCGCGCCGTCGGGAGATCGCCCTCTGCGAGAGGCTGCTCCAGCGCCGCGTACACGGCGTTCAGGATTGCTTCCTTGACTGGGAAGGGGAGGTCTTGCTGGACGGCATCGGCCAGTTCAGGGAGTTGGAGGATCTCCTCGCTGCGGCCGAGCCGATCAAGCCGCTTGATCCTCAAGTTTGCGAGGTTGGCCGCAGTGACACCCGCCGCTGCCAGATGGTCAAGCACCGCGTTCGAGGCCGCCTCGGCTCCCGCGGACAGGGAAGCGTCGAACTCGGCCAGGAGCCGACCGACCGGCTTGGCCACCCGCCACATCCTGGGGGGACGGCGTGCCTGAGTCCTTTGCATCAGCTCCAAGGCCCCGGCCAGATTTCGGCGGTGCTCGAGGGTGCGCCCTGTCTCCAGACGGAACGTGGTCCGGTCGCCGGCGTAGTCGCGGATGGCCTGCTCGACGGGGTCGGCGGGGTCCAGCCAGACGGGCTGGATGCCGACCCGCTCGTCATACGTGATGTAGGTGGGGCCGGCGAAGGCTCGGATCAACTCAGCTGTTTTGGCCCGTTCTCTGGGTTCCCGCGCGATGACGTAGACAACGAAGCGATCACGGTCCGTATAGGCGCGCGGGAGCACAGCAGGGGCATCGTCGCCGCGGCGAAGGGCCTCGACGAACGGCAGGGTGCGGTCCTTGAAGCGGTAGTCCGGTTCGAGGCCCGGCCAGACGCCGTTTCCTGCGCCGAAGAAGCGTTTCAGGAACGCTTCGAGGGCCTCTTGCCGCTCCTGCTGGGTCTGCGTCACGAGCCACTCCTCCACCGCTGTGCCAGGTCCAGCCGCGCCTGGCCGGCATCCGGCCCGCCCACCTTGTAGGTGACCAGTTCATCGTTCTTGGCCATGCCGCGCACCGTGTAGTTCATCGACCCGGTGAGAATCCACTCCTGCCCGCACAGGGTTTTCTCGTGGACGTCGGGGTCGCGCTGGATGCGCACTCGCTCCACGCCGGGTGCGCTGATCCGCCGCAGGAAAGCATCGTTGTGCGGATCCGGACGCGTGATCACGTGCACGCGGGCCCCTGCGCCGGCGATGCGCAGGAGGGTGTCAGACAGCCGCCATCCGCTGGGCGGGACGTCGCCGAAGAAGGCGTCATAGGTGCCGTGGCTGTTGTCGATCACCTGAATGTCGGTGATCCACGGCGAGACCAGCCACAGGTCGTTGCTCGGGTTGAGTATCTCGGCCATCAGCGCAGCGGACAGTATCGAGTCGATGCGCAGCCCTGTGCGGGCGCTGGTGCGTACGGTTCTGGTCAGATCCTTCACTGGGTTGCCTCCCGCAACTCCACCCGTACACGGAGCTCGTCTCGATGTCTGGCGTAGCCGCGGATCTCGCCGTGGACGCGCAAGACGTCCCGGTACACCGGCAGGGCCGGCACGCGAACCAGCGCCTTGGCCAGGGCGTACGAGGCGTCTGCGGGACAGATGAGGTCGGCGGCTCCGCTGTCGGACATCGCCTCTTGGTAGGCCAGGTCCCAGTCGCTGGCGGTGACATCGACCTGGGGCAGACGGTCGTCGTGCGCCTCGCGCACCAGGAGGCGATCCAGTACCGGCGCTTCCGCGTAGGGCTGATAGTGCTGGAGATCTTGCGTGCGGGCTTGCCGTCCGCGCGGCCAGAGCATGCTGAAGGCCTGGTCGGCCGTCAGTTGCTTGGATCCGCCGGCGTTCAACTGCTTGTCGCCCACGGCGAAAGCAATGACGTTCGCATCGACTTCAACTCCGAGCCTCTGCTCCAGCTTGCTCCACGCGTCCACCATGGCCAGGGCCTGCGCATCAGTGTCGGGTCCGGTCCCCGGCCGAAGGAGGCGAGTAGACAACGCTGATACCGCCGTGCGACGGGGGCGGCCGTCCAACTGCTCCCATGCCGCCAGCAGAATGTTCAGGGCCTCCTGGGCCGACTCGGCATCTTCGGCTGCTCGCAATGCGTGCATGGCTTCGGCGGCATCTCCCTGCGGCTCGTCGGTCAGGTGACGAAGCAGCCGGGTAAGGGTGGCATCTACGTACTCGTAGTCGCTGGGGGCGAACGCGCTGGTGACAAGCGCCCAGAAACGGCGCGGGTCCCCTCCGTAGAAGCGCGCCAGGCTCTCGACAACGCCCAGGCCCCCCATGGAGGTCTCGCTGAGCCACACGACAGCCGGTTCGCCGCTGGCAGCACCCGGCACTACGTCGACAATCAGGTCCCCGTCCTGGGCGTCGGGGCAGGCGCGCTGCGCGGCGGCGAGGATCGCCGCAGCCACGGTATCGCGATAGGCGCGCTGCGCCAGGTCCGCCGTGCGCGCAGCGATGTCCGGGTCGACGAGGTGTTCGGCCGCTCTGTCAATGGCGGCGACAACCCGTGCATCGCGCAGCAACTCCGTGAGCCCGTCGATCAGCCGCGCATTGTCGAGGGCATGGTCAGAGTCGTTGGTGTCGCGATAGAGGGCGCTCAGGATGCGGGGCAGTTCCCCGGTCCACGCTCCGTCAGCGAGCGATGCTCGAATCTCCCGGGCTGTATGCGATTGCTTGAGGCCTTCGAGTGCGAAGGCAGTGAGATAGACCTGCCCTAGCCACGCGCGCTGGAACTTGTTCGCGACATCATCGAGTGCAGGGTCCTCGGCAAAGGTCTGCGAGAACGCCAGCGACCGCCACTGCGGTGACGCAAGGTACTCCCTGACCGCGGGCTCCTCGGTATTCAGGGGCCGGAGCAGGATCTGCACGGCGTCGACCCCCAGTCTGAAGCCGAGGGCAGCTGGCTTGCCGTGCAACTCGTAATAGATTTTGCGGGTCTCGACTTCACCGCGCTCGAGCGCCACCTGGCAGTCGGCGCCGATGGTCATGCGCCGCATCTCGATGGGATTGCCGGCGGCGTGCGTGCCGAAGCGAACGGCCTGCACGCGCTCGTGCCACAGCGAGGGGTTGGGAATGTCCGCCGGGGCCGGCGGCGCCTCATCGGACACGACGATCTGCGTGCCCCAGAGGGGAATCCCCTGTGACCGGTCGGAGACTTCCGGGCCTGGCTGCTCCAGGTTCAACTGGGTGGGCCGAAAGACCTGGAGTCCCTCCGGCGCGTGCCCCTCGGGATGCCAGGTGCCCTCGGGATCGGCATGCTGCACGATCTGGGGCAGCGGCAAGGTGTCGCTGCCGGCGGGCGGCACCGGCAGCCACGTGCGGTGTTCGTCACGGCGGTGCCCGAAGCGCCGGCTGACGCGCCCTGGTACGGCCTCGCGCAGCGCTCGGGCGATGGGCAACTGCTCCAACGTGTCGTTCGTGGTGAACGGCAGCAGCAGTTCGACCTCGGGCAGGTTCAGCGGCTCGAAGAGCGAGCGCGTGATGAACTCGGGAAGCAGAGAGCCTTCCTTGGCGCCCGGTTCAATGCGCTGAAACGACCAGTCACTGCGCAGCCGGCGCAGCGCGGTGGGAACGACCGACAGCAGCAGTGATCGAGGCTGCTCCCACAGCAGGGCCTGTACCTCGTCTGCGCTGATCTGCAGCGCCCTTCCCAGGTGCTGGGCGAGATCGTCCTGCAGGTCAGGCTTGTCGAGGATCGCCTGCAGCAGGGAGGTCAGCATGTCGTGGCCTGGCCGGTCCTCGTCGCGCACGGTGTGGCCGGTGGGGGCTTTGAGTATCTTGCGGGGGTCGGCCCACAGTTTCTTCGAACGGAGCTTGCCGCCCGCCCAGTCCAGCAGGGATTGCGTGGCTTGGATCTTGAGAACGAAGCGGTTACCGATGGGCAGCCTTCGGGCAGGCACCTGCGGCGCGAAGAGGGTCTCGTAGGCCTGGTAGGCGAGCCGGTCCCGGCCGTAGTCCGAGAGGGTGACCACCGTCATCGGCCGGGTGCCGCGCTCTCGGCCGGCACGGCCGCGCCGCTGGATGAACGAGGCTGCATCGCGGGGCGCTTTGTGCTGGAGCACCAGGCCCACGCGTGGATCGTTGAAGCCGACTTCCAGGGACGCGGTCGCGACGGTCAGGTTCGCGTTGTGATCCACTCCGACGTCCTGGGAGGACGTGCGGCCGACATGCAGGTGGTGGAGCTGCAGGGTGGGGTCGAGGTCGTGGCCGATCTTTTCGGCGATGTCCCAGGATTGGCCGTCCAGATAGCGAGCGGCGTGTTCGTTGCGTTCTGAGGAGCGCAGGCCCGCAAGGACGGGCTTGCGGCCGTTGCGTCGGCCGGCCCGGTTCTGGCCGCCTTCCGCATCGCGCAGGTCGTTGTAGAAGCGGTTGGTGACGTCCAGGTCGTCCGTGAACAGGAAGCCGGTGGAGCCGTACAGGTACTGCCTCATGTCCAGGTCAAGCATGCGGCCGTGGAGCATGGCCGTCTGGATCGAGGTGGACAGCAGGCTTGTTCCTGACACTGGGTCACCGCGCAGGGCCAGGGCGTATTCGCGGCCTTCGGACTGCATGGCCTCTTCGGCCGGTTCAATCGGGTCGACGTCGCCTGGCCGCAGACCGACCAGTTGCGCAAAGAATTTGTCCGCGTCGCGCAGCGTTGCCGACAGACCGACGAATGTCATGGGGCGGCGGGCGGCCTCACGCCAGCGGCGCAGCAGCAGTGCCACCTGCGCGCCGTGCAGGCCGCTGTAGGTGTGCACCTCATCCAGCAGCACAAGAGAGGGAGCGGAGTGGCTGCCGCGCCAGCCGAGCAGCCACCCCAGATAGCTGTTGCCGCTGGAATGGTTCAGCATCTCCGTCGTGGTGAACAGCAGATCCGGCGGGTTCTTCTTGAGGGATTCCCGGGTGAGCGCAAGGCGCCCGTCCTGCAGGGTGTAGCCGCACCGGGTGCAGGTCAGCTGCTCACGGCCGCGTCTGCGGTCCTCATCGGTCCACTGGAGTTCCCCCGTGCCGCAGGACGGGGTGGGGCAGGGCAGGAACGGGCACACCACGCCATGGGGAGTGCGCTTCCAGGCAGTGGCCATCCCGGAGTCCGGTTCGAGTCTGCGGTCCCGGGCATTCCACGGGGTGTCGCCGTAGAGCGCACCGACTCGGATGGGACGGCGCCTGCTCTCGCGCAGCGCCGCCTCGATGTCGTCCACCGAGCGGATCGACTCGCGCAGTTGGTCGCGCAAGAGTTCTTTGCGCGGATAGAGCGCCAGGGTGTGCACGCGCTTTGCCGCCCCTGGGTGGGCGTGTTGGGCCATTGCAGCGAAGGCCGGCAGGTAAAACGCGAGTGTCTTGCCGCTACCGGTACCGGCGCCGACGATGATCCCCTTGGACCGGTCGGAGTTGAGTGAGGTGAACACCGAGCGGGTGGCTTCCAGTTGGAAGCGCGCCAGCTTGCGGCCCTGCAACTGGGCGGTCGCGACGTGGCTTTGCACCTCCCCCCAGTGGGGCAGCTGAGCCAGTTCGCCGAGGGCGTCGGATGCCGGGATATCCCGGTGGGGATAGCGTCGCGGCGCTACGTGCAGCCGGTAGTCGGCGACCAGGCGGCGTTGGTGCTGCCACCAGCCGGGCTGTTCCTCTTGCGCCCAGCCGCCTCGGTCAAAGAGCTGCCGGAGCCCGGTGGTGAGCCTAAGTGACTCCGCCAGGCGGGTGCGATACCGCGGCGGTGAAGTCACGGGCACTGGCACCTCGAACAGCAGGGCGCGGAGCAGGAACTCCTCCAGTACGGCGTCGGCGGACATGCCCGTCGGGGCGGCCTCGTGACTGTGCAGGAGAGTGTCGATGGTCTCGATCACTTCGGCCCTGGAGAGGGCGGTCTCCGTGACTCCCCAGTTCAGCAGGGGCAGTTCGTGGTTTTCGAGGTGGTTGAGGAGTTCGTTCGCGAAGCGAATGTCGAGTTGTTCTGTCACGCTCCGCTCCTCTGCAGGGTGATGTGGATGTCCATCTCGAACTGGCGTAGCAGCGCAATGTCGCTGTCGGTGATGTCGCGGAGCGTGGGGTTGGGGCGTTTTTCCAGCACGTCCAGGAGGTCCAGCAGCTCGCCGGGGGGATCGCTCTTGTCGTGCAGGGACTCCGCGAGGAGGGCGTACATGCCGGTGAAGAGGGTGAGGTCTGCCTTGGACAGGTTCTTGGTGGCGACGGCCTGGCGGAGGTCCTTCTCTCGGGTGCGTGCAGCTTCGCGTTCTTCGCGCGACAGGATGGGGATACGGGCCAAGGGAAGAGCGGCGACCTGTGTTGTGGCCCAGTTGGCCCAAGCCGCGCTGCTCTCCGCTTTGAGCCTGCTCGCGGATTCCTGCACCTTCTTCCTGGCCGTGTTGAAGACCGCGTCACTGGGCAGCCCGTTCAGGGCCTTGCGTTCGAAGGCGGAGCGCGCGGCGTCGATGCCGGACAGGTCGGGCTGGTGCGCCGCGCCCAAGGCGGCCAGCGCGTGGCTCAGCTCCACCTGGGTCCTGAGTTCGGCCAGGCCCGCCCGCAATTCCCTCGAGCGGCTCAGCACGCGAGCCGCCTCTTTCTCCCCGACGGCGCCTGCCGCGATCTGGCGGGCACGGTTTTGCAGGTGCACGGCCTTGTCATACACGGACACGTTGGTCACCGGTCTTCCCCGTCGTCTGTGGCGGACGGAACGGCGGTGAGTGCCTGCCACTCCGCACAGATTTGCCCTACGTCTTCTGCCGCACTGTCGCCTGCCGATCCGCTGGATCGTGACTGCGCGCTGGCCAGTGCCGCATCCAGCCAGTCGTCGCTGGCCACGAGCAGTTGTTGAATCAGGATGAGCGAGTCGCCGCGGTCCTTGACCGCTGCAACCACGCCGGCCTTGTGCACCGTCGCGGAGTCGGAAGTGGTGTCGTTGGCCTTGGCCAGGTCGTCTTCAAGTGCCGAGACGGTCTTCCAGTCCGCGCTCTTGGCGCCCTGGAGGAGCGCGTCGAATCGGCGTGTCTGCTCGGCCGTCAGCGGCAGCCCGACCTCTCGGGCCGCGCTGAGAGCGTCCCGGAGCGCCGCCATGGTCTGGACGCCGGTAGTGCCACGCGGTTGACGGCTGCGGATGGAGTCGAGCAACTCCGTGTGGCGGTGCAGTTGGTCCTCGACGATGGTCGTCCAGGACGCGAACCCGGTGACGGCCAGCCGCGCCCATTTGGGAACATCCAACGCCTGAAGATTCCAGTCCCACACGGAGGCGGCTTTGTCGAGTAGAGGCAGGACGCGGGCGGCATCGACCATGTTCACGCCGCCGATGCCTTGGGCGATGCCGACGGCATGGCGCAGTTGCCGCACGAGATCGGGCCGCGCCTGGAGGTGTCCCTGGAGCAGGTCCATCCACTTCCTTGGGCGGATCCCGGCGTCCTCGCGACGCCATTCTTGCCCCTCGTCGAGCGCCGCGGCCAGGAGTTGAGAAGGGGTCATGCCAGGCCAGGCCGTGCCCGCCAGCGCCGCCCCGAGCAGCGATGCGCGCAAACCCGCGACGAGGTGATCGTCGGTGATCTGCACGTGGCGCTGCAGCCGTGCAGTGAGATCTCGTCCGTGCTGCTCTGCCAGGAACGCCAGCCTTCGGATGTCCTCAGCTCGTGCCGGGAAGCCCCGATCCGCTCTGAGTAGACTGTCGAAGAACCAACTGTCCTTGGGGCGGCGGGAGAACGTGATGGGGGCATCTTCGACGCCGGCCAGGCTTTCCTTGGCTCCCTCGATGGACACGACGGTCGCCTTCGTCGGCCACGCGGCCTTACGCAGATCGGTGCTGCCCACCTCGCGCATCAGCGGTGCGTTCCACTGGTAGCGCTGCACGACGGCAGCGGAGACGACGGTGCGGATCCGGTTTGCGGTGGCGGTATCCAGGCCGCCTTCGAGGGTTACCCAGTCATCTACCGTCTCCAGCATTCGCTGTAGTTCGCCGGGAAGCGCGTCGCGTCGGTTGTTGGCGTCCGTGCCGGGTTTCTTCGCACCGTCGTCGGTCTGCCCCGAGCGGGGGGGAGAGGCAGTGGGACGGCGTTGTCCTGTCTCGCCGCCCAGCGGCTCCAGAGCGAAGGCTTCCAGGATGGTGGGGTGGAGGTCGGCGGCGTGCTCAGGGGCATCTCCCCAGAACTCGAGCGCGAGGTTGCGTCGTTCCGCAGAGGCAGGGTCGTGCTCGGCCACGTAGCCGAGCACGTCACGACTGACCGGCGGGTCGAGCTTCGTGGGCCGGAAGCGTTGCCGGAACGCGGGATCGGGGAACTCACCTTGCCGGATGGCCGTGGCGTGTTCGACCAGGACCGGTCGCACGACGCTTCCCAGCACGACACGGGGGTTGAAGGACCAGGGTTTGTGCTGGTCTGCCGTTGAATGGACGGCCCTGATGAGGGAGGACTCGTTGAACGGGTACAGCCCGAAGCCATCATCGGTTGCCCCGAATGCTGCGTGGCACTCGGTCCGAAACGAACAGCTCAGGCATTTGTTGGGGACCTCACTGGGGGGTGTGCGCTCGAGTTCGTCGCGGCCCACCCGCCCGGCGTTCAGGTACCGGCCGACGAACGAGGCGATCTCTGTGCGTCCGGTCTCCTCGGGGCTGAAGGGCACATCCAGGTGGTAGACGTAGCCCGTGCCGGCTTGGATGCGGGTCAGGGCGGTCTCGTCCAGGGACTGGAAGTAGCCGGTTGTCACGGCCATGAGGGTGCGGATAGGTGCGAGGGTTGTTCTGCCCTCACGGTGGGCTGCCTCTACGACGGCATCCAGGAGGTCTCGCTGGACCCCTTGGATGAGGGCGAAGTCCTCGATGAGAAGGACGATCTCCTTGCCCTGGCGGTGATATTCCTCGCGGACCTGTGTCATCGCGTCGAGGAGGCGGCCGGCTCCCAGGTTCGCGGCGCTCTTGATGGCCGCTTCGAGGTGCTTGTTGAGCAGGTCGACGGCAATGCCTTGTAGGTCGCCGCGGGTGCTGATGGTGCCGAGCAGGCGTTGCGCCATACCGGAGGCGGATTGGATGTCGCGGATGTCGAGTGGAAGGTCGCTGACGCTGAAGCCCTCGGGGCGGTCCGCTTGCCCGTCCCGGCGATTGTGGATGAGCTGGTGGGCCAGTTCGGGCACGAAATTGCCCGGTGCGAGCAGTTCCGCCCGGACATGAGGGTCGAGGAGTACCGCTGCCAGCTTGCCCGGGCCGACGAGCATGCGGGCCAGGGGGCGTGATTCCGAGTGGGGAGGGGTGGCTTCGAGTGCCTCGCTCAGCTCATTGAGGATGCGCCGTGCCAGGGACTCCTCGTCGATGCCTTCAGTGAACCTGTTGATGTCATCTTTGAGTTGTGCCAGCTCCGTGCTGTGTGCTTTCGCGATGAGCGTGCTGACGACAGCCTTGAGGCTGGTCTTGGACTTTTCGAGGTAGATGACCTCACGCTGGTCTGCTCCTTCCTTCATCTCGGCCAACTCTTCGCGTACCCATCGGACAAGATGCGACTTGCCCGAGCCGGAGTCGCCGACGACAGGCATGAGCAGGGCGCCGCTGTCCGCGCGGAGCGCCATGAACTCTGTGAGGACTGCCCTCTCGCCGATCGGATCGCCCTCGATGGCGATCTCTTTCCCGTCCATGATCCGTGCGCGCTTGATCCGTAGCGGGGCGTGTGTGGCCAAGAAGACTGCCCTCGACGGGCTGACTGCCTCGGTGTTGATGGTGGAGGCTGCCACTGCTGGGTCCCAGCAGAGCACTCCGCGAAAGTCAGCCATCGATGGGCTCCAGGATGGTGATGTCGCTGATGGGCCGGGGGCTTCCGGGCCGTTCGGGGTCGTGCAGCAGGAGGATTTTCCGGGCGTCGTCGTTGTGTTCGAGTCGAAGCCACTTCTCGTCGTGGCCACGCAGCAGAGCAAAGGAGAGCGCAGTGCCGGCCACGCTGTCACCCGGGCTGGGGATCCCTACCGCAAGTGAGTGTGCGCCGCCAGGCAGGACCGGCAGGTGTTCGCGCAGCATCTGCAGGGCCTCGACGGCCTTCACGCGTTGGCCCGGCTGCCACAGTTCGAGCACGGACTGCCTGACGGCAAGCGTGCAGTCCGGGACGAGCGGGCCGCGGCCGTCAGTACGAAAGACAGGCGCGGCAGCAAGCCCGAGGGCGGTGGCCCAGTACCCGAACCGGAGCCAGCGAGTTTCATTGGTGAAGAGGGGAAGCACCTCTTCCTTCAACAGTTTGCGGTCTCTGCCGTCCTCCTGATCCAGGAGTTGCTGTGCGGCGACCCAGTGGATCGGTCGTTCCATGGGGTCGCGCATGAGGAACCAGGCCAGCGCACGGGTCAGGTCCTTGGGCCCCGTCGCGTCGTTGTCGGCACCCAGATCCTTGTTGTAGTCCGCTTTGAGGACGGCGCGACGCAGGATGCGGGTGTAGGTCTCCAGATCATCGCTGCTGGCCAGATCTCTGGTTGGTCCGTTCAGCGAGAGCTCTTGCTGGCCGGTATCGACCTGCGCCAACTCCAGGGCCTTGAGGGAAGCGATGGCACAGTCGAAGGGAGGCCTGGTCGAGGTGTCCTCTGTACGCAGGGACGGTGGACTGACCAGCGCCCGTGCCTCCTCCACAGCGATGCTCTTGCCCCAATAGGTAAGCAGTCGCACGAGCGCCCATGTCTGGGAGGGGATGGCTGCGTCGACGTTCAAGAGAGTCATCAGAGTTCCTCCAGGGCACGGCGGATCGACAGGTTCGCCGGGTGGACATCGACGAGGGGGGTACCTCGGCGTTCTGGATGCTGCATGACCCTGGGGTGGATCAAGTAGGTCGGTGCATCCCAGGCGAAGCGTTGAGTGATCTGAGGCCCTGGGTGGTCTGTGCCCGGATCGGCCATCCAGATGACGGGGCCTGCCCAGTCCGAGAGGAGAGCGCCGTCGTCGTCGAAGATCACCGTGCGGGTGTGTGCTGTTGCCTGGAGTTGGCTTCTGAGACGATTGTCCAGGCCCGGTCCTCCGACGACGCAGATCCTGCGGCGGACCAGGCTTTCCACCAGGCGTGCCGCCAGGGTCTGGTCGTCGGCGTCTGCCCACCACAGGCTGAGGCAATGTCGGTTCCCGAAGTAGGGCAGCAAGGGCAGGCGCCCGGGCGCCCCGGGAGTTGGGAGTAGTGGGCGCGGCTCCCCGGCGAGTCGGTAGAACCCCGCGGGAAGGAGTTCGGCGGCGGCCCGACAGTGGGGGCACCCCCGGCAGGTGACCCCGGTGCGGCGGTAGCCGTCGCCGTGCGGGATTCGGTAATACGCCCCCAGTACATCGCCGGTGCACTGATCGCGTCGCAGAGTGGCCTTCAGCTCCCGGAGGGCCGACCTCCGCCCATCCAGCAGCTTGCGGCGCTCAGCTTCAAATCGCACGGCAAATTGCTCGGGGTTTCTCGCGTCGGAGTCGAGGAGCTGCACGTCTGCATAGCCGTCAGCGCTGGCGTAGAACAGGTCAAGGCGCGCTCTCCAGGACGTATCTGATTCGCCCTCATTGATGACGGGCGCTTGTGGAGGATGAACGGCCAGGATCCCCGATCGCATCATGATGTTCAGGATCCGGATGTTCCATTTCCGGTTGCGCTGAAAGCCCTCGTTCATGTCAGGAGGGTAGGAATCGAGACTCACCCGGTGACGCTCGTGGATCGTCTCTCGGGTATGGAACATCGCCTCCCACCGCTGCCATGCGCGCGGGGCGCCGATGATCACATCGTCGCTCATCCGGTTGGCGATGATCTCGTCCTTGCGCGTGGTGGCCAGGTAGGCGATGGAAGGGCTTCCATTGCGCCCGGCTCGGCCCACTTCCTGGTAGTAGCGGTCCACCGTTTCCGGCAGACAGGCGTGCACCACCGTCTTGACGTCGTCGAGATCCACACCCAGACCGAAGGCGGAGGTGCCCACCACGACGTCGTATTGCGTCGGCACATCGCCCTCTGTGGTCCTGCCGGTCCATCCTTCCAGGGCATCGCGCCGTTGCGGATCGGTGGACTCACCCGTGACGCTCGCTACGCGGCGAAGACCGTGGCCACGCAGCCGGCTCGCCCACTCCTGCGCGTCGATGACCTTGGTCGTGTAGAGAATCATCGGCTTCGGCAGGTACGACACGGCCTCCAGGACGGCGGCCTGACGATCGTCCTCGTTCGGGAAGATGTCGAGGTAGTAGCTCGGCTCGTGACGTAGTTGGGATGCCCACACGATCTCGGCCTGCTGCGGCGAAGCGAACAGTGTGTCGAGCGTCTGCACCTGCTGACCCGTGAGCGTCGCGCTCATCGCCACGGTCGCCGGCTGCCGACCCTCTGGCGCCTTGCTGAGCCAGATACGGCGGTGAGTGGACATGGTCTGGAACGCGGTGCGGAAACTGTTGCCCCATTGCTCGACCAGATGGGCTTCGTCGATCACGAAGTAGTTGAACAGCCCCGCCTCGGCTGCGTCCTCCAAGGGCCCTTTCAGGCTCTTCACGAGAGCCTCGGGCGAAGTGAAAACCAACCGTTGGCGGCCCGTAGAGATGTCCTCCCGTATGAGCCGTCGATCTTCTTCGGGCAGTCCGCTGGTGTAGGCGTACCGGCGTGTGGGGCTGTGCGGCCCGTGCTCGTCAAGGATCTTGAAGGCACGCCGCTCCAGGTCGGCTGCGAGAACACTCGTGGGTACCACGATCACCGATACACCCCTGCTCTTGCTGGCCAGGAGCGCGGGCGCCATCGCTACGGCGGTTTTTCCGTGCCCTGTGGGAAGGCAGATGACCGTGGTACTTCCCGGCTCGGCGAGCGCGATGGCCCTGGCGGCCTGCCGCTGGCCGGCCGAGACGTAGTGGCTGTGGACGTCACCGAGGGCGGTGGTGAAGAACGGGTCGGCCGGGTAGGAGTCCAGCTTGCGGCGGTGGGGTGAGTCCTCACCGAGATAGATCTGGCGAAGGTCTTCTTGCGCTGCCTGGCGGGAAACGGCGTCCGGCACGGGCGGGTGCCACGGCAGCGCGCTCACCCACAAGTTGGCGCCGCCATCGCGCACCGCCGTCTGACAGTGCATGTCTTCCCACTGCTGGCGCGTGGGCAGCCACGGGAGGAGCGGAACTGTAAACCCGGAGGTGTTCTCTCGCGCTTGAGCTTCGAGCAGGATCTGCCGGGTGAGCGAGGCCAGGTCCCGCCACCCGCCGGATTCACCGGTCAGAGCGTCACGGAGCCTGCGCAATGTCCCTCTCGCCCCGGGAAGCTCCGGGAGGTGCTGGAGGTTTCGGTGCTGAGACAGGTGGTCGAAGAGCGTCTTGGCGCCGGTCCAGTTGTCAGTCGCCACGCTGGATCCTCCTGAGCCCGTGCTTCACCAGGCATGTCGCCGCCACGAGGCGAACCGTCGGGTTGCTCAGTCCCTGTACCAGCGCGTCGGTGATGGCAACATCCAGCAGGTAATTCTCCTTCTCTCCCAGTAGTCGACCAGCTGCCTGGCGTGCTTCTGCCTGGCCCTTCGCTACGGACAGGCGCTGGCGTCCCTGCTGCTGGGCCACGGCGCACGTGTCGGCCAAGCTCGTCACCCGCTTGAGTTCTGCTCGAGCCACTGCCTCGGCACCCCGGGCAGAAGTCGCGTATCCGGCCTGCCCGTCGAACAGTTCCATCAACTCGTGGATGTTTTTGGAGTTGTAGTTGTGATCCGTGGCGCGGTAGGGGGCCTGCAGCCACCTCCGGGTATCCCCGTTTGCCAGGGCTTCGGACGCTCCGGCCAGAACCCACACCTTCAGTGTGAACGGCGGGAGGAGCCGCTCGGCCTGGCGCCGCAACGCCGTTTCCGCGTCGCGGGGCTGCCGAACGAGCGGCAGCGTCAGCGTGAGCGCCGAAGAGATGTCAGCTTCGACGAGGTAGTCAAAGCCGAAGTAGGGCTCAGGCTCCCCGCGATGACTCGCCTGCGCGCGCCAAAAGGCCGTCGCCTGACCGCGGTCGTCGCACCAGACAACGCTGGCGAGTGTGTCGACCAGCCGGTTTCCGATGCGGAACAGCCGGGTGCCGGGAGCCTTGAGTGCCTCCGAGCGACTGCACGTGCCCTTGGCCATCTCCTCCGTGAGGTTCGCGCGGTCATAGAGGTGAGGTGAGATGAGGGGACGTGACTTCAGGTCGAAGACCTCGCACATCACGTCATTGATCTTGCGTTCGGTGTGACGGAGTTTGATTCCGTCCGAACTGTCCCGTCCGGTGTATCCGAGCAGGCTGTTGCGGGTGGTGGCCCAGTCGGCGTCGAAGGTAGCCAGCCGTTCGGCGAAGTCGATGTCGTGGGGCGATGTGTCGAAGATCGACTCAAGGGTGTCCATGCTGTCGATCTCGCGGCGGGCCTGGGTGAGTTGCTCCTGAACCGCCTCGGCAAAGTCCGGCAGACCTTCCGGCCCGTGCTCGAGTGCCTGTGCCCAGACAGCGGCGAGGCCCTCGGCAATGGCGTCTTGCAGCGTGGACACCGACCCGTCGAAGATGTGGTACCCGCCGGTGAGCAGCGAGAGCCACTCGTCGCTGTGGGCTTCGGCGTCCGTGAGAACGTACTGGCGTGGTGCCTGGCGCTGCTCGTTGGATTCGACGTAACGGTCGGTGCGGCCCAGACGCTGTTCCAGTTGGTTGGGTGACCACGGCAGGCGAACGTGGACCACGGACCGGGCTGCCTGGAGGTTCAGGCCGTCCTCCGCGGAGTCGTCGGCAATGAGAACGGCAGCCCTTCCTACGGGCTTTCGCCACGAGGCAGTCGCAGTTTCAGACGCGTCGGTGCCTGCGCTGCGGGTGTGCTCGAAGAAGCTCACCTTGGGGAAGCGGCTTCGCAGGCGCGCGGTGAGTGTCGAGGCAAGGGAGCCGGGACCGCAGAAGACGGCGATGCGGCCTCCCTTGCGCAGGGCGGGAAGGAGGGCGTCGATGAGGTCGTCGAGTTCCCGGGCTCCGTTTCCCGTGCTATCCGACTCGAGGTTCTCCAGAGTCGCGGCTTCGTGCGGTGCCACGGGCACGCTGGAGAGGTACCTCCGCTCCCGGGCGCTGAGGCCGGCACGCTCAGCGGCGCCTTTGTCGCGGCGCACCCGCCATCGCAGGGCGTCCAGATAGTCGGCAGATGAGCCGCCGAGACGGGAGGCGAGCACGGCCAGGGCCAGCGCGTAGTCGGTGCGCCTGCTCTCCAGACCCTCGTCGAGAAGATGACCCCACAGTTGGGTCTGCCACGCCAGGAGGCTGTCGGTGGCCGGGGAGTATGACTGGGCCGTCAGCTTTTCCGGCTCGGCGCGGCCGCGCACCTCGTAGGCGACGGCTGCCGAGTCGTCATTCTGGCGCAGGACGTTCGACCTGCGGTTCCTGATCACCCGGCGGTGCAGCCGGTACGTTTCGCTGATGTGCGCTCGAAGAGCGGTCACGCGCGCCTCGAGATCAGGCATCCTCGTCTCGTCGCGGAGGCCTTCGTACATGTCGAGCAGGTCGAGCACGTCAGCTGCGAGGTGCGCAAAGCGGGAGTCCTCGGGGGGCAGCAGCTCCTTGATCATGTCGATCGTGGACGGCAGCAGCGGGTGGAATTCCGCGTCGAGGCTGAGAACGTGGTTTGCCAACTCGGCCCGGTGTTTGTAGAGCTTTGCGAACTCCTCCTTCTCGCTCCACTTGTAGACGTCGGGATCGAGCAGGTGCAGGAGCCCCAGGTGCGTGGTGTGGCTGGAGGTGACGGGTGTGGCGGACAGCAGGAGGAGCCTTGGCGTGGAGTGCGCGAGATCCCGCAGTTGGCGATAGGTGGGGTCCGTTTCGTCGCGGTCCTGGACCAGCCGGTGGGCTTCGTCGACTACGACGAGATCACTGTCGTGATGCTGTTCCCACAGTTCGGGAGAGTCGTGGGAGATGATCTTTACGCGCCTGGGGAAGTCGTCCGTGAAGAACTTCGCACGCAGTTCAGCCATCCACTGCCGGCGCAAGGCGTCGGGGACGAGGAACGTCACGCGTGCCTGTGGATTGTCGATCAAGGTCTGTAGCGCCACGTACGAGGCTTCGATCGTCTTGCCGAGTCCGACTTCGTCGGCAAGGAGATACCGCTGGACGGGGTCGGAGAGCACAGTCAGCGCGGCGCGGACCTGGTGGGGATAGATCTCGGCGGCGGCTGCCAGGAGAGCTGGGGTGCTGGCGCTGGCTGCCCGCTGAGCGACCAGGTTGTGCAGCATGGGGATGCGGGCGTTGTAAAGATGCCCGGATTCGTTGCCGCCGGACACAAGGACCTCAAGAGGGTCGCGCACCGGCTTGTTCCAGCGGACACGGAGTTCGGTTTCGGGCACCGGCATGTCGTAGTCGGCGTTGGGGAACCGGACGAAGTAACCGTCGGGGGTCGTGTCCAGGATACGACCGGCCATCCACTCGCCCGTGCTGGGATTGTGCCGGAACGCTCGCGTTTGAGCGGCTAGCCTTACCCGCTTGCATGCGACCGCGGGGACGGTCTGGGACTCGATCGTGGGCTCGGCGGTGGACTCGAAGAAGTCCACGCGCAGCGAGCCATCGGTGATCGCGCCTACCCGTCCGATTCCTGGGCCCCCCTGGAACTCGACGAGGTGTCCAACTGCGAAGCCCGAAGCCATCTTCTGGTTGCCCCCACCTGCTCGTATGACCGTGCTGATGAGCCTAAACGGAGGCACCGACAACCACGTCGAAGATGGCGGATATGGGTTCGCATGGACATTCGAGGGTGGCTGGTAGGTGCCGGGCTCCCCGCCATTCGTCGCACGGCGTACTTGTCTAAAGCGGTGCGAAATGGGTCAGTTAGTGGTGTGGGTGCCTATCAGGCTGCATATGACGATGGCTCAATCCCGCCCATGCTCATGGCTGGGTCCTGACGAGCACAGCCGGCCCGAGGCATCCAGCCGGTCTCTCCCACAAGGCGTCGCTCTGGTGGTCCTCACCACTGCCGCAGCCGAAAGCCGGGCTGACCTGCAGCTTCGCAATCCACCGCATCAATGTCAGTGGCATGAGCTGTACTGTCTGGGCGCCACCCGCCTTCGCTCCGCTCAGCGCAGGCGGGTCGGGCTCCTGCCATACCAAGAAAGAAAAGAAGACTGTGAACGTCCCCGCTCCAGCCGGCATAGCCACGCTCGTCGCCTACATCGCCACCATCCCGGCCGCCAACTTGGCCGTCACTCACATCGGTGCTTTGCCCGTCGGCTTCGGCTACGACGCTCCAGCCGGCGTCTACATGGTTGGCCTGGCCCTTGTACTCCGCGACCTCGCTCGTGAGGCCGCGGGCCGCAAGGCAATCCTCGCGGCGATAGCCCTCGGCACGGTCGTCTCCTACTTCCTCGCCGACCCGGCCCTGGCCTTCGCGTCGGCAGCCGCGTTCGCCGTCGCTGAGACGATGGACTTCGCCGTCTACGAGCCGCTTCGCACGCGCGGCCTCCTCGTCGCCATGCTCGCCTCGAACGCGGTAGGACTCCTCGCCGACAGCCTGATATTCCTCAAGATGGCCTTCGGTTCCTTCGAGTACCTGCCAGGCCAGATCCTTGGAAAGGCCTGGATGACGCTCGGCGCGGTCGCGGTGCTGGCGCTCCTGCGCCGCCGGAAGTCGGCAGCGGTAGAAGCCCTACCTCGCCCATAGAGTTGGGCGATCGGCAACTGTGGGTGGCTCCCTGCCCTTTGGGCAACAGCTCATGGCAAGACCCCCGGTCTACCAGTGCGCCTGATGACGTAACAAAAATTGGATGACGGTACCCGTAAATCCAGGGATCCCGCATGATCGGCTTGTCTTGCCAGCTGACCTTCGGTAGCGTCTTCGACATCAAAGTGGGCCCCACCGTGCACTGCACGGTGGGGCCCACTTTTGCGTCTCCTCATGCCTGAGGCGATGCGAGTGTCGCGCCGCTGCCTTCAGGTTTGCGAGGCCGGGAAGGCTGTGGCGTGCTCAACGATAGGACAACTCATGGCCACCAACCATGGCACAGCAGACGGCAAACAGTCACCCCCGGACTCGGGGCTGCAGATCAGCTTCGGACCAGGCCTGGAGGTCAAGTTCGGGCGACGCACCTTGCTCTCGGTGTACGCCTCGCCCGTAATCTTCATGGGAGGATCCATCCTGTTGGGGATGGTTGGGTGGAACTTTTGGCCGATCCTTTAGGCCCTGAGGTAGGGGGCGGCTGGGGGGGGCGACCGCCCCCCAGCCGTGTACGAGGGCGAGGTGACCAGCCGACGGCTACTGCTGGGTCCTTGCGTGCTCCTACGGTGCCACTGACCGGATTCAATGAATCGTTCGACCACGTCACGGGCCTGGTCGGCGATTACCGTGGCGAGGTCGACGCCGGGCTCCAGCCGGATCGCGTCCAACAGGGACGTCCCCGGCCTACACCAGACGTCCGTCCTTTGCCCGGGTCAGCAGCCCGCCCACCAGTGCACGACGAAGGCAGAAGACGTCGATCCAGGCCCCGGGCGATCCCGGGGTACAGGGTCCCGCGCCTGCGGTAGGCAACGTTGTCCCCTTCCTCACCTTTCCGCCTTGAAGACGCTCATGGCTGCCGTGCACGACTTCGCGGGCATCTCCACTTCCAGGGCTGGAGAGCGGGAGTGACGCCGTGTGCTCCAGGCGCTCGCGCTGACCTTCAGGCAGGGCCTGCCAGGCCGCCGGGGTCCGCTGCTTGGGCAGTCAGGGGTTTACGGCTGAGGGAGGGCGCCGCGGTCTTGTGCGGCTTTCACTGCCACGTGGCGTTTCCATTGGGTGCGGCCGCCGCGGCCGCGGGTGCGTATGTCGGGTGTCGGCAGCTCCGGGATGTTGCCTTGGGAGCGGGCGCTGGAGAAGGATTTCATGCTGCTGTATCCGAGGAGTGCGGCTACTTGGCTGGTGTCCAGGAGCTCCTCGGGGTCGCCGGCGGCCGAGACGTCGGGCAGCGGGGGGTGTTCGGCGGTGGTGCGCTTGCCCTTCCCCGGGCGGTTGTCGATCCAGGTGAGGATGGTGCCCAGCCGGTACTTGCCGTCTTGGTCGGGTTCGGGGAAGTAACCGGGGTGATGCCGGATGTAATTGTTGATCGAGGATGTGGACTTGTGACCGAGCAGCCGAGCCACTTCGCCCTTGGTCAGGAGCTTGTCCGGGTCGTCGCGTCGTACCGCGGCGGGCACGTGCAGCCGGGGCTTGGCACGCTCCCGGGCTGCGAAGAAGGCCTCGACCTCCTTCGCGGCCCAGAACTTTTTTCGGCCCTCGACGTGGTGGACCGCGGGGAAACCGCTGCCGGGGTCGTTGCTCCACTCGCTGATACGGGACTTGCTCGTGCCGTAGCGTTCCACGATCTGTGTGGAGTCGACGAGTTCGTCGGCGCCGGCCATGCTTTTCCCCTTGCGCGTCAGTGTTTGGTGGCGGCGCCCGACAAAGCGCTCATGTTTGATAATACGTAAAATGGGTGGGGGGTGTCTAGTGTTGCCGCTCCCTGTTCAACGCGCGGGTGGACCACCTCGACCATGACAAGGGCGGCCGTCATGTGCTCCGGGTGAAGGGCGGTGGCTGGAAGGAGAAGCCGATCCCGCCCCGTGGCGTGGGGCGCGCTGGAGGTCTATCTCGGCGTCCTGAGCTTGTTCTTTATCTACCAGGACCTGCCAGGCTTGCCGATGGCCTTGAGAGTCTCGGGGCGTTTGACGATTTTGCCGACGTCATATCGGGGTGCCCGGTGTTTGTTCCTGGCTCCAGGTGGTCGTCCTGGCCGGCGCCTCGAGGTTTGGGAACACGGGTCGGGCAGGCGAGGTGAACGCGGATGTTCCTGAACCCTCGGCGGACCCGGGCCGGGGTGAGCCGGTAGGAAGTGGTGGGCTTCTCCTAGGGCCGACGGAGGTCCTCGGCGAGAGGACGGGCGAGCCGGAGCTGGGTGTGAGCGACGATCAGGATCCAGGTCCAGCGGTCCGCCGCCTCGGGAGTACGGAGCTTCGGAGTGGTCCAACCGAGGGTCTGCTTGGCGAAGCGGAAGGTGTGTTCCAGGTCGAAGCGTCGGAGAGATGCTTGCCATAAGCGGTCCACGTCGTCCGGAGCGACTCCGGTCCTGGAGGACCATAACCACACCGGCGGGGCATCACGCTCCTTCGATAAATGCTCGACCTTTAGCCGGATCAACGTGCCTTCAACCAGAGGGAGTTCACCGTCATGGTCGAGCCATGAGGAGCGGTGGGTGAGCCTTGGGTGGACCCTGCCCCATGTCTGTGTCTTGGCCTTGCCGTAGTTGGTGGTTGCGGTGACCGTGGTGATCGTGGGCTCGGGCCAGGTTTCCGGCTTGGCGAAGCGGAATTCCGGGCCGTGTTTAGGCGGCCGGCCGCCCTTCGGGTCGTAGACACGAGGCGGCCTTGGCAGTCGCATGACGCGGTCCGAGCGAACCCGGCCGACCAGCTCGACCGGCAGATCGCGCAGGACCCAGGCCAGGCGGGTGACGTCGTAGCCAGCATCGCTGACGATCACGATATCCGGATCCCCGGCCTGCCACTGACCCGCGGCGATGAGCCGTTCAACGACTCCCCGCAGCTGAGCGGCGGTGACCGCGGTGGCGTCATCCACCCGGTCCCAGCCGGACCGCGTCCAGGATCGCGGTCCAAGAGGTGGCGCCCGGCTCCAGGACGGCGACGAAGGAGTAGGGCCAGCCCGGGATGAACTGCGACGCCGTCTTGGCCCGGCCATAGACATGGCAGAACAGCCGCTCGGGCGAGCACGGCGCGTCCGAACGAAGCCATGGCGACACATCGACGGCCAGGACCAGGCGCCCACCGTCGAAACGCGGCAGCGACAACCCGGCCAGCACCGTCCGCACCTGGCCGACATCGATCCGGCCGCGGTTCAGGCCTCCGTACATTGCTCCGTGCCCACGCTGATGCTCGGGCAACAGCGTCAGGTCCACTGGGGACTTCACCGCCCCGTCCGCACGCAGCATCCGTCAGCTCGAACAACGCGTCGCGCCGAGCGGTCAGACACTCGTAGAACTCACCCCGGAAGCGTGACGCTTCCGCGAACGCATCCCTCCGCACAACATCAGGCAGCAGACTCACCCTCACGGCCTTCATCTTGGTCATGTGCACCTTGGTCGGAGCACAGGATCAGACGAAGGCCGCCCCCACGTCCGGCAAACCCTCAGGTGAGCGACTCAGTACGAGGCGCCGTTCGATGCCGGAAGAAAAGGAACAAGCTCAGGGCCTGGGCAAGGGCAGACTCATGGCAACGGCCTTCGTGCAGATCAGATGCCTTACTGGATACGGCACACGGTCGCGTGATGGCCGGTGAAATGCCAGAACCCACCCGAAGTCCGAGACGCGTTCGAGATGCTGCCCGTGATCACGGCTCGCGAGGGGTCAGAGCCCTCCGCAGCGGTGCTTCAGGGCTGCCATGTCCCAGACCACTGACACGCCGTCCTGTTCCGCGTCCGCGTCCTCCCAGTACGGAAGCCCCTGTTCGTCCGTGGTGAGCACGTAGTCCAGGACATCCGTGGCAGAGCCGTCGGACAGGGCCTGCGCGGCCCAGCTGAGCAAGGCTTGCAGCGAGGTGTACTGGGGCCAGTCGTCGAACCGTCCACCGTCACCGTGGGCATGCGCACCGATGCGACCATGCCGGTCACCAGGTGCCATCTCGACGAAGAGGGAACCCCCGGCGCCATCTCTGGCCAGAGGCAACCAGGAGGAACGCCAATAGCGCAGCTCATCGGGAACGTCCCGCTGCTGTGATCCGATCCACCACACATAGTCTTTCGCGATCTCGTCTGCGCCGGACAGCCGGTAGTTGCCGGGCAGCAGGCACTCCCCTGAGCCGTCATGGCGGCGCAGGGACGCCATGAGGTCCTCAGGAAACACGAGCCCGCACTGGCGTTCTGCCGCGCGTACCGCATCAGAGCCCGTGGCAGGGGGCAATGAGGAGTACGCAGCCGGCGCGTACTCACACAACCAGTTCTCGATCCGCAACCACGAGCTGTCAATCGTCATGGCATGCATCGTCGTCCGAGGGACCACCTAGACACCAGACCGGCGTCGTTGCTCGGCACCACGACCGCTCGGTAGTTAAAAGTCAAGTTCAGAGCTCGTCTCGGAGCCTCGACGCGGATTGCCGTCTAGTAGGTCTGGACTTGGCTCAGTGCCCAGATTGCCCAGGTGATCACTGTTAGTGGAATCAGGATGGCTGCGGTGCCGAGTGTGACGCCTGCGCGTGCCCGGTAGCGATCGGCTCCCGCTTGGTCTCGCATTCTGCGCAGCGCGACGGTGCCTGTGACTACTGCAGAGAGCCCCACGGGCAGGAGGAGATAGAGGGGGAGCAGGCGGGCCCACGTCGGGATCGGAGGGATCAGCAGCAACGGGGAGACCATCATCGCGGCGGCGACAGCGCCCAGTACCAGCGATGCCGTCCCCAGCGTCTGCTGACGTGCCGCCGCCTGGTCATTCGCTCCGGTCATCTGCTCAACGGTCATGATCGGGATGCTAGGTGGCAGGTATCGCGCTCCGCTTGGGGAGGAGTACCTAGTTCTTCTGAGTAGCCCGTCTCCGTGCGCACGGCCAGCGGGGGGCTCTGTGCGTACGGAGTCCTCTACCGGTGACGTACAGGATCAGCGGAGGTTGAGAGATGGGCTCATGGAACTTCTGCAGGGGAGGGGGCGGTGGGTGAGTGCTGTTCTTGGGGCGGTGAGGCGTGCTGGGCAGGACGTGAGAGCACTGAGTGTGTCCGGGCCGCTGCTCATGTGGGATGGTGCGCGGCGGCCGCCGCCGCGGGGAGGGGGGGCGGGCCGACGGGACCTGGGCCATGGGCGGGCCGGCGGGCCCCCGGTGAGCTGGTGGGGTGCAGGGGAGCCGTGCCTTATGCCCGGGCTCCCCTGCACGTGCGAGTCACTGGCTCGCAGGCCCTTACAGGATGGTGTGGGCGGGGTGCGGGTAGTCCCCTGCTGTCTCGTCGGCTTCGTCTATGGAGTGGACGCCGAATGCGTTGACGAAGGTGGTTTCGGCCTCCAGCTGGTTGCCTAAGAGTTCGGCTGCTTCTGCGGCGGGGCATTCGTCCATCACGCCGCAGAGAAGCTGCCAGGCTCCGCACTATGGCGTGCTCATCGGTTGCGAGGCCGGGGGAGCGCACGAGCATCACACCGGTGCAGCGGGACTGTGCCAGTCCGCAGGTCAGAAGGAACGCGAAGTTGTCCAGGTGCTCGGGTTCGGCGCCTACCAGGTCGTCTGCTGTCCCGTTGCCCTCGACCGTGATGGTGTCACGTCCAGCAAGAGATGATGTGATCATGGTTCATCGCGTGCTCTTTGACCTGCGATGTTGCAAATAGATCTGAACGAATGCCAGAGGCAGATGACCTGGGCTTTCTCGGCTTAGCACCTCCTTGACCTGCTACGCAGCAAGTAGTTCCGGACTCCAACTCAAGTGCACCTGGACGTGTTACTGCATGGCTGGGCCCGCAAGGACGCTTCCGTACGGAAGTTCCTCTTGATCGTTGCAAGTGCTGTCGTGAGCGTAGGCTTGGCGCGCGTGCTGGTCGCCAAGGCCTCTCGGCCCGCCGTTGGCGACCGCGCCCCTGGCGCGTCCTTGCCAGGAGAGCCCCATGGCACTGCGGCTCGGGCTGGGTTTCCAGCGTCATGACCGGCAACGACCAAGGCCTGCTGGAGAAGGCGGACGAGAGCGGCGACCGGCAGATGCGGCAGGCCCGTCGCCGACGAGGCAGGCCGACGCAGCGCAACGATGCCTGGAGCCGACACTTGGCCTCGACCAGGACGAGGAAGTCCATGCGGAGGAAGGAGTAGCGCACGGTCGCGTCCATGTCGTAGCCGCCATCCGAGCCCTTGACCGTCTCGTGCGATGTCACCGTGAACTCCAGGACTGCGGGTTCTACCGAGCGCAGCAGCTCCACCACGAAATCCTCGAATTCCGCAGCCGTCATGTCGGGCTGGGGGTAGCGGGCCGTGAACCGGGCGACGCTGCCGTCACCGTGCTGCGCTGCACGTGTTTCCAACGCCGCAGCACCTGGGGGGCCGGGGTGTCCTTCGACCGGGAGAATGCCTGGCTGGGCTCGCAGAGGAACGCGGGAACGCCGCCAGCGTCCGTGCGATCTCTTGAGACCCGTGCGCAACCCTGCACCGAGGTGACGGTCGGCTGCAACCCGATTTGCCCGCGGCCGCTGCTACTTGCCGCGCAGTTCATCGATCTGCTGCTGCTCCCAGTAATCAAGGATCATCTGAAGGCGTCTGACGGACGGCTCGATGCGGTTCAGGGCGCGGTCCAGGTTGATGAACGGGATCATCAGGCCGGTGAGCGACGACGTCTTGGATATCAACCCCTGCGCCTGTTTCGCCCAAGACGGCAGGTGACTGGACACGTCATTGAGGCCGTTGAGCATGCGGGCCATGTCGTCATCAGGAAGGGACGCGTCCGCCTCCCCGGAGTTGTCGATGCCCAATAGCTGCCGCGCTGTGGCGACGGCCTCGATGACGGCCTGCACACGCTTGACCGCGTGATCGTGAAACCGGCGGGCCATCGCTTGGATATCGACGTCCACGCCCTCGGCGAGCCGGCCCCGAAGTTGCTGGGGCGTCACGATCGGGCTGGGGCCGGAGGACGCCATCGCCCACCCGATGGGTTGGTGCCGACCGACAAGCTCGTCGGCCAGAACCCGGTAGGCCAGGACAAGATCGGAGATCAGATCCGGCTCCAGTGTGTCGCGGTGATATGCCGCGTTGCGGTACTGGTGCAGCCGGTCGAGCACGTCGCGTTCCTGGATCGTCAGGACGCTTTTCTGCATCAGGAACTTGGTCTTCTCGTGCAGCCGGTCGTCCATGGCCTGACGGCGAACCGGCCCCACGTGCTCATCGACGAGCCGGCTCAGCTCCTCGCTGAGCTCCCCGCCACCGTCACGGAACTCGCGCATCTCCTCGATGCGACTGTCAGCGATCTGGAAGGCCAGCTGGGCGTTGACCTCACGGCCGATGACCACCTCCACCAGGTGGTCGAGGAGGATGAGAGCAAGACGGTCGTGTGCCTGATCGCCTGCCTCGGCGCACCGCCGGATCTCCTCTATCTCGACCGCAAGCCATTTCCACTGCTCGGCTTGCTGCATGGACCCGCGGTCCCAGTCGAAAGCGAACGGCTGAATCATAGGCATGTCACCAGCCTCCCACCCGGTGACCTGCAGCCCACCACCGAGGGGCGCACGAAACCGTCGGCTTCTCATGCAACGGGCCAGACCCGGCGCGGGGTTGGAGGGCCCGGCCCTACCGGCCCTTCTGCGTCTGCAGCAAGAACGCCTACAGCTCGAGGCACGGGCGCAGGCCAGGGCCTGGCACTCAAGCAGCAGGGCAGGACCCGTCAGGCGGCGGTCCGGTCCCCGGCACGCGACGGCACCAACTGGCCTCCTTGAGCCCGGGCGACGTGCACGTGAGGGTTGGCGGTAGCCCAGGACGCAACCTGGGCGGGGTACCCAAGAGCGTCACCGCCTGTGCATCGAAGGTGGCTCTTTTGTGAGCGATCCATTGGTGATATCCCTTGTCGTAACCGTTGCGACGGCACCGATCGGGGACTCAAGGGGGGAACGTGTCGGAGCAGGCGCGTGCGCCACAAGGAGATCCCGCTGAGCCAGCCCTGGTGCTGAAGGGGCCGGTGATGCAGTTCCCCTCTATGCCGAGCCCCAAGAAGATCGTTTTCGGCTATGACCCGGACGAGTTCGAGGAGTTCGTCAAGGAGTGGGTTCCTGCGCTGAACCCGCTGTACGTGCGGGTGGAGCGGCACGGCGGCAGCGGAGACCACGGGATCGATGTGGCCGGCTACCGCACCCCGCAGGGCCTGGAAGGGCCGTGGGACAACTACCAGTGCAAGCGCTACAAGAACGCCCTGAACTGGAGTACCGCCGCAGCCGAGATGCGCAAGATGTTTGCCGGCGTGGTGCTGGGGCACTTCACCCGGCCCACGCAGTACATCTTCGTCGCCCCCGCGATCGCCCGCACCCTGCGCCAGGCCCTCGCGAAACCGAGCCAGGCCCGCGCGACCTTCCTCCAAGACCTGACGGGAAGCGCCGATGAGGTCATCACCAGGCTGAGCGCCGAGCAGCAGCTGCGTGTCGCAGAGCTGGCCGGGCAGACGGACTTTTCCATGTTCGTGCCCGTCGACATGGACCTGATGCTCGCCCAGCACAAAACCACCCCGCACTGGGCGACCCGCTTCGTCGACGAACGACGCGAACGCCCCGCCATCCTGCAGCCTCCCGAGCAGCACGAGCCCGGCGAAGCCCTCTACGTACAGCAGCTGGTGAAGGTCTATACCGAACGCTGGCCAGAGGCGGCCGACACCCCGGAGCTGATCGCCCAGCACCCCAAGGCCGGACAACACATGCGACGCCAGCGCGAAGCGTTCTACAGCGCCGAGTCCCTTCGCCGCTTCGCCCGCGACGCCTACCCGGAAGGACACTTCGACGCGGTCCTGGACGACGTCCACACGATTGCGGTAGAGGTGTCCGACCGACGCTATGAACTGGGCTGGGACCGTCTGCAGGCGGTCCTCGAAGCGGCTGGGGCCATTGCTCTGACCGAGACAGTTCTCAGCTGGTACGTCAGGCCCCTGGACCGCAAGGGGGTATGCCATCACCTGGCCAACGATGGCCGACTGACCTGGTGTGAGGAAGAGGGAGGGGGAGCCGCATGAATCCGCTCAACAGCCCGCTGGAGATCGGAGTGCGCGCGCTGGTGCTGCTCGCCGAGAGCCACCCCAAGCCCCTGGACCTGGCCCAGCTGGCGGTGCTGGATCACGCAGTGCTGCACAGCGGCGACCTCGACGGCCCGCCCAGCCTGCACCCCTCCCTGCCCGGCCACTCCGGCGAACTCGGCATGAAGCGCACCGTGCTGGAACAGGCACTGCTCGTCCTGATCCGCGCCGGGCTCGCCGGCGTCGAGGCGGACGAGACCGGCCTGGTCTACCGCGCCACCGAGCGCGGGCCCGCATTCGTCGACATCCTCGAAGCCCCCTACGTGGGGCGCCTGCGCGAGCGGGCCGAGTGGGCCGTGCACCACTGGGTCCCGCAAACCGACGTACGCGCTGCCACCGCGCAACTGCTCAACAGCTCCCTGCTTCCACCATCCGAGGGCCGCCGTGACTGAGCTGCAGCTGACCCATCTCACCTATGCCGGGTCCAACGTCCCCCCGGCGCAGATCATCTTCGGCCCGGAACTGACCGTCATCTATGGCACCTCCGACACCGGCAAAACTTTCATCGTCAAGTCGATCGAATACATGCTGGGCGGCGCCGACCTGACGATGGTGCCGGAGGCGGACGGCTACACCCAGATCCTTCTGGGACTGCTCATGCCGGACGGCGCCCCCCTGACCCTGGTCCGTGCCCCCGACAGCAACAGCATCCACCTGTACCAGGCGGATCTGCGCGATCAGGTAATCCGCACCCCGGACGCGACGGTCACCGCGGTCCACAACGCCCGCAGCAAGAACAGCCTGTCGATCAATCTGCTGCGCACGCTGGGCCTGCACGACACTCTGATCCGCAAGAACGAAGCGGGCGGCACCCGCCCCCTGGCACTGACCGACCTGGTGCACCTGTCCCTGGTCACGGAGAACCGCATGGTCGGCGAGGTGCCCCCGGTACTGCGTACCGGCACGGCCGCCACCCGCACCGCAGAGTTGTCCGTCATGCGGTTCCTGGTCACCGGGGAGGGCGATCCGGCCGTGGACACCGGCCCCAATGCAGGCCAGCGCCGCGTCCACAAGGGACAGATCCAGCTTCTAGACCAACTCGTCATCGACCTCTCGGCCAAGCTCACCACGCAGGAGAACGACCGCCAACTACGCGCCCGGCTCGCCCGGATCCGTGAAGCGCTGGAGGATCAGTCCGGCCCGCTGCGCCAGGTCAACGAATCCCACCGGGAAGCGGTCGACACCCGCATGGACAGCGCCCGGGAACTGGCCGCCCTCGACGAGCGACTGACCGAGGTCAGTGACCTGCTGGGCCGCTTTAGGCTTCTGGAAGCCCAGTACCGCTCGGACCTGGAGCGCTTGGCCATGGTCAACGAAGTGGGCAGCATCTTGGGGTACTTCAAGGTCGGCACCTGCGTGTTCTGCGGCGCCGAACGCGAGCATCAACAGCCGGGCCACGGAGCGGAGGAAACCACCCAGCTGCACACCGCCGTGGAGGCAGAGGCCGCCAAGACGACCGCTCTGCTGGGGGACTTGCTGCCGACGATCGCCGACCTCGCCGGCGAACAGACAGCCCGTGTGAATCGCCGCGTTGAGGCACAGTCCGACATCGGCGTGTGGGACCAGATCATCGCCGAGCTTGAAGGCGGCATCGCCGAGCTGCGAGCGGACGTCGAAGAGCTCGTGGAGGAGCGGTCGATTGTCGAGCGGCAACTGGAGTTGCACGAGCGCATCGCGGAGCTGGACGAGAAGCGCTCCCGTCTGGTCGCAGAAGGGGCCGTTACCTCTACGCGTCCCACCCAACACATCCCGACGAGGATCTTGAGCGACTTCGACTCCGTCCTCCAACAGACCCTTGACGCATGGCAGGTCCCGGGCGTCGATCACGCGGAATACGACCAGTACTACGCCGAGGTCCGCGCGGGCGGTCGCAAGCGGGCGGAGCGCGGCAAAGGTATGCGATCTGTCCTGCACTCGGCTTTCACCACGGCGCTGGCACGCTTCTGCATGGACCGCGACCTCAGCCATCTCGGCTTCGTGGTCCTGGACTCACCGGTGGTCACCTACCGCGATCCGGAACCGGACGAAATCCCCGATATTGAACTGACCTCCACCGTCGTCGACCGCTTCTACAAGGACATGCTCTCCTTTCCCGGCCAAGCCGTCATCATCGAGAACGGCGACCCGCCGACCAAGGTGCTCTCGGAAGCAACCACCTACCACTTCACCGGAGCAGGGGGCAGGCGAGCAGGTTTCTTCCCCACGCCAAGGCACTGACATCGGGGGCAGACCGACGTCCGTCCGTGTGGCTCCCGGGACTCCTCGAGCACGAGCGCGCCCCCTCCACGGCCGCTGCAGCAGATCGATACCTGCTGGCGGGCGCGGCGTGCCCGGTCCCTGCCGGGCCTCATCGTGATGGCCAGTGGCGAAGAGGCTGCCTGGGGCGCGAGTCCCCGTCGGGTGCGAAGCCCCGGCTGAAACAGCGTGAAGTCCCAGCCAGGGGTACCTGTGCGAAGACGAGGAGGGTGCACCCTACGCAGTGACCTCACTCGCCTGGTGCCGTGGGTTCCCTCGCTGTAGCAGTGCGTCGCTGATTTCCCAAGCCTCCCCACAAACACCGCGCCAGCACAGGACGAAGCCTCCGGCGGTCGCAACCGGGCGGCCCGCAGAGCGCCACAGATCCAGAGACCCGGGCGCTATGCCCAGTCGTCCTCGCAGTCCTGGCGGCCCACGATCATGTCGTTGAGGCCCTCCTCGGTGATGGCCTCGGTGCCGTCCTCAATGGACTGCTGGGCCGTCTGGCAGAGCAACTGGTCGAGGCTGTCCATGTAGCCGCCGGTGCGTTCGTGGAGCAACCTATCGAGGCCTAGCAGGGATTCGGGTGTGTGGTTGTGCAGCGCGAGGTTCTTGTCGTAGGCCTTGAGTACGCTGCGCCAGTCCTCCTCCAGTCCTTTCCGGAAGGGGATCGGTTTGATCGTTATGACGGGCAGGTTGCTGCGGAACTGCTCCGAGGTGTGGGGGCGTCCACTGCGGCCGTGCCGGCGCAGGCCCTCGTTGACGATGTCGGTGGCGCCGCGCCCGCAGTAGATGATCGATACGCGGAGCCGGGCCTGGAGGGAGTCGAAGTAGTCGAATGCGGTGCCCAGTTCGCTGTCGTGGATGCGGTCGACGCCGTCGATCAGGATGAGCGAGGTTCTGCTTTCCTTCATGTGGTGCACGACGGGTTCGGTCATGTCGGTGCTGCGGTAGTTCCGCTTCTCGACGTTGAGGGTGTGGTCCATGCCGAAGTAGTCCGCGAACGGCAGGGACCAGTCCAGGTTGCTGTCGCAGCGGGGCGGGACGTTGATGTGGACGACCGGCGTCCAGATACTGTCCGGCCTTCGCTCGGTCTCCAGAAGCCCCTGGTAGGCGCGGCCGATCTGGAGCAGCAGGACGCTCTTCCCGGCGCACCCGTCGATGATCATGCTCATGCGCTTGCCGAGGGGCCGGAACCGGTTGGTGCGCAACGTGCGCCGCGCGTCCTTGATCCCCTGCGCCACGTCGGGGGTCATGACGGGAATCATCTCCCCGTGGTAGATCATGCGCGGATCGGTGTCGGTGACCTCCGTGCCCAGGGGAGCGCAGTCCGCCAGCGCCGGCTTCTTGCGCTCGCGGCGTACGAAGGCGTTGAACCCGTCGCGTTCTGTGAGGAGTTCGGGCTCGTAGCGCAGGAACTGGTGTGTCGAATCCGTTGCGCCCGCGCGCTGCGCGATATCCAGGTTGTCCATCATGTCTCCTGCCGGTTGGGTCCCAGCGGCGCATTGCCGCCGTCGTGGGACTCGGAAGGCTTCCGGGCCTGCTTGGCCCGCATGCCGCGGAAGATGTCGCCGGGCACGCCGGCCAGCCCGTGGGGCCGCGCGGCGGGGGAGCGGCGCCTGCGGCCCGGGGGAGCGGCGGGCTCCTGCTGCGGCGCCGACTCGTTGTCCGGGCCCGCGCAGTCCTCTGCCGGCCCGGTCGCACGCTGGCCGGGGAAGAGGTCCTTGGCCGCGACGTTGAGCAGCGGCGCGGGCCGTACGCTGCCCGGGACGGCCGGTGTGATCCCGGCGTAGGGGTTGACGGCCGCCTCGGTGATCTCCAGCGTCTGCGGGACGAAGGCGGCCGCCGGGGTGGCGGCCGCGGGGGAGGGGGCGGATCCGGAGCCGCGGCGCGCGCGGTCCAGCAGGTCGTCCACCGCGCGGGCGATGGCCTCCTCGGTGCCCTCCCGGCCGTCCTGCTCGCCGGTGAGGAGCGCGGCCTGCTCCCACAAGTACTGTGTCCAGGCGTCGTGGATCAAGTGCTGGTACTTGAAGTCGAACGGCACCCAGGGGTCGCGTCCCGGATCGGCTTCGACGCTGTGGTCGTAGAGCCACACCCGTTGCGGGACATAGGGGTTGTAGTAGATCGGCCAGCGCCGTCCCTGTCCCTTGATGCCGGTGTGGCGGTGCTTGAAGTCCCTGATGCGGGTGCTGATATAGGTCCGGTTGTCGATCTTGATGCCGTCGCGGGTGACGATCCGCTGCGCGCGCAGGAGCAGTTTGCGGTTCTCCTCAGGGGAGGCCGGCCGGGGCACTCCCTCGGTTGCCACGGCCGTCGCGTACATCCGATTCGGTGTGAGCACCATGGTGGGGTAGATGGGGCACCGCAGCCCTTCGAGCTCCGTGGTCTGCCATTTAGTGACGACCCACTCGTGCCACAGGTCCTGCAACTTGTTCAAGGACAGCAGAGGTTCGTGCTCGACGTTCTTGCCGCGCCGGTCCAGCCGGTTGCCGGTGTAACCGGCGACGTGCTGGGAGAAGCCGCTCTTGATCGAGGCGTTGGTCCGCTCGATGATGCCCTTGTCCTGGGCGGTGCGTTCCCGGGCGGGTTCCACCTCGATGCTCAGCGTCTCGCAGGCGTCCCTGAAGTGCCCGGCTTTGAAGATCTTGGCGTTGTCGACGACCACGGTCTTCGGGCGGATCACCGGCCGGGCCGCAGCACCGGCCATCCGCGGGTCCTGCGCGAGCATCTCGGTGAAGGGCAGGTCGGAGTTCTCTGCCAGTGCCAGCGGGGACCAGCCTGGGCGCGCCGGCAACGGCGCCATCATCTGGGCCAGCAGCAAGGAGGCGTCCAGCGCCTTGGTCCCGCGTCCGCCCCGGCGCCGGCTCCTCGGTCCCTTTTTGCGCCCTGAGTGTTTCGGCACGATCATCCCGGCGGGCAGGCAGCGGGTGAGGTTGTCAATTGCGTAGGTCAACTCCACCTGCACGGGGCGCCCGTCGTCGCCGCGGGCGATCACGTCCAGTCCGGTGGAGTCGATCTGCACGCGCTCGCCCAGCAGCGACACCACGGGCGGGTGGAAAGGCCCGTCGGCAGGCTCCTCGCCCGGCCCGTCCTGCCGGGCGGCTTTCCCTTCCGACGCCACGGAGATCCCCAGCCGCTGCAGCAGGTCGTAGAAGGTCGACCGGGCGGGCCACAGTTCGTCGAACTCGTCGGGGTGGGCGCGGCGCAGGGCGATCCGCACGCGTCTGCGCAGCCGGGAGAGCGTTCCCGCCGACTCGCCGCCCGGTGTCCGCTCCTGCAAAACCAGTTTGACGAGCCGCTCATCGCAGCGGCCGTGGGGCGAGCTGGTGCGCAGCCAGCGCTGGTCGATCAGGCCGAGGATGCCCTCCTTCTCGTAGGCCAGGCACTTGCGCTGCACCGTGGCGACCGAACCCGTCAGCCCGGCCGCCGCCAGCTCGGTTGCCTTAAGCGCGTAGCGGGCGCTGCGGGTGGTCGTCGCCGGGTCGTAGCCGGGCCGCGGGGTGAACCGGCCCTCCCGCACGCGCAGGGGGCGTCCGGTCAGCACCTCCTGGACGTGCTTCTGCCAGCGCCGCACCATCTCCCGCTGGGGCTCGTCCAGACGGTCCAGCACCGACAGGTCCGGCAGCGCCTCCGGCTGCCGAGGTGCCCCGTCCGCATCCAGTACGGCGAAGTCGTTGGCGGCGACCAGCACGCAGACCAGCACCTGAGCGTCCAGGCCGTGCTCGTCCAGGGCCGCCAGGTGCACCGTGGAGCCCTGCACGGCGCCGATCAGATAGCGCCCGGCCTCCCACCGCACCGTCATGCCCGGCCGCAGTACGTCTGCCGGCCCGTCCGCTTCCCCCGCGCCCGACGCCGGCGAGGCACTCATGAGCTCTGCCCAGATGCCCAGACGATGCTGGTGGGGATCAAGGGAAGGTCCCAGTGGGTGGTCAACTCGCCGGTCCACAGCAGATGCCAGCACAGGGGCCGGGGGAGTGAGAGACAGTCGGCGCCCTCGCACAGAGGGCGAGGCCGGGCGAAGGCCCGCAGCAGTGCAGGCTTGGCCTCCACGTCCGCATTCTCGTCGTGACGGAAGTGCGAGACCAGGGACAGGTTGCGGCGCAGCAGGCCTTGTGGGACCCGGGCCGTTCGGACCTGCCAGCCGGCCTCGTGCCCGGCCGCTTGCGCTATGGCCCTCTGCTGCTCGTCGGGCTCCCGCCCGCCCCAGGCATACAGGTACAGGCGCCGTTGTCCGTCCACGGTGCGGGCCATGAAGGCCGGATCCACCACCCCGGCGCGCTCCCCGACGTCGCACCACTCCAACTGCAGCGACGACGCGGACAGATAGCTGATGTCGGGGTCCCGGTCGAGGACCATGGCCGCGTCCCGGTGCTCCAGGGACCGGCACACAAAGCTCTTCTTCGTGGTCGACGACCAGTACTGGCGCACCTTCGATCTGCGCCCCTTGTACGGGCGCTGCTCGTGCAGCACCGGCCACTCCTCGACCGGCGCCCCGTGCAGGGCACCTGGAGGCACCAGGCGCTGCCGCCCCAGATCGTCGCGGTGACGGACCTGAATTTCCATCACATGCCTCCCGGTGCCCCAGAACGCGGCGGGCCTGGTGCCCTTTCAACGTCAGGGCAGCAATGCCGCGGAGCGCCACCACCGCTGTTCACCCGAGAAAGGGCAGCGGGGCGGCGCCGGATGCGGCAAGCCCCTCGCCACCCCGGGACGGCCCGCCGCACGGCCGTCACAAAAACAGCCGGTCCATCTCGTTCGGCATCCGCACCCACGGCAGACACGTGAGGTCTGGCAGCGAGGCCAAAGGCGCAGCCTCCTGCCCGGCGACTTCCCTCTCCCCCAAATTTTCTTCGCCGGAGCCCGGGGCCTGCCGGGTGTGCCGCAGCGGATGATGGCTGCTGATCCAGTGCTTCAGCGGCTCGCGGAACGCACAGCCGTGCTGGTTCACCACCCGTCGCAGCCAATCCCGGCTGTCTGCCGCGCTGAGCCTGTGGGCGCGGCCGCGCTCCTCCAGCCCGGCCATGTCCCAGGCCAGCCGGGCCAGCATGCCCAACTGCGCCACAGGACGCGTCCGCTGCTCGCCCACCCGCGCCGCGAGCACGGCCCACTCCCGCTCTCTGGCCCGTGACGGGTCCTCCAGATATCCGACGCACGCCAGCACCGACAGGGCGTCCGCTTCGACCCAGCGGGCAGCGGTGAATCCCAGACGCTTGCGGACACGGTTCAGCCGCTGCTGGGCGCGGACCACACCCGGGTGGCCGCGCAAATCGATGTAAGGGCGTCGAAGACTGCGGGAGTTGTCCATCCAGCGCCCATGACGCAGACACACATGCCACGGATCCGGCAGGATCAGCCAGGCAGGGGAACGGGAGCCACGGCTGGCCGCGCACAGCGAACAGGCCTGCACGATGAACCCGGCACGTGCGTCCCACGGCCACTCCCAGTCGTCAGCCAAGCCGTCGGGCATGAGGAACTCATCGCGGACACTGACCAGCCGCAGGGACAGCTCGGCCACGCTGCAGCCGGAGAGATTGGCCAGCCGCTCGCGTGCATACCGGCTCACGTACATCTCGGTGTACTGCGGCTCCACCGGCAGAGGACCGGCACCGATGCGCATCAGTAACTGTTGCACCGGCCACAGGTTGCGGGCGGCCAGCCTGGTCACATACGACCCCGTCGACTCGCCCTGCAAGAACCGCAGCCGCAGGTGCAGCGGACGCCGGCCCAGCCACGGGTCCCGTTCCACCATGCCGTCCTCCCTACGGAGCACCTCGGCCACCATCCAACTCCGCCCGCCCCCAGCCGGCACCGCTCATCGGACAAGTGATCCCACCCGGAAAGGACAGATACAAAAGCGCGCCGACTGCTCCGGACAGAAGACCAAAAGGGCAAAATTTCCGGTCGATGCATCTCAGAGCGCACGGCGCCCCTGACACGCTGCCGTTCAAGCAGACCTGTCAGCCCGGTCTGTCGGCAACGGGTTGAACGAGAGGGAGCCACCGCTTCACATGACCGGCCGTGCCCAACTGCGCCCGCACCAGAAAGAAGCCGTCACGGCCGGCGTGCACGCCCTGCGGTCCAGACGCCTGGCGGCCGCGACCATCGTCGCCGCCTGCGGCACCGGCAAAACCCTAATCGGCAAGCGCATCGCCGAGCACTTCCCCTCCAGCAGGCCAGCCCTCGTCCTGGTTCCCACCCTAGAGCTGCTGCTCCAGACCGCAGCCCGGTGGCTCACCGACGGCGGATTCGACCAACTCATCGGCGTGTGCTCACTGCCGGGCGTCCACGACCGCCACCTGCGCGGCCACCTGTGGATCACCGGTGACCCGCACGCGCTCGTCCGGCGCATCGCCCAAGGAGGTCGCACCGCTGTCTTCACCACCTACTCGTCCCTGCCAACCCTGGCCGAGTCCCACCGTGCCCACGGACTGCCACGGTGGGACTTCGCACTCGCCGACGAGGCCCACCGCACCAGCGGGGACTGGGACAAACAATGGGGCCTCATCCACGACGACCGCGCCATCCCAGTCGCCCACCGCCTCTACATGACCGCGACCCCCCGCAACTGGAGACCCACGGGCGGCAAACGGCAAAAGGCCCGACCGCGCCTCGAACGCCTCGCCTCAATGGACGACCCCACCGTCTACGGGCCCACGGTCTACAAGCTGGACCTGGCCGAAGCCATCGAGCGCGGCATCCTCGCCGACTACCAGCTCATCGTCCCCGAAATCCGCGACAACAAGCTTCTAGAGATCCTTCAGGACGAACTGCCAACACCGCATCTGGACGGGCTGCGCATCGCGGCGATGCAGGCGGGCCTGCTGAGCGCCATGGCCGAGCACGACGCACGCCAGGTACTGACATTCCACGGGCGCGTCGCCGCCGCCCGCGGCTTCGCCGACACGCTGCCCCAAACGGCAGAGATCCTCGCCGACCACACCGGCATCCGCAACCCCTGGTCACGTGCCCTGCACCACCGCCAGTCGACCTGGGAACGCCAGCTGTACTTCCGCGAGTTCGCGCACTTCTCGGCGCTGACCCCCGGCAGCGCCGCCGACACGCACGACGCCGCTGTACTGGCCAGCGTCCGGGTACTGAGCGAAGGCATCGACGCCCCCCACACCGACGGCATCTTCATCGCCGACCCGCGCCGAACCCCCAGCAACATCGCCCAGACCGTCGGCCGGGGCCTGCGCAAGCCGGCAGGGCAGGACAAGTGCGCCTCGATCTTCCTGCCCGTCTACACCCGCCCGGGACAGACCACGCAGGAAGCAATGGAGTCCTCCCAGTTCTCCGAGATCTGGAAATTCTTCAACGGCCTGGCCGTCTACGACTCCAAAATCTTCAAACGGTTCGGTAAGCACCAACGCGCTCGCCCACAGCCCATCGCGGCCCGCCCCACCCGCGTCGCCGACGTCAACCGAGCCCTGGGGCTGCGCACCCACCGCCCGTGCAACAACGCCTACTGGGACCTCGGCTGGCAGGCAGCCCAGGCCTTCCGCGAACACCACGGCCACCTGAACGTGCCCAGTGAATACGTCGACCCCAACGGACTGGCCCTGGGACAGTGGATCGGCCAACAGCGCTCCCTCCACGCCACCGACGCCCTCGCTGCCGAGCGCACCACCGCCCTCACCTTCCTGGGAATCTCCTGGCCCCACCCCCCGGAAAGCTTCGAACACCACCTCAACCAGTCCACCGCCAGCGCCGCCCGCCACGGCACCCTCGCCCTCGGCAAACACCCCCACGCCGGCGACCGCGCCACGGCGGCCTGGCTCGAGACCATGCGCCGCCGCGCAGACCTCGGAGAACTCGCCCCCGCCCGCATCGCCGCCCTAGACGCCGTCGACCCCTTCTGGAACCCGCCCTGGAGCCTGCGCTGGCAGTACACCTACGTCCAGATCCGGCGGCGCCTGACCACCACCCCCTGGCGGTGCACCTACCACCTCGACCACGCCCACGACGCGTCCTGGGATTCCTGGCTGGACCGCCAGATCACGAAGTACGACCTCCTCGACCCGCAGCAAAAACACCTGCTGGACACCCTGGCGCGCGCCTGCCCCGACGCCCACCCGCACAGCATGCTCCTGACCCGGCCCACGACCCTGCGCGCACGAGCCTTCAACCGCGGTCTGCGCGCAGCCCGCCGCTACCACCTACGCCACGGAAACCTCAACGTCCCCGCAGGCCACATCGAGGACATGGACGGAGACGCTGTCGCCCTCGACGCATGGCTGCTACGCCGCCAACGGAGCGTCGCCCAGATGACACAACCCCAGCGCACCGCCCTCGAGGCTCTCGACGCCAGGCTGCCGCGCATATTCCTTCCGCCCGCAGCACCTGCTGGCGCCGCATGACCCGGTCATCCGGGAGCGACGAAGCAGAGCAGATTAATCCTTCGCTGCGGCCTTGAGGCCAGCCACCCGATAGAACACCCGGCTTCCTCGCTTGACGCGCTGCACCCGGTTCTGACTCACCATCGCCTCCAAAGCGTTGCGCATCGCCGGCTCTTTGATCCTCCGGCTCGGATACGTCCGGTTCAGCGCCGTAGTCACGTCCTGAGAGGAGCAGGGCCGCCCCTGGCGACGCAACTCGTCGACGATCAGATCCCGCAACGTCGGCACGTCGGACACCGGCTTGGGGGACAGGGCCGTCGCAGGTGCAGGCTCCTGTCCAGCGTCTCCGCCACCGGAAGCCGCCTGTGCAGCGGCCTGCGCCTGAACGCCGCCCGCGTCATCGTCTACCCCCGGCAAAGACCGCATCTTGTGCTGCAAACCCACCAGCCAGGCCTGACCGTCATCGAGGAGACGCAGCTGATCCTGCAAAGCGGCGATATCGAGCCGGATCCGCTCACGCTCTTTCGTGATGAGCTCCAAGTCGCCCTTCACCACGGCCGCATACCGGGCACGGACAGACAGGAGGTCGGCGACAGAGTCATTCATGAAACCGCCTTCCAAGACGCTGCTCGGCAGCTGCCACGCTACGCATCCGGTGTTGTCGACCCGCCCAAACACGCCCCGAGAACGATTACGACCGGCTGTTGCTCAACTTCGACCGCAACGCTTCGCGACCCACTGGGGATGACCGCGCCCACGCCGCGGTCTGTCTGTGCTCAAGACGATCGGGCACTGCCCATCACGGAGGCCCGGACGAACTGTGGTCGCTCATCGCGCCGTTGCTGCCCGGGGGTGATCCAGCGACGCCTGTGTATCCGCAGCCCTTTCCGGCCACCGACTACCCGTTCCGCAAGGGTGGATGCGACAGCCGCCGAGTCGCCGTGCGCCAAGACCCGGCGGACATCGCAGCCCGGATCGCGTTTGACCTCATCCCCGTGCACCGCGAGATACAAAAGCGGTTGACCGAGCGCAACGCGCAGAGGCCACCCACTCGAAGGGCTCCGGTTCAGACGTTAGGTGACTGGTCGAGGTACGTATTGTTGAGTATCCCTATCGAGTTCACCTTCACCGAGCTGGGCTTGCTGAGGACTTTTCCGAAACATACTGACCAGGATTTCGGCCCGACGCCCGACGACGGGCACGTCCAATCACCCAGGAAGGTGACGGGAGTCGCGGTGTACAGATCCATGTTTGCTGTCGCGCTGTAGAGGCTGGATCCGTTGTTGCGCACGATCACTGCCGCCTGCACGCTGCCCCCGGTGGACGACCTGATCGCGCAGACCTGCGCGAGCACAGAGGTGGTGACCGTCTTGCTGCCGGCACACTTCCACGTGGCGGAACTGGAGGTGATCGGATTGGTGTTGCCGTAAGCACGCCAGGTGCCGGCATCCGAAGCTGCGGCAGGGCTAGCGCTTGCCAGGCCCAGGCCGAGAACGGCAGCGATGGCGACCATCAGGCCTGCGCCCGTTCGCGGAAATCGCATGCCAGCCGCGCCAACCGTCCTCGTGCGGGTCTTCACCTTCGATGTCTCCTTCGACCTCACCATGACAACCACTCCCAGGCTCCTGATGTGCCGGATGCGCAACCTCACCGCCGTACGGAGGCGACCGCCTCAGATCGGGCAGTGAATGTTGCTGCCGTTGTTCGGCACCACGACCACACCACGCGGGAACCTCGGGCCGGAAAGCATTCGAGCCAGTTCAAATCCGTCGCGACGCCTGCTAGCGTCGGGCGGTGCTGACCCTGCGTGTAGACGCCAATACAGTGTCCAGGGCGCGGTTGGCGCCTTCCCCCGCCTCGGAATCCATGGCGTGGCTGAGACTCACCGCCGCGTCGGGACGGCACCCGGTCTTCGGGGATCCCGGACCACTCGCCCGCGCGTCACTTGCCCATCCCGATGTGGCCCTGCTCGTGGACCTGTTGCCGCAGAACGGCGACACCTACAGACCTGACCTGCTCACCCCTCAGCCGGGAACGGACGCACAGCGCCGCGACCTGATCGACGAGCAGATCGCGCAGATCGAGGCCGTGGCGCAGGCCGACCTCGAGACCCAGGTCTTCACCCACACCCGGACCCACTGGAACAGGCCGCTCCTTGCCGCCACCCGCCGGATCGCGGAGTCGGGGAAGATGCAGCGCCGTCTCGCCAACGGCCTCGCCCGGTTCTGGCGCGACACCTTGGCCGAGGGCTGGCCCGAACTGCGCTCGATCGTCCATCAGGACATCGCCCACCGCGCGACAGCCATCGCCACCCACGGCATCGGCCGGACGCTCGGAGCACTCCACCCCGACATGGCCTGGGCAGGCGACGCGATCACCCTCGCCAAGCCGTGGGATGCCGAAGTCGAGGTCACAGGACGGGACTTGGTCCTCACCCCCAGCGTGCTCGGCCGGCCCGCCGTCGTCATCCAGGTCGACACCCCCGGGCAATTCGTCTTCTACTACCCCGCCCAGCGGATCGGAGCCGACCGGGATCGCAGGTCCGGAAAGATCGCGCAAGTGGTCGGCAACGCCCGAGCGGCCTTGCTCGCGGACCTCGAAACCGCCCGGTCCACCGCGGAACTCGCCGCCCGAACCGGATACACCCCGGGCACCGTCTCCTACCACCTCAGCGCCCTGCACCGCGCACGCCTCGTCACCAAGGTCAGAAACGGGCGCTACGTGTTGTACCAGCGGACCGCACATGCGGCAGGACTGCTGGACGAAGCCTGCGGCTGACCTGATGGTGTCCCGCCGAAAGACGGGCGGCGGGGGTCCTCGGATACCTGATTCTCACCGCTTCGTTCGTATTGAGTGCGGCCCCCGACGATGCGGCGCTGGGCCGCCAGCCGGACTCCCGTCACTCGCCCGGCCGTCGGTCCACCCGTTCATCGCCGGGAGCGCACGGGTGTACCACCCTCGCCGAGGTCAACGACACCACGGCCCGCATACTTTCAGTCATATCCGCAAGGGAGCGAGGCCGCCGGGCCATAAGAGGGCTCAACAAGACCGTCCGGTCCGACAGCCTCGGTGGCCGGGGAGGCTACGAGGCTGCCAGCCGGGTGCATCGAGTACGGGCCGGGGGGGCGACCACCGCACCACGCTGGTCTCTACCGCCGAGGTCACGGGCAGCTGCCTGCCAGCATGGCCCACTCCCGGACCACCTGGCCGGGGACAGCGACACACTCCGTCACCACCGGATGCGAGACAGGGCCGTTGGTTGGACAGCCCCCCGCTCGCCCGGGCGTGAGCCGACGTTGCCTCAGAACGCCGCCCCCTGAGGGTTCACGACGTTGGGCTGCCGCGGCCACCGCAGGACCAGCTCCGCTGGCCGGTGGCGGGCGGTTTCACCGGGCTGTGCGAGAGCCAGGCCCAAGCCCGGCTCTCGCCAGGGCACCGTGTGCTGCCACACACACTTACATGCCGGTGCCGGGGTTCGTTGCGCCCCGCGTCAGTGGAAGGAGTCCGCAGTCGCCAAGGGGAACCTCCGCAGAGCCTCGCACCCTGGCCGGCGAGGGGCAACAGAACGTGGGGCACCGTTGGAACAACTCCTCCTCCTCACGGCACCAGATCCCGACCCATCGGCTCTTTGCGCAGGTCAGCACCCTGCACCCTTTCTTGCGGCTAGGCCTTGGAGCGGACTCTCCCTAGGGAGGGGCCAGGGATGAAACAACTCCCGCGCGCAGCAGCGTTGTAGGGCACGATGTGCTGCACGCGGCCGGTGACTGCCATCACCCCCGCGTAAAGAAGGAGTCCGCACCAACCGGCGGGCGGCGCCAGCCGTACCCGCCGGACCGATCCCCGAGGGGGAGACCCACGTGAGTCGTAGGCGCCACGCGGCGGGTGTTGCCATGCCCGAGCCGCACGCTGGCACCCGCCCAGAGACCATCCTGATCATCGTCATCATCCTTGCCAGCGCCTGGCTTGCCGCGCGCGGCGCCGATCCAGCCGCCATCGTGCAGGTGCTGGGCGGTGTCGGCGTCAGCGGCGTCGCCGCAGGCGGCAGGCTGCCATGGCCGTGGCGGGCCACTCCCGCCGCGAGCGGGCGGTGAAGACAGCCATGGGACGCCCCGAAAAGCCCCTGCCCACCAACCAGTTCAACCTCGGGCTGCTTGCCCTGGCCTCCTGGCTGCGAGAACGACGCAAGGAAGCCGGCCTGCGCTACGCCGACCTGGCCGCCCGGACGCAGGTCACAGAACACCCTTGTTCCATCAGCACACTCCAGCGGGCCGCCAGCGGGGAATCCACTCCACGGCTGCCGGTTGTGGAGGCCTACGCCAGGGCCTGCGGCGCATCAGTCGACCACGCTCGCAGGTACTGGCGTGAGGCGCGGGCCCAAAGCCGCCAAGGTCCGAAGGTCGTGCCGCTTCCCCGGCTGATCAACACCCCCGCCGAACTGCGCCTGGCCCTGCAGGCTGCGTACGCGAAAGCCGGCTACCTGCCGCTGAGGGAGATGGAGCGACGTGCCAAGCACGGCCGACTGCCGACGAGTACCGTCAGCCGCATGCTCCAGGGCATCACCATGCTCAGCCGCAGTCAGCTCCAGGCCTTCCTCGAAGTCTGCGAGGTTCCCGGCAAGGAGCACGACGACTGGTTGGACGCCTGGCAACGCGCACAGTCCGCTCAATTCGACCGAGCCACCAGGGAACTTGCGGCAGCCGTACAGCCCCGGCGCCGCGTGATCGAGTACGAGAGGCGCGGCGGTTACGGCCCCTACCCCACTCCGCGATGGTCAACGCCCGGTACGAGCCGCCGGTACCAGGGCTACACACGGCAAGAAATCGCAGCCCACAGGCAAGCACAGGGAGGTGATCCGCTGCGACGCTCTCCGGAGCTGACGGGACCGCGCTGAGCAAGGAACCGGCAGCGGCCCAACCGCCTGCCACGCGATCGGCGATGCCTGCTCGGCAGCCTCGGCAGCGGGTCAGCAGCCGGCGTACTGCCGGAGTACGGCCATGACGCCTCGGACCTTGGCCTCAGCATTGCGCGGGAGCGGGTCGGGATTGAAGCGCATCAGGTCGTTGCGGACCTTACGGATCTCGTCGAGGCGCTTGGCGAAGGCCGCACGATCCAGCGGCCAGCCCAGATCCTCCCACCGCTCGCGGAACGTGAGCTGATCAACAGAGATCAGGGAGCGGGAGCCGTCACGGTCGCATAGGGCCGTGACGGCGGCCAGGTCGAAGCAATCGGTGATGACGGCACGCAGGCGCGGGTCGAGTTCCCCGATGAGGAGGAAAGGAGTGGCTTGCGTGCCGTAGGCGAGAACGACGTCACGGACGGTCAGAATGCCTATCTCCCCTCGGGCACCACGTACGAGGACGAAGTCGGTATCGGCCAGGATGGGCCCCAGCGAAGGCGTCAGCGTGTTCTGGGCCCAGAGGATCTCCCGATCTGGCCCTAGCGGTCCAGCAGGAGGCGCAGGACGAAGTCCGTCATTGAGCGACCCACTCCTGCGCACCAACCCCGAACCGCGGCCAGGCTCAGGTGCCGGGCCATGCTCTCCGGTTTCTCGTCGGTTTGCCTGCTGTGGATCATGGGGTCCCTCTTTCCGAGTGGATCGCTTGCGTTGTCCCCCCTCAGATTGGCTGGGTCCGCGAATTGCGTGAACCCACCTGATCGGCAGGGGAAATCCGCTCCGAAAACTTTCCTGACCAGCGGCTTCTCTGGAATGCCCGGAGAATAATCCGCCTACCTAGGAGCGGAGTTACGTGGATCTTCGGTAGCGGCTACCGTGAATTCGAGGAAACGGGGGGTGAGGGTCGTTGAAGGGCAGGCCTGGCAGCAAACCCGAGCGTGATCGGCTGTGTCGGCACATGCGTCAGCTCGGCTGCACCACACGGCAGATCGCCGACGAGATGACACGACGCTGGCACTTCCGGCCCCGGCAGGCATGGCGCTTCGCCTGCGGTATGACGCAGGACGAGGCCGCGGCCCGGTGCTGCGAGCTCCTGGACAGGGGAGGGGCCCCGGTCAGCGGCAAGCGCATCAGCGAGTACGAACGATGGCCGCTGGGCGGCGCACGCCCAAGCCTGCGCAATCTGGCACTTATGGGGCAGGTCTATGGCGTGCGCCCGGATGACCTACTGGACGGCCAGGACCGGCAGAACCTCCCCGCCGAGTTCCTCACGGAGGCCAAGGACCGCGGCGACTTGTTTGAACTGCGCGGTACCCAGCGGCGGATCAATGAGCCTGCCCCCGGGGCTCCACGCCGCGCGTTCACCACCCAGTTGACGCAGAAGCGGCCCGATCCGCCCATGCTCCTGGCGCCACGGCCCGTACTTGTCGAGGAGGCGGCAATCATGGCGGCAGCGTACGAGTCGAGCGAACACGCCAGCAGGGCCGAGACGACCAACGTGGGCCCCGCGGCGCTCGAAGGGCTGCACGATCAGACCCGACGCCTGGCCCGGCAACTGGTCAGTGTCGACGCGCTGCTGCTGTTTCCCGAGATGATCCGCACCAGAGACCGTATCTACCAGATCCTCGAGGGCCATCAATACCCCTGCCAGACTCGCGAGTTGTACTTCCTGGCTGCGGTCGTCTCCTGTCTGCTGGCTGAGGCCAGTCAGGGCTTCGGGCTTCGGATCGCCGCTTTGGAGCAGACGCGGGCTGCCTGGGCGTATGCGGAACTCGCGGGCCATGAATCCATCCGCGCCTGGTGCAGGTCCGCCCAGTCATGGCACGCGTACCGCGACGGGCGGCCTCATGAGGCGGTGGCGCTCGCACGCTCGGGGCAGAGTTACGCGCGCAGGAATCCGGCAGCTCAACAGCGCCTGCACAGCATGGAGGGAACGGCCCTGGCGCTCATGGGAGATGAGGCAGCAGCGGTGCGGGCCTTCAGCGCCGCCACGGACGACCGCGCGCGCATTCGCACGCGAGATGATTTCTTCGACGAGGTCGGCGGGGTCTTCATCGCGGACGCGGCCAAGCAGTTTCAGAACGAGGCCAACGGAATGATCGTCCTTGGCCGAGCCGAGGATGCGGCCCAGTGCGCCCGCACGGCCATTGAGCTCTACGCGCACAAACCCCCACAGCAGCGGGACATCGCACTGGAACCGAGCGCGCGGATCACACTGGCCACCGCCGCGTTGTTGACCGGGGACATTGAAGGGGCAGCGAACGAGCTGCGCCCCGTGCTCGCCCTCGCACCGCACATGCGCTGCGACCTCATGGTTTTCAAACTCCGGGAATTCAGCTCCCACTTGCGCCCACATACCCGTCGCGCCGTTGCGCGCGTCGCTGAACTCCAGGCAGAGATCGAAGCGTTCCGCGTGCCGATGCTTCCCGGCAGCGCCCTGTGAGGCGTATCAGCGCGGAGCGTCAAGGGCTGCATCCTCCTCCACCACCCGAGGCGCCAAAACACTCATCCCGCATCTCCACCGGCGGAAGTCCGGTCACCGCTGGGTTGAACGCGTCGGCGATCGTCTGCCGCACTTGATGAAGGCGAACTGAGATGGCAATGGTCGCGAGTGAGTTCTCGTGTACGTTGCCGACGTGCATCCACCGTGACATGGGGCAGGGGAAGGCCGTACCGTCCGGGCCCACGGCGAGTAGCGCGCCTGAGCACTGGCCGCACAGTTCCGATGTCTGCGGCGTCGAGCCAACCGCAGCCCTCCCCAGGTACCGCACGCGATCGACCGCGGGCCTGGTGATGCCGAGGGCTGCCAGTGCCGAGGTCTCGGCGGCTCCGTCGTCGCCGTTCTGCTTGACCACCGCCGCGGACACCTGGACACCCCGCTCTGCCGCCTTGCGCAGATTCTTCGTGGTGCGTGCGTGACTGCCCCGTCGCTTGGTCATGGTGTCGTGCTCGGCTGCATCGTGCGAGTAATAGCTGGCAGAAACCCGCACGCCAGGCAACTTCAGTGCCGGCCACAAGGCGTGAGGTACATGGACCAGGTTGGTCAAGACCCGCACCTCGACTCCCGGCCGGACGGCCCGCTCTATCAAATCCCCGAGGTGGGGGTGGAGCGTCGGTTCCCCACCAATGAAGAGGATGGTTCTGACACCAAGATCATGGGCCTCATCGATGACTCGGACCCAGTCCTCGCGCGTCATCATGCCGTGCGTACCCCAAGGGCCACTATCGGCATAGCAATGCGCGCACTCCAACTGGCACTTCGCGGTGAGCTCCAGCCAAAGGAACGCCAGACGGTCCCGCTGGTCATCGGGGCAATGTGCCGCTTCTCGCATGGAGCTGCCCCCTAGGGCATCCTCGGATTCTCTGCGAACTCCCGTACATATGATGGGAGATGTTCTTAATGTAGCTTTCCGGACACGGCCTGAGGCAGGCTGATTTCGGTCATCGGCGGAGTGATGCGCCGGAAGCACCGTGGCGTCGACGTTCGATTCCCAGGTGATCAGGCACCCCGTATCGGCCTGGGCCTGGAGCTGGGCGACGATCCGCGCACAGGCTCGATTGGTCGGCCGTGGTCATCGGCATGGGAATGGCATTCGACCTCGGACGTCGCATCATCGGCCTGGAGTAGGCGTTGGTCCTTCAGGGGGAATTGCAAGACCGCTGACACGGTGCGGTCACGAGTAATTCTGGCCGCCGGGCAGGTCGATTGGCTCAGTCCTCCAGAGGATCGGTAGGGCCGGGCGTGACAACCTCACGCCCGTCACGGGCCGTTGAACGAGGGCCCCGCCCGAAGCCCGGCCGGTCTCCGCCGGCAGGCAGAGGGGCGTTGCCTGTCCTGCAGAAGGGGGAGGGGCTCAGCGTGCGATGCGGGCCCAGACCGTTTTGCCGGAGCCATCGGCGAGAATGCTGCATCCCCAGTCGTCGCTGAGGGCCTGGACGATGCGGAGTCCGCGGCCGGTTTCGGCGAGGAGATCGTGCTGTTGGGGGGCGGCGGGGACGGGGCTCGGGTCGGTGACGGTGCACAGGACTGCGTAGCGGGTGTGTGCCAGGCCGAGCCATCCTGCTCTGTGCTCGCGTCCGGCCTGCAGGGTGTGGAGCAGGCAGTTCGATGCCAGTTCGCTGGCCACCACGATGGTGTCGTCCAGGCAGGTGGTCAGTTCCCACTGGCGCAGCGTCTGTGTGGTGAACGTCCTGATGCGGCCCAGGGCTTGGGGGTCTGGGCGGAAGCGGTGGGCGGTGAAGGCGGGGATGCCCAGGCCCATGGCCAGGCCCCAGTCGAGGGGTCGGGGGACGGGGTGCGCCGGCACACGGGCCTCCTCGCCTGCCGGGCTGGCATGGTGCGCGAGGAGTGGGGTGCCGTTTTCAGACACTGTGAAGAACACCCTTCCGGGGGACGGTATGTCGAAGCTTGAATCACTAGCATTCTCACCTACCGCCCGCCATGCAATTGCATATGGGATTGCATGACGGGCGGTAGCTGCGGGCGGCCCGGGGGAGTGGCCTTGGGGAGGCTCCGGCTTTCGTGATGGGCAACGAGGCGTGAGGAGTGAGGGAACGGGATGACGTACAGCAACGGCGTAGCGGCCGACCAGATTCCGGATGTCAGGTGGATCAAGGCCCAGGCGAGTACGGGGGGCGGCAATTGTGTCGAGCTTGCCTCCTTGCCGCAGGGAGAGGTGGCGGTGCGCAATTCCCGTCACCCCGGCGGCCCCGCTCTGGTATTCACCCGCGAGGAGATCGCGGCGTTCGTGACCGGAGCCAAAGACGCGGAATTCGATCACCTGACTCCGTGATGCTCAGGGCATAGGTTGTTCAGCGGACATGCGGACCACACTCTGGGAAACTGGCCTCATCTGCCCATTCCCCTGCAGGAGTTCGCATGTCCGCTGTCCGCAAGGATCGTGAGTCGCCCGTCGCGCCGGTCCTGCCCATGCCGGGGCAGGACTCCAAGCGGGAGGCCGCGGCGCGCATGCTGGGGGACGAGCTGCGCAGGATGCGGCAGGAGCGGGGGCTGGCCATCAAGAACGTAGCGCCCGTTATCCGCGCCTCCATCTCCAAGATCAGCAGAATGGAGCGGGGCGAGAGCCCCCCGCGCGAAAGGGACGTCGTCGATCTCGCGCGGTTCTACGGCGCTGGCCGCGAGAAGCTGCTGGAGATTGAGCAGCTGCTGCGGCTGATGGAGGACAGCGCATGGTGGGAGCAGTACAACGACGTGACCCCCTCCTTCCTCAGGCGGCTCATCGGCCTGGAAGGCACCGCGGACAAGATCTACACATATGAGAACCACGTCGTACCGGGGCTCTTGCAGTCACCGGACTACGCCCGCGTGCTGGTGGAGGCCGCGATGCCCGGGGCATCGGAAGCAGAGATCCTGCGCCGCCTGCGGATGAAGATGGAACGCACCAAGCTCCTGCGCAAGGGGCAGCCGCCGCAGGTGATCGCCCTGCTGGACGAGGGCATTCTGCAACGCCCTGTGGGCGGTGCCGAGGTGATGTGCGGTCAGCTCGAATACCTCAAGCGTGCCGCGGAGTCCAAGGGCGTCAACATCCGCATCCTCGAGTTCGACAAGGGCGCCAGCGTGGCCCCGACACACCCGATCACGCACCTGCGCTTCGGGGACGGCGGGCCGCCGGAACTGGTCTACATCGAACTGCTCGACAGCGCCTCCTATCTGACGAAGCCCGCGAAGGTGGACCAGTACCGGCACGTGCTGGCCCAGGTCAGCCACGCCGCCGCGTCGTGGAGCGACAGCAGAAGACTGCTGGACGAGGCGATTGCACGTTACCGCCGACTCGCCGGCAAAGAGCGCTGACCCCGGGCGCCTTGGGCATTCCCCGGGAGGGCACGTCCTGCAGAGCGGGTTTCCTTGATCGGATGGTCCAGTCCAGTCCAGTCTTATCGGGGCACGGGGAACGTCACCTGGCCCCAGCTGCCGGTAATCCTGACGGTGTTGAAGCACTGGTCCTAGAGTTGGGCGACCCCTCCCCACTCCATCCAGTCCTCCGGGCGCTGTTCTGGGGGAGGGGGCGGGGCGTCGGGGCGCCAGTCGACCACGTCGGTCAGCCCGGGCGGCAGGACCTGCATGCCGGTGAAGAACGCCTCGACCTCGCGCTCTTCGCGGACCCGGCCCCAGTTGCCGCCCGTGCTCTGCGACATGAGGTCGGTTACCCCCTGGCGCACCGCGGGGTCGGCGCTGACGAGTTGGCACATGACCATGAAGCTGCCGTTGGGCAGCCTGTCGGCGACCCTGCTTATCAGTTGTGCGGGTTCCTCTTCGCCGGGCAGGCAGTGCAGGACCGACACGAACAGGGCTGCCACCGGTTCGTCGAGGCGGATGAGCCGCTGAACCTCGGGATGCCCGAAGATCTCCTCCGTCTCGCGCATGTCGGCGCTGATGACGGCGGTGCTGCCGTTCTCTTCCAGGGTGGTGCGGCCGTGCGCGAGGACGATGGGGTCGTTGTCGATGTAGACGACGCGGCAGCCGGGATCGATGTGCTGGGCGACCTGGTGCACGTTGTCCTGGGTGGGCAGCCCGGAGCCGTGGTCAAGGAACTGGCGCACCCCGTAGTCCTTGGCGAGGGTGCGCACGACTCTGCGCAAAAAAGCCCGGTTGTTGAGGGCCAGCGCCTTGCTGGAGGGGGCGATCTCGAGTAGCTGGGCGCACGCATCGCGGTCGGAGGCGTAATTCTCCACTCCGCCCAGCAGCCAGTCGTACATGCGGGCAACACTGGGCGTATGGGCATCAATAGCGTGAGAAATCGGTTTCTCCCCGTGGACCATCCGCTCCCCTGATTCTCTGCCGAGACTCGTCCGTTAGGTGAACTGGCCATGCTAGAGAGCCTGGTGAACGGGGACTAGTCCACGATCGGGCGATCTGGTGAGGACGGGAGTGAAACTCCCGACGGGAGAGAGAAACGAGCGCCCGCGCACCTGCGCAGGCCCTCTCGTGCGCCGCTGGAGCACCTGGCGCTAGGGGCGGGGAGATGCGGCCTGGCGCAACAGGGCCCGGACCAACTGCGTGTCCAGGCCCATAAGGTCGGCCGCTGTGGAAATGGGAAGTTGCAGGCGATGGTGCAGCAGCACCGCGTCGTCCTGGCGCTGCTGCAGGCACCGGTGATCCGTGTCATCGGGGCGGCGCGGGCAGCGGCCGGTGCGGACATCCAGGGCCTGGCACAGCACGTGCCAGGCCAGGGCCGCCGGGCAGGGATGGCGCAGCATCTCCGCCCAGCGCACCGCGAGTTCAGCAAACGCCGCCTCCACGACCTGCACCGCCATCACACGGTTTTCGGTGCGGGCTTCGGTATAGCGCAGATAGGCGGTGCGGTGCATCTGGCGGAAGGCCAGCTGTTCCAGCGGCAGGTCTCTGTCCGTGCCGTGCGCCGCCCGTGCGGGGCCCGGGTCCGGCGGCGCGGACCGGTTCACGACGGTCACGACGGCCTCTGCGGGTCGTCCGCGTCGTCGTCGGCCGGTCCGGGCGGGGGCATGCCCGCGGCGGGGAAGATGTCGTGCGAGACCAGCACGGCGTAGTGGACGTCCTCCCACAGTGGCCGGATCGCGGCGGGATCGGCGGTCAGACGGCCCACGAGCAGCGCCGTGGTGGGCCAGTCGGGAATCAGATCACCCTCCAGGACCGCAGCGGCCACCTGAGCCGGCAGGGCGGTTGAGGCACACAGCCCCTCCAGATCGGGGCAGGCTGCAGCCAGATACATCCCCCGCAGGGCCGCGTGCAGCCGGCCCGCTGCCGCGGTCACCGACTGGCGTGAGGGATGCCGGATCCCCTTCGCGTCCTCCCACAGGATCCTCAGTTCCGCCGGATCGCCCCCGAAGATCGTGGCCAGCATGTGCGCCACCGGCCACACGGGTGTGCGTTCACCGGCCAGGACCCGCGAGATGTAGGACGACGACAGATCCGCCTGCCGCGCGGCCTCACTGCTGGAAACCTGGCTCCGACGCTGCAGATACGACAGGGCCCTCCCCAGGGCCCGGGCGGGCAGTAACGCACGGGGCGCCGCTCCAGGCCCGTCAGGCAGCAACTCCAGTTCGGGCACCGGGCGCTGGCGCCCTACCCGCTCGCGCCCCTGTTCCCGGGCGCGCCGCGACAGCAACCGGCGCACCTTCGTCTCGCTCCAGCGCGAGCTGGCAGCCTGCACGCCTACGCCCGCAGCCTGGGACACCTCCTCCCAGCCCAAGCCCGAGCGGCGGGCGTCGTGGACCGCAGCCGCGATGTAGCAGGCCACCTCGCGCTCCACGAGCGCGGCGCACTCCAGCAGCACCGGCAAGGAGGAGCGGTCCGCTTCCGCCTCGGCGAGCCGGGCCGTGAGCGCCTGCAGATCGCTGGCGATCTGCTGGGCCCACGGGCACAGCGCCGGCGGCAGGGGAACATCATGTCCGTCGCGCTGCCGCTGCGCCCGACGGCGGCAGGCGGCATCGCAGTAGTCCCGGCGCCGTCCGGGGCCGGTCCGCTGCCGGAAGCGGCACCCGCAGAACCCGCAGCGGGCATAAAGGGGCGATGGCATGGCTGAATCTCTCTCCCGCGTACCTGTCACGACGGTGCAGGGAGCACAAATCCCGGGGGACCTGTGCTCCCTGTGACATGGCCGGCTGTGATCCGGGCCGAAGGCAGACAGCCTCCGGCGCCAGCTCACTCAGCCGTTCAGCTACGGCGAATCCGCAGGTAGCGCAGCTGCGAACGCCGCGCGGCCACCATCACCACACCCGAGACCAGACCAGCGCTGGCGGCCGGAATCGCTTCAGCAGTCATGACCCACACGAGCACCACCACGGCCAGGACGAGACTCATGCACAGCCTGACATCCCAGACACACAGTGCGGTGGTTTCTGGTACCGCAGAACGCGGAATGCTAATTTCACGGGACGTCGAGGACACTGTGAAGGCGCCTCGGCTCTTTGAGTTGAACATTGATCCTCTTTTGTTTGGCTCGAACCGGCCCCGGGTTGCCCCCCGGGGCCGCCTGCTGTCCGGGCCAAGAAATGTGGGCCCTGCAGGCGAAAGAGAACGTACAGCCGTCATCCCGGCGTTCGCTACCGAAGTTGAACTACCTGCAAAGCGCTGCGTCATGCAAAAGCCCTGCCCCCATTTCTGCACAGCCAGGCGTCCCGGAGCCGGCGTCCTCCGGTCAATCAAGGACCGGCGCACATCCCGCAGAACCCACAGCGGAGCTGATCGTTTTCTTCTAACTAAGCGAAACAAACGGTCAGATCAGGGCTTTGGGCCCCTCGCGGTGGTGATCTGTGGACACGCACAGTCGACGTGAGGGCGGTGCGACCCTTCACCCTAAAGAAGTAGATTAGAAGACCGGCGGAGCCTCTCATTCCGCAACGCTGCACGCGCAGATGCAAAACCAAAAGAGGTTGCGGAAGCAAATTGCTGCAATCTGCCACGGTCCGGCTCCAAGCCGATGCAAAACGAGACGCTATGACGTCCTCCAAGGCGGCACCCGCCCACCTTGGACGAACAGGCCAGCGCTCTGGTTCCGTTCACCACCCCTTCTGCAGGGGCCCCGCCGGCATGGCAGCGTTAACCGTCTGGCGCGCATGCAGTGCCGCCGCGCACGAAACGACAGCCCACAAGCGAGAGGGAAGCGACAAGCCGCGATCAATACCGATCTCGAGGCCAGCTTGTCGCCTCCCTGGGATCGTCCCTTCCCTCGGGAGCGACCTCTCTGGGAACCGTTCCCAAGCTGCTCGATGCACACCACCGACGGATGGATGGACTTCGTCACCCGGCTCGGCGACCACATCGCCTACGACCGCCGAGAGTTCGGTGGAGACCCTCCCCTTCCAAGGGCTGGGGGTCGACCTGCGGCAGCACTCGGCCCGCCACGGCCGCGGGGGCCTCGCCGTGCACGGGACCGTGAGCACTTGCCGCCATACCGCCTCCAAGGACCGACCCGAGAGCCCAGGCGCCCACACCCCGCAGAACTGAGGCGCGAACGCACACGTCGCGGAAACCATCACCACAATCAACTCACCTCAAAATAAAAAGAGTTGAGCCTGGTCGGTCTGTCTCCGGCAGAAGCCGCCCGGTCGCCTCCGGCACGCCCGCAGGCCAGAGCAGGTCAGTGCCCGAAATGCTGCTGCCAGCGGGCGCGGGCCTCGCTCATAGAGCGCAGCGCCGGATCCAGGAGATGGATGCCGTTCTTGAACGGGCGGAACCCCACCGACTCCCACACCGCGGCGATCTTGGCCCGTGCGCGGTCGAATGCCAGGTCATCACCGTCGGCGAACTCCTGGTCGGTCGGGGCGGGTTCGCATGCCACCGCACAGCAGCCGCTCGACAGCCGCCGGATGGCTTCGGCTGCGGCCAGCGCGCCCAGCCCGAAGCCGCGCCACTCGGGCTCCAGGCGCACACGATCCATGATCAGCAGATCGCCGGCCGGCAGTTCGATGGCCTTCTCAAATGCCTCGGACCAGTGCAGGCCCGGCGTCATCGCGTACTCGGGGTCCGTGCAGACCGCAAGGATCTTCTCGAGGTCGCCGGAGTGCGCGTCGGCGGCCTCCCAGGCCGGGGCGCCGGTGTAGTCGCGGATCCGCGCGAAGGCCATGTATCCCAGCCGCGTATCGGCCCCGGCCGCCGCGCAGCCCCGGTCGGGCGTGCAGTCCGGGCACTCCTCATCGTCGTGGAGGCGGACGATGTCGACGAACCACTCCTCCAGGGTGTCGTCGAAATTGATCGGTACCGCCGGGTGGTCCATCCGGTATCGCAGGGCCATCTGCCAAGTGTCGAAGGGCAGTTCGCCAGCCTGTCGGCGAGGGGTGTAGGTCATGCGGCTCACGCTAGCGCCGCCCACTGACAACGAAGACGGGCAGCCGCCCCTGCCGCGAGCTATTGCCGAGGATTCCACCAGTCCCGCGCGAGGGAGCGGCTCAACGGAGCGCTCCCTTCGTGCACGGCACCAGCCGCGTCCACCACTGGCCGCATAAGGGGCGCGCCCTGTGGTGCGACCGCAGGCCAAACCTGGCACAGGCCTCTCCTCTTTGACACCCTGTCACCTCACACCTATTGTCAAGTAACATCAAATATCTGATGCAACTTGCGTTGATGGAGAAGAGAGGCAGAGGTGCTGCTGACCACCGGCCAGGCGGCCCGGGAACTGGGCTGCGCCATCACCACCCTGCGCCGTCTGATCCATGCCGGGCTGCTCCCCGGTCTCACCCGCCACGGCGTGCGCGTGATGATCCCGCTCCACACCGTGCAGAGCCTCGCCTCCCGCAGCCCCGCGCCCCTGTACCACCTGGAGGCGGACGAGATCGCGGTGCTGCGTGTGGACGCCGCCCGACAGGTCACCGAGAACGACCGCGACTGGACCGGCTTCGCCACAACCCTGCCTCCCGAGACGTTGCTCAAGGCGCTGCGCGGCTGGTGGCGTTGCGACGCCGCGAGTGTCGCCGCAGGGGGTGTCCTGCCCGTCACCGTCGCCGGATACGTCGTGGCCGTGCTGACCGGGCTGGAGCACTGGGAGAACAACACCCAGGGACGGCGCGCCTTCCCACACGCCCGGCTGGCCGGATACGTCAGCGACCTGGCCGCCCCGGCCAAAACACTGACCGCGACCGCCGCGGGGGAGCGGCGGCTTGCCGACCGCCTGCTCGGCACCCGCCTGCCCTCCCACTCCAGCGGGCCCATCGCCTACGTCGCCACCCGCCCCACCGGCTGACCCGCCGCCCGAAGCCAAGGACTCTGATGGACGCACAGAGCTACAACGCCGCGCTCGCCGAACTGCGCACCGTGCGGGACGACATCAAGAAGACCCGGGCAGCGCTCGCCAAACTGGAGGCCGAACGCGACAAGCGGATCACTCGCCTGGCTGCCCACGGCAAGGCCAAGGCCGAACGCATCGCCCCGGCCGCCGGACTGAGCCTGGCCGAGATCGTCGCCCGCGCCCCGGACCTGGCCCCGCAGACCCTGGCCGTCCCTGCACCGGAGCCCGCGGCGCCCGCCGAACCCGAACCAGAGGCGGCCCCTGCGCCAGAAACCGCCCCGCAGCCGCACGTGCCCCAGCCCGCCGCCCCGCCGACGGCAAGTCCGCCCGCCCAAGCCCCGCAGCCCACCATGTCGAAGGCAACCGCTCCGCACGTGCCCAAGGCCGCGCTCGTACGGGAGGACGAGCCGCGCACCCTGCCCGCCATCCCCTACGGCGAGGCGGGCGAGGCTTGGTTCACTCACACCAAGAACCTGGCCTCCACCCGCCCCAACTTCACCCAGCAGGCCCGCTCCACCGTCTTCCTCGACACCGACACCGGCGTCCTGGTCCACCGCGACCAGACCCACCGCCTCGAGCTCGGCTCGAGGTCGGCCGCCGAGATCCTCACCGCCGTCTTCAACGCGGTGCCCGCCGGGGCGGAGCGCATCTACATCACCGGCGGTGCCCCCTGGCACCGCGACGTCGAGCGCTACCCCTACCTGCGCGACGCGGTCGCGGCCTGGCTGAACGCCCCCACGCCGGGCTGGCGCACCGACACCGGCCGCGGCAAGGACCGCATGGCCGGACACTTCGTCCACCCCCGCCACCCTGTCGCCCGCTACCAGCGCGAGAACGCCGAACAGTACGTCGAGATCCGCTCGATGGAAGAGTGGTTCGACCTGCAGGGCGACGAACCGGCCGTAGCCCGCGACGCGTTCGTCCTGCTGTGGCAGGCACTGCGCCGCCACTTCGACGACGCCGTCGTCATGGGATCGCCCTCCCAGACCGGACGCGACCTGTGGACCCGCACCATCCCCGCCCGCGGCCAGCACGCCGAGGGCTACCCCGTCCTCTCCGAAGAACTGCGCGGCCTGCTGCACGCCACCGCCGGCCAGGGCCGCACCGAACTGATCACCCCGCCCCGCGTGCCCGAGCAGCTACCCCAACTGGTGGAGTACGACCGCACCTTCGCCTACGCCAAGCACACCTGGAAGTCCCCGGTCGGCACCCCCCGGCGCATCACCGCCCACACCTTCGCCTCCTGGTCCCACAAAGAACAGACCAAGGCCCTGTACAGCTGCGGCCACTGGCAGGTGCGCGTCACCGTCCCCGACACCTGGAACCACGTCGGGATCCTGCCCGCAGCCGCCCCCGGCGACCGCGCCTGGCACTACCCCAGCACGCCGGGCACCACGTTCACCACCTGGGCCGGCGGACCCGAAATCCACACCGCCCTGTCCAACCCCATCCAGCCATGGAAGATCGAAATCCTCGATGGCATCCTCTGGGACGACGGCAAACCCCTGGACGACTGGGCCAAAAAACTCAAAGAAGCCTGGACCAACCTCACCACCCAGTCCCACTTCCACACCGACCCCGCACAGGCCCGCGCCGCCCACCTCGCCTCCCGCGCCGTGCGCGCCATCCTCCTGTACGGCATCGGCTCCTTCGCCCAACGCCCCCGCATGGTCACCGGCACCACACCCCGCACCCTGGAGCGCGAGGTGCCCCCGGACGCCGAAATCATCGGCTTCGACGACGAGCAGATCACCTGGCAAAAGCCCACCGGCTTTGCCCGCGACCCCAACGCCCACCCCGAATGGGCCGCTGCCATCTGGTCCGGAGCCCGCGCCGCCCTGCTCAGCCAGCGCCACCGCGAACAGGACACCTACGCCGGAGCCCTGCACACGCCGCCCGGCAGCGTCATCGCCTTCCGCACCGACGCCCTCTACCTCACCAGCACCCACAACTGGCCCTACCAGCACCAACCCGGCGACTACCTCATGAAAGGCCACCTCACCGGCCCCCTGCCCGCACCCACCAGCGAAGAAGAACTCCTGGCCCTGCGCGATAACGGGCGCGCCGCCCTCACCCAGACCACCACGGGGGCCTGATGCCACCGAGCAACCGCCGCCCCGCCCCGGCCCGTCCGGCGCCGGAGCTCAACGAAGCCGCCCAACTCGCCGACCAACTCCAGGCCGCCGGCTACACCAAACGCGACATCGCCCGCATCATCAACCGCGACGCCTCCCTGGTCTCCCAGTTCTACACAAAACACAAAGGCGCCGCCTTCGTCCCCGCCCTCAACCAGGTCCTGGCCGCCGTGCAGAGCGGCCACATCAGCGAAGTATCCGCCCTCGCCGCCCTCGCCGCCCCCCACGTCACCCGCCGCACCACCGCCTCCGGCGCCCGCGCCCGAGTCCGCGCCAAAGCCGTCTTGATCACCCCCACCGGCACCGGCACCGGCCGCGTCGCCGCCCAGGCCATCGCCTCCGGCTCCACCCGCCTGCGCCCCCTGATCGCCGAAGCCGCCCGCCAAAACCTGAAGTTGGCCTTCACCGTCCGCCTGGCCAAAACCGGCTACGTGCACCCCTCCGGCAGCCGAACCGACTCACCCGGCATCCGCCGCGACGTCATCCAGCGCGCCGACCACAGCGAGGAACGCTCCTACGGTTCGGCGCAGACCGGCGGCTTCGACGCCGCCGACTTCGCCCACCGGGTCGACGCCGCGGGCGGCGACGTCACCGCCGCCGTCCACCAGTGGCTCGTCGACAGCGGGCGCATCCATCCCGACGCCCACATCACCCACCTCGAGGTGCGCACCTGGCGCCCCCGCTGACGAGACGACGACACGCCTCGCTGCCGCGGCCCTGCAAGACCCGCAGAGCGACCGCGGTGCAGCTGGCGAGTTCTCGGACGGGTGAACCGTTCGGCGGAGGCGAACTGCCCACGCCAGGGCGGGCGTCAGCAAGACCATGAACTACCACCCGGCACACCTGACCCAGCCCGGACTGGCCCGCATCACCGTCGAGGCCGCGGACGAGGAAACCGCGCTCGCCGTGGCACATCGCCTGATCGCCTGTCACAACCTCACCGGGGCCTCGGCCCCCTTCCGGGTACCGGGCCAGGAGGGTGCGTGCGTGCGCCTGTACGGCGATGCAGTCCCGCTTTCTCTTGCGACGGTCGACGAATAGACCCGGCGCCGCTCCGCCAGGACCGCTCCGGTCCGCTCGCCGGGCACGCCTGCGGAGACGGTAGTGGTGCCCCACGCAGCCGCGCGGCGCCACCACGACGAGGCCTTCCTCTGCGGCTGTCAGGCGATGATCGTGTTGAAGAACAGCACGCCGGTGACGAACGCCCCGCCTGCGGCGAGGAGCCCACTGGCCAGGGCTCCTCCGGCGAGGACAGTCAAAACTGCCGCGGCGGCCGCGGCCAGGACACCGAGCAGCAAAATGACCGCCGCACGCTGGCTGAGCAGCGAGGACTGCACGTTGGGCTGAGGCACCGTCAACTCCGTTGCGAGGTAGGGGATGCGCCCGTTACTCCGGGTGCGTCTGGTGCTGGAGGTATAGGCGGGCAGCACCCCGCTCACCCCCTGTGACGTGAGTCACTCTCTGTTGTCGAAAGTTTTCCCGGAAAGGCCGGGGGGAGGATCGCCCGCCGCGTCTAAGACATAGGTGATGCGGCCCGCACGGGGGTCGCGTGCTGCTGCGGATGCTAGGGAGCGGATGTGCCGGAAGCGCTCGACGACGGCGAGAACACGGCCCGCCCCGCTTCGGGTCCGCCCGAAGCGCAGGACGGAGAGCTGACGCCGGGCAATCTGGCGCTCCTGGACCGCGACCTCGGCGGCGACGAGGACGAGGTGACCAGCCGCCAGCGCCGCAGCTTGGACAGCAAGATCGTCGATCGGCTGCGTGCCGACGGCTTTCAGGGCCCGCGGTACCAGAAGGTCGTCAACCGCCTGTCGGAGTACGGCTACCACACGATGACCAAGTGGACCGCGAGCGGAGAGATCTTCCGCAAAGCCCGCCAGGCCGGCCGCCCCGTGCCCACTGACAAGATCACCCTGACGTGGACGGGAGAGGACCGCCACGGGGTTGCCGTCGACAGCGTCCTTGGAGGCTTGAACGTCTTCCGCGCATACGGGCTCGTCGAAGGACGTTGGAGTGCCCAGGGCGGCGCGAGCCTGGACACCTACTTCATCGGCGCGGTCATCCGCGCCTTCCCCCGCGTCTACATCCGCTGGTACGACACCCATCAACAGGGACAGGCCGAGCTGGAGCACGCCACGGGCGAGGTGTTCTCCCTCGTCCCCGACCAGCGGGCCACCGACCCGATCCACATCGCCGAGACCCACGACTACATCAACCGCCTTCTGCCTCTGGTGACCAGCCCTCAGGTCCGCGAGGCCCTGGGATGGCGGGCCCTGGGCTACACCCAGGCCCAGGCGGCCCAGCGGGTCGGACTGACAGAAAAAGCCCTCGAGCGCCGCATCAGCCGACTGCGCGACCGGCTCACCCAGCAGGTGCGCCAGCTCGAACCGGGAGAGGGCGGTACGCGATGAACAGCAGGAGTGAAGGAGCCATGGACAACGCCACCGCCACGGCCGACGACGACTTCGATGCCCTCCTGGAAGCCTCCAGCCTCGGAGCCCCGCGTGTGCTGGCCGCACTGGGCACCGCAACCCCCCAGACCCGCCGCCGTTTCGAACACGCCGCCCGCCACCCCCAGACCAGCGGCCAAGAGCTTGTGCCCACCACCCTCAACAGCATCTTCGATGACCGTGTCCACACGCCTGACCGTGCGGCCCGTCCCGCATCGGAACCGGAGAGTGAGCCGGACAGGCCCGCCACCCCGGCCCAGACGGTCGGGTCGGCAAAGACAGTCACCTATCTCCGCCTCTTTCACCAGGCCTGCAGCACGGCCGCCGAGGCGAGCAGCGTTGCGCAGCCCACGTCTGTCCTTGACTACTACAGGGCGCTGGATCGAAGCGCACCCGCTGACCCGCTGCCGCGCATCGAAGTGCTCCCGCGCACCGATCTGATCGACCAATGCCGCAGGGCCTTGGAACAGAGGCGACCCACCGCATCTGAGGAAGCACACCCCTGGTCCACCTCCATGCAGGCCTACTTGGCCGCGTTCCTTGCGCTGCGCACCCATACGCCGCGCTCCGCGTCCATGCCGCTCACCCGCCTGCGGCGACACGCCTGCATCCTGGAGCAGGACATTGACGCCGACCTCGGCGGACCGGGGCAGCTCGCCACGTCCTTCGCGGCCCGGCCGGGACGGGGCGCGCCGACGCACGCGTGGCCGCCCGGCGCTGCCGGCCTCGGCCGAACTCCCCGGCAGGAGCGAGCAGCACTATGGATCGCCGCAACAACAGGACAGCGACCGCACGGCACCCTCCCACGTCTGTGGGAAGGGCTGGAGGAACTCCAAGGACTGATCGCCCGCTTGGAACGGCTCGCCCACCCAAGCATGCAGCAAGCACAGCGATCCCCCTTCACCCTGGCGTCACGCCTGCCACGGGTGACGGTCATCGTCTCTGAGCACCTCGCCTCCCAGCTCCGTCTGACAACACACACCGCCAGCCGTCAACCGTGGGAGAGGAAGCAGCGCACCGTGCCCGCACAGGACGGGCCGAGAAACCTGCAAGCCCTGAGTCAGTTCTGGGAAGCGCAGCGCACCCTGATCGACCCTCTGCCCGCGGCCTATCTCCCGCCACTACCATCATGGCTAACACAGCCTCAACACAGTGCGCCGGAAATACTGTTGCAGTGGTGGCTGCTGAAAGCAGCACTCGCAGACACGGTGCTGGGCAGGGACCGCAGGTGGCTGACAGACGAGGCGTGCCGAGCGGAGACGCCTCCAGCACCGTGGCCTGCCGCTGCGACCCGTTCGTGGGGACATGCGCTGGCCGCGCCCTGCCCGGACACACCAGCGAAGCCACCGAAGGTCATCTGGAGCCCAGGCCACGGCAGACCGCATGCTCAACACACTCCCCCCGAAACAGGGCCGGCCCAGCCACGCCCGGATAGGAACGGCGCCAGGGAACCAAGGCCGGAGGCCCACACACAAACCATCCGCATGAAGATCGGAGCGTTGCTCCACCTCAAGGGCCAGGAGGGCAGCACGTGGCCGCTGACCACACGCCTCAGCTATCGGGCAACGGACCCCTACGCGGTCGAGGCCGTCTTCGAACCAGGGGACGCCAACGTCAACTGGACCTTTGCCCGAGACCTACTGAGCCAGGGCTTGCACACAGCGACGGGTGACGGAGACGTGACGGTCTGGCCCAGCACTGCCCCCAGCGCATGCCCCCAAAGCGCAACGGGGGAGGGAGATGAGAGCGACGGCGCACGCACCTATGTCGAACTCAAACCGCCCTCAGGGACAGCACTGCTGTCCCTGCCCCGCGCTCGCGTAGAGGAGTTCTTGAACCAAACCTTCAGCCTCGTGCCACCGGGCACCGAACATGCCCACACCGGCTCCAGCCTGCTCGACCTGGAGACGCGCCTGCACCAGCTCGCCGCCCACCCTGGAGGCTGCGACTGATCTCGTCAGAACGGGGGCCGTTGCCCACAACGTCGCCGGCGTGCCGGGCCAACAAGATGCAAGAGATGGGCAGGCCGCCGGAAGCAGGGCAAGGGCGTGGGGCCTCGCCGCGCTCCGTCCGGCCGTACGCGACACTAGCTCGACCAGAGCGCCTGATCGCCGATACGGTCCGGCTGTCACGGGGCTATCTGGATGAGCGCCGAACGCTGCCTGATGGAGCGTGAGCTGGGGGTTGCTCACTTTGATTTAAGGGAAACGCAGGCCATGACGACAAGTACCTCGCCGGGCAATGACATCGCTCTTGGCCTCATCGCGCAGGACCTGATGTTCCTGCGACGCGCCATGCAAGGCGCCGTCGAGGCCGGTGATCGGGCCATCGTTCCCCTGATGTGCATGTACAACTACAGCTGCCTCATGGTCCACGAGTCCCATCGGGCGTTGCGGGCGATCGAGCCAGACCTCGCCCAGACCCTCGTGTACGACTGCGCCGATGTCATCGAGCGCGCGCGTCACTCGGTGAAGCTCTTCGACGACACGCAGAAGAAACTGCCCGCCATCGGTGCGGACTTCGGACGTATCATCGGGGCCCATCGCGCAGAGTTCCTGGGCAACACCTGGCTGCCTCTGACGCGTCCGCTAAAAACGGACCTCGCCCTGTGGCGCTACCAGGGCAGAGTCATCTCGACCTCGCACGTCATGAACTTCTTCATGTCCTTCTCGCCCAGCCAAATCCACGACCCTCCCAGCCTTGGCCGCGAACTCCGCACCGTCGCATCCGAAATAGCGAGATACACGGCAGCAGCCACGGGCGAACTGGACTGGACAGGCACGTCCTTCATGGAAGTGATATCGAAGAATGGCCCGACGGCCCAGGACGTGCGCGCAAAGAAGACCTATCAGAAGTCCTTTGACCCCGCCTTCCCCGAAGAGATCAAAGCTGCTCTGACAGCATTCACATGCGCGCTCAACGTGGCCGACGTGCTCCTCGCGGACGAGACCAACGGGCAGTCCGACGCCACCGTCGTGAAGCTGCGCTACGTCACACTGCATCACACCCTCTCGAGTCTGACTAAACTCGCCAGCACCTACGGTTCGCAGCTTCGGCCCTCCACACGCCAGACATTGGAAGCCATCCTCACCGCGCCGATGAGCCTGAAAGTCATCCAGGCGAACCCGCAATTCCGTAACACGCTCGTCCATTACCGGCCTGACGGCCGCGTGCGGGACCAGCTGTCCCTTGACGCCCCGCTCTTTGGCCTGGTCGGCGCCTACTTCGGAGAAGACTTCACCTCCTTCACCGCAGGGCTTGCACAGCATGTGAGGTGCGTAGCTCAGCAAATGCAAGGTTGGTCGAACTGGTGACGGCCCGACGGCAGCCGTACGACGCATGAACCCCTCACTGGTTGCTGGAACACCACTGTCCGGCCTGCACGCACCAAGACCTTGCCGGGCCGACCACCCGGTTGCCCCCGCTGGAGGACTGACGGCGCTCCTAGCGCGCTGCAGCGGCCCAACTGCGGACAGCCAACGCCACTGTCGGTGGCGGGGCTTAACGTCACATCCATGACATCCCCGCCGCGCCCCGCAGGACCCCACAAGGCAAAAGCGCCCAGAGGCACTAGCCTCAGGCTGGCCGCACCGCACGTGGCCGAAGAGTGGCATCCCACCCGCAACGGCAACCTCACACCGGACTTGGTCACCTCAGGGACGAGCCGCAAGGCATGGTGGCTCGGCTCGTGCGGCCACGAGTGGCAGGCGACGATCTACAGCAGGAGCAGTGGATGCGGATGCCCCTACTGCGGGAGCCGGAAAGTCGGATACGGCAACGACCTGTCAGCGCGGTTTCCCAAGGTGGCTGGCGAATGGCATCCCACCCGCAACGGCGACGTGCGACCTGATGGGATCGCCCCCAGGTCAAACCGGAAAGCCTGGTGGCTGGGTTCGTGCGGCCACGAGTGGCAGGCCGTGGTGGCGAACCGCACGGCAAGGCACTCGGGATGCCCCTATTGCGCCAATCAGAAGGTCGGGTACGGCAACGACCTCGCCACCCGGTACCCCGAACTCGCGGCACAGTGGCACCCCACCCGCAACAGCGGCCTGACACCGGGCACGATCCCATACGGGGCGCGGCGCAATGTCTGGTGGCGCTGTGCCGACGGCCATGAATGGCGAGCCATGGTCTTCAAGCGATCCGCAGGAAGCTCGTGCGACCGGTGCAAGCTCACCGGCGTGTCTGAAGTCGAGTTGCGAGCTTTCACCGAACTCCACCACGTGCTCGACGGCCACCTAGAGCCGATCAGGTGTGATGTGCGTCTGGAAACGCCCAACAGGCAGCGTCTACGGGTGGACATGATCCTCGGCGACATTGCAGTGGAGTTCGACGGCTCCTACTGGCACAAGGACATGGAAACCCGCGACCGAGAGAAGACGCGGCTGCTGCAACGCGCCGGCTACCAAGTGATCAGAGTTCGTGAGCACCCGTTGCCCCTGACCGGCACCAGCGACACCACGGCGCCAAGAGCCGCCAAGCCCTTCGACGTAGCAGCGGCGGTGCTGCAGAAGATGATCGACGAAGGCTTCCTCCCAGAGGCCGCGGCCAGGGTAGCGGCCGCGACGTACATCACCGGGTCCCAACTCGTCGCCCAGGACGAAGCAGACCGCGCCGTCAACGCACTGCGTGCTCGGGACCGCGGGGAAAGATCCCTCGCTGCGCAAGTCCCCCTCATCGCCGGACAGTGGCACCCGCACCGAAACGGTGACCTCACCCCCACGCAGGTCACGGCGAACTCCGGCAAAGAAGTGTGGTGGCTGTGCGGCGTCGGACACGCATTCCGCGCCAAGATTGACCAGCGTGTCGGGAAGGGAACCGGATGCGGCTTCTGCTCCGGCCGCTACGTCACCGAGGCCACCTCCCTCGCAGCACGGAGACCGGACCTGGCCGCACAGTGGCATCCGACGCTCAACGGGGACCTTCTGCCAACGCACGTTACGCCGCATACCCGGCGCGTGGTGTGGTGGCTGTGCGCGCAGGGACATGCTGCCGAAGACTCTGTGAACAACCGGAGCAAGGGCATGGTCTGCCAGCATTGCCCCCGGTCACGCAGAAGCCGGAGCATCTCCTGACCACATGCTTTTCCAATCTCGTTGACTGCGCCGCGAAGAGGAGATCACGCGTACCGGCAGAGCCAACGGAAGACTCGGGCGACGACATCAGCGGCATCTGCGGTGGCCGGCAGGCGCCGCTTCACCTATGCCTCCACATCTTGCAGTGGTGGGGCGGGGGGGGCATGCTGCGCATGCGGCCATCCCTCGCCGCGCCCGGACGCCGCCCCGGCCCCGGTGGTGGAGCCGGAGGGCGCCCTCGCCGATGACGGCCAGGACCTGGTCCTCCAGGACCTCACACGGGAGCGGGTCCTGGACTGGACGTGGCAGAGGCTGGCAGTTCTGCGATCGGAGGGCCAGCGAATCATGCAGCAGGCCGAAGGCCGGCCATCGCCTGACGATGAACGTGAGTCCGGATCGCCACCACCTGCGTGAAGCTCTGCGTTGGCGTGCAGGGGGTAGTCCGGTTTGCCACGTGCGCTAGCCGCATCCGGGCTGCCGTGGCGGCTGGCGTCCTACGCAGTGCGCAGCCCGTGTCCTTCCGGCAGCCGCTTGCGTTGGTGGTGGTGACGCGTGCGCTGGTTTGGCTCCCCATGGCGGGCCGGTGCCGTCCGCGGTCCCGATTCCTGCCCGGCCCCGGGGCCGCGTCAGCTTGCCCACGCATACGAAGGCCCTGATCGCTGTGGAGAGGTCAGGCTTCGAAGCTGTGAGGCGTGTTCCGCTACCGGCCGGGGTGCACGGGTCCGCCGGATGTTCACAGCAGGTGGTCGGCCGGGTTTTCGCCGGGGTCGTCGGCCAGCATGATGCCGGCCTTGACGCGCTTGCCCACCGGTTCGCCGCGGATCTCGAAGCTGCGGCACAGCGCGTTGACGATCTCCAGCCCGTGCTGCCCGCTCCGGCGCGGGTTGGCGGCGCGGGCTGCCGGCAGCGACGGGTCGCTGTCCCACACGCTGATCTGCACGGCGCCGCCGGTGACCTCCAGGTCGAGCAGGCACGGGCCGGGCGCGTACTTGTACGCGTTGGTGACCAGCTCGCTGACCACGAGCGGCACCGTGCCCATCGTGCGCTCGGACACGGGCAGGCCGTGTGCGGCCTGCACCTGGGTCATGAAATGGCGGGCCGTGTGGCGGGCCTCGGCGACCGGTTCGCTGCCCTCAAAAGCGCGGGCCGACATTATCGGGCGACCGGCTGGTTGCGACTGGTTCTCGTTTTCGTGCACCACAGGGCCCACACCGCCACCCTCGTCCTGAGTTACCCGGTTTACAGCGCCCGGATGCCCCCCATACGTCGTGGCACACCCGGCGTTCTCCGCAGGAGGCACAAGTAGCCGCGCCTGCGGGCCCCTCAGCCTCCCGCAGCGCCGGGGCCGCTGACCGCGTCGCCCAGGCATCACAACCCGCTGGCGTCGATCGCACCGGTACGCGGCATCCAAGATCCCCGCGGTACCAGCGGGTCAACAACGGCCGGGGTGCCGGAGGTTTGACGCCTATCGGCACGGAGGGGAGGCTGCTGGGATGACAGTGACTGTGCTGGAACTCCTGAACGGCTCCGACGGCCAGCACTCTGCTTTGCACCTGCGCGGAGAGGTAGCACCTTCGCGCGGGGACCGAGGGGGAGCCTCGGTCCCCGAGCCCCGGTCGCCGCATAGGTGCGGCGGCCGGACCCTTCTCGGCTTCCCCGGCAAGGGGGCGGCATGTTCGCAAAACCGGCGCATTCTCCCGCCGCGTCCTGCGGCACGGCAAAAGCGACGACTTCCGCCTGCGTGATACGCGAAGATATGCGAGAGAGAGTTCCGGCATCGCCGGACTGGTGTCCGCGCGATTGGCGTCGGCAGGCGGGGAGGGGCGCTGAGGACCATGGTCAGCGAAGCCGGAGAGTGGACGTTCTTGACCAACCATGCGCGGGTGCTGTTGGCCATCGCGCGGGGCCCTGCGGTGCCGCTGCGGCAAGTGGCAGCTGTCTGTCGGATCTCCGAGCGCACCGCTCAGGCGGTCGTGGCCGATCTGGAACAGGCGGGTTATCTGCACCGGCGGCGGGTGGGGCGGTGCAATCAGTACTCGCTGCGCTTGGATCAAATGTTCCGGCATCCCGCTGAGGCCGGGATCTCGGTGCGTGCCCTGGTGGAGCTCTTCGACGACCGAAAAGCGGGCACTGCCCCGCCTGCGGGCTGATGGGGGAAGCCATGCTCATTCAGGAGGACAAGGACAAGGACAAGGACAAGGACAAGGACAAGGACAAGGACAAGGACAAGGACAAGGACACCGACCCCCGGCTGGTGCTCCGTCCCGTGCATACGGGCCCGTCCGTGATGCTGCTATGCCTGTCCGGCGAGCTGGATCCCGGAACCATCGTCCTGCTGCGCGAGATGGCCGAGCATCTGGCATCACGCCGTCGCGACGATCACCGCCGGCTGCTGCTGGACCTGTCCGCCCTCACCTACTGCGACGACGGGGGACTGTTCGCCCTGCTGGGCATCTGCCAAGCCCTGGGCGAGGTCGGCATTGCGGTCGCCATCCCCTGGACCGGACCCATCACCGACGCCGCCATTGAACAGGCAGGCCTGCAATACCGGCTGCCGCTGCGGGCTTAACTGGCTCTGACCAAAGCGCTTGGTCATGTAACCGGTGTCTTGTTGTCTGGTTGATCTCGTTATGGGAAATCGTCAGTCGCGGCCGTGGATCGCCTCGGACGAACTGTGGCCACGCAGCGAGCCGTTACTGCCCGGTCCTGCTCCGAAGCTGGTCGAGGGAAGACCGCTGTAGGCGCGCTGAAAAGTGGAGCGGTATCGGACGCTTTGCTACTAACGCGTGTCGCAACATTCCATGATCATTGTGGAGTGTTGATGGCGAGGCGGGGACGCAAGCGCAGACTGGAGCTCGAGGCCGAGTTCTGACGCCTTTTGGCGGCTGGGGTGGGCAGCGTCGAGGCGTGCAGGTAACTGGGGATCGGGCGCAAGGCGGGTTACCGGCGGCGGGCGGAGAATGGTGGCCTGCAACGCGACTACCCTCCGGAAGCCTCGCGTTCGGGCCGGTATTTGTCGCTCGCCTGCTCGCGGTCCGGGCCCACCTCCTGGAGCAGCTGGACAACCTTGACGCAGCAGCCCACACCTACCGCGAGACGGGCCCGACGTCGGGCGGCTGTGTCGTGCCGGGGTGACGGGGGTGTGGGCCGCGATACTGGTCTTCGCCGCGGACCTGTCGTCGCTGCGGTGCGGGCGATGACCGTGACCGGTGGCTGAACTCCCATCCGCCCCCGGACGCGGGACGCGAACGCCTTGCGGGACGCTTCCTCCCGGTGCCTTCCGCAAGGCACCGCGCTTGACTCCAGAGCGCGGCCCGTCGCCTGAGGCCTCTGCCCGCCGCTGTGGCGGCGAGCTTGAGGGTGGGGTCGGCTGGGGAGGTTGCCTCCATCAAGATCGTCCGGGATTCTGGAACGAAAACCGTCCCCAGACCCTGGAGGGCTCGCGTGTCGACCGACGCCGATAGCAGCGCCGCGAGCAACGCTCCGTCCGGCCGGGAGGCCGAGACCGTGGTGGAGTTGCAAGACGAGGTCGAGCAGCTGAAGCAGGCGGTGTGGGCGCATGCAACGGTTGATCAGGCGATCGGCGTTGTTGTCGTACTCGGCCAACTGAGCCCCGATGAAGCCTGGAACGTCATCCGCCAGGTGTCGATGCGTACGAACACGAAACTGCGGGAGGTTGCGCAGCAAATCGTCACCTGGGGGCGCACAGGGGCCCTGGATGACGTTTTGAGTCACGAGCTGCGGGGCCAAATCAGACAGCAGCAAGGGCCGGCTGTGGGGCCAGGAGGCGAGCAATGACCTGCTCCACAAAACCGGCTCAGTGCGCCGTCCGTACCCGGCGTTGAGCCTGCAAACTGTCCTCCGCTGTTGAGCCAGAGCCACTACTCGTATATGCCACGTGATCCTTTCTCTCGCCAACTTGGCCTGTCGGAGGCGGAGCCATGGGTGAACCGTGCTCAGGCGGGGCTGCAGGGGAGTGTCCAGCTGACTTCATTTGTCTCAAGGTCCAGCTGCCAGGCCATGAGTCCACCGGTGCTGGTGAGTTGGTCGAGGAGATCTTTGAGTGAGTCAGTATCGGCTGTGCACAACCGGGCGAGGTCGTCGATGTCGGCGCTGCCGCTGCCGGTCTGGGTGTGAACAGAAACGGCCAGGGCCGCCAACTGCACGGAAGGCGGGGTTCTGTTTCGGGTGGTCAGCGGGACGGGGTGCAGTGCCCAGTGGGCGGCGCGTGCCCGTTCTTCCCGTCCTGGTGCTTGGGCGAGGACGGCGGCGTCCAGAAGCTGTGCCTGCCTGCGTCCAAACTGGCGATCGGCGCAGCGCAGCCAGCCGGCGTGTTCGAGCTCGTGCCAGGGGGCTGCGTTAGAGGCCAGGCGCATGCCGCGCAAGAAACCCTCCGGCAGGCCGACGTGCCCGTGACTGTCGGCGCGCAGTGCACACTGCAGGGCGAGAAGGCGGGCGGTGGGAGAGGAGAAGCGGGGCAGTGCCGCGGCCAGGTAGGTGAGCATCTCCTTGACCCGCATGCGCTCATCCGCCCCGGATGGCCGGGAGACGAGGCGGCGCGGCCGGCGCGAGGTCTTGTGAGTTCGGCCGGAGGCGGGAAGCAGGGCGTCGGGCACTACGGCGGCCTGTGGGGTCGCCCCCGCGCAGGCCGCGCAGGCATCGGCCAGACGCCACAGACGGCCACCGTGAGTGCGCGTGAGGACCAACAGCACTGTGCCGGCGCAGCCGCGGTGGCGTGGATGCCACCGGCAGCCCCGCTCGTGGCACTGACAGGTCCGCAGATGCGGCGCCAGTACGTCGCGGCGGGCATGCTGCGCAAGATGAGCCAGCGCCGCTGATCGCGCCGAGCCCGCCGCAACGGGACGCGGGCCACGGAGGCAGTGCGGGCACACCAGTACCGGGCCGCCCGCTTCGGGCCGTAGCTCCACCGTCCACATCCGCCGCACCCCCACGTGCGTTGTGCAGAGCCTCATCGGGTGCGCTCCTCCCGCCTTATCCGTGCCGACGTCGGATGACGACCGCACACGCTAGTGCAGACCCCTGCCCTGTCGCGGAGTCGACGACCTGCCGAAATAGGGCAGAGGTCTGCACTGACAGGGCGGGGTGCTGCACCTTCGGATGGTGGGGTGACGATCTTCCCGCCCGACCCGAACCTCACCGCGCTGCGCCTGGAGCTGGCACGCCTGAGGGCCGAGCGGGGATGGTCGTATGACGAACTGGCGGACCGCAGCGGCCTGGCCCGGCGCACCCTCATCGAGGTCGAACAAGGGCGCACCATCGGCAGCCTGAAGACCTGGCACGCTCTCGCCCACGCCTTCGCTGTCCCCGTCGATCAGCTGCTGGGCACCCTTTGTCAAGACCACAACCCGCCTGAGGCCTGAGGCTGCGGGCCCGCTGCGGCCACCCGCTGACGGCGCGAGCACGCCACCTGAACGGGTCACCGCAATAGAACGAACACTCGCCGCCTCGCACAGGTGCTGGCATCAGCTGAGCCATTCGCGGGACAGACCTCCCGCGAGCCCCGCGTCCGCGGCGCGCCGCCTGACACGTTGCCTTCATGTGCCCCCACCCCCCACCCACGGCCCGACGCTGGGACGGCAGCCCACTCGGCCCCCGCCGCCACCGCTCGCTGCGCGTATCCACAACCAGTCCCAGCCGCCTGCTGCGCACCGGACAGACCAGCCGCTGCCGCGCGTGCGGCAACCGCATCGAGTGGTACCAGCGCGACAACCACCGTCCCATCAGCCTGCACCCAGCCGAATTCCCCGCCGCCACGGTGCCCGCCTCCTGCCGCTGGCACCTGAGCTGCGGCATCGCCCACCGCCACGCCGACGGCAGCGCATGGTGCCGCCTCCCGCACGCCGTCCTGTGCCCCCGCCGCACCCCCACCTCCCGCCTCACGCCCCGGATTGCCGAGGCTCGCCGACAACTCGCCGTGCACACCCGCACCCTGATCGACACCGGCCGGTTCACCCCACCACCGACGCCCCCACCTACACCACCGAAAGCCTTCGCGGCCTGTTCCGCCACCCGGCCCGTCGTCCAGTTCCTCTACACCCGCTACCTCGCCGCACACCCTCTCGAGTCCATCCAGTGCGTGGCCCAGACCCGCACCCGCCACCGCTGCCCCCACCCCGTCCTCGACGCCACCGCCCCCTCCGGCACCTGGACCCTCCTGCCCGCCAACCCCGGGCAAGGACAACTTGCCCTGCCCGGCGGGCTCATGGCCGTCTACGACCTCACCCACCTGCCCTACACCGAGCAGCTGCGCTGGCGCGCCCAACGCTGCACCACCCACGCCGGCGCACCCGGCGCCGCCGACCTCGCCCTGACCCAATGGCAGGCCTTCGACCCCCTGATCCACCACCCCCACATCAGTCCCCACCTGCCCAAAACCGCCCCCAACAGCCGCCGCGGGGCCAGGCCGTGACGCACCACGCCCTGGAGATCACCCTGACCCGAGTACTCACTGAGGCTGAGCTCCACCAGGCCGCACGCACGATGCCGCTGGCCACCAACCACGACGCCACCCGACTCATGGCCCTCGTCCACGCCAAGACCCCCCAGCGGGCGCTGCACCGCCTGCGCAGCCGACTCGACTCCCTGCTGCCCGTCGACGTGATCAGCACCCACTACCCCGACGCCCAGAACCACACCCTGCTCAACATCGTCTTCCCGCCCGCCGTACACGACAGCATCCGCCGGGCGGCCAGGGCGCACGGCCAAGCCCCGCACACCTTCGTCGAGCAGACGCTAGGCCAGGCCACGGCCCGACAGGCCCGGCAAGAAGCCGACTACCTCGACCTCACCCTGCACGCCCTGCTCGCCCGCACATCCACGCCACAACTCCTGGCAGCCCTCGGACGCGCCCTCACCACCGGAGCACCCCCGTGCTGAACCCCACCGACGAACAGACCGCAGCCGCCGACGTCTTCCGCGCTGGCAACCACCTGGTCCTCCAGGCCGGCGCCGGCACCGGCAAAACCACCACCCTGGCCCTGCTCGCCAAATCCACCCCACGCCGTGGCCGCTACCTCGCCTACAACCGGGCCATCGCCCAGGACGCCGCCACGCGTTTCCCGTCCACGGTCACCTGCAAGACCGCCCACTCGATGGCCTACGCCGCCATCGGCCACCGCTATCACCGCCGCCTGAACGCTCCCCGACGCCCCGGCTGGCAGACCGGCCAGGCCCTGGGCATCACCAAAACCATCCGCCTCGGCGAACGCGACCTGACCCCCACCGCCCTCTCCTACGCCACCCTGCGCACCGTCACCCACTTCTGCCACTCCGCCGACCCCACCCTCACGCGCCACCACGTCCCCCGCCTGCGCGGCCTGGAAGACCCCGGCTACCACCGCGAACTCGCCGCCCACATCCTCCCGTTCGCCCAAAGAGCCTGGGCCGACCTACAGCATCCCGACGACGGCGCCGTCCGCTTCGACCACGACCACTACCTCAAACTCTGGTCCCTGACCTCCCCGAAGATCCACGCCGACTTCCTGCTCCTGGACGAGGCCCAGGACACCAACCCCGTCGTCGAGCACATCTTCAACAGCCAGCGCGACCACGCCCAGCTGGTCATGGTCGGCGACTCCGCCCAGGCCATCTACCAATGGCGCGGTGCCAAGGACGTCATGGCCACCTTCGACGGCACGCAACTGGCCCTGTCCCAGTCCTTCCGCTTCGGACCTCACCTCGCCGCAGAGGCCAACCGATGGCTGGTCCTGGCCGACGCCCCCCTCCGCCTGAGCGGCACCCCGCAGGTACCCACCGAACTCGGCCCCGTGGAACGGCCCGACGCAGTCCTGTGCCGCACCAACGTCGGCGCCATGACCCAGGTCATGCACCTCCTGGCTGCCGGACTCGAAGTCGCTCTGGCCGGGGGCGGAGCCAGCCTGCGCGCCCTGGCCCAGGCCGCCGGCGACCTCAAGGAAGGCCGCCGCACCCACCACCCCGAACTCGTCCTCTTCCCCACCTGGGGAGACTTGCAGGACTACGCCGCCCACGACCCCGCAGGACGCGACCTGCAGCCCCTGGTCGACCTGGTCGACACCCACGGTACCGACACCATCCTCGCCGCCGTCGCCCAACTCGCTCCCGAACAGGCCGCCGAGGTAACCGTCTCCACCGCACACAAAGCCAAAGGACGCGAATGGGCACGCGTGAAAATCGCTGAGGACTTTACGCCGCCCAAGGACAGCGACGAGCGCGATGCGACGGGTAACCCTGTGCCCGGTCCGGTCGACGACGCCGAAGCACGCCTCGCCTATGTCGCCGTCACCCGCACGCGTACCCGACTCGACATCGGAGGACTGGCCTGGATCAACAACCATTCTGCTGGCCTGCTGCCTTGCGCAGCGGTCGGCTAGTGCTGGATTCCTCAAATGGTGTACGCATATCGGCGCCGCAGTAGGCGAGTTGGTGGTGTCGGCCTGCCCCAGATCCAGGGGTTGGCGTGGGCGTTGAGCTGGTCGGTCGCCAGGGTGGTGGCGTATGCGATGTCGTCGCGGTTGGCGATTGACCGGCCGGCGAGGGCGGCCTTGCGGAAGATGCGCCACCAGCCTTCCTGCAGGTTGAGCCAGCAGGCGCCCACTGGGATGAAGGCATGGTGGATGCGGGGATGGTCCTCGAGCCAGGTCCGGGTGGACACGCTGTTGTGACTGGACAGGTTGTCAGTAACGATGCATATCTCTCCCTCCGGGTTGGCGTCCTCGATCAGTTGCAGGAACTGCTGGTAGTACTCGCTGTTGCGGGAGGACGCGGTCATCGTGACTGCCTGGCCGTCGGCTGGTCGCAGGCCGCCGTAGAGGGCGATCGCCGGCGCCCGTAGCCCCGACCAACTCAGCTCGATCATCCGGGCCCGCATCACTGCATCGCGCGGCGCCTTCCATGCCCGCGACAAGCGGCGAACGACCGTCCGCTCGTCCTCGTCACGCCCTGGCCGTGCCCGTAAAACCATCGTCCAGCACCCGCCCCTGAGCACCATCAACTACCCCGCCACCAGGACATATACCTAGCGAAAGAGGAATCCAGCACTAGTCCCCGCTGCCCTATGGCTGTTCATTTCTGTACCGTTCTGAGGTCCCTGGGGCGACTGCGAACGTTCGGGTACGGTCTGGTCGGTGTCGTCCCGGCGGAGCAGAAGTGTTCCGCGAGCCGAAGGGGCTGATCGGCTGGCTCCCACCGGCCGCGCCGACCGCCGCAGGAGCGGGCCGCCGGGCAGGGTGATCGTTGTGAGCGAATCCATGAGCGATGAGAACAGGCCCGATGCCGCGCACGAGCGGCCCGAGGGTGTCAGCGACGCCACGGTGAAAGCCCTGGGGACGCTGTCGGAGGCGTTGGAAACGGTAGAGCGGGCTCGGGGGCATCTGTTCGCCTTTCACCAGCTCACCGGAGGGGCCGACCTGAAGCTGGGGGAGGCTGTCGAGCAACTGCGGGCCGCGGGCCACGCCACGCAGGCGGAGCTGGTGGCGCGCGAGATCGTGGGGCGCAACGTCATCCCCGGCCACTGGACGTTCCAGATCGTCGAGGCGTACAACGCCACCTACTACCAGCCGTTCACCGACGTGGAAGAGCGAGTGCGCCAGGAACTCGCCGATGGCCGGCCCCACCTGTACGAGGCGGAGATGAAAGAGTCCCGCCGCACCCGGGGGCACCCCGACCACACCGCTCGGCCGCCGCTGCCTCCCAGCCCGGAGGATGCAAGCACGTGATCTCGACAGGACCGACCCAGCCGGCCATCGGGCCTTGTCTTTGACGGGGCAGATCCCGACCGGGTGCCGCTGGCCGCCTAAGCTGGGCGCATGATGCGGTACACGTTCCCGCGGGAAGCGGGCCACCAGCTCAAGGCGGCCTTGTCGGGCGAGCCGGACAGGGCCGCAGCTCAGCTCAAGGAACGCCTCGAGCAGATGGAACTGACCCACGATCACTTCCGAATCAGGGTGGAGGGGTCCTGTGTCATCGTGGCCGGGGATTCCGCGATGCAGGAGCAGAAGGAGCACATCCTGCTCGCGCTGGGCAACGTCGCGGGCGTCACGGAGGTGGAGGACCAGGTCGCCGCCGGGCAGGAAGGCCAGGTCCCGCGCTTCGTCACCGTCCGGGACGGCGAGAGCCTCGGCGACGTCGCGCTGCGCACCTACGGCGACGCGGACGTCCAGCCGCTGCTGCGCGCCAACCGCCCCGCCCTGGCCGATGCCGCCGGAATCTATGCCGGCCTGGTTCTGCGTGCCCCGGCCTAGCCCGCACGCGGTCCGGCCTGCCCAGCCTGACGGCCGTACGGCCTTGTGCAGCTGTACAGAACCCGATGACCTGCGCAAAAAGGTCTGGCGCAGGGGCGAGCTAGACTTTTTGCCATGACACTGGGAGCCGCGGTGTGCGTGCAGGACCGGCGTGGTGCCCTGGTGGTTGCCGGCCTGTCCGGCGCCCTGGACTATGCGACCGAAGAGGCGCTACGAGCTGACTTGAGCGATCTGGTTGCCCAGGGAGCCCGGACCGTGGTCCTGGACATGGCCGACGTGGTCTTCTTCGATTCCTCAGGCATCCGGCTGCTGCTCGGGCTGTGGCACCGGGTGCAGAACCTCGACGGTTCGCTGTCCCTGACCGCTGTTCCACTCTCGGTGCAGCGCATCCTGAGCCGCTTGGGTCTCGATTGCGTCCTGCCGGTGTATGACACGGCCGGTGCAGCGCTGGCCGCCCATCGTGCTGAAGCCGAGCCCTGCGCAGACTAGGGGAACCGAAGCGCGGACTGCAGGCGAGTTGCCCAGGCGCGCCGCGCCCCATCGCAGCTCGCTCGCCACGCGATGTCGGTGCAGCACACGTTTCCCTGCAGGAAGCGACCGGCTCCCCAGCACCCCTGGGCCGAGGATGCTGGCTTGCCAGCCGGTGGAAAGCCGTCGGTTGTAGGGCGGCCAGGCCGACCCCGAGGACCGCGGAACAGGGGAGCGGACCGACTTGCCCATCCCGACGTCACGCAGCCGTTCTTGAGAGAACCTGCTGCCCGCTGGCGCGAAACCACGCACCGACCCGATCAACGACCGGACGAAAATCCGCAGGCAAATGGCCCGCTACTCGCTAGAGCCGCATCTGCGTCATCCACCTCGGGCGCGTGCGCTGAACGACATCCTGATGCCCGAACTAGGCGGGACTGGAACGGTGTTCTTCGGCGCATTACATATCCGCTGAGCGCGGTCCGCTATCCGCTGAGCGCGGTCCGCGGGTAGTCGCATGAGCAGTTCTCGCCCTCCGGGACGGCTTATGATCACCGTCGGGCCCCGGGCCCGTTCGCAAGGGGATCTGACGTGCCCGCGGCCCGGTCAGCGGCGTACTGGGGGGCTGCGGTGGAACTGGGGGCGGCCAGCCGCCACCGCGTTCGGGTTCGGCGACGGCCGGGGCGCGAGGGACCGAGCCCCCCGATCGGCCCTCACACAAGTCCCCCCGGGCGGTTCTGAAGTCAGTCGGCGGCTTGCGGCTAGCTGACCAGCGGAGCCATGTCCGCTTCCGATCATTCCGGCTTCCTTCTACTCTCAGATCAGGTGACGTTGGGCTCTGGCCCGCACCGCCGGCTCCCTGACCCGGAGCCGTGACCGACTGCCGAGGCCGGCTGGAGCCGCACCACCGACACGCGGCTCCAGCCGCTGCCCTTTAAGGCACCAGCGAGGCGACGCCCGCAGCCTCGCAGCGCCGGCGGGGGCATCCCTCGCGCGAGGATCGAGGGGGAGCCTTGATCCTCGCGCCCTCCGGCCGCCGCCGCCGCACAGCGCGCGGCGGCCGGACCCTACGTCTTCCGGCTCCCCCATCACGGGCACGGCATGTCCGTGAGCCCCTGGTCTTTACCCGCCGACCCCCCACGCGGCACAGGAGGCTACTTTCGCCTGCAATACGCGCGACAATATACGAGAGGAAGTTCCGGCATCGCCGTGCTGGTGTCTGCGCAATCACGGGGCAGGTCGGCAAGGAAAGGCAGAAGGGCCATGGCCAGCGAGGCTGGAGGGTGGACGTTCCTAACGAACCATGCGCGAGTGCTGCTGGCCATCGCACGCGAACCGGCCGTGCCGCTGCGACAGGTGGCAGCTGCCTGCCGGATCTCCGAGCGCACCGCTCAGGCGGTCGTGGCCGATCTGGAACAGGCGGGCTATCTGCACCGTCGACGGGTGGGGCGGTGCAATCAGTACACGCTGTGCCTGGACGGCACGTTCCGCCACCCCGCAGAGGCCGGGATTTCGGTGCGTGCCCTGGTGGAGCTTTTCGACGACCGTAAAGCGGCCGCCGCCGAACCCGCAGGCTGAAGCGAGGAAGCCATGGTCATGCAGCAGGGCAAGGACACCGGCCTCCGACTGGCGAAACGACTCCCGTTCAGAGGCTCTGGTCCACTTGGTGTGGTCGCGTACGCAGCGTGACTGTCGATCTTCTGGTGACGGTGTCTGAGATAGCCCGAAAATCGCCCGGCCGGTGGCTCGTGTGGCCGACAGTGCTGTGCCGTGACAAGAAGATCGCTCGTGTGCGTGAGCGGAGTTTCCGCGGGAGGCGCCAGCCCTTCAGGGCGGCCATGGCTTGCTCGCCGAGGCAACGGATCCGGGCGTGGGTGCTGTTGTGCCGACGTTGCCGCAGCTTGATAGGCAGGCCGCGGACGTGCGCCCGGGTGGTGCCGCCGGCGCCTTGATAGGCCTTGTCCGTCCAGCACTTCACCTCCGCGTCGCGGGGGGTGTAGTCCCCCACAGCACCGGTGTCGTGGCGAGCGCCGGGAACGGTGGGTGAGGCCGACAGCAGTCGATCTGCCGCATCGGCGACGGCCTGCCACGCCGGGCTCGTCGGACCTGGCGGTGCCGACCCGGTTGGGAGCTACAGGGGAGCTGCGCACCGGCCGGTGACCGGTCGGTGCGGGCTCGGTCTACCGGTTCGCGGCTTCGCGAGAGGCGATCCGGTTCGTGCGACCGACCGCGCGGCCCACCGCGTTGCGCACCGCGAGGCCCGGCCGGGTGCGGGGCACCATGAGCCTGGAGAGCAGACCGACGCGTCGCTGTCGCGGGTCTACCTCGCGGCGGAGCCGCGACTCGTAGGCGGCGAAGGCGCGGGCGTGATCATCGGGATGGGCGGCGAGCTCTTCCGCGAGGGCGTACGCGCCCGCCATCGCCATGCTGGACCCGTCACCCAGCAGGGCTGTCGCCGCCGCCGCGTCCCCGAGCAGTACGACCCGTCCGCGGGACCACGAGGGCACCCGGACGGTGGTCAGGGGGTCGAAGAACGGAGCTGGGTGGTCGAGGAACGCCGCCACGAGTTCCGGTGCCCGCCACCGCACGTCGGCGTAGGCGTCGGCCACGGTCTGCTTGTGAAGGGCGATGTTCTTGCGGTCGTGGGGCGCCGGCTGTGCGGCCCGGAAAGTGAAGATCGCGAGCGGGGTGGTCCGCGAGGGGTGGAGGACCAGCATCCGGTTCGGCACGGTCAGCATCGTCATCTCACTCGGGTCCTCGATGGCGTCGGGTTCCAGCGGGACGGTCGCGCCGTACAGGCCCAGGTCGCTCGCGAACTGCTGCGCGGGGCCGAATACCAGGCGCCGTACGGTGGAGTGCATCCCGTCGGCACCGACTACCAAGTCGAAGCGCCGTGGCGCGGCCCGCCGGAAGGTAACGTCCACCCCGCCTTCATCCTGGTCGAGAGCGGTGACCGTGTCGTCGAACAAGAACTCGGCCTCGGTCTGCGCCGACCGGTGGAGCACCTCGGACAGGTCGGCTCGGGTCACCTCGACCGTCGGCGCCTTGTCCGAGGCGAGCGGGAGCTGCAGGATTCGCCTGCCGCCGGGGTCGAGCAGGGTCAGCGACCGATTGCGGGTGGCGAGCTCGCGGAGCTGCGGGAGGGCGCCCATGCGCTCGGCGACCGGGATCGCGGGCCCCTTCACGACGATCGCGCTACCACCGGAGCGCAGCTGCCGGGCGTGTTCGACGACCGTCGGCCGGTAGCCATTGCGGGAGAGCCAGTACGCGAGTGCGGGTCCTGCGATTCCGGCACCGACTATCAGCACCTCGGGCTTCTTCATGGCGATGACCTCTCGGAGTGTCGATGACCAGGTCCCCGGCGAGTGCCGGGCCGGGCCTGAGGGAGCGGCGGCACGGGGTGGTGCAACCGGACCAAGGTACGATCAATTTCGTACCTCAGGGAAGCATGCCCTTCAGGTACGATGCAAGTCATACCTGAAGGAGGTGCCGCGTGGCCGGGAGAAACCTGGTCGGCCCGGAGGCCGATGCGCTCGATCTGGGTGCGGTGTTTCGCGCCCTCGCCGACGAGCACCGCCGTTCGGTGATGACGCAGTTGGCCGCCGACCGCAGCGACAGCGAGCGGGGCTGCAACTCGTTCGATCTTCCGATCTCGAAGCAGACCCAGACCCACCACTTCCGGGTCCTGCGCGAGGCAGGTCTCATTGACGAGATCGACTACGGCAACCGCAAGGGCATCCGACTACGACGCGCGGACATCGACAAGAGATTCCCCGGGCTGCTCACGCTCCTGGGTGCAGAGTCCCCGGGCGGTACTGCCCCTCGTGAGCACAGCTGAGCACACCGGAAGGAGTCCGAGTGGGCCCTGAGAGCCGCGAGCCCGACCGGATCCAGCTCGCGCCCGGCTCGCAGGTAGCCGAGCACGACGCGGGCACAAATGGGATCGGTGTCGCTTCGACCACCGTCCCGCGCTCGTGATCGGCGCCGAACTCTTGCGCACACTCCCTCACGCCCACACCCACTGAGGTTTCCTCAACCTGCGTGCGGAGCAGGGCCACTGAGGGGGTGAGGGCGGGGTCCGAACGAGCCGCCGCTCTGAACCGCTTCCGCTCCTCTTCCAGCCCCGGCAAGCCACCGAGCACAACAGGCCAGTGACGCACCGCACTACCGCCGCTGAGGGCCGGATGCCTGGCCGCAACTTCAAATGAAACAACCTTGGGCCAGCGTCCCTGACAGACAACATCATCTGAGACGTGGAACGCTGGACTGGCGAGGGGCCTCGCCGCACCGGAACCGAGCGCCGCATGGATGCCAGGCACGTACTCCCGGCCCAGCGCCATGGTGCCGGCGAAACCTGGGGACGGCCCGGGCTGTCATGCGGGGAAGTCGATCAGGCCGACGGGCGGGAGGGTCGGTGTCTTGGAGCCTCCCGCGGGTTCGACGGTGATGCCCATGCCGGTTGCCTGGCCGATGGTGCCCTCCATGAGGGTGAGCTGGTTGCTCTGGTCGCGGTCGAGGAGTCCCGCGGGACGCATGGTGCCGTCGTCGTTGAACCAGAGCTCGTAAACCTTGCCCTCGGGGAGCGCGTCGAGGCCGGAGGCGGTGAAGACCGCTTGGTTCTGACTCGCCGATGTCACGACGACGCCGCGGGCTCCGTCGGGCAGAGCCTCGGCGTGGGTTCGCGCGTCGTCGGCGGCCAGAACGGCCGCCACTTGATCCGCATTGGCTTCGGCCCGGCTTGCCTGCTCGCGGGCCTGCTGGGCTTGTTGATGCTGCCAGGTCGCCACGCCGCCCAGGGCTGCGGCGGCCAGGCAGGCAGCCAGCATGAACCGGCGGAGCCACAACGTGCTTCGGGCCGATATGGGCACGTGCGCCTCACGCACGGTGTGCGGGGGCTCTTGGCGGACGTTGGGGATCTTTCCGAGGACGGACCGCTTGAGTGCGGCAGACGGGGCAAGGGTGACGGCGAGTGCCAGCCGGCCGGCCGTGGCGGCGAATTCCGCCACCTCCTGGCGGCAGTCCGAGCACAGGGCCAGATGCTCCTCGAACATCGCGCGCTCGTCGGGTTCGAGAGCGTCGAGTGCGTATGCTCCGGACAGGGTGTGAGGTTCGGCCGTGGTCATGTCGCCACCCCCAGGCAGTCCCGGAGTCGGATCAGTCCGTCCCGCATGCGGGTCTTGACCGTGCCCAGTGAGGTGGACAGACGTTCGGCCACTTCTCGGTAGGTCAAGCCCTGGTAGTAGGCCAGGTTGATCGACTCGCGTTGGATGTCGGTGAGCGTCTCCAGGCAGCGCACCACGTCTTCGCGTTCCTGGCGGGCTTCGACCTCCGCCGCGGTCACGTCGAATTCCGGTAGCCGGTCGCGCAGGGCGGCACGTTCTTCCCGTGCGGCGCAGGCCACGACCGAGCGGACGCGGTCCACCGCGCGCCGATGCGCCAGCGTGAGCACCCAGTTCATCACTGATCCCCGTTCCGGCCGGTAGTCGGCGGCGTGACGCCACACTTCCACCAGCACTTCCTGCGTCACTTCCTCGGACTGCGCCACATCACGCACCACGGCCCGCACGATCCCGAAGACCGGGCCGGCGACAAACTCGTACAGTCTTCCGAATGCCTGCTCGTCGCCGCCGGTGACCTGTTTCATCACTGCGGCGAGATCCGGTTCGTCGTCCGGTTTGCCGCCGATGAACACCGCTTTCCTCATGCCGTCATCATCGCCGACCCGAGCAGTGACGTACTCGCCATGGCCTTCGAGTGGCGGTAGTGATTCGTTGCCGACGGCCGGGCGGATTGGTAATGCGGAAATGACGGCGCTGACCTGCTCTGGGCCACGATGCGGGGTCCTGGCCCAGAGCAGGTATAGGGCGCTTAGGGGCGGCTAGTTCCACGCGCTCCCGTGGTGGGAGCTGTTGACGCAGGTATTGCCGAAGGCCGGGTTCAGCAGGCCAATCACGCTGACCGTGTTGCCACAGGCGTTGACGGGCACGTGGACGGGCACCTGGACGACGTTGCCGGAAAGCAGGCCGGGTGAGTGGGCGGCAATCGCTTCGGCGCCGCTGTCCGCGGATGCCGCGCCGGCGCCGCCCAGGATGGCCGCGCCTACGGCGACCAGCAGCGACGCGCTCTTGAGAAGACGAGACATGGAACTACCTCACAGGGATGGAGAACCAGCGGGCAAGGACGGTGGGTCCCTGCCCGCGAGAGATGCTGTTGCGCCCCTCGACCGGTTCTCCGTTGGCGTCAGACGGCCGGATTGGCCTGGACGCCGCATATCACCCGCACGAACCAACGATGGGCCGTGCGGCGGGCATTGGTCAGTGAGCGCAGGCTCCGAATTCCTCGTGCCGGGCCCGGGCGGCGTACGTATCGTCGTCCTGCTTCTCGTGGGGAGGGGGCGGAGCAAAGCGGTGCTGAAGGATCTCTCCACGCACCTGCGCTATCAGGGCGTCGAACTCTTCGTCTGTCATCTCGCCATCACCTCCCTGTCTGCACGTAATCCGGAGCGACCCAGATCACCGGATTGGTCCGCTTGACGCCCACTTCCGCAGCGCCCTCCACGAGGCCCGGAGGGGAGATTCGGAGCGGTGGACCTGTTGGATTGGTCGAGAAGAAATTTCTCCCTCAAATGAGTGTGGGACCAATCCGCACCCCGCCGCCGCTCCGGATAGCCGGTGTGAGCAAAGAAGCGAAGACATCGAGGCATCGCACAGGCTTGTGGCGCCTTGGCGGGCTCGGCGCCTTGAGTGGTCTGCTGGCGGGTTACTCCGCGCTGGCCACGGCCGAGCTCGTGTCTGCCGCGGTACGCCCCGAGTCCAGCCCCGTGATCGCGGTGGGCGGGGCCGCGATCGACCGCACGCCGGCCGCGGTGAAGGACTGGGCGATCCGCGAATTCGGAACGAACGACAAACTCGTCCTGCAGCTCGGCATCCTGGCCGTCCTCACCCTTCTCGCGCTCGCCCTGGGAGCGCTGGCGGCCCGATACCGTCGCGTCGGCTCGGCCGGAGTCCTCCTGTTCGGCGTGGTCGGAGCGTTCGCCGCGACGGGGCGGCCCGACTCCACCAGCGCCATGGACGCGCTGCCGTCGGTGGCCGGTGCCGTGGTCGGAGCAGGGCTCTTGTATTACCTGGTCGGGCACCTGCGGTCGCGCAAGAGTCCGGATCCCGCCGACGTCGAAGAGCCGTTGACCGCAGGTGGCGTGACGGCTCCTGCGACCGCGCAGCCCGCTCACCACGAGGAAGCGGGCTGGGACCGGCGGGGGTTCATCGTCGCCGCAACGGCTGCGGCGGCCGCCTCTACCGGGGCCGGTCTCCTGGGCCGATCGCTCAACGGCGCTCAGGGCCAGGATGCCGTCGCCTCCCGCAAGCAGGTCATGCTGCCCGCCCCGGCCTCGGCCGCCTCGCCCGTCCCCAAGGGGGCCGCGCTGCGGATCAAGGACATCAGCCCGTTCGTGACGCCCAACAAGGACTTCTACCGCGTCGACACCGCGCTGGTGGTTCCCAAGGTCGACGCGACCTCATGGAAGCTGCGGATCCACGGCAAGGGCGTCACCCGCGAGATGACGGTGTCCTTCGACGATCTGCTGCAACGTGAGCTGATCGAGCGCGACATCACCCTGACCTGTGTGTCCAACGAGGTCGGCGGCCCCTACGTCGGCAACGCCCGCTGGATCGGGGTCCGCCTGGCCGACCTGCTGACGGAGTGCGGCGTGAAGCCCCCCTCACGGGGCGGCCCCGCGGACCAGCTGGTGTCCCGCTCCGTCGACGGGATGACCATCGGCACCCCCGTCGAGGACGTCATGGACGGCCGTGACGCGCTGCTCGCCCTCGGTATGAACGGCGAGCCCCTCTCCTTCGTGCACGGCTTCCCCGTACGCATGCTGGTCCCCGGCCTCTACGGCTACGTGTCCGCCTGCAAGTGGATCCAGGACATCGAACTCACCACCTTCGACGACTACGACTCCTACTGGGTGAAGCGGGACTGGGCCCGCAAAGCCCCTATCAAAACCCAGTCCCGCATCGACACACCCAAACCCTTCGCCCGGCCCAAAGCAGGCACCGTCATGATCGCCGGAGTCGCCTGGGCCCAGCACCGCGGCATCGACAAGGTCGAAATCCGCATCGACGACGGCCCCTGGCGCCAGGCAGATCTGGCCGCCGAGGACACCCGCGACACCTGGCGCCAGTGGTCCTTCCCCTGGAAAGCCACCTCCGGCGGCCACACCCTCACGGTCCGGGCCACCGACCGCACGGGCCAGACCCAGACCCAGGAGCGGACCCGCACCATCCCCGACGGGGCCAGCGGCTGGCACTCGGTGGTGGTCACCGTGGATTGACCAGCCGCTGACCGCGGCCATGCGCCGGCCCGGCCAGCACCCTCCCCGTCTTTCTGTACTGCACGAAGAAACAATCAAGGAGTAGAAATGAACGCCATCACCCGCCGTACACGCCGTGGAGCCCTCGTTCTTGCCGCGGCAGCGATCCTGCCGCTGGCCCTGACCGCCTGCTCCAGTGACGACGGCAAGGACAAGGCGTCCTCGGACTCGAAGTCGTCTGCCGCTTCGGACACAGCCACCGACAAGGGCAAGGAAAGCGCCGGCGACACGGGCACCATGGACGAGCCGTTCGGCCCGGCCTGTGCCTCCGTGCCCAAGGACGGCAAGGGCAGCTTCGACGGCATGGCCAAGGACCCGGTCGCCACTGCCGCGTCCAACAACCCCGAACTGTCCACCCTCGTGACCGCGGTCAAGAAGGCGGGCCTGGTCGACACGCTGAACAACGCCAAGAACATCAGCGTGTTCGCGCCCACCAACGACGCCTTCGCCAAGATTCCCAAGGCTGACCTGGACAAGGTCCTGAGCGACAAGGCCACGCTCACCAAGATCCTCACCTACCACGTCGTGGGCCAGAAGCTGGCGCCCAAGGACTTGGAGAACGGCTCGTTCGAGACGCTGGAGAAGTCCAAGCTGACGACTGCCGGGTCGGGTGAGTCCTACAAGGTCAACAACTCCGCCAACGTCGGCTGCGGCAACGTCAAGACCGCCAACGCCAACGTCTACATCATCGACACAGTCCTCATGCCGAAGATGTGACAACCGGCAGGTGCGAGGGGCCGGCCATGCGCATACGCCGCCCCTCGCACCCCAGGGCCCTGCAAGGACGTTGCCGCGGTGGCGGGAGCACCAGCGGGGCCGCTTGGAGACATGAACCGACAACCGGACGCCCATACGGCAGCGAGCGCATTTCCCCGACGCCACACGACACGGGAGGCGCAGGCGGCAACCGCCTGCCCAGATGATCACCCAAGGGGCAGCGATCATAGGAGAGCGGGCCGAGCGGTCCGCCCCAAGCTGCCCGGTTCCAGACGCTCTGACAGCTTGCATGACGACATGCAGAAGACTGAAAAGCCGCTCGTCGCCGACCAACAGAGCCTCGCGGGTGCGGTCGGTGACCGAAGACGTTCTACGCCCTCAACGGAAGATCCAGAACTCACACAAGCGGTCAGATCCAGCATAAAGAGATGTTTTTTGGTTTTGCCCCAATCCGTATCCCACTCCGGCGTCGAATTCCTGGTGGGAGGACACACTCACTCAACCTGCTGCGCCTCCCGGCCAACCTCGCCCCGGTATGCGGATAGCACCGGGAGAAGGAAGGGATCTGGCCATGAACAGAACACGATCCCGTGCCGCGTGGTGTGCCGCCGTGATGACGGGAGCCTTCGCTTTCGCGGGAACCACGGCAGCCGGGGGGAGCGCCCACGCCTCAAACGGGCACCCAAGCCCGTGGATCCACACCTCGTCACCACACTGGGATGCACGCGCTCACGCGGCGCCAGCAGTGGTGATCACGTGGTCCGACACCTATGTCCGCGACGCTCCCTACCGGCACGCACCAGCGACTTCCGTCCTTGCCCCGGGCGCGCACATCCAGCTCTTCTGCCAGACCAATGGCGACTGGGTGAGCGGAACGTCGACGTGGTACTTCGACGACAACAATCACGGGTGGGTCAGCGCCGCCCACGTCCAACCCACCGCAGGGCAGCCTCCGGACTGCTGACCCACATCACCACTTGGGGGGCAAGGAGGTCACCTCCATGACCACGGCCCACGCCCGACCGCGCCGGCTGCGGCACGTGAAGCTCGACGAGCATCTGCCCGTCGACCACCGCCTCAGTCAGATCTACCGCATTACCGCAGGACTCATGGGCCTGTTCCTGCTGGCATTTGGAATTCTCGGGCTCATCCACCGCATCGGCTTCTTCGACACCGGCAGCCACACAACGCTCGGCCTGAGCACCAACGGCGCCCTGAGCATCATCTCCATCGCCGTGAGTGCACTGCTGCTGGCGGCGTCTGTCCGCGGAGGCAACACAGCCTCCACCCTGACCACGCTGATCGGCATCGTCTTCCTCCTCGCAGGCTTCGCCAACCTGTTCACCCTGGGCAGCCGCTACAACCTCCTCAACTTCCGCATGCAAAACGTGCTGTTCAGCTTCGCCGTCGGACTGCTCCTGATGACCGGCGGCATGTACGGCAGGGTCAGCGGAACCCTCCCTCACGACAATCCCTACTGGCGCTCCCGCCACCAATGAGCCGCCTTCGGCCGCTCGCCACGGAATGTCGGGCCCGTCACGGGGCAGCACTCCATCCTTCGGCAGGAGAGTCCCATGCACAGTGTGGCGAGGGTTGCAGTGTCAACCCGCGAGCACCGGGAGGCCCTGCCCGAAGCCCCACGGCCGCCAGCCCCAGAGGCGTCAGGAACGCTGACGTGGCGCGCGCTTGGCCTGGATTCGATGGCGTCCCTGCTCATCGTGTCCCTGCGGCGACTTGGCAGCCGTAGCTTCACCGCTCAGTGCCAGTGGCCCCGTCTGCATCCGCTCAATGAGCGCTCGGTCGCCGTCTCGCACCATCCGCTGATCATGGCGGAGTCCACCCGCCAGCTCGCCCTCGCGCTGGAGCGCGGGTATCTGTCCGCAGCAGGGCTTGCCCCGCTCCAGCCCGTCACGGCAAGCCTTGGTCTGCGCCCTTGGTCCCAGCCAACGGAACACGGCAGTGCAACTGAGGTGACCGCCCGGGTGAACGTCAGCGACCTCGCCAGATACGCCGGCCCGCTCGCCGCCTTCCGCGTCACGGCGGAGTATCAGCACGCGGGAGTGCCGTTCGGGTCGTGCACCATGCAGGTGGCCCGTCCGGTGCCACTTGGCACCGGGGCGACGGTTGCAGAGCCGTTGCCTTCGCTCATGCACCCCCCGGCGGCTGCAGTGGGCGCGGCCGCCGACACCGATGTCCTGCTGGCGCGGGCGCCGCAGGGGCGCCTGGTCATCGTCCCGCGCGACCCCAGACATCCCATCCTGCTCGCCGGCCGTCCGGCCCAACTGCCCGTCCTGGCCCTGCTGGAAGCCGTGCGACAAGCGGCTTTGCTGTCCTCGGGCATGACCGCTGCGGGCGTGGCCGGGCTCAGCGTCGCGGTGCATGCACCGGTGCCGGCATGCGGGGCCCTGGTCGAGGTGGCATCGGAGCCCGCAGGGTCCCGCGTTCTCATCACTGCCGCTGGCCGGATCGCCGCTGTGGGCACGGTCTCGATACTGACGCCCCGGTCGGACGCCTGAGCGATCAGCGGAGGCAGGGAGCCGCCCAGAGCCTCAGTAGAGCGGGCGACACCGGAAGCCGAACCAGTCGAGCATCACGGGGTTCGACCAATCCACCCCAACGACCGCGACGAATTACCTACAAAGGGGCAAAGGCCCCACCATGAAGCCGGGTTCTCTGGCCGATAGTCGCCCCGGAAGGGGATGCATTTCGATGACCGTCAAGCGCTCAGCCCGTCTCACCGCCCTCGTGGCGCTGCCTGCGGCCTTCACCATCGCCCTGGCCGCCCCCGTCCTGGCCCACGACGGACATGACAGCAGCTCCCCCGCCCGGCATGGCCAGGACTACAAGGTCAGCCTGCAGCAGCTGAACAACTCCGGCGCCAGCGGCACCGCCCTGCTCAGCCTCCACGGACAGCAGCTCACCGTGACGATCAACGCCCAGGGCCTGGTCCCCGGCCAGCCGCACGCCCAGCACATCCACGGCTCCACCACGGGGCACAACTTCCACTGCCCCGATGCCAGCGCGGACAAGAACGGCGACGGCATCGTCACCACAGCCGAAGGGCTCCCCGCCTACGGAGACATCAACATCTCCCTGACCACCAAGGGCGACACCTCCAAGGCCAGTGGACTCGCAGTAGACCGGATGCCGCTCGCGGACAGATACGGCAACGTGTCCTACTCCCGCACCATCCCGGTCTCACAGGCCGTGGCCGACCACATCACCAACCTGCACGTCGTGCAGCACGGCATCGACCCCAACGGCAACGGTGTCTACGACTTCAGCAAGGGCAAGAGCGAACTCGACCCCAAGCTGCCCCAAGAAGCCACCGCCCCCGCCAGCTGCGGCATGCTCCACAACTCAGCCGGCATGAACCACAGCTGAAACTCGCCCCCGGCCAACAGATCGGGGAAGCACGACGCGGCCCAGCCCCGATGAGGAAGAGGTGGCTGGGCCCGTGCGGTTCTTCCCGCTCCCCGCAAAAGCTCCGGAAACGAGGGGCGGCGCCTTGCGGGATGCAACAAGGGAAGCGTTCTGCGCGGCGCCCGCGACTCGCGGCCGAGGCAGCGGGGCCCTGCTGGCGCACGTCGCCTCCGGCGTCGCTCTCGTTACCCAACCCGCCGGCCCCAGCGGCCCACCGTCCAACCCTTGATCGCAAAGGCCGGGTGGTTGAGAGACAACCACTCAAACCCTCGGCGGCGCTGTCCTACTGAGCGCTTGAGTCGCGTGTCCCCGTCAGCGGTCCATTCGTCGCCGGGCTCCAGAAGACCAAGCGTGAGTATCCGTCAGTGAAACATTCACTGCGCCATACCCGAAGTCCCTCACCGCCTCGTGAGCCCCTGCTCTGCTGGCCTTACGGTTGACCGGCAGGGAACCACTCCTGGAAACCGTAGAACGCTCTCTCAGTCGATGGTGACGACGACGGAGGGCCAGCCGCTGGCCCCGTCGGGGACGGTGCCGGTGCGCTTCTCGGTCTGTACCTCCCCGCCGCGTTCGGTGGCGCGGACGGTCAAGGTGTGACTTCCGGAAGTCGCCTCCCAGGGGTAGGACCACTGGCGCCAGGTATCGATGTTCGCTTCGGTGGCGAGCTCGGCGTTCTGCCAGGGGCCGTCATCGATACGGACCTGGACCCGGTCGATGCCGCGGTGCTGGGCCCAGGCCACCCCGGCGACCACCACCGTTCCGGCTTTGAGCCGGGCCAGCGGTTTGGGGGTGTCGATGCGGCTCTGGGTCTTGATCGGCGCCCTTTGGGCCCAGTCTCGCTTGACCCAGTAGGAGTCGTAGTCGTCGAACGTGGTGAGCTCGATGTCCTGGATCCACTTGCACGCCGAGACGTAACCGTAGAGACCGGGGACCAGCATCCGGACCGGAAAGCCGTGCGTGAAGGGCAGCGGCTGCCCGTTCATCCCCACGACCAGCATCGCGTCCCGGCCGTCCATGACAGTCTCCACGGGCGTGCCCAGCGTCATGCCGTCCACGGAACGAGCCACGAGCTGGTCGGCGGGGCCGCCTTTGGAGGGAGGGCGCACACCGGCTTCGGCGAGGATGTCGGCCAGCCGCGCGCCCAGCCACCGCGCGTTGCCCACGTAGGGGCCACCGACCTCGTTGGACACGCACGTCAGCGTGATGTCACGCTCGATCAGTTCACGTCGGAGGAGGTCGTCGAAGGTCAACGTGGTGGGGCGGGTGACACCCTTTCCATGGATACGCAGACGCCAGGTGTTCGCGTTGACTTTCGGCACCACCAAGGCGGTGTCGACACGGTAGAACGCTTTGTTCGATGTCGTGAACGAGCTGATGCCCGGAATCTTGAGCTGTGTGCCGGCCGGCAGGGCAGGTGCGGGTGAGACGGGAGCAGGCAGGCGCACTGCCTTGCGGGACTCGAGCGCTGCTTCCGCTGCGTTGCCATTGAGGTAACGTCCCAGCGCGCCCACGCCGATGGACGCAGCGCCGGCGGCGGCAGCGGTGACGACGAACCCCCGGCGGTCCCATCCGGGCCCTTGTTCCGGCGCTGCCCCCGTGCGGGCGGGCCGCGCGGACGCGGTCAGCCGTCCGATGAGGAAGTAGAGCAGTGCCGCGCCCACGACGGCACCGGCCACCGAAGGCAGTGCATCGGCGAACCCCGATGAGTCAGGCCGCGTCAGGGCAGCGGCCCCACCGATCACACCGAACAGCAGCACCCCCGCCGCCCCGACCCGCCGAAACCGCAACGCCACGACGCCCAGTACCAGGGCCAGCAACGCCAGCGTGCCAAGGATCCCCAGCTGCAGGACCAGCTTGTCGTCCTCGCCGAAGTGGCGGATCGCCCAGTCCTTGACAGGGGTAGGCGTGCGGTCGATAGCCGCTCCGCCCACCGCGATGATCGGCCCCGCCTCCGGACGAACCGCAGCGGACACCAGCTCCGCCACAGCCAGCGCCGAAAAACCCGCCAGCAGACCGCTCAACGCGCCCAGCGGCAACCGCACCCACAACTTGGGAGATGTCCTCACGCCTCGATTCGAACCCACAGCGTGTGCTCTTCCGGGGGCTGGTGGGCTGACGCGCCGTGACTCCCACTCGCATGCACCAGCCCTCACCTACTCTGAGCGCACCGCACCCCGGACCGAAGCAAGGTAATGAGCCGTCGGTGGCTCATAGCTTCAATCCCCGGGGATGCGGAAGCCGAAGCCACTCATGGCCTGGCCACACTCGCGGTCACTGACAGCACAGATGGGTGTTTGTGCTGGCCAAGGAGCTGCGCATGCGGGGCATGAGCAGCCTGGTTAGCCTGATAGGGCAGATCCTGGACCGGCTTGAGCAGCATGCTGCTGTCTTAGGGCCGACATCCGGGCACGGTGTGAGGCCCGCTGGCCCGCGCCCCCACATCTCCGGGCCCGACACCAGCGTCGGCCCGCCCCTCTCCGGGAGGAACCTCCCATGAACACCCTTGCTCTTTCCCGAGCGTCCATAGCAGCGGCTGCTGCCCTGACGCTCTCCCTGGGCATCATCGGCCCAGCCGCCAGCGCGGCACCCAGTATGGCCAACGAACCCTACGGGTCCGCATGTTCCTCGCTTCCCAAGGACGGTGCGGGCAGCGCCGCGGGCATGGCCGATGACCCCGTCGCCACGGCCGCCTCCAACAACCCGGAACTGTCCACGCTGGTGACGGCCGTGAAGAAGGCCGGCCTGGTCGACACCCTCAACAACGCCAAGAACATCACCGTCTTCGCGCCGACCAACGATGCCTTCAAGAAGATCCCCAAGGCGGACCTGGACAAACTGCTCGCCGACAAGGCCCAGTTGACGAAGGTCCTGACCTACCACGTCGTGGGCGAGAAGATCCCCACCGACAAACTCAAGGACGGCACGTTCAAGACGCTCGAGGGCAGCACTCTCACCACATCCGGGTCGGACATGAAGTACAAGGTGAACGACTCGGCCAACATCGTGTGCGGTGACGTGAAGACCTCCAACGCCACCGTGAACCTCATCGACACCGTCCTCATGCCCAAGAAGTAGGTCGGCAGCACCAGCGCAGCAGTGGAGGGGGCAGGCCCGGTACGGTTTGCTCCCCACTGCTGCGCCGCCACGTTTCATGCCCACAGCGGAGGAAACCGAAAAGTGGCCCGTGAAGATCTCTGCCCGCACTCCGGGCAGGCGGCCGAGCCTGCCGGATACCGCACGACGAGCCGGACCTCAGACCCCCCTAGGACGACCCTCTCGACCTCCACCCCCACACCGGGCAGAAGTACGTCAGCGACGCTCACCGCATCCATCACGCAACAGGTGATGTCCGCCCGTCCGTGATCAGGTGCACCCCCCCATCAGCGCTAGAGCTCACGAAGTGGACCAGAGCCGCTACTGCTCGATGAAGCCACCGGCAAGGTGGATCTTGCAAGTGAGGCCGCCCCGGGAGCGTTTGAGTCCCTCGTCGGGACGGACGGTGCTGCCGGGGCGTTGTTCTTTTCCCGGCGCCCGCGGGCGCTTCTTGCGGGTTCCGGCGGCGTGCTGGTGGGCCCGGCATGAGGTGAAGTCCACGCTCACCATCGACCGGTCGATGCGGCCCTCGACGTCGGCGTCGGCCGGGACGGCCGGGAAGAGGCTGTCCCAGGTGCCGTCTGCCGACCAGCGTCGGTGTCGCTCATATGCGGTCTTCCACCTGTCAAAACGTGCAGGGCAGATCCCGTGCAGTTCCGATATAAGACCCCGTTGTTGATCCTGCGATGGCGGCTTTCCCCACGTCTGTGAACTCTGCTATGAGATACCGGAGTTCACGATGAATGCGGTGGGGATGAGTCTGCAGGATCGCCAGCAGCGCGGACCGCGGAGCAGCACGGATAGTCGGCATCCTCGCGGCCTGTCGGATCCAGCTCGCTGCCAGGCACCCACCCCACCATCACGTCAGTCCGTCTCCCGTAGGACGAGCGCAGGAGCTCCAGAGACAACCTCAGGGGCGGCGGTAGCACAGGGCGACAGCGCCTGTCGTGGGGATGGTGGTGACGTGGGAAAGCCGCCATTTCGACGAGAGGCCGTCGGGCAGCAGGCGCACTCCTGCGCCCAGGGTCGTCGGGAGCACGGTCAGGAAGAGTTCGTCGATCAGGTCGGCCTTGAGGAGCGCCTTGATGATGCTGGCGCTGTTCAGGACCAGAATGTCGCGACCCGGCGCGGCCTTGAGGGAGCGCACCTCGGCTTCGAGGTCGCGGGAGACTCGGGCGTTGGCCCACTCCGTCTTGTCCAGGTCGGTTTGCTGCAGGGTGGTGGAGATGACCACCTTGTCGACGGTGGCGAGCCAGTTACCCAGATCGCGAGTCCGGGCCGAACTGGCCGGGTCGTTGGTCAGGCCGGGCCATACGGAGGTGAAACCCTCCCAGTTGACGCGGCCGACGACCGCCGTGCCTACCCCGCGCCAGATCCCCTCGTACAGGATTTCGCTCTGCTCGCTGGTGATGTGCTCCATGGCCCAGCTCATGTCGTCCTCGGGGCCTGTACTGGTGTACCCGTCCATCGAAACGACGGCGTCGGCAATGACCTTGCGCTGCTGTTCGGTGTTCGCAGGCATGGTGGGTTCCTTTCTGAGTGTTGACGTTCGCCCCATAGGACTCCTGGCACCGCCGGAACTCATCGCTTGGCGAACGTCGCCGGAACACTCTGCCCTCGCGCCTCGCACGCTTACAGTGGCGCGTGCAGCGCGTATGTCGGAGATGGGTGCCTGCGCATAGTTGCGCGCACCGACCGTCCCGCAGCGCGGAGAGCCGGTCAAGAGGACCGAGAACCTCGGGGCCAGCCCCCACACCACCGTACGGCCCGAAAGATCTCCGGCGCAGGACACTAGCGGTCTTCCAGGGCGTGGATACGCCATAGTTCTCATGCCTTCCGCGCCGATGTCGCCGAGCGCGATACCCCAACACCAACTGCACGGCCGCGCGGCCGGGAAGTAACCACGGCGCGGCGGCACAGCACACGACCCATACAGGAACGGTGCCAGCGCGGATTCTCGTACGGCCCCTCGGCGGCCGTACGAGAATCCGCCGCCCGGCAGGGGTCAGGAGGTCACATACTTCGCCACGACCTCCGCCACCTGCCCGTGTGTGACCGGGAACCCCGGGAAACGCGCCAGTCGGGACAGCGGGATCGCGCGCATCATCGGGCCGTTGCGGGGATCGTGGAGGACCGCCCCGAACCCCTCGGTTCCCAGCGCCGCGCGCAGCCAGGGACCTGCTTCGGGGTGGGCCAACCACTGTTCCGCCGTGGAGTCGGTGCGGAGCGGGATGGCGGGCGCGTCGCCCGTCAGCTCGACCGTCGCCTCCAGGCGGATGTCACGTGAGGACGCGCCGACGCGCAGGCCAAACTCGCCGCCCTCGACTGCCCATCGTCCGGCCCTCTCGTGCCAGTACGCGAAGGCCCGGCGCCCCAGCGTAAGCGTCACCGGCGCGCTGTGTCCCGGTTCGAGCGTGACTCTTGCGAACGCGCGCAGTTCCTGCTCCGGGCGGTGCACGGAGGCCTCGGGGTCGGTGACGTACAGCTGGACGGTCTCCGTGCCCACCCGGTCGCCGGTGTTGGTGATGGTCAAGGAGACCTCGACCTGTGGGTCCGCGCCGTCGGCCCGCACCGTGGCAGTCAGGTCGCGGTACGCGAACGTCGTGTAGGACAGACCGTGCCCGAACGGGTAGGCCACCGGCAGGCGGTGAGCGTCGTACCAGCGGTAGCCGATGTGCAGGCCCTCGGTATAGCGGACGGAGCCGAACTCGCCGGGGAACGCGCCCACCGTCGGGCCGTTCTCGTACCGGACCGGGAGGGTCTCGGCGAGCTTGCCCGACGGCGACGCCGCGCCGAGCAGCAGGTCCGCAACAGCCGAGCCGCCCGCCTGGCCGAGCAGCCAGGTCTCCAGGACGGCCGGCGCCCGGTCCTGCCAGGGCGCGAGCGTGACGACAGACCCGTTGGACAGCACCACGACGACCCGGGGGTTGGCATCCGCGACGGCGTGGAGCAGCTCGATCTGGTGCGCGGGCAGGTCCATGTGCGCGCGGTCGAACCCCTCACACTCGTACGACGGGGGCAGGCCGAGGAACAGCACGGCGACCTCGGCGCCGGCCGCCGCGCGCACGGCTTCTGCGACGAGTGCGGGGTCGGCCTGCTCGGACTCGATCACATAGCCCGGCGCGAAGGACACCTTGCGGCGCCCGTCGAGCGCGGCGCGCAGCGCGTCCAGGGCGTTGTCCAGCCGGGTGGGGCTCACCTGCGACGAGCCAGAGCCCTGGTAGCGGGGCGTACGGGCGAACTCGCCGATGACCGCGACGGTGCCACCGGAATCGGGGTCGAGGGGGAGCAACGCACCCTCATTCTTGAGCAGGACGGCACTCGCCGCGGCGGCCTCGCGGGCCAGGGCGTGGTGGGCGTCTGCATCGAAGGGGGCCCCCGCAGGCTCTGCGGCGAGTGTGGTCAGCGAACGGTCGACGAGGGTGAGCAGGCGCGTGACCGCCACGTCAACCTCGTCTTCGGTGAGTTCACCGGCCTCCAGAGCGTCGAGAATCGCGCCGCCGCCCGCACCGCCCGACGCGGGCATCTCCAGGTCGAGGCCCGCGGCGAGGGTCGCCGGGCGGTTGTCGACGCCGCCCCAGTCGGAGACCACCAGACCCTCGAAGCCCCATTCCCTGCGCAGGATCTCGGTGAGGAGCTTGCGGCTTTCGGCGGCGTACGTGCCGTTGACCTTGTTGTATGAGGACATGACGGTCCACGGCTGCGCCTTGGTGACGACCGCCTCGAAAGCCGGCAGGTAGATCTCGCGCAGAGTGCGCTCATCGATTTCGGCGGAGACCGTCATGCGGTCCGTCTCCTGGTTGTTCGCGGCGAAGTGCTTCAGGGACGCGCCCACTCCCTGACTCTGCAGGCCGCTCACCCAGGCCGCGCCGAGTTCCCCCGCGAGGAGGGGGTCCTCGGAGAAGTACTCGAAGTTGCGGCCGCACAGCGGGGAGCGCTTCATGTTGAGGCCGGGGCCGAGCAGTACGGAGACGCGCTCGGCCCGGCACTCGCGGCCGAGGGCCTTGCCGACGCGGCCGAGCAGTTCGACATCCCAACTGGACGCCAAGCCCGCGGCGGGCGGGAAGCAGGTGGCCGGGACACTGGCGAACAGGCCCAGGTGGTCACCGTTCTCCGGCTGCTTGCGCAGGCCGTGCGGCCCGTCCGACACCATCACGGACGCTATGCCGAGCCGATCGACGGGCTGGGTGCGCCAGAAGTCCGAACCGTCGAGGAGAGAGACCTTCTCCTCCTGGGTGAGTGCGGCGAGCAGGGCGGGAATGTCGAGGTGCTGGACATCGATGGTCATGCGGCAACTCCTGAGTGGAGAGGGGCGGTTCGGTCTAGGAATGACTGCTGCGGTGTCGCTGCGAAGGCCGGGCGGTCCAGGTCACCCGTACATGGCGCAGCGGGTCCTTCTCGACGCGGGGTGTGTCGCCCCACAGCATCGTTTCGCGGCCCGCCGGGCTGTAGCGGGGCCAGGATGGTCCTGGGTCCTGGTGGTGGATGAAGGCGACCCACGCGGCGTGCAGGGCGTCGGCCAGGTGCTGGGGCGGGTCCTCGCCGAGGGCCGCGGTGACGCCTTCGGCATCGAGGAGGTCGAACGCGAAGGGCAGATCCGCGCAGTGATATGCCGATCCCCTGAACTCCGGGGCGGTGCTGCCGCGGTCGAACTGGTAGAGCCAGGTGGGGCGTCCGCGTCGCGCGCGTGCTTCGGCAAGGGCGAGTGCGGGCGCGCGGAACGTCGTGTCGGTGACGGCCTGGCCCATCAGTGCGGCCGGATCGCCCGCGCGGTCGGCGTGCGTGTCGAGGAAGAGGCGGGTGCGCTGCGCGTCCAGGCCCAGGGTGGCGAGCATGCCGTGCAGGTCGGCCTCGGTGGCGCCGGGTGCGGGCAGGGCATTGAACTCGTGTGCCGTGAAGCCCGCCATCAGCGGGATATCCGCACCCGCGTCGCCGTCGACGAGCGCGTCCGGCACCGGCTGGTGGATCAACTCGCCGTCGGCGAAGGGCGCGAGGGTGAGCAACGGCAGCGTTCCACGATCGGCTCCCGGCGCGACGAGCGCGTCCTGGTGTGCGAGCAGTTCCCCGTCGGACAGGTCCCGGAGAGCGGCCGCTGTCGCAGGGACGCCGGTGCGTTTGGTGAACAGACGGCTGACGGCCGGGGCCGTTTCGCGGTCCTGAGGGTCCATCACCGCTCCGGACACGGAGATCGCCGCCCGGAACAGCCCCTGTGCAGCGGGCGTGGCGAGCAGAGTCTGCACGGCGCCGCCGCCCGCCGACTGGCCGGCGATCGTCACCTGATCCGGGTCACCGCCGAAGTGGGAGATGCTGTCGCGCACCCACTCGAGGGCGGTGATCCAGTCGCGTACGCCCCGGTTGTCGGGCGCGTCCGGCAGGTGCAGGAAGCCCTCGATGCCGAGCCGGTAGCCGAGCGAGACGAGGACGACGCCGTCCCGGTTGAAGGCGCGGCCGTCGTACCACGGGCTTGCCGCCGAGCCGGCGACGTAGCCGCCGCCGTGGATCCACACGAGGACCGGCAGACCTGAGGCCGGGGCCGGATCGGGGGTGAAGATGTTGAGGTTGAGCGTGGAGGTGCCCGGGATCGTCGGCTCCGGGATGGTGGTGACCTCGGCAAACGGCCTGCGCTGCGCTGTCGGCCCGTAGGAGGTGGCGTCCAGGACGTCGGCCCAGGCCCGCGGTGGTACGGGTGCGGCGAACCGGAGCTCGCCGACCGGCGGTTGGGCGTAGGGGATGCCGAGGAAGCGGGCGCCGGTGGGGCGGCGTTCGCCGCGCACCGGGCCGAGGGGTGTATGGACGGTGACGTGGGCTGATGTGTTGGGCACGGGGGACTCCAGGGGTCAGGAGCGCGGGGCATCGTGAGTGACGTAGTGCTTCAGCTCGGCCAGTTTCTTTCTCCCGCCGACGGTGACTCCGTACGTACGGTCGGCGGTAACAGGTGCGACGGTGATGTGGCCCTCTTCGAGGAGGGCGGTGGAGTCGGCGTCCTTGACGGTCTCGGTACACGGGTCGTCGGCGCCGTTCCTGCACACGCCCATGGCGATGCCGTAACTGTCGGCGCCGGTCCGCTGCTTGGCCTTGTAGGCGTGCCAGACGACCTGGCCGTGGCCGATGCTCGTCCACTTCGGCGGCTCGGGTCGCTGTCCCGCGCTCACGTCCGGATAGTCGACCTTCACCGCGAAGCGGTCAGTGAAAAGGTTCTTGCTGCGCATTCCGGCGAGGAAGCGGGCGGCGAAGCGGGCGTGCGCACGGTAGTTGGCGGCGGGGAAGCTGGTCTGGGAGGCGTCACCGGACGAGGAGAACGCGACTGCGGGCACACCCTGGTCGATGGCGGCGATCGCCGCGCCGACGGTGCCCGAGTCGTTGACCTGGGCGCTGACGTTGGGGCCGGAGTTGATGCCGGTGACTACCAGGTCAGGGCCGTCTTTCCAGCCCGCCTTCGCCGCGAGGCCGGTGCGCAGGGCGAACTTGACGGTGTCGGACGGGGAGGCGCTCGGGGTGTCCTTGCCGCAGGGGCTGTCCGACAGGCACACCCCGAACACGGGCGCGCCGGACGGGGTGCCGCCGCAGTCGGCCTCGTACCCGGCGGGCAGGGCGGTGCGCTCGGCGAGGGTAAGGGTGCCGCCGTTGGTGACGGACGTGCCCTTGCCGGACTGCACCTGCCAGGGCGCCATCGTGACGACATCGGCACCAGCCGCGCACAGGGCCTTGCGGATCTCGTACAGGCCGAGGCCGTCGGAGTGTGACGCGTCGGCGGCCTGCATGGAGTCGTCGTTGGAGAGCAGGACACGCAGGCCGGTGAGCGTCCGGGGGGCGGCCGCGGGCTTCTCGTGCTGTGCGCTGTCGTCGGTCTCGACCGCGGCGGCGACACCGAACGTGGTCAGGACGACACCAGCGGCACCGGTGGCCGCGAGGCGCGTGCGCAGGGGGGAAGGCATGCGGGGATTCCTTTGCTTGCGGGTGGGGCCGGGGGCGGAGCCAGCGGGGCAGGGTCGGTTGCTCAGCCCCCGGGGACTGGGTGGTGGGGTCGGTCGTTCAGAGGTCCAGGCCGGCCCCGTAGGGGAAGAGCGGGTCTGCGGTGTCGTGCGGAACGTCGGGGCGGGAGGCATCGACTGCGGCCATGGAACGGGGCAGTTCGAACGGCAGCCGCCCCTGCGCCTGTGCGCGGCCGAAGGCCACGTCGAGCAGGGCCTCGTCGCTCGCGCCGAAGTCGGCGAGGAGCGCGGCGGCCCGCTCGGCGATCTCGGGTACGACGGCGGCGCGTTCGAGGTTCAGGAACACCACCGTCGGCACCGTGTCGAGCAGCTTCAGGATCGGGTCGAGCTCTTCCGCGGTGAAGTCGAGGCGACCGGAGTGGAACAGCGACTCGAAGCGGTTCTCCCGCTGCTCGTAAGGGGTGTGCAGCCGCAGAACGGCGAGGTCGGCGTCGGCCGGGTCGACGACCACGTCTCCATAGGCGCGGGCGGCGACAGCACCCACCCCCTCGACATACAGCTTCGGGCGCTCAACCGCAACGGGAAGGATGTCGTCCCGGTTGACGAGGACGGTGAGCGAGCGTCGCTGAGCGGCATCGCCGGCGGCGCGGAACTCGCTGTTGCCGACGATCTCCTCGGCCAGATCCGGGTCCACGTAGGGGCGGTCGAAGAGGCCGAGGACGAACTTCTCGCGCAGCAGTCGGCGTACGGACACGTCGATGCGGTCCTCGCTGATCCGTCCGGAGCGGACCAGTTCGACCACGACCTCGGGGCAGGCCTCGCCGCCGAACTGGTCGATGCCCGCGTCGAGGGCTTTGGCCGCACGCTTGCAGACCGTGAGGTGCTCCACGCCCCAGGCGCGGGCCCGGTGCAGCTCGCCGAGGACGTGCGCGTCGTTGAGCAGGCCCCAGTCGGTGCAGATGATGCCGTCGAAGCCGAGCTCCTCCCGCAACAGGTTCGTGATCACACCTTTGTTGAAGCCGAAGCCGACCTCCTCCCAGTCGGTGCCGATCGGCTGCCCGTAGTACGGCATCATCTGCGAAGCCCCGGCGGCGATGGCGGCTCTGAACGGCTCCAAGTGCAGTTCGCGCAGGCCGCCGGGGTAGATCTGCTCCTTGCCGTGCGGGAAGTGGGGGTCCTCGCCGTCCTTTTGCGGGCCGCCTCCGGGGAAGTGCTTGACCATGGTGGCCACGCTGTCCGGCCCGAGCCCGTCGCCCTGGAAGCCGCGGATGTACGCCTGGACCAGCTCGCTCGTCAGTTTGGCATCAGCGCCGAACGTGCCCGCCTGACGCGACCAGCGCGGCTCGGTCGCGAGGTCGACCTGCGGGTGCAGGGCGACGCGCAGGCCCACGGCTAGGTACTCGCGCCGGGCGATGTCGGCGAAGCGGTGGACGAGTTCGGGGTCGCGGGTGGCCGCCAGACCGGTCGGCTCGGGCCACGCCGAGAACGCCCCGGCGTTCATGGATGCCCCGATGTTGGCCGTGAACGAGTGGCGCGGGTCGGTCGACACCGTGACCGGTATGCCCAGCCGGGTGCCGGCCGCCAGCTCCTGGACGGCGTTGTGCCATTGAGCCAGCTGCCGGGGCCGGGCCGAGCCGAGCAGGTTGGCGTGGCTGAGCAGCTTCGTACCGATCGCACCGCTGGTGTCGGTGGGCGCGAACGCCTCGTCACCGGCCTCGACGAGACTGCCGTCCGGGTGCACCGCCAGCATGGTGTGAAACAGCAGCCCGGCCTTCTCCTCCAGGGTCATACGGGCGAGAAGGTCCACGACGCGCCCCTCCACGGGGAGGGAGGCGTCCTGGTAGGGATGGCCGTCGTTGCGGGGGGCGGGAGGCATGCACAACTCCTCGGAGAGTGGGGTGATGTGGGGAGAGGCTGATCGGCGGTGGCGAGGACGGCTCAGCGGACGCCGCGGATCAGGGCGACGGAGAGCGCACCCAGGACGGTGATCACGGCGCCGACGACGAACAGCGCGCCGTAGCCGCCGAGCGTGCCGACGACCAGGGAGGCCATGAACGGGGCGATGATCTGCGGCCCCGCGTTGGCGATGTTGAGAACTCCCATGTCGCGGGCCGCGTCGTCCGTGTTGGGCAGGACGAGGGTGACCAGGGCGGTGTCCACGGCCATGAAGCAGCCGAAGGACAGCCCGGCCAGCACGCTGAAGACGAGCATGCTCGTCCACGTAGGGCTGACGACCGGAATCAACATGCCGAGCGCCGTGAACACACAGGAGATCGCGATGAACGGCTTACGGCGGCCGATGCGGTCGGACAGGACGCCACCGATCACCGTCGAGACCAGCATGCAGAGGGAGTTGACGGGGGAGATGATCGCGACGGCGCCGGTGGGGGAGAGACCGCCGGGCAGCTCGATGTGGTCCTGCAGGATGTACAGCTGGTAGAGGATGACCGCGAAGTAGCCGAGCATCATCAGGAACCTGCCGATGAACGCCCAGCGGAAGTCGGCCGCCTTGAGCGCGGAACCGAACGCCGCGAGCTGGCGCCCGAGCGGAACCGTCTCGATGGCCGGCAGCTTCTGCTCGTGTACGAGCGACGTGAACAGCACGGCCACGAGCGCGATGACCGTGCCCAGCACGAGATAGCCCGTCTGCACGTCCTTCGGCACGAACGACGACGCGACCGTGACCCCGACGATCGTGCCGACCGGCACACCGACACCGACCATGGCGGAGGCGAGACCGCGGCGCTCCTGGGGAACCCGGTCCGGCACGACAGCCGTGATCGCGGCCTGGTAGACGTTCATCATCGCCTGTACCAGACACCAGCCGATAGTCACCAACAGGATGCTGCGCACGGCGCCCAGCAGCGCGAGCGCGCCGAGGGCGGCTATCCCACCGCCCAAAATCCAGGGATTGCGCCGCCGCGAGCGGTCCGAGAGCAGTCCTGCCAGCGGATTGAACAGTGTCGCGAAGACGGCGGCGATCCCGGAGACCAGCCCCAAATTGGCGACCTTGCCCGCCGGGTCGAGCGCTTCCACCTGCACGGGCAGCAGCACCTGACCCACGCCCATGTAGACCATGTACATCGCCGTATTGCCGACAGCGAGCAGCCACAGGAGGCGGCCCATCGCGACGGCGGCGCGTGGCCGCGGCTCCGCTTCGGGGGCGGGGGACATGTGCTTGGTCTCGGATCTGGAAGTGCTCATGGCCAAACTCCTCGGGGCGGCGGCTCTCACCGGCGGGCAGGCGGAACGAACGGGTGAGGGGGACGGGGAGGCGCCGTCGGCGACAGAAGGTGGACGGCGGTTACGGGGAAAACGCGCGCGGCACGGGCTGATCAGCGCCGGTGCGTCGCGGACCCACGACGAGGGCGGCCCTTCCCACGCCGTGTCGGCGCGCATAGGCAACCACGAAACCCGAGTAGGTAGTAGGTTTTCAAAATGTGGTGTGCGTCACTCAATAGTCCTCGGTGGTCTCGCTTGGCTACTGTGACCTGCATGGAGCGCACGAACAGCCGCCGCAGCCCGACCAGCCCCAACCGGAACACGGCCAAGGCGCGCGGCACCTATGCGGTCGGCGACGAGCGGCGCCGCCGCATCCTCGACACGGCCGTCGAGCACTTCGCTCAGTGGGGCTTCCATGCGTCCTCACTGGCCCGCATCGCGAAGGACGTCGGCGTCACCCAGGGCGGTCTGCTCCACCACTTCCGCAGCAAGGAGGACCTGCTCGTCTCCGTCCTCGAACGCAGCGAGGAACAGGACATCGAGGAGTTCTTCGCCGCGGAGTTCGCCTCGGCGGCGGACGCCTTCCGGCGCCTGATCGCCCTCGCCGACTACAACAGCCGCCGCCCCGGCCGCACCAAGATGTTCAACGTCCTGGTCGGCGAATCCTCCGAACCCGGCCACCCCGCCCGCGCCTTCTTCTCCCGCCGCTACGACCGCGTCATCGCCCAACTCGCCGCCACGCTCAGCGAATCGGTCGAAGCCGGAGAACTCCTCGCGAATGCGCCGTGCGACGCGACGGCCTGCGAGGTCTTCGCCGTCATGGACGGCATCCAGCTCCAGTGGGCCCTCGCACCGGACGACGTCGACATGGCCGAGCGTCTGCGCGCCTATCTGGACCGCCTGTACGCGTCGATCTCCGTCGCCGGCACGCCCCTGCCAACGGCGGCGAAGCCCGACTGACGCGCCCGTTGCTCGGCTGAGTGAGGGGGCGGCCGCAGGCCGTGCAGGTGCCGGTCCAACACCGGCGCAGGGGCTGGGCGGCGGTACGAGGGGCCACCTGGAGGGGTCGGCGGCGCCAGGCGCGGGCTTCGAAGTGGTCCAGGCCCAGGCCGTGTTTGAGTTCGCCGAAGCCGAACTCGCGAATACAGTGAGAACTACTGAGACTGAATGGGACTGGCTAGGTTCAATCCATGATCGGGTACCTGCTCTTCGCTGCGGGCCACACTGCATCCATGACGAGCTTTCAGCAGCGGAAAGCAATAGATGACGTGCATGAGCGGTACGTCGCCGAGCAACTCACCGAGCGAAGGTGAGACGTCGGCTTCTGGGGGCAAGGGCAGCCGAGCCGCGCGCTCCAATGCGCGCTCCGGAAGACCGACAGTTGCATTCGCTGGTTCCCGGATCTCCTTGCGGCGAAGGTCCATGACCTCGTACTGATCGACTGCAAGGCCGGCAGGACCAGCAGGCGAACAGGCCGGTATGCCGTCGAACGCGCTGCCGTGCTGGCGCATTTGCACCTCGTTGCCTGGACTCAGCTCCCGGTCTTCTGCGAGTTCGATGGTCTCGATGCGTGGTCGCCGTACGACGTGCTCGTCGCAGGACAGAAGGGGCCACACAGTATTGCGGGATGAGGCGCCCCGTCCTTTCCGATCGCCACCCAGGGAGCCCGCCGCTTCGACGACCTGTTCGGCACGCCGCACGCCGCCCAGTTGGGTATTGCCTCGTAGCCCTGGTAGCGATGAGCACCTCCCGCGCCTGCTGGTCAACCGGGCGCTCGTCGTCCGCCCCGGACAACCGGCGACTGCCGCAGGGTCCGCCGAACGCCTGAACCGCTATTACGCGGTTCGGCCTGGCGCCTTCTTGCCGGCTCGAGCCGTGGGCGTGGCAGATTGGTCCTCGCTGATTCCAGTCATCCCGGCCAACCCTGGGCCGTACTGCTCGACCAGTGGGCCGCTGAGGTCGGTGTAGATCTGCTGGACGTACATGTCGTGGCGGACGTATCCCTTGACCAGGGCGGCGAACAGCGGGTCGTTGACCCACATGCAGTCCCAGTCCTTGCCGCCGGGTGCCAGAGCCCACAGGGCCGCCGCGCCGTCGGCCACGGCAGCCAAGTGCCGGGCCTGGTGGTGGCGGTAGACGACCCCTTCGGTGCTGGCGTGGCGGAGTGTGCGGCCCGGCAGTTCGAAGGGCGGGGTGCCGAAGCAGAGCACGTCGAAGGTGACGCCGCGTTCGGCCGCGGCGAGCGCCTCATCGCCGAGTGCTTCCAGTTCCTCGGAGCGGCCCGAGAGATAGACGTGCCGTTCGGCGTCCGCGAGGATGGTGCGGGCTCGCCTGACGATGGAGGCGCGGTCGTTCATGGACCGCAGCGGCCTGATCTGCTCGGTCCGGTCCTCGGCGACGAACCGGTTGAGCTCATAGCGGGCGTCCGAGACCCGCCGTCGGAAGTCGGTCTCCAGGTGTCCGAGCAACTGGTCGGCCGCCACGGCGACGAACCGGGCCGGGGAATCGCCGGTCTTGACCACGGCGCCGCGCGCGGTGAGCCGCCGGAGGGTCTCGTACACCTTGGGCTGCGGGATGCCGGTCACGTTGGACAACGCGTACCCCGTCAGGGGTTCTTGGCCCAGCAGCCCCACGTACGCTCGCGCGTCGTACTGGGAGAAGCCCAACTCCACCAGCCGGGCCGCGGTCTCGTCCGCCGTACTCATGGTCCGCGCTCCCGTCAGCCAGCCTTCGCAGGGTCACTACCGAAAGAGTGAGTGTATCGGCGGCTAGGAGGCCAGGGTCTCCAGTTTCCGCCGGGCGGTTTCAGGCCCGAACGCCCAGAAGACCACCAGACCCACGACCAGGGTGGTGAAGAACATGAGATACAGGGCGGCCATGCCGCCGTCGCCGTCGAGGACCCAGCCGATCACCGCAGGGGCCAGGACCGCCCCCACGTTGCGGAAGCTGCTGGCGGCCATGGTGCCCCACGCGCGCATCCGGGTCGGGTACAGCTCGCCGGTGTACATGAAGACGATCGGCGCGACCGCGTTCACGCCCAGCAGGACGGGGACGGCGAGGGCAATGAGGCCGACCGGGGACGGGGTCTGCCCGGACCAGGTGGCGACCGCGCCGATCGCCGCTCCCAGTACGGAGACCGAGTAGCCGAGCGTGATCCAGAACCTGCGCCCCAGCCGGTCCACGGTCAGCGCGATGGTCACCACCAGCGCCACGTTGACGGCCTGGAGTCCCGCGCTGGCCAGGGACGCGGTCGCGGGGTGCATGCCGCCCTCGTTGACCAGCAGGCTCGGCAGCCAGGTGGTGAGGCCCCAGAGGGTGAAGTAGGTGGTGAACCAGACGGTCCAGATCATCACGGTGCGCCTGAGGTACTGCGCGGAGAAGATCTCCGCCAGTCGCGTAGCCCGCGTGTCGGGCGCGATCGGCGCCTCGGCGGGCTCCAGTTGGCGTCCCTTGCGCAGCGTCTCTGCCTCCATGGCGGCCACCAGTATCTCCGCCTCCGCGGTCCGGCCCCGGGAGGTGAGGAAGCGCGGGGACTCCACCAGCCGGGGGCGTGCCCAGAGCGCGACGAGCAGGGGGATCGCTCCCAGGGCGAGCATGGTGCGCCAGGTGGCCTCGTCGTGCAGCAGGCCGAACAGGGCCGCCGCGATGAGGGACGCGGCCATGTTGCCCAGGGTGAAGCTGGTCTCGTAGAGCATCACCGAGCGGCCGCGGGCGCGTCCTCGTACGAGTTCGTTGAACAGCGCGGCGGCCACCGGTACTTCGGCCCCGAGGCCGATCCCTTGCACCAGGCGGAAGAGGCCCAGGCTCAGGCCGCTCCACGCGCTCGCGGCCAGCAGGGCGGCCACCCCGAACAGGGCCATGGAGGCGAGGAACACCGGGCGGCGGCCGTAGCGCTCGCTGGCCCAGCCGAGGCCGAGCGCGCCCGCGATCTGACCGACGTAGCCGGCGCTGATGAGCAGGCCGGCGTCGCCGAGGCCGATGTGCATCGTCGAGGTGACCGCGGTGAGTGTGACCGCCAGCGCGACGGTGTCGAAGGAGTCGAAGAACGTTCCCGTCCCCAGGATCTGAAAGGCCCTGCGGTGGGCGCTGGTGAACGGCAACCGCTCCCACCTGGCGAGGAGTTCACCCCCGCGCGTACTGGTGTCATCGGATCGTGGCGGTGCCTCGGTCATTGCGCCTCCCATGAACAATCGCCCCAGCGAAGGTCTAGTCACTACTGCAGTAGGTAGTACACACTGAGGCGAGCCAGGCCCCGCTGTACAGAGGTCTGCGCGGATGAAACGTGAGGGAGCGACTCGCTCCCGGCACAGGCGGAAAGAGGGGCGCGGATGAGAAGGATCGACCTGCATTGCTATCCGGGGACTGCCGAGTGGATCGCCTCCCAGCAGCCCTTCCCGGCAGCGCTCGCCGAGTACTGGAACAAGCCCTGGGAACCACGCGCCGAGGAAGAGGTAGTGGCCGACCTGGACAAGCACGGCATCGAAGCGGTGCTGGTTGCCTTCGACATCGAGACCGTCACCGGCGCCCCGCCCTGCGGCAATGACTATGTGGCCGCTCTGCGCGACCGGCACCCGGACACCTTCCTCGGTGCCTGGGGTGCCGTCGACCCGCTGCGCGGGGAACAAGCCATCGCCGACGCCGAGACGGCGGTGCGCGAACACGGCGTGCTCGGCTTCCACTTCCACCCGATCATGGGGCGCTACGCGGTGGACGACCAGCAGCTCTACCCCCTGTTCGAGGCGATCACCGCCTTGGGCGTACCGGTGATGATCGACGTGGGGACCACGGGCATGGGCGCGGGCATGCCCGGCGGCATGGGCGCCCGCATCCGCCACGCCCACCCCCGGGCGGTGGACGAACTGGCCGCCGATTTCCCGGAGCTGACGATCATCGCCGCGCATCCGGGCTGGCCCTGGATCGAGGAGATGACCGCGGTGGCCCTGCACAAGGGCAACGTCTACTGGGAGATGTCGGGCTGGGCGCCGAAGCACTTTCCGCAGCAGCTGCGCACCGACATCCGCGCCCGGCTGCGGGACAAGGTCATGTTCGGCACCGACCACCCGAGCCTGCCGTTCGAGCGGCTCCTGCGCGAATGGGACGAGCTGGGCTACACGGAGGCCGTCATGCACCAGGTGTTCCACGGCAACGCAGAACGGCTCCTTGGCCTGTAGGGCCCCAGGCCCTCATCTACACGAAAGGATGAACATGACGGACGACAAGCCAGTTGCGCTGGTGACAGGCTCCGCACGGGGAATCGGGAGGGCGGCCCTGCTGGCCCTCGCCACGGCCGGGTACGACGTGGTGGTGAACTACTCCTCCAGCCAGGAGGCGGCCAAGGAGACCGCCACCCTTGCCGAGAACATCGGGGCCGCGGCCCTGGTCTGCCGCGCCGATGTGGCCGACGAGAGCGCGGTGCTCGCCATGATGGAGGAGATCCGCAATCGGTTCGGGCGCCTGGATGTGCTGGTCAACAACGCGGGCACCACGGCCCGTACGCCGCCCGCTGACCTGGACGGGCTCGACATGGCCGAGTGGGACCGGGTGTTCGCGGTCAACGTGCGCGGCCTGTTCCAAGTGACCCGCGCCTGCGTGCCGTTGCTCAAGGACGCCGCCGGGAAGCGTCCGGGCCGCACGGCCGTGGTGAACCTGGCCAGCATCGTGGGACTGCGTCCGGGGCCGCAGCCGTTCCCGTACGCCGCGTCCAAGGCAGCGGTGGTGAACCTGACCAAGACCCTCGCCGGGCTCCTGGGCCCCGACGGCATCCGCGTCAACGCCGTGGCCCCCGGCTGGATGGTGGGGGAGTGGATGGAGGACCAGCTGGGAGACAACTACGAACGGCTGATGGAGCGGCGGGGCCGGCACACACCGATGCGCCGATGCGTCACTCCGCACGAAGTGGCCCAGAGCGTCCTCGCGCTGATCGACTCCAACCCCTTCGTGACCGGCGAGATCGTCGTCATCGACGGCGGCTTCAGCGCGACCACCTGAGTGCAGGAGGACACCGTGACCTTGGATGGAATCGTTCCCTTCCCGCCCGAGTACGTCGAGCGTTACCGCGCGAGGGGCTACTGGGAGGACCGCACACTGCGCGATGTGTTCGCGCAAGCATGCACGGAGTACGCCGATCGCGTGGCCCTGCACCACGACGGCGCCGACATGACCTACGGCGAACTCGAGGAGCGCGCCGCGCGAGCGGCCCGAGGCCTGTGGGCACTGGGACTGCGTCCGCTGGACCGGGTGGTGCTGCAACTGCCCAACACCGCCGACTTCGCCGTGACCCATCTCGGACTGCAGAAGATCGGCGTCATCCCCATCATGGCTCTCCCGGCGCACCGCTACCGGGAGTTGGAGCAGTTCGCGCGGTTGTCGGACGCCGTCGCCGCGATCACTCCGGACCGGTCCAAGGACGCCGACCACCGTGAGATCGTCGCCCGGGTGCGCGCCACGGTGCCGTCCCTGCGTCTGCACATCGTCGCCGGCGACCCGGGGCAGGACGCCACGGCGCTGAACACCGTCCTGGCAGGCGGCACGGGCGCGGAGGGCGACGTGGACCTGACGGCCGTCGAGGTCGACCCCATGGAAGCGGCGCTCTTCCAGCTCTCCGGCGGCACCACCGGCGTCCCCAAGCTGATTCCGCGCCTGCACAACGACTACGTCTTCAACACCAAGAACGCCATGTCGGTGTGCGACATCCGGCCGGACGACTGCCTGCTGAACGTCCTGCCGATCTCGCACAACCTGCCGCTGGCCTGCCCCGGCCTGCACGGCTTCCTGCTCGCCGGGGCCCGCACCGTGCTGCACCCCACCACACGCGGCGCCCAGGTGTTCCCGCTGATCGAGAAGCACCGGGTGACCCACATCCATGTGGTGCCCGCGCTGCTGATCAAGTGGCTGAACGACCCGCTGATCCACGAGTACGACCTGTCGTCGGTCCGCGTGATCCAGAGCGGCGGTCAGCGGCTCCAGCCCGAAACCCGCGCGCTGGCCCAGCGGATGCTGCCGGACTGCCGCATCCAGGAGAACTTCGGCATGGCCGAAGGACTGCTGACCTTCGTACGGCTCGACGACCCCGAAGAGGTGCGCATGGAGACCGTCGGCCGCCCCGTCTGCCCGGACGACGAAGTGCTGCTCCTGGACGAGAACGGCCAGGAGGTGCCCGACGGCGAAGTCGGGGAACTGGCCGCGCGCGGCCCCTACACCCTGCGCGGCTACTTCCGCGCCACCGAGCACAACGCCCGCGCCTTCACCCCGGACGGCTTCTATCTGTCGGGGGACCTGATGCGCCGACACCCCTCGGGCAACTACGTCGTCGCCGGCCGGCGCAAGGACCTCATCAACCGCGGCGGGGAGAAGATCAGCGCCGAAGAGATCGAGAACCTTCTCATCGGGCACCCGGCGGTCGTCAACGTGGCCTGCATTCCGGTGAACGACTCCGTGCTGGGTGAACGCATGTGTGCCTGCGTCGTGCCGCGCGAGGGAGCGGTGCCACCCACCTTGGAGGAGCTGACCGAGTTCCTCTCCCGGCACGAGATCGCAAAGTTCAAACTCCCCGAAAGGCTCGAGATCATGGAGAGCCTCCCCCTGTCGCACGTGGGCAAGGTCTCCAAGAAAGACCTGGTCGAACGGTTCGCCGACAGCGCGCCGTCCGCCACCCCCGGCGGTGACTCATGAGCGGCCTGCTGCGCATCGAGCGTGAACGGGGCACCGCCACGCTCACGCTCGACGATCCGGACCGCCGCAACGTCCTGTCCGCCCCGCTCGTCGGTGAACTCCTCTCGGCTTTCGACGAGTTGGAGGCAGACCCCGCCGTCACCTCGGTTGTCCTCACCGGGGCGGGCACGGCCTTTTGCGCCGGAGCCGACCTCACCGACCTCCTGGCGGCAACGGAGGGCGACACGTCGGGAGTCGAAACCGTCTACGAGTCCTTCCTCCGGGTAGCCCGGTCGCCTCTGCCGACCATTGCCGCCGTCAACGGCCCGGCGGTCGGCGCCGGCCTCAATCTCGCGCTGGCCTGCGACGTGCGGATGGCAGCTGCATCGGCGTGGTTCGACACCCGCTTCCTCAAGCTCGGCCTGCACCCCGGCGGCGGCCACACCTGGATGCTGCACCGCCTCGTCGGAGCGCAGACGGCCGCCGCCATGGTGCTCTTCGGCGAGCGCCTGGACGGCGCCGGGGCCGCCGCCGCCGGACTGGCCTACCGGTGCGTGCCCGACCCGGACCTGCTTGCCGCAGCCCACACCCTGGCCGCCAGAGCGGGCGCTGCCGAACCGGAGCTTGTCCGCCGTACGAAGCGATCGCTGCGGCGCGCGGGCGACGGGCGGGAGCACGGCCAGGTGGTGGAAGAGGAAACGCGGGAGCAACTCTGGTCGCTTTCCCTGCCCGGCACCGCGGAACACCTGCGCGAGCTCCGGAAGAAGCCCAAGGGCTGACCGCCTCCCACCCGAACGAAGGAGTTCACGTATGCGGTCCGTCGTGATCGCCTCTCTGGTCCGCACCCCCATCGGCCGGGCCGTCAAAGGATCGCTGCGCGACATGCGGCCCGACGACCTTGCGGCCGGTGTCATCGGCCGAGCCGTCACGGATTCCGGCCTGGCGCCGGACCGGTCGGGCCTGCTGGACGACCATGTGCTCGGCACGGGCTATCCCGAAGGGCGCCAGGGATCCAACCTGGCCAGGCGGGCGAGCCTGCTCGCCGGCCTGAGTCCAGCACTGCCTGGTGCCACCGTGACCCGGTTCTGCGCCTCCAGCATGCAGGCGGCCCGGATCGCCACACACGCGATCTGGGCCGGCGAGGCCCAGGCATACCTGGTCTCCGGAGTCGAGTCCGTCAGCCAGGTGGGACGCACCCTCAAGGAGGAGGACAAACACCCCGAGCTGTCCTCCAGCGACCGGATCACCGATGTCTACGTACCGATGGGCATCACCGCCGAGAACGTGGCCGATCGGTGGGCCATCTCCCGCGAGGACATGGACGCCTTCGCCGCACAGAGCCACCGCCGGGCAGTGGCCGCCGTCAGGTCCGGGTTCTTCGCCCGTGAGATCATGCCGGTCCACACCCCGCAAGGCACGGTCACGGCCGATGACGGGCCACGCCCGGATACCGGCATCAAGCAACTGGCGGCGCTGCCACCGGCCTTCCGGCCCGGCGGTGCGGTGACCGCCGGGAACTCCTGCTCGCTCAACGACGGTGCCGTGGCCGCCGTACTCGTGGACGAACAGATCGCCGAGCGCGAGGGGTTGTCTGTCCGGGCGCGCATCCTCGGCACGGCGGTGAGCGGCGTCGATCCGGCGGTGATGGGCGTCGGCCCCATCGAGGCTGTCCGTCGCCTCCTCGACCAGGCCGGGCTCCGCATCGACGAGGTGGACATCGTCGAACTGAACGAGGCGTTCGCCTCTCAGGTCCTGGCCGTCAGCCGCGCCATAGGCATCGATCTGGACGAGCAGCTCAATCCCCATGGAGGCGCCCTGGCCCTTGGGCACCCCTTTGGCATGACGGGGCTGAGGCTCATCGGCACATTGCTCAACGGGCTGGAGACGACCGGTGGTCGCCTGGGCATCGCCGCACTGTGCGTGGGCGGCGGCCAGGGCATGGCCGTACTGGTCGAGCGGGTCTGAGAACGACTGGTGTCAGGAAAGGCCGTTTTAGAAGGCGGAGTTGGGCGTCACAGCCCCTTGCCGTCGGTCGCGATGCTGCTCATCAGGCGGTTCAGGTGCGAGCGCATCACGGCGATCAAGTCGAAGGAACGCCCGCCCGCCAGCCACTGGAGCCGCAGTCCGGCATCGAGCGCCGCACACTCCCGTGCGATGTTCTCGTGGTCAAGACCCGCCTTGAGTTCACTTGCCTCGGCGCCGACGCGCAGCCGGTCCGCGAGTTCGCGTACACCGCGGCGGCTCGCCCAGCAGTTCATGGTCGGGCCCGGTGATCGAGCACCTGGCGCAGGCTGCGGGAAACCAGGTAGTTGAACTTCGACACCTCGCGCATTCGCTCGCTCGCCGCATCGGCCTCTGCGCCGAACCACTGGGCGCAGAGCGTGACCGGCGAGCTCGTCAGGCGTTAGGGATGGTACGTGCCCGTCCGGGGGCGCGCACGGTGGGCAGGTCGTCGCGGTCGTTGCCGGGGGACAGGGCGTCGGCGGGCAGCTGCCGGTAGGCGGGCAGCAGTCGGCTGACAGCCACTTCCGTCGGCGGCCTTGCGACCCCATGATTGCCTACGGACAGTCCAAGACGGCCCTCATCCTGTTCGCACGCGAAGCCGCCCGGCGCTGGTCCGGTGAAGGAATTACCGCCAACGCCGTAAACCCCGGAGGGATCGACACCGGACTCCAGCGGCCCTTCCCGCAGGAGCTACGCGACCAGTTCGCCCAGCACGAAGCTGCCGGTGTCTGTGCGTACAAGACCGTGCAACAGGGTGCGGCCACGACTTTGGTCGCCGCGGTGGCACCGGAGTTCGCGAACACGGTCGGGCACTATCTCGACGACGCCCAAGAGGCGCACACCGTACCCAATGACGCGGCCCTGCAGAAAACCCCCATGCCGTCAAGCAGTGGGCGCTCGATCCCGCAGCGGCCCAGGAACTGTGGTCCGTCTCGACCGACTTGCTGCGCATTCCCGCCTGAGTCCCAGAAGTCCTGCTGGAGTACTGGATGACTGCTTCCACGGTGCGCCGGTGGCCGGCGAACGAGGATGCGTGGTGCCGGTCAGCCGCCGTAGAGCCAGGTCGGTGCCGATGGGTGGGCCGCCGATCAGCACCTTCGGACGGCAGTGGGTCTGCGTGCGGGAACTTTCACCGTTCGGGTGGTCTGGTTGAGATGCCCATCTCGGAGAGGAGGAGGGGGAGTTGGCTCTCCTCATGCACGGCGGTCCCGGCATCTTGCATGGCCGGGGAGAGTGCCCGGTCCCAGGGGGTGGGCTGGGCGGTGCCTACCAGGGGGAGGCGTTGTGGTGCGGCGGGAGTGCTCAGGGCGGTGCAATAGTCGCTGGCGGTCATGCGCCACGGGTGGATGCCGGCGGCGTAGATGCGGGTGGCGATGGCGATGCCGGACCAGTCGAAGTCGCCGTGATATACGACGTGGTTACCCTCGGCGACCAGACGCTCGAGCAGGATCCAGGTGGCGTGCGAGGGATTGCCGGACGTACAGATCAGTGGCGCTGTCGTTGCGTTGCGCATGGCGGCTTGGAGGACCTGGGGGTTTTCGCACGCGAAGATGGTCGAGTCCGGGCGGGCCAGGGGGCTGTGGGCTGCTGGGGCGGAGCGCAGTTCCTGGGCGGTCAGGTGGGTGGCCAGGCCGAGCGCGGTGCGCTGGCGCAGCATGCGGGACCAGGGGGAGGGGCCGGGTGGGTCGAGGTGCCAGGTGAGCACGGTCGAGGACAGCAGGTCGGTGGTGGCGCCTGCCCGTTCCCACAGTTGGCGGCGGTCCCGTGCGGTGGTGGGCAAGGGCTGGTGATGAGCCAGGGCGATTGCCTGCAAGGTCAGCGCTCCGGCCAGGGTGCCGTCGTCCAAGCCGTGTGCGTCATGAGTGGCCACGGCGGCGAGTTCGGCCAGCTCCCAGCCATGCCCGCCGGAGGGGTCGGGGATGCCGGTGAGGGCGGGCAGCAGGCTCAGGGCCTCGACCGCCATGCTCAAGGCGCTCGTAGCGACCTGCGGGGTGCAACGGCTGAGCAGGCGAGAGGAACGGAGTGTGCTGATCCAGTCGCTTGCCCAGGGAGCGGAGGCCAGCGCGGTCCGGGCGAGTTCGGCGTCAAGGTGCTGCCAGAGACTGCTGCGCTCTGCCTGGTGTTGGTCGCGGGCGGCGGCGCGATCGTGCAGGGCACTGCCGGTGAGATCACTCAGGGCGGTGACCAGGCCGCAGGCGGCGGCTGAGGCGCGCAGGGACTCGTCGAGCCGTTTGAGCGACAGTCGCTGGGAGCCGGCCGTGATGGGAGTGCCCAGCAGGCCGGCGAGCCGGTGCGCGGCCTCCTCGCCGAGTGTGATCTGCAGGCTGCCGGTTGCCGTGAGGCGGTTGCGTTCCAGCCTGAGGCGGACGGCTGCCCACAGCGGGTGCAGGCTGGGGTGGGCGAGGTAGCTGCGCAGGGGTTCGGACAGCCGGTCACTGGGTGCGGTCATGGGTGGTCTGCCAGGCGTAGGTGTCGGGTGCGGCCGTCCCAGTGGACGTGGGTGGTGACGGCGGCGGTGCCTTCGGCCCGCCGGACCTCGTAGGCGTCCGCGAGCGGGACTTCGGGGAAGAAGCCCCACAAGGCATGGCCGGTCATCACGAAGTCGAGGTCCAGACGGACCAGGAGTCCCATGAGTTCAGCGATGGTGCGGTTGTCGACCTTGGCGAAGGCGTCGTCGAGGAGGATGAGCCGCAGCGCGCTGTCGGGGTCGGGCAGGCCACTGAGGTAGGCGTCGGTGGCGGCGAACAGGGTGACGTAGGAGACGAACCGGGTCTCGCCCTGGGAGAGTTTGGCGCGCCGGCTCAGTTGGCGTTCGCGTCTGGGTTCGGGTCCGGTGATGATGGCGTCCAGGGTGTGCCAGGCGCGGTAGTCCAGTGCGTCGCGCAGGTGGGCGGTGTAGCCGGCGTGGGGGTCCGCCTGGAAGCGTTCCTCGACGCGGGCCTTGAGCAGGTCGATGAGGTCGTCCTGCTGGTCGGCGCGCAGGACGCGGGTGTCGTGGGAGACGAGGTCCTTGATCCGGGCCAAAGGGTGCTCGGTGCCCTCGGCCAGCTGCCACCGCAGCCGCACCCCGATGCCGTGGCTGGTGGCGATGGACTTCAGCGAGGTGTTCATGTCCTTCACCAGCTTGGTGGCCTGGGAGATGCGCAGGCGCAGTTCCTCGGCCATGCCGCCCAGCACGAAATGCTCGAAGGCGGCCCGCTCGCGGGTGGTGAGCGCTTCCCGGCCGCGGTCGCGGCGCTCCTGGAGCTCGCGGGCGGCGTCGAAGACGTGCCGGCGCCCGTCGGCGTCGGCCAGTTCCACGATGTGCAGGCCGTCGTCGACGGTAATCAGGACATCGAAGGTGCCCGTCACGTCGCGTTCCAGCGCGGACACGGCCCGCAGCAGGGTGGTGATGTCGGCCCGCGCGTCGGGGTGGGCGAGCGTGTCCTGTACCTCCTGGGCGCTCCTCAGCAGTTCGCCAGGGGTGTGGCCGGGTGCCGAGGGGGCGGCTGGGTGGCCGGAGGCCATCGGGGCCAGTGCCGGGTGGCCGGCCCGGGCGGCCAGCAGGTCAGCCGCCTGGTGGAGCTGTTCGTGTGCCTCCAGGACGCCATCGCGTGCGGTGGCCATGTTCGCTTCGGCGATTCCCAGACGGCCGGCCAGGCCGTTGATGGTTCGGGCGAGCCGGGTGCGCTCCTCGTCGGCTTGCACCATGGCCGCTTCGACCTCGGCGAGCTGCTCGTGCACCTCCTGGGCCGAGGCGCCGATACTGTCCTGCAGGGCAGCCAGTTCCGCCGCCTGCCCGGCCCACACCGACCACTGCACACCGGCCGTGCTCTCCGCTTTGCGCCGCCGCCCGGCGGCCTCATCCAGTTGCTCCAGGGTGCGGCCGAGATCTTCGAGCCGGCCGGTGATTGTGCGGCCGGCTGTGGCCAGCTTCATGCACAAAGCGGCCGCCTGCCCGGCGGCCTCAGCGGCCTCAGTCAACTCGCCCGCCGCAGTGGGGAGGTTGAATGCCGCACAGCGTTCCTGATGCGCGCGCCAGGAAGCTGTCCACTGGCGGCGTTGTCCCTCCGCGGCCCGGGTCAGTTCAGCCGCCTGCTGGTGTTTGAGGACCGCGCTCTCGCGGGCGCTGACGGCCTGCAGGCGCAGGGCAGCCAGTTCCCGGGAGCGGGGCGCGCGGGCCAGGTGCGCTTCCAGGGCGTCCCGCTGCGCGAGGAGCGCAGTACGTTGCGCCTGGCGGCTCTGCGCGGCGTAGTGCAGGGCATCCAGCGCCGTATCGATCTCGCAAAGCCGTTCGGCCCGGGCGGCTTTGCGCGCTTCAGCGCCGATATAGCGGGCGGCCGGCAGCGTGTGCCGTCCGCGCAGGGCGCCGATACCAAAGGAACCGTCGCGGCTGATCCAAGTGGCATGGCCGGGCACGTCCAGAGCGATCCGGTCCAGGACGGACAGGATCTGCTCCTGGGAGACCGTGTGCTGTCCCGGGGAGGCGGTCAGCACACTGCGTGCGGAGGGCACCACGACCGGGGCGTCGGTGGACAGCACCAGCTGGCCGGACTCGGTGATCACGCCGTCGGCGGTGACGTGGGCGGTGAGCAACCCTGAGGCCAGCAGGGCCGCCTCCAGGCCAGCCTGGTCCGATCCTTTGACCTCGTTGTTGAACTCCAGCAGCTGCCACAGTGCGGTGCCCTCGGCGGGAGGATTGTCGGCCCACTGGGCGATGGGCGGCGGCATGTCACGGGCCCGGCGCAGCGCGGCCGCTTCGCTCTCCAGCTGCCGGATCTGCTCGGCATCCTGCTGTTCGGCGGCATCCAGAGCAGCCAGCCGGCCAGCATGTGCAGTGCGGGCCGCGGCAGCGGCCCGGTTGGGCAGCAAGTCCAGCGCAGCGAGGTCGGCGTCGTCTCTTGAATCGTCACCGGCCAGGGCGTGCACATCCAGCAGCAGCTGTGCGGCCGCACTGTCAGCCCAGTCGATGCCGGGCAGCAGCGTGCGGCTGTCGGGAGCGGCGATCCAGCTGCGCCAGGCCTCGGCGAGCAGGGCGGCGCAGTCGTCGCGGTGCTCGAAGGTTTCGGCGGCGGCCTCCTCCAGGGCGCGGGCGTCCTGGGCGGTTTCCTCGGCCCTTTCCTCGGCCCGTTGCACATTGCGCAGCTGTGTCTCCACGGCGCCGGCGTCCTGGGCACGCGCCTGAGCCTGCACCCGGCGCAGGCCCGCCGCGTCACCGGTTTCGGCCCCCGCCTGCAGCAGGCCCTCCACCTGGTCGCGCAGCACATCGGCCGCAGGCTCCAGCCCCGTGGGCCTGGGGCGCACCACGGTGATCGGGTCGTCCTCGCGCCGGACACGTACCGCTTCTGCGGTGGCGTCCGCCGCGCGCACCTGAACAGCCAGGCCGGCCGGCAGCCGGGTGGTGAACCGGGCGCGGTCCACGCAGGTATGAAGCTCTACCAGGAGCGTTCCGGCCGCCGCTGCGGCAGCACTGGTCTCTTGCCCGGCTCTGGCCGAGGCCTGCGCGGCCGCGGTCTCCTCGCGGCGTGTGCCGGATGCGACCTGCAGGGCATGGTCGGCGGCGCTCGCCAGCGCATCGAGCTTGCCCAGCCGCTCCGTCAGTTCCCGCGCCTCTTGGTAGGCACGCGATCCCTTCAACCCCGCAGCGGTGGCGCTGAGTTCCTTCGCATACCCCTCGGCTTCCTCCTGCGCGGCCAGCGCCTCGGCATGCTGGTGCAGCAGCGCAGTGTGCGCCTCCTCCCGGTCTGCCGCGTCCTGCTCCGCTGCCTGCGTGTGCCAGGCCGCCTCGCGTGCCTGGTGGGCGGTGTCGGCCAAGATGCCGGTTGCATAGCGGGCGTAGACCTTGTGGAAGTCGGCGACGTGCCGCCATGCGTCTTCCAGGCGGGCCAGCGCGGCCCGGGTCTCCTCCAGTCCGTCCAGTTCCTCGCCGGCGGCGGACAGGGCCGGCTCGGACAGCGGCGGCAGCGCGTCGGAGAGGATCTGCGGCAGCCGTCCCTCGTCGATCCGGTTGCCCACATCCGGCGAGCGCAGGGTGTGCAGCAGTTGCAGCAGTCCCGCATAGCGGTGGCGTCCTGCTTCACCCTTGAGCCCGAACACCTGGGTGCGGACCCGCTCACGGTGGACCTCGGCCCGGTCGGTGATCCGCTCCGCCCCGATCAGCGCGACCAGCTGCTCTCGCGAGAGGGGGGTGCGGGTGTCGTCCATCAGCACCAGGTCGTGCCCGACCCGGTGCGGTGTGGTGAAGTACCAGACCTTGGCCTCGGCAGTGCTGCGGGCAAAACGGACCAGGGCCCCGATGGTGAGGTACTGCGCCGCATCGCGCGCGGTGTCAGGATGCCCGGTGGGGGAGCGGGCCACCTCCAGCCACAAGTAGCCAAGACGGTTGGCCTGTTCGCCGCCGCCGGCCCGCATCAGTTCCTCCAGCCGGACCTTGCCCGAGCCGGTGGCATCCATCCGGCGCCGGTCGGCATCGAGGAGGAAGGGCAGCAGCATCTCCAAGGCCCGTGACTTGCCAGAGCCGTTGGTGCCGCGCAGCACCAGCCGGCCGCCGGGCATGTCGAACTCCTGGTCCAGGTAGTGCCACACGTTCACGATCCCGGCCCGGCGCATGCGCCAGCGGCCCAGGGTGGGGGAGGGGGTGTCCTGATGCGGGCGCGGCGAGGGAAGAGCGGCAGTGCTCACGAGTCGGTCTCCGTTGCGGTGGGCCACGTGTCCTCGAACAGGGCGTCAGGGGCAGGGCTGTCGGCGTGCAGACGGGTGGCCGCCCGGGTGGGAGGCGCGGTGCGCACCACCGGCCGATACCGGGCCGCGACCGCCTCCAGCCGCAAACCCGCTTCGTCCACCGTGACCAAGGACATGGCGGCCAGCAGATCGCTCACGTCGTCACGCAGCCGCCGCAGGTCACTGGTGTACAGGGACGACCAGGCCTTGCCGTGCGCGCCGGCCAGCTCCTCGAGCGAGGCCTCGACGCGGGACCACGAGCACCACACGCCATCGTGCGCCTCGAGCCGGTTCTCCTGAGCCACGCCGTCGGCCAGCACTGCGTCGATCAGCAGCAGGGCCGCCTGGCGCACCGTGCCCGGGCCGGGGAACTCGATGTCGCTGGCCGGTCCGTCCTCCGCGTAGGCGAGTGCGCCCTCGGCCCGCACCTCCAGGACCAGACCGAAGTGCTCCTCCAACAGCCTCGTGAGATCACTGCGCTCACGTGACAGTACGTCCCGCTCCGCTTCGCTGAGCTCCCTGCGCCGTACCAGCGGATTCTCGACCAGCTTGCGCCGCAGCGAGCGGCGCGGTTCCTCCCCGGACGGCTCAGCCGGCAAGGACCACAGGTCCTGAAGCTGTTTGACGTCGTGCAGGGGGCGGACCAGCAGATGCGGCAGCAGCGGGCGGTGCACACTCAGCAGGGCTTCCTCCTGCCGCTCGTTCCAGGCGGCCAGGCTGCCGTCCGTCTCGGTCAACACCCCCCACTCGGTGAGCAGGCCGAGCGCGTTCACCAGATGACGGCGCGTCGCACGGCTGTCGTCCAGGGCCACCCCGGCCAGAGCGGCGTCCGCCCTGATCTGCTCGATGAACGACGAGATCAGCACCTGCTCGCCGGTCCCGGGGGCCAGCAGTGCCGCACAGGCCAGACAGAACAGGGCGCTGCTTTGCGGGCCAAAGCTTGCACCGGCACTGTCCCGGGCCGGAGCCTCACCGTCCAGAGGCGCCTTGACGAGACGGGCGAAGGAGGACTCGACGATCAGCGGGTAACCCAGCATGCGGGAGAACACGGACCGCAGGGCGGCAGCATGGCGCCGCACCAGGGCCAGCTCGCCGGGGTGGCGGTGCGCGGTCAGCACGGGCCGGGACAGCAGCACACGTGCCGCCTGACGGCGCTCCAGCGCATCATGCGCGGTGGTGGCGGCGGATGGCTGTTGATTCATTGCTGCCCTCCGGAGACCTGCTGTCCACCGATCTGCTCCACACAGACGATCAGCCCGTGGATCACGCAATGCGGGCCGGTGGGGGAGAAGATCTCCGTACGCTCACCCTCGCGGTAGGTCACAACCAGGTCCATCCCGAGGTCCTCAAAGGGCAGCGCGCACGGCTGATCCGCCTGCGCTGGCATGGGGTGTGTAGCCATAAAATCTCCGAGCAGGTCCAGGAGCAGCTCACGGGCGTAGTCGGACACCCGGGCCCCGTGCAGGGCCCTGACCGCGATCAGTTCCGCTACGGCGGCCCGCCGCCGGCTCTCCTCCCGCTCGGCCTCGGCCAGGAGACGGGCCCGGTCCATGCCGGGATCGGGGACGCGGGAGGAGCGGCCGCGCGCGGTGCGGTCACCCCGCTCGCGCAGCGAGATGGGAACCTCGACCGCGGGAGCGTCCCACCACGACGTCGTCGGGGGCACACGGGTGTCCGATTCCTCCGGACCGTGCCCCAGGTGCCGCATTCCGTAGACCCCGAACGTTGCCGCGAAGGCCCGCTGCGCACCGTCCGTATCCGAGATGGCAAGCAACCCAGCCAGGCGCAGCAGATCGGCCCGCCGGGAGACGCCTGTTCCGCCCGACGACAGCATCCGCTTGGCGTTGGTGATCAGTTGCCCCAGCGCCTGCTCGGCCGCGACACGCAGCTGGGCCGGACCTGACGTGCCGCTACCGCCGCTGTACCAGGCGGACAGCTGGGCCCAGTCGGACTTGGTTCTGCCCGGCAGCCGTTCCACCGGCTCGCTGCCGCCGTCCAGGCCCGGCAGCGCTGCCAGCCTGTCCACCAACTGTGTCAGGAAGGGGGCGAGCCGGTTCAGCCGGTCGACAATCGCAGGGCAGTGGCGGGCGACATCGTTGCTGATGAGTTCGACATACTCCAGCAACAGGCCTTTGAGGGTCGAGTACTCCTCGCCGGCCAGGTCGTAGCGGGTCAGCACGGAGCCGAGATAGCTGTAGAAGTCGCGGGCGCTCTCGCTGAACAGGGCCTGGTTGTTGAAGACCGTGGTGACATCGGCGGCCAGCGTCTCCGCATCTGGCGACGGCTGCGTCAACTGCTCAAGAATCTGCTCCAGGACACCGACCGTGTGCCCCAACAGCTCCCGGGCCACTTCCCGCGCCCCGTCGGTGGCCTTGAGGACATCCTCGATCTGGCGGTGCACACGGCCGCCCAGCGTGGACATCTGAAACCGGGCCCGCGAATTACGGTAGGCGGCCACCGTGGGCACACGCGCATCACGGACGGAGGGAATGAGATTGCCCCAGCGCACCAGTTTGCGGCAGCGCTCCTCTACAGCATCGGCGTCCAGACCGTGGCCACTGTCCCGCAGCAGTTCACTCACCTCGACTGCCGACAGGTCGGCCAGCAGGGTGGAAGAGAACAGCCGCATGACCGCCAGGTAGTCCTCGGCGTTGTCCGCCGTCAGATACCGGAAGAGATTCAGCCGCTCGCTCGCCCCTGCACCGTACCCGCCCCCGCTTACAGCATCATTCCCCGTCAACTTCCCCCCTCTGAGCTGTCTCGATACCCCGCCCGTGACGCTCCCACGCCGACAGTAACCACTGTGGTATCCACCGCAGGCCCTATGAGCGCATCCGATCGAATAGCGCCGCTTCATGACTCGCTGAACAGCATCGGAGCCCGGCAGAGCTCATGCGGGGCGCATGCGAGCGGCCTGCCGGCCGGACGTCGCGGCGCACAGCGGACCCGCTTTGAGACGCCAGGCTCGGGGGGCGGTGCGTAACCAGAAACTCCGGAAGGAGTTCGGCGTTCTTCGCCGGGTGGTACTCATACATGCGAGGGCTTGCATGACGGGTCCTCGATGCGTTGGTACCGCATCTGGTTAAAGCCTGCCCTCTCCGGCCAGAGACTCGAGGCAGGTCTGCCCGGTCCGGGAGCTCTGTTTCTCCCGGGCCGGGCTCCTCTGGCACGGTCTTTAAGCATCTGTCCGACCCGCAGGGATGACGGAACTCACGGGTGCGCCCGCGCACAGCGCCGCGGGCGAACAATTGCGCGCCGCGCGAGTCGACGGCGGTATCGCATGCGCGGCCGTTGTTCCGGACGCCTCGGAAGTACCCGAATATAGAACGATCTTTTGGTGGGGCTCTTCTTGAACATTTGGCGGCCGTCGGGAAAGCCCCGCGGTGCGCCGTCTTTTGAAGAAGTGCGCATCCCGGATAGAGCCGTGCTGTGGTGCGGGGTGTCGGCGAGAGTGCGGGGCCGGTGCAAGATCTTCAAATCGGGGCTCTGGCCATGGTTTGACGTGAGGTCAGCGCGCCGGGTAAGTGCTGTTCGGCGCCAGCGCTGTGCATATATGCGCCCGGCGGTCCGACGTAAGGGGCGTTCATTCTTCCTGCTGCTGACTCAACTGATCCTGAACAAAGTTCAGTTGATGTGGCAGTGGGGTGGAGTGGACGGGCGGCGCCCGTGCTGATAATGCTTTCCTCTGACGTCTCGAGTCTCTGGCCGGACTGGAGTCGTCGCAGCAAGAAAAGAAGTAGGTACCACGCATTCGAGAACCGTCAAAAATTCAACCCTCAATAAGGAATTGAAAGTACATGACAGCAGTTGTGCTGCCGTATTCCCACAAGCTGCGGCTGCGGCCTCGGCGGGTGACCCGGCAGACCGCCGAAGAGGCATACCGCGTCGTCAGCCGGCACTTCGACGCAAACCAGATCGCCGACCTGCGGACGCGCTACCCGATACGCGGAGCCCAGGACGACGAAGCCAGCAGTGTCGAGGCCGGCGCCGCCGTGCTCGAAGACCTCTTGCACAGCGACCAACTCACCGCAGCAGTACCGCTGGGCACCTTCATCGAGCTCACCAACCTGACCATCGCCGCGCAAGGCCCCCAGCGCACCGTGCACATCGTCATCACCTCCGACGGAGTCGACATCGACATCGCCGGTGTCGACCAGGACTGGGTACAAGCCCGCGGCCGCGAGCTGCGTACCGTGTTCACCCCCAACAGGCGTCCCTGGGTACGCAAGTCCAGCTTCGACCGACGGGACTTCGTCACCTTCGGCATCGCCCTCGACGCTCTGGCAGCGGCGGTACTCTTCGCCTTCGCCCCCGGTGAACTCCTCGGCTCGCCACCCGCCCGCATCACCCTTGCCGCCTTCGCGCTTGCCATCCCGAGTGCCTGCTGGCTTACTGCCGGCCGCATCATGCGCCGCTCCCGCGTACGCATCGCCGCCGCCGAACCGGTCGGCTGGTGGCGGTCGATGGACACGATGGCCAAGATCACGCTCGGGCTGTTCGTGGCCGCCGTGCTCACCCTCATCCTGAGCATCACCCAAAACGGCCTGACCGGCGACAGCCGCGCCTCCTTCCCGCCCGCACGGACCGAGACCCAGGAGGACGGTATTCAGTGACTCGGCTGCCCCCGCCGGACACAGCCCCCCGCACCGGCGGGGGGCAACCACCCCCTGCCGACGGCCGTGCACCGGCCGTCCCCGTCCCCGACTTCGAGGCGTTCTGCGCCGCTCATCTGGCCCACCTGGTCGCCGCGGTCCGGCCCCACTGCCACAGTCATGACGCCGCCATGGACGCCGTCCAGGACGCGCTCATCGACACATGGCGCCGCTGGGCAACCATCGACAACCCGCTCGCCTACACCCATACCGCCGCACGTCACAACGCGTGGGCGAACCACCGCCGACACGCCCGCACCACTCCTTTGACTCCCCTCCTAGCGGAACAGCACCTGGCCTTCGATGACTCGAGCGACGCCGTCGTCCACCACCTCACGCTCATGTCCGCCCTGCGCGATCTGCCCACCATGCAGCGCTCGGCCATCGTGCTGCACTACTTCGAGGGCCTGCCGACCGCGGACGTCGCCAGCATCCTGGGCGTAACCGAAAGCACCGTGCGCACCCATCTCGCCCACGCGCGGCGACGCCTGAAACGGCTGTTGACCTCTTCCCCCGGCCTGCGCACCTCTCGACCCTCGCCTGAGCCTGCCCGGCCGGCAGCGGACTCTGCCCCGCCCCGGCCCTGCACACATGGCGAACCGCCCGAAACCGCCGGCGGCACAGACTCGGTCACCGTCCTCGTGGCCCGCACCCGGGCCGGCAACCCAGAAGCCTTCGGCGCCCTTTACGACAAGTACGCTGATCACGTCTACGGATACATCTTCTTAAGAACCGGAGAACGCAAACCGGCCGAGGAACTGACCGCCAAGACATTCATGCGCGCTATACGCCGAATCCATCTCTTCACCTGGCAGGAGCGGGACTTCAATGCCTGGCTGCTGTCCATTGCCCGGGCACTCATCGCCGACTACGTCGAGTCCAACAGCTTCCGGCTCAGCGTCTGCGGCGCCGACATACTTCCCGCCGGCCACGGGCGGGCTGCGCCCCCAGGGCTGCCCGACAACGCCGAACTCATCGAGGCGATCAGACTCCTGAGCCCGCCCCAGCAGGAGTGCATCGCCCTGCGCTTCCTGCAAGGTCTGTCGGTCGCCGAGACGGCCCGCATCATGGGCAAGAACGAAGGCGCAATCAAGACGTTGCAGCACCGTGCAGTACGCGCCCTCGCCAAGGCCCTGCCTGCCCACAAACCCACCGTCCCTCAACAACCGACGGATCAACAGCCCGTGCAGGAGCGGCCCTTGGTCTCCCGCGCCCTGCACGAAGTAGCCGCCGAATGCACCAAGGCTGCGAAGCCCACCGCCACCGCGCGGCGACGCATACGGTCTGCCCTGCAATGCCAACCGGCGGTGTCCGCACGATGAGCGACGGGCGGACGCTGATGTCTGCCCGTTGTCGCGGGACTGTACGGCGGAACTGAGCGAGATGGACGGGCGGCGGTGCGAGTTATGCCGGCGCCCGCTGGACTCGCTGCTGGCCAGGGCCCGGCGGCACATCCTGCGCTGAAGAGGAGCAGCCTGGGGCCCCGGGTCTCAAGGGATGATCTGGCGAGGTAAGTGTCTGCTAGCGCGCGAGTTGGACTTTGACGGGTGTGTTGGGGCAGCGGGTGGCGTTCTCGGCGAGGGCGGCTTCTTCGCTGGGGTCAATGGTGAGCTTCCAGCGGGTCTTGATGGCGACCCACTGGCTGATGTAGTCGCACCGGTTGCCGTCGGCCGACGGCATCCAGGTGGAGGGGTCCTTGTCGGCTTTGCTGCGGTTGGACTTCGCCGTGACGGCGATCAATGCCCGTGCGTCGCCGAGGTCGTTGGCGTACTCCTGGCGCTCGGCAGCGCTCCAGTCCTTGGCTCCGGAATCCCAGGCTTCTGCGAGCGGGATGCGGTGGTCGATGTCGAGCTTGTCGGGGCCTTCGATGTACTGGTCGTCGTACTCGGAATACCAGCGGCCTCCGGTCAGCTTGCACCTGGGGCCTTGGTCGGGGGCAGTGAGTGCCTCGGTTTTGAGGACCTCGGCCCGTGTGGTGCAGCCGTCCTTGTCGGCATCCACCCAGTGCTTGAACGAGGTACGTTGGTAGCCGGTGCGGTCCTCATCCTTGATGGTCAGGGACTTGAGGGCGGCTTGGAGAGGCTGGGTGACAGTCTCGCCGGCCTGGGGCGCTGTATTCGGGCTGCCGGTGGGGGCGGCCTGGGCGGTGGCGGTGGGGATGATGAGGGCCGCGGCGGCGGCGAGCAGGACGGCGGTGCGGGTGATGGTGGGCACGGGTCTCCTCGAAGGTCACAAAGTGTTCGTGATCTTCGTAGCGAGTGGGGGCTCCCCGCCATGCCGTAGAGGGCGTTCGTGTCACCCGTGCGAGCGGTAAGTCAGATGGGTGCGAAGCCCCCGGGCCTGTCCCGACACGGTGTGTGCGCTCGGAACCCTGGAGTCGCGTGTGCGCGGCGACCTGCTGGAAGCCGCTGGCCCTGATCGTCGCGCGTCGGCTGGAGCCCTTCATTGTCAGTGCTCTGTGGTCCACTGAGTCAGCAGGTGGAGTGTCAACTGGCGTGGGGACTGCATGGTTGGAGCTTTCGGGCGCGACGGGTTGCGGGTGGGGGTAAACCAGCGGGTGACCGAGTTGCGCGTCTGTCTCGTGGACGTACGCGGACGGCTCACCGCACTCGGGGCGGTGGGTGACGATGCGGATCGGCGGGCAGAGCTCCACGAAAAGCTGGAAGCTGCCGGAATGGTGCTTCTCTGGGCAGCGTCCATCGGCTTCTTCATCTGGTTGGGCGATTGGCTGAAGGACCACTGGGGGATCTGCAGCCTCCTGCCGCAGATCGGGCTCATGCTCTCGGCCCTCTGCAGCCTGGCGGTGCGAGACCGCAGGAGGTGGGAAGAGAGCCGGGTGCGAGGGCTGCGCAGGGAATTGCACGAGCTGGACGAGGCCGGCCACCGCGACTTCGAGGTCACGATTCGCGATCTGATGCGGCGCGACGGCTTCAGGGCTGAGCAAATTGGCGGCGCCGGCGATGATGCCTGCGACGTGCGCGCGGTGGATGCCGATGGCCGGGTCTGGGCCGTGCAGTGCAAGCAACGGCTACGCCTTCGCCTGCACCGACTGCGAAGGCGACGACAGCGACCGTCAGGAGATCACTGTCTGCGACGAGGCCAACAGCCACTGGAACAACACCGACGAGATCCTTGCGGTCGGCGACGTCGACGGCCCCCTCGGTATCGACGACGACGGCACCCCGGACACGGCCGGATTTCCTGACCTTCTGGTCAAGGAAGGCAGCCTGCTCTGGCTCTACTTCGGTGCGGCGGACAACCGTCTCGACACCGGCCGGGAACCCATCCTGATCGGTCCGGGTGGCTGGAAGGACTTGGACCTCTTCACCCCCGGCGCCACCAACGGCGACGGACTCGCAGATCAGTCAGCCAAGATCCGAACAGGAACCAACTTCGGCTCGACGAACATCCCTCTGATTACGTCTCCGGGAGACGTGGACGGCAGCGGAAGAGCCTTCGATCTCTGGCTCACCCGCAGTGACAACACACTCCTGCGCTACCAGACCACCAGCTGACCCGGCAAGGCAAAAACATCGTGCAGCACGCCTCTCGATGCGCCGCACGAGCGTTCCTGGCAACTGCCCCGGCACCGCCGTGCAGCCGCGCAGGGAGAGGCAGGGCATCAACCGCTCTGCGACCCCGGCGGGGTCGGGACGAAGACTGCGGTCCATCGCCGCCAAGCTGCCGATCACCAACGGACATGCGCCCCCCCCGGCCGGCTTCCAGCGCATCCAACCCTTCGGCCTCCCTCAGTGTGAACGCGCTGTCCGTCCTCGCACCGATGTGGCCACTACGGCCTCAGCGTGTAGGGGAGTTGAGGTGCCGCAGCCCGAGCAGTTCGCGGTCGCGACCGATTCGGTGGTCGCAAGCCAAGGCCCGCTACTGCCAGTCCTCGATCTCGTCGTGAGGCGGGCCTTCACGTGAGAAGCATCGAGCCCGCCCTCCTTCGTACGGGACGGCTGTAGCGGTTACTACCGTTGGCGTTGGTGATCGGTCCCACGGCGCCGCCCCCTGACGTGGCAGGCGCTTGGCCACCTGCTGGCAACTCGGGGGGCGTCGTTGATCGCCTTGGTGTCCGGCGCGGCGTCGGCGGCCTCCACCGAGGTGATGATCTGTTCCTCGACGGCGGCGGCCCCCAAGCGCCGACGGGCTTCGAGCCATTGGGCGATCTCGGGGTCTTCTCGCTCCAGGCCCACACCGACGAGGGCACCGAGGAGCGCGCTCTCAGTCGGCAGCCTGGCCCCGCCGAAGGCGTTGCAGATCGTCGTGCCGCGCACCGAAAACCCGGCCCGGGCGGCGGTCTGGGAGATCCGGCCGTAGGTGGGCTGGTAATGCCAGACCTTGAGCTGGCGTAGCGCGATCGCGAAGCCGGAGAGTGTCTGGATCTCGGCAGGCATGATGCGGCGGAAGACGTCACGCTGCTGCGCGTCGTCCGGCAGCCCTGCGTTGTCACGCTGGCGCTGTTCGGCGACCACCTCCCAGCGGGGCCGCCAGGCGTCGGGGTCCTCCTGACATGTGATGAGGTACTTGGTCATCGTGTCCCAAGGAGGGCACATGGTTCCTTGGGTCGCGGCCGACAGGGTGGCTCTGGAGAGCCCCGTCTTGGACGCGAGGATGGGATGAGAAGCGGTGCTTCGAGCTGCAGGAAGTCTGTGGCGGCTGGGGCAGTGATGAGGATCTGCTGTGCTGGATCGCCGGGAGGGCACGCTGCGTCACCGCACGTGCGGGCGAGGTAGTTGGGTGGCTGGTTCTGGCCGCCCAGCTGTGTACTGTGTCGGGCGCTGGCGTGGAGCACTCCGTCCTCGAAGTGCCCGCCTGCGCCAGTTGATTCAGTCGATGGCAGCCGTGCGCGTTCGGTGATGCTGAGGGCGGCAACGATTGGCGTGTTCACGCTGTCTGGTGTACCGGTATAGCTACTTTCCGTAGCTGAACCCTCTGGCTGCCGTAGTGGAGCAAGTCGGTCACGCGTTGCTATTTCTCCTGCTCAGGGTCGCGTGGAACCGGAAGTTGGCCTCAGGTTCGCATTGACTTATGAGGCTGGTGGGGCCTTAAATCACGCAGTCTGTAAAGAACTTGTGACTCTGGGGTGGGGACTGTGGGGTTTGGGTGGGGGCACCGCTATGCCGGTGACCGAAGAGCGGGGGCACGTCGTGTGATCGGTGGGACGGCGGCAGCGGCGATGCTGCTGTCGCTTGTGCCGTCCGTGGTACACGCGTCCGCCGACCGGACTCGTGTGGAGGCGCCGGCAGCCGGGGTGAGTGAACAGACGGCCTCGCAGCGGGCGGTGGCCTCGGGGGATCCGGTCGAGGTGACGTCGGAGCGCACCGAGTACACGACGACGATGGCCAACCCGGACGGCACGTTCGTCATCACCCAGGCCACCGAACCGCAGCGTGCCAAGACCGCGGACGGCACCTGGCGCGGTATCGACGTCACGTTGGAGAAACGGCCCGACGGGACAATCGGCCCGAAGTCGTCCGTGGTGGATCTGTCGTTCTCCGGGGGCGGCAGTGGTGCTGGCATGCTGCGCCTGGGGCACGAGGGCCAGGGCCTGAAGCTGGGGTGGTCGACCTCCCTGCCGACGCCGACCCTGGAGGGGCCGACCGCGACGTACGCGGATGTGCCGATCAAGGGTGTGGACCTCGAGCTGACGGCGACTGCGGAGGGCTACCGAGAGGTGTTGGCCGTCAAGAGCGCCGAAGCAGCAGCCAGCCCCGAACTCGAGAAGGTCAGACTCACCGCCACCGGCGAGGGGTTGAGCCTGGTGCCGGGAGAAGGCGGCGGCCTGCGCGCGCTGGACGCCGACGGCAACGCCGTCTTTCGAGGACCTGCCGGCCAGATGTGGGACTCCGCAGGCGATACCGACGAACAGCCCCAGTTGCAGGCGCGGTCCCGGTCGGCCAAGGCCAGCGTGGCGCCGCAGGCGGAACAGGGCGCGGAAGACAATCCGACCCAGCCCGGTGAGGGAGATGCCACCGCCGAGCTGCCGGTGACGGTCGGCAACGGAGCTGTGTCCGTTTCCCCCGACCTGGACCTGTTGCGCGGCAAGGACACCGTCTACCCGGTATTCATCGACCCCGCCGTCGGCTTGGACAAGTCGGAGTGGACCAAACTTTCCTCGGACGGCGACAAGTTCTGGAAGTTCAGCGAGCCCAAGGGCGTCGGCCGGTGCGGCGTCGCCGAGGGTTACTACTGCTCGTCCAACGGCAGCTACACCGACCGGATGTACTTCGAGTTCGGCGCCTCCAAACTGGCCGGCAAGCACGTCCTGGACGCCACCTTTCGCGCGTATGAGACCTGGTCGTTCACCTGCAACCCGTACTGGGTGGACCTGGAGCGCACCGACAATATCTCCGAGGGCACCCGCTGGCCGGGCCCCAAGCAACTGGACCAGATGGGCGATCGCTACGTCTCTGCCGGCCGCGGGGACCTGTGCAGCCCTGACCAGCCCAACGCCTGGGTGGAGTTCAACGACAACCCGGACGAGAACGACGAGAACCTCGCCTCCACGGTGCGCTCACTGGCGGAGGGCAAGATCTCCCGGCTGACGCTGATGCTGCGGGCCAAGGACGAGGGCGAGCCGCGGGCGTGGAAGCGCTTTGACTCCAACGCCGAGCTCAAGGTCTGGTACGTGCACAAGCCCGGCGTGCCCACGTCGGTCGCCGCCGTTCCCGGCACGGGTGACGGTGGCACGGCCTCGTGCAGGAAGTCCTCAAATCCGCTGACGGTGACGACGGAGACGCCGACGATCCAGGCGCGGGTGCAGACGAAGGTCGAGCAACATCAAGGGGAGGAAGAGGGCTCTCTGCAGGCTGAGTTCGTGATGCAGCGCTCCAGTACCGACACCACCTCCGGCAGTTGGTCGCAGGTCTGGACCGATTACGAACCGGATTCGGGATGGAGCCCCGATGGCAACCTGGAGAGGACCAAGACGGGTAACCGCGAGGACGGTGGTCTATACCGGTTCCGGGCTCGCACGCAGTCGCACTGGTATTACAACGGCAAGTCCGACGACCTGTTCTCGCCGTACTCCTCCTGGTGCTATCTGCGCGTCGATTCCACCGCCCCGAAGCCGCCGACGATCGTGACCGGCGCCCCCTATACCGAATGCACCACCAATGCCTGCGAACCCCATGGCGGGCCAGGTGAACCGGGCATTTTCACCTTCAAGCCCAATACGGCCGACAAGGATGTGAAGGCCTACCGGTGGCGACTGCTGACGTCGGATGCTGAGGCCACCAAGACGGTGAAGGCCTCAACAACTAATGCCCCGGTGACCGTCGAAGACGTCCGGCCGGGTCTGCCGGGGACCCAGACTCTTTCGGTCGAGGCCAGCGACCTCAAGCTCGATAAGGAAGGGCGGGAAAGGTGGGGGCCATCGGCCGAGTTCGTCTTCAAGACCAGCCTTTCCGACGGGCCCACCGGTCGCTGGCGCTTCAATGACGGCGCCCCAGGGTCCGAGGTGATGACTGCCAAGGACACGGGGGAGACCGGTGCCCGTCACGATGCGGTGCTGCGCGATGAGGCAGGCACTGGCTGGTCGACCATGGGCCGGCGTGGTGCGTCGGACTATTCGCTGCGTTTGAACGACAACCTCAGTGATCCGGCCCAGCAGGTCGGCTACGCCTCCACGGACGGGGTGCCGGTCAACTCGCAGGACTCGTTCACTGTGTCCGCCTGGGCCTACCTGACCGACGCCTCGGCCAACCACACCGTTTTGTCGGCGCCGGGGGAGCACGGGTCGGCCTTCACGCTCTACTACTCGGCCACACACAAGAAGTGGGTGTTCAACCGCACTGACCAGGACAAGGACGGGCCCGTCTACATCCGCTCCCTGGGCAAGGCAGCCAGCCCGCCGCTGAAGGTGTGGACGCACCTGGCCGCTGTCTTCGACAGCCACAATGACGGAGACAAGAGCAACGACACGATCCGGCTGTTTGTCAACGGGCAGCCCCAGGGCCCTGAGGTGGTATTGGCGGACGAGGCCGCCGGTTACACGCCCTGGACGGCGGACCGGAACCTGATGATCGGCCGCTCGAAGGTCGGGGGGAACTACGGCGAGTACTTCCACGGCCGCATCGACGAGGTGGCGACCTGGCAGGAGGCTTTGACCCCTGAGCAGATCCGCACCGAGAACCGGCTGGAGAGTCCGGAGGGCCTGGCGGCCAATGAACTGGTCGCCCATTGGGACGCGACCATCTCCTCCGGCAGCCAGGTGACCGAGAGCCCAGAGGACCCGGACGACCCGAGCAGTGCCTCCTTCCCCTATCGCCGCGGCGCGATGGCGCTGTCAGGGTCGGGAGCCGGACTGACGGGCGAGGACGCCACGGCGCTGGTGCTCAATGGCACTTCCGGATACGCCTCGGGGACGGGCCCGGTGGTCGATGAGACCGGCTCGTTCACCGTGTCGGCGCGGGTGCGGCTGAGCAAGGCACTGCTGGCGGCCAAGCCGGTTGGCTACCGCGGCTTGGTCGCCGCCCAGGCCACCCCGGTCGGCAAGGAGTCCTCCTGGGGCCTGTGGGTGGAGAAGGTGTCCGCCGACATCTACCAGTGGAAGTTCGGCCGCAGCGCCGTGGACGCCACCGGCAAGATCATCGACACCGCGCTTGCCCCGGCCCAGGAGCCGGTCGGGGAGAAGGAGTGGGACACCTGGGTGGATGTGACCGGCGTCTTCGACGCCGGCCTGGACTTCATCGATGACCAGGGCGAGCAGCAGTCCGGCGTCGCCCAGCTGTATGTCGGGCCATTTATCCAGCAGGGTGAAGAGGATCCCGGCCTCGGCACGCCACAACAGGGCAGCGGCGCCCTCTCGGTTGGCCGCGGTGCGGCTCAGGGCACGACTGGTCACTACCTGCCGGGCGACATGGCGAAGCTGCGCGTATGGACCGGGGCGATGGCGCCGGATCAGGTGAGCAGCCAGATTGCCCAGCCCTCGACCTAGCGGCACCGCCGAGCACCCTGTGCTCTTCCTTCTGTCTTCTTGGCGATTTTCAACGGCGTGCGGCCACCGAACTGTGGGTGGCCGCACGCGAGGAGATGCGTGATGAACCTGTCTGCCTTCGGCCTGCCCAGGACGGGCGGCTCCAAAAGACCTTCGCGGATACGCGCGCGGCGGATCGCGGCGCTGACCGGATTCGCCCTGCTACCGGGCCTGTTGAGCCCGGTCGCCTTCGCTGCGGACACCGATCCGCTGGGCAGGCCGAAATTGGGGGCGCCGCGCGCATCGAAGGTGACGCCGTTCACCGCCGAGACGAACAAGAAGAACGCGTCGGCGGTGGCCAAGTCGGCCGCGGCCGACGAGACGGCCGCCCGGCGCTCGCGTAACGCCCAGGAGCGCACGGTCACCTGGCCCAAGGGCGGGCAGTCAACTCTGTCGGTGCCCACGTCGGGCAAGGCCACGGCGAACCCGGGCAACCTGCCCCTCACCCTCGCCGCGCCCAAGCAGGCCAAGGGCAAGAAGCAGACGCCGGCCGCCGAGGAACTCACCGTCCAGGTCCTGGACCAGAAGAAGGCCAAGAAGCTCGGCGTCAAGGGCGTCGTGCTGAGCGTCACCGCACCGAAAAATGCTGGACAGGCCCAACTGAGTCTCGGCTACGAGGCATTCGCCTCCGCGTACGGCGGCGACTGGGCCGGCCGCCTGCAGGTCCTGCGGCTGCCCGACTGCGCGCTCAGCGACCCGTCCAAGGCCGACTGCCGCACCCGCACACCGCTCAACTCCACCAATGACCGCAAGAGCCAGCAGCTCACCACTGCGCTCGCCTTCCCGGCCGCTGCCAAGAGCGGTGCCACCGCAGACCGGACGATGGTGCTGGCCCTGGCGGCGGGCACCAAGTCCGGCTCCGGCGACTACAAGGCCACCCCGCTGGCCTCCTCCTCCACCTGGGAGGCGGGCGGCTCGGCGGGCGCCTTCACCTGGTCCTACCCGCTGCGCACACCCCCGGCTGCGGCAGGTCCTTCGCCCGACATGTCGATCTCCTACGACTCCGGCAGTGTGGACGGGCGTACTGCCTCCACGAACAACCAGGGCACCGCGATCGGTGAGGGATTCGACCTCACCTCCTCCTACATCGAGCGCAAGTACGGCTCCTGCGACGACGACGGCCAGGACAAGAAGTACGACCTGTGCTGGAAGTACGACAACGCCTCCCTCGTCCTCAACGGCCAGGCCACCGAGCTCGTCAAAGACGACACGAGCGGCAAGTGGCGCCTGAAGGACGACGACGCCTCCACCGTCACCAAATCCACCGGCGCCGACAACGGCGACGACAACGGCGAATACTGGACCGTCACCACCGGCGACGGCACCACCTACACCTTCGGCCTGAACAAGCTAAAGGGTGCAGGCGCCGATGACCGCACCCAGTCGGTGTGGACGGTGCCGGTCTTCGGCGACGACGAGGGCGAACCGGGCTACACGGACGGCACATCCTTCTCCGGGCGCGACAAGAAGCAGGCCTGGCGATGGAACCTCGACCTCGTCGAGGACACCCACACCAACGCCATGACCTACTGGTACGCGGCCGAACACAACAACTACGACAAGCTCGGCGACGACACCACCGGCACCAACTACACTCGCGGCGGCTACCTCAAGGAAATCCGCTACGGCCAGCGCGCCGGCTCCCTTTTCTCCGCTACCCCGGCCGTCTCCAACAAGGTCACTTTCAGCTACGCCGAGCGCTGCCTTGCCACCGGCACCGGCTGTGACGCGCTGACCGAGGACAAGCGCGACAACTGGCCCGACGTGCCCTTCGACTCGGTCTGTAAGGATGGCGACAAGTGCACCGGCAACGTCGGCCCGTCGTTCTTCACCCGCAAGCGCATGACCACCATCGCTACCTACGCGTGGGACGCGGCCGCCGCCACCCCCGGTTTTGCCGCGGTGGACGCCTGGGAGCTCAAGCAGCTCTACCTCGACCCGGGTGACACCGGTGACACCAGCGACCAGTCGCTGTGGCTGGATGAGATCAAGCACACCGGCAAGCGCGGCACCGATCTTGCCCTGGATCCGGTGAAGTTCACCCACGCCTTCCTGCCCAACCGGGTCGACGGCGCCTCCGACGACATCCTCTCCCTGGACAAGCCCCGCTTGCGCACCGTCACCTCCGAGACGGGCGCGCAGACGATCGTCTCCTACATGGAGGCGGACTGCGTGGCCGGGCAGACCATGCCCAAGCCTGATGACAACACCCGTCGCTGCTACCCGGTGTACTGGTCGCCCAACGGTGAGCAGACCCCCATCCTGGACTGGTTCCAGAAGTACCCGGTCACCGCGGTCTCCACCACCGACCCGCACGGAGGCTCGGAAGCCGTCCAGCGCACCTACCAGTACTCCGGCGGCGGTGCCTGGCACTACGACGACGACCCCATGACCCCGGCCAAGGAACGCACTTGGTCGATCTGGCGTGGCTACGAAAAGGTCACCCGCCTCACCGGCGACAAGGACAGCGCCCAGCTCAAGACGGTCAGCGTCTACCTGCGGGGCATGAACGGCGACCGCGTCGCGGGCGCGGACGGCAAGACCCCCGACCCGGACAAACGCAAGAGCGTCAAGGTCACCGGTATCAAGGCCGCCGAGATAATGGACGCCGACCAGTACGCTGGCTTCACCCGCGAAGAAGTCACCTACAACGGCGACACCGAAATCGGCGGGACGATCAGCACCCCCTGGTCGAAGAGGACCGCCACCCAGCACAAGTCGTATGCCGACACCGAGGCCTATTACGTCCGCACCGCCGCCAGCCACGAACGCACCAACATCACCAGCACCGCGACCCCCCGCGACCGCATCCGCACGACCAAGACCAGCTACGACGACTACGGCATGGCCGAAACGGTCGAGGACAACGGCGACGACGCCGTCCCGGGTGATGAGACCTGCACCCGCTCCTGGTACGCCCGCAACGATGGCGTCGGCATCAACTCCCTCGCCTCGCGTACCCGCACCGTCGCCAAGCCCTGCACGACCACAGACACGGACCTGGACCTGCCGACCGATTCCGACAAGCCCGGCGACGTGATCGCGGACTCGGCCACCGTGTATGACGACAAGGCAGCAACCACCTGGTCAGCCTCTCAGAAGCCGACCACGGGCGAGGTCACCTGGAGCGGCCGCGCCAAGTCCTACACCAGCGAAAACACCCCCCTCTGGCAGAAGACAGCCACCACCGAATACGACACCCTGGGCCGCCCCCTGCTGGTCAAGGACACCAACGACCTGACCATCGCCACCTCCACCTATACCCCCTCTGCAGCCGGTCCGCTCACCTCCAGCAGCGTGACCAACGCCAAGCAGCACGAGGAAGCCACCTACCTCGACTTCGCCACCGGGGCGACGGTGAGGACCAAGGACGCCAACGGCAAGATCACCGAGAGCGAGTACGACAGCCTGGGCCGCGTCACCAAGGCCTGGCTGCCCAACCGCTCGAAAGACCTGGGCAAAACCCCCAACTACGTCTACGACTACAAGGTCACCAGCAAGGCCATGCCGTGGGTGTCCACCGGCGTCCTCAAGGGCGACGGATCCGGCTACAACACCACCTACGAGTTCTACGACTCCCTCCTGCGCGCCCGCCAGACCCAGACCCCCACCCCCGTCGGCGGCCGCCTCGTCTCGCTGACCCAGTACGACGACCGGGGGCTGGCCACCAGCGCCCAGGGCGACATCTGGGACAACACCTCGGCCCCGTCTGCCACCCCCGTGCAGACCGAGGGCAGCCAGGCCCCGATTCAGACGGATACCACCTACGACGGCGCGGGCCGCACCACCAAGACAGCCACCAAGAACTACGGCGTCACCCGCTGGACCACCAATACCACCTACACCGGCGACACGGTGGCCACCAGCGCCCCCACCGGCGGCCAGGCCACCGCCGAAGTTACCAACGCACTAGGCCAGTTGACGCTGCGCCGGGAATACGGCGGCCCTCAACCCACCGGAACCGACTTCACCACCACGCACTACACCTACACCCCCGACGGCCAGCAGAAGACCGTCACCGGACCCGACGACGCCAAGTGGTCCTACACCTACGACCTTTTCGGCCGCCAGACCACCTCTAGTGACCCGGATTCCGGCACGAGCAGCACCAGCTACGACACCCTTGACCGGGCCGTGAGTGTCACGGACATGGAGAAGCGGACCCTGCTGTCCGGTTACGACGACCTGGGCCGCAAGACCGGGCTGTGGCAGACCAGCAAGAGCGACTCCAACAAGCTCGCCGCCTGGACCTTCGACAGCCTGGCCAAGGGACAGCAGGACACCGCGGTCCGCTACGACGGCGGCACCACCGGCAAGGCCTATACCCAGAAAGTCACCGGCTACGACAGCCTCTACCAGGTCACCGGCAGTCAGCTGGCCCTGCCTGACGACGACCCGCTGGTGGCCGCCGGAGTCCCCAAGACCTTCTCCTTCACCACCGGCTACCGCCTGGACGGCACCGTCAGCCAGGACTTCCAGCCCGCCGTGGCCGGACTCGCCGCCGAGACCGTCTCCTACACCTACAACGCCACCGGCCAGCAGCTCACCTCCAAGGGCACCAGCGGTTACCTCCAAGGCGCAGTCCACTCCCCGCAAGGAGACCTGCGCCAGCTCACCCTGGGCATGAGCGGCGGAACCTCGGCCAAGAAGGCCTACCTCAACTACGACTATGAAGCGGGCACCCGCCGCCTGACCCGCTCCTATGTCACCGACGACGTCCACGGCTACATGCCGCAGGAACTGAAGTACACCCAGGACGACGCCGGAAACGTCACCTCCATCTTCGACGCCACCACCCAAGGCGGCACCACCAAGCCCGACTACCAGTGCTTCGCCTACGACGGCCACCGCCGCTTGACCGAAGCCTGGACCCCCAAAACCTCTGACTGCGCGGCCGCGGGCCGCGCCACCTCCAACATCGACGGCGCCGCACCGTACTGGAACAGCTACACCTACAACGAATCAGGCCAGCGCAAAACCGAGACACAGCACGCCAGTTCCGGCGACAAGACCACGGCGTACAGGTACAGCACGGACCAGGGCCAGCCTCACCCGCTGACCGAGACCGAGAGCGCCGGAAAGACCCAGAAGTACGCCTACGACAAGACCGGCAACACCATCTCCCGACCCGATGGTGCGGCCCAGCAGGATCTCCTTTGGAACACCGAGGGTAAGCTGTCCCGCACGACAGAGGGCCCGGCCCAGACGGACTACCTGTACGACGCCAGCGGCGAACTCCTCATCCGCCGGGCCAAGGGGGACGGCGACACCGTCCTCTACCTGGGCGGCACGGAAGTCCGTCTCACCACCAAGGGCAGCACCAAGACCCTCGCCGGCACTCGCTACTACACGGCCAACGGCCAGTCCATCGCCGTCCGCACCGCCACCGCAGGAACCTCAGGCACCCAACTCAACCTGCTGGCCGCCGACCACCACGGCACCTCCAGCATCGCCCTGGACGCCACCACCTACGCCGTCACCAAGCGCTACACGACCCCCTTCGGCGCGCCACGCGGCGAGAAGACCACCAACTGGCCCGACGACAAAGCCTTCCTCGGCAAACCCGCCGACACTGCGACCGGCCTCACCCACATCGGCGCCCGCGAATACGACCCTGGCATCGGTCAATTCCTCAGCATCGATCCACTCCTGACTCTGGATCAACACCAGTCCCTCAACGGTTACGTCTACGCGAACAACAGTCCAGTCACTTTCAGTGACCCCTCAGGGCTGGAACTCTGCGGCGACGACCACTGTGCTGGCGGTGGCGGTGGCGGTGGCGGTGGCGGGCGAAGCGAGAAGGACGACTTTGTTGATGCGCATGCCGCACCCGACTTCGCATCTGGTCAGACCTGGGAGGACAAGTACCCGAACTATCCCGGCAGCAGCGGGAAGGTCAATAGAAGCAGCTCCGGATCTTCCGGTGGAGGCTCCACTCTTTCTTGCACCGGGACGGGCCTCCTCACCTATTGCGGTGGCCCCAAGAAGGGTCCACAGGATTCCACCAAATCCTCCGGGAACGGAGACTGGCTGTACGGACCGCAACCGGGTATGGGTTTCGGAGAATTCTTCCGAAGGCTCATTTCTGGCCCTGTCTGCAATCCCGGATATCCATGCGAGAATATGCTTTCCGCTGTCCTTCCAGTGGGGCCAGGCGGAGGTGGAAGGGCTGGTGCTCCTGTTCCCGGGCCGAGGCGCATGCCACTGGGATTCTCCAACCCGGCCGGATTCGCCAAGTTTGCAACGCAGCTCAACGCCGGACTGCAAAAAGCTGGGCTAGGGGGAACGACTCCGGTGTTCCAGGGAAGTGCTGTCACTGGGAAAAGCTTCAAGACGGGAAGACCGTTCGGTTCGCACAGTGACTTCGACGTCGCATTGACCGGAGCGGATGTGCTGAACCGGGCCAAGGGTGCGGGAATCAAATTGCGCTCAAAGGGTACGCGCACTGGACCACTCAAGGGGGCGGCGCTGAAGAAGATGGGGCTGACTCAGCTTCGGAAAGACCTGTCCCGCGAGGCAGGCCGACCGGTGAACTTCATGATCTACGGCTCGGCAGAGTCGGCTGCTGGCCGGTCGCCTAGCATTATCATGCGACCGTAGCGAAACCAGGGGAGAGCTCGGCATGTCTGATCGGTTCAACTTGTACGGAGCCGTCGAGCCGGATACGGCCCGACTAGCTAAGAAGATCTCGGAGTCCGTGGGGTGCGACTTCGCTGTGAGGGATAGTTCATACAAGGGAGGGGAGTACTATCACTTTCAGGACTCTTCCGATCTTGAGATTACAATCGAAAGACATGGCCGTGATGATGATGGCGATCTGACGGAGCCGGATTTCTCTCAGTACACAACCCTCGTCTACGCAGATAATGTATCCGAGGATGTAGAAGCAAGCCTGAGGGGTGTTGAGGGGCTCGAACTTCTCCGATCCGAGTCCCTATAGGGGAATTACACGAGGTCGTGGACGCCGGAAAGCTGCTGGATCCAGGTCGCGTGTGGGCGCGTTCTTGGAATTTAAGTGCCCCTCGAGGTGTGTTAGCGCCTGCGGGGCTTGGTCCGAGTTGGAAAAAATGTTGATGCCGCTTCAGGGATCGACGTTCGGTTCGTGCGTCCCGTCTTTCGTAAGATATCGTTGGGCCACCGCATGTGTTCTCAAGGGCCAGATGGCCGATCGTCCGGTCGGCGGGTACCGGGTCACGCACATGGGCCTCCACCCGCCTTCCAGCCGCCCCCGCCCCACTGCGCTGCACGCTGAGCACCTGCCCCGCGCCCACACCTAGACTCTCCTGTCCGGCCTCCTGTCCGCCTGCGCGGCCGCGGGTTGGCGGTCACGGTTCCCGGCGGGAGCCGCACCAGCTACGACTACACACCTCGGTCGAGCCGGTCGAACAGGCGTTGAGCCTCATCAAGGAGCGCTCGTCCGCGCGGCGTCGCCACGACGGGGCGTGTTCGGGGGTTGAAGACCTCGAATCCGGCGGCGGTCTCCAGCTTCTTCAACCGCTGCTGGCCAGGGCCCGGCGGCACATCCTGTGCTGAAGAGGAGCCGCCTGGGTGGGGCCCGAGTCTCAAGGGCCTCACCCAGGACTGATCTGGCGAGGTGAGCGTCTGCTAGCGCGCGAGTTGGACTTTGATGGGTGTGTTGGGGCAGCGAGTGGCGTTCTCGGCGAGGGCGGCTTCTTCGCTGGGGTCGACGGCGAGCTTCCATCGGGTCTTGATGGCGACCCACTGGCTCACGTAATCGCACCGGTTGCCGTCGGCTGGCGGCATCCAGGTCGAGGGGTCTTTGTCGGCTTTGCTGCGGTTAGACTTCGCCGTGACGGCGATCAACGCCCGTGCGTCGCCGAGGTCGTTGGCGTACTCCTGGCGCTCGGCAGCGCTCCAGTCCTTGGCTCCGGAATCCCAGGCCTCCGCGAGCGGGATGCGGTGATCGATATCGAGGCCGGAGGGGCCCTCGATGTACTGGTCGTCGTATTCGGAGTACCAGCGGCCGCCGGTCAGCTTGCATTTGGGGCCCTGGTCGGGGGTGGTGAGCGCTTCCGCTTTCAGGACCTCGGCCCGTGTGGTGCAGCCGTCCTTGTCGGCGTCCACCCAGTGCTTGAACGAGGTGCGCTCGTAGCCGGTGCGGTCCTCGTCCTTGATGGTCAGGGACTTCAGGGCGGCCTGCAGCGGCTGGGTGACGGTCTCGACGGCCCGCGGCGCCGCACCGGGGCCAGAGGGGGCTGCTTGGGCGGTGGCGGTTGGGATGATGAGGGCAGCGGTGAGCAGGACGGCGATGCGGATGATGGCAGGCACGGGTCTCCTCGAAGGTCACAAAGTGTGCGTGATCTTCGTAGCGAGTCGGTGTTCCCCGCCATGCCGTAGAGGGCGTTCGTGTCACCCGCGCGAGCGGTAAGTCAGATCGGCGCGAAGCCCCGGGACGGTACCAGGGCCGCACGTACGCGTGGAATTCGGGGAGTCGGGTGTGGTCGGCAACCCGGAAGTTCACCCGGGCGGTAGGTTCACCAGGCCCCGGGGAGAGTCCCGTCGCGCGGGGGAGTGGTCACCCATATCTCGTGCTCAGACTCGGCGTCGCATGCGCTGCAGCGACGGATGTCTGCTACGGGGATGAATCGTACGTGGAGTAGTTCCACGCTGGTCGCGGCGCACGCGGGGCATTGGCCCGTCCGTACGCCGCGGAGCGGCTCGCCGTACGTCGTGGTCACGGACGTCTCCTTCGCGTCGGGTAGGTGAAGTTGCGCTGTGGGCAAACGAGTTGAATAAGCCCTCTAACTTGTTGTGAAGTTACACCGGACAGTGGTAACTTTGCAACAAGTTAAAGAGTTTTCTGTGAGGGGTGGGCGGGTGTTGCAGATTCAGATCGGCGCCGAACGTACGGCTGACGCGGGTGACTTGCTGGGGCGGGCCACGCTGGGTTGGCGTCCGGGCATGGGGGAGGCTGAGGCATGGGAAGTGGGCCGCGGTATCTGGAAGTTCAACGCCGACCGGGCCCTCTCTCAGGACGAGGTGCAGATCATTAACACGGCAGGCGTTGTGCTCGCGGTCGCGAAGATCACCGGAATCTCCAAGCATGGCGGCCGCTACGCCCTGGAGGGTGAGCTCTTGCGCGGCGACCCGCGTGTCGGCTTGCCTACCCCCAGCCCGCACCTGTCCCGCAACCCCGTCACCTACATCTGAACGGACCGGCCCGGTGAGCGACTTCGGCATCCTCGTTTTCATGCCAGAGCCGGGCCGTTCCTTCGGCCGCGCCGATCTGGATGTCGCCACCGGCGGTCTTTAGTCTGGCCGCTTGACGATGGCGGCCGCGCCCCCTCGGCGGGGGCGACGGTACGTCACACGTCTGTCATCGGAGGCTGCCACGTGCTGCACGAGGGCGGGGTGGGCTGACGAAGGAAGTCGTGACCCGTTGGATCATCGCTGTGGAGGTAAGGGCCCGTTTAAGGACGCCGGAAACGCTGGCGCCCACGAAGTGGTCGCTCTGCCTCGGCGAGTTCAGTCTCGTGTCGGCAGGCTTTGGCGTAGTGGGCGTTGCCGCAGTCGATGGGTATGCCGCCGTTCTCCAGGAGCGGGCGAAGGTGTCGATGACGGCGTGGGTGGAGGCGCCCGCCTGGACCACGAGCATGAGGCGGCGCAGACACTCAAGGGCGGCCGCGGTCTCTTCGGCGCTCTCGGCTGGCACGAAGGTGTTGTCGTGACCAAACTCCTCGATGAGGGCGCGGGCGTGCGAGGGGGGTCAGGGACGGTGACGGTGCAGCCGTGCCGGGCGAAGTCGCGGGCCAGGTGGCGGCCCATGACCGCAAGGCCGGTGACGACGATCTGCTCAGGCCCGCCTTCGCTGTCCGAGATGACCTGTGGACCCACCACTCTGGCGTGTCTATGACAGTCGCTCTCCGGTATGCCGGGGCCTTGGATACAGGGTGAGTGAGTCTGGAGGAAACCCCTGTAAGCCGGTGACGTGCGACGGGAAGTTGAGGGAGAGCTGAAGACCAGCAATTTCCTGGAGCGGCGTGACGTCCGGAGCCGAATTCCGACAGCCAAGAGACATGCTTTTGAGGTCGGGGAAGCAGCTTGGAATGAGGTCGAGCCGTGTGTCTGAGCGCTCCGGGACGAGTGCGAGGTGATGAATTTCCGGCATGCAGGGCACCTGCGTGAAGTCGCAGTCTCTGAGGAAGAGCCTCCTCAGTTGCGGGAGGGAGGCTATCTCCTGCCATTCCACGCTGTCTGGGATGTGGTTGAGAGCTACCTCTTCCAGGCCCTGCCACTGGGAAATTCCGGTAGCAGACGCAGCAATCTGACGCCCCATCCACAAGCTGGTCAGCCCCTTGGGCGCGGGCAGCCGGGAAAGGTTCCTCCACGGCAAGAGGGTGTACAGGGAGAGTTCGGTGAGGTGAGGCAGCGATGCCAGGACGTCAAAGGGCACCTCATGTACAAGCTCCAGGAGCCTCAGTGCTGTGAGGTCCAGGCCGGCAAGGCCGTCGAGTGTGCGCAGCTGGCCGCCCCCGCTGACAGACAGGTCTCGCAGGGCGGGGAGGTCCCGCAGGAATCCCAGATCCTCAATGACGTCGTTGCGGTAGATGTTCAGCATGCGAGTGACGTCGGGTGACAGATGCCTGAGGATCTCCTTCGCAGAGAAGGAGCCGTCGAAGGAGGCCCTCGGGATCGGCGTCAGCAGGCGCAGGGCCTGCTGCTGTTCCAAGGTTCTCACTTCAGGAAGCAGATTACCGGGGAAGGGGACCAGAATATCCCGGGCGTATCCTTCAGCCTCGAAGTTTGTCCAGCCCCTGATCAGTTCGTATCCAGATACAGACGGTGCCAGGGTAGGAGCCAGTCGTTGCAGGAAGGCTAACCCGGGGTCCCCGCCGATGGCGGTGGCAGTGCGCAGCACGGCCGCGATCTCGTCTGTCTTCAGGTGGTCGGCTCGTTGCGGGAGCAGATCCAGGATGCCTGGGCCCAGCGCGGCGAGCGATTCTGCTTCCTCCGGTGAGCGGGGTGGCAGGAGAGTACTTGTCCGCCGCTCGACCTCGGCGCGGACATGGGGAGCAGTTTCGGTGGCGTAGGGCATGCTGGCTGCTGCCAGCAGGTGGAGTCGGGAGCGGCACTCCTCCTCACGGTCGCCTCGATCGACAAGAAGCATCAGAAGCATGTCTGCCTCTTGTGGCCGGGCGTGCGCCACGGCCATGCGGACGACGTCTTCCCACTGGTCGTCGTGAGCGTTGTTGACCAGGAGAGGGAAGTCCACATTCTCGACGGCGGCTTTGGCTCCGAGATAGTCCTGGAACGTGCGGTGCACGAAGTCGACGGTGTCGGCAGTGGGCAGCCGCAAGAGACCGCTGCGGCCCACCAGATGCGCCAGTACCTCGGCAGGTCCGCCTTGGCTGGCCACGGCGCTCATTGCTGGCAGCGCTGTTCCCACGAGGTGCAATGCAGTGGTGTAGTCCATCTCAGTCTGCTGATTTCGGATAAGCCAGTAGGCCAGCCGCTGCAGCAGTTGCATGCTCTGGTGCTCGGTGAGCTCAATGCCCTCAGCTACCGCGATACTGCGCTCGCGATCACGGCGGGCCAGCAGCATGGACAACGCCGCCTCGTACAATTCCATCCGGCTGTGCGGCAGATGACCTCGCCGCTCCCGATGCAGCGCGCAGATCAGCGCGCACATCAGGGGAGTGGTCGACAATTGCGCCACGTCGCGTTCGGCACGCACGGTCACCTGCAGAAGAGCCTCGAGCTGTTCCAAATGGGCATGCTCTGCCTCGTCTTGGACGCTGTGCTGCGCTGCAGCGTGCCACCTACCGATGAAGAGTCCGGTGTCTGCGGCGCTCATGGGACGCACCGAGAGTTCCGAAAACCCCAGTGGCGCGAGCCAGCCATCGGGGACGGCAGAAGGGCGAGTCGTGACCACGAACGCGGCGTCCTTGTAGGTTGCCAGTAGATCGCTGAGCCATTGCCGCGTTGCCGCCCGATGTTCTTGGGGCACTTCGTCGACCCCGTCCACCAGGACCAGCGCCGACCCGGCCTGAAGCACGGCATCGGCCCAACCCGGCGGTTGCGCGTCGGCCAAGGGTGCGCCGACGGCAGCAAGAAAGTCTTGCGGCTGAGGGAGCGGGCCGCGGCGTGCCAAGGTACGCAGTGGAAGAACAAACGGAACCCGCTCCCGTAGAGCGGTCAGTTCCTCGGGAAGTTCCGCACGAGCCGCAGAGACCGCCAGCCACTGCAGCAGCGTGGTCTTCCCACTACCGGCGAGCCCCTTGAGCAGGATGCGCTGTCGGCCTGCCAAGGCCTGCTCGGCGCGACAGACCACACTCGTCTCAAGGGGCCCCTCGCTGCCGCGGTCCCAGTTTTCCCTCTGCTCGGCCAACTCCAGGCTGAGATAGGCCGCATCAAGCGGCCAGCACGCCCGGTCCGGGCGTGCCAGGTCCAGCCCCACGACGGTGAGATCAGCATGCCGCCGGGACACATAAGCCAAGTAGCGCTGTGCGAAATCCTGTACGGGCCTGGAAGCGCCCCTGCCGACACGGCTGGTCGGCGAATGGCTCAAGGCTGCCTGCCTGTGCAGGGCGAGGAGCGGGGAAGCATCTGCCTTCAGGGCTCCCGCGAGAGCGACCACGGTGGCCTCCGACGGGAGACGCTTGCCACCGAGAGCTTGGCTGAGCGTGGTACGCCCGAGACCCGTCAGCCGCTGCAGCCCACCCATCGTGAGCCCTCTCTGCAACCGCAACACACGCAGGCGCGCGCCGAGATCCGGCAGCGGGCCGCCACTTTCACCTACCCCGTCATCTGCCATGACCACGGCCGTCCTTCCGGTTCACCTTGGTTCATTGTCGTTCGCCGCGAACCCCCGTGAACACACAATCCGCGAACCTCCTCACCACCACCGCTTCGAGACTCGTGGAGAAGACCATGAACACACCTCAGGCCCGCATGCTCCTCGTCTTGGTACTGATCCTCGATGCACTGCTGTGCAGTCTGGTAGCGGTAGCAGCCGCCTTCGTGACCCGGCAGGACGGCGCCACCCCGGGCGAAGCGCTGTTGCGCGGCGCCAGCGTCTTCGCCGGCGGTGTCACTCTCTCTCTTGCCTTCCTCACCTTCGCTGTCGCAGGACTGTGAGAAGCAGGTGTCCACAAGAGCGATAGCCACGGAAGAATGACTTCGGTGAACTGGGTGGCCACGAACCTGCGTTGGTCGCTGGCCGTTTACCAGACCGAAGCCGCAACGCTGCGCAAGCCCACCGAGGGCCACGTGCGGCAGCAGGCTCGATCATGCGTTCTGGCAAAGCACCTCCAGGCGAACACCCCGGACGGGTCGGCATGCGGGAACGCCTGGCGCGGGCCGAAGGCCGCTTCAAATATCTGCCTTGACGGGCGGCTGCTCACCGCCGTGCGATCTGCTGCGCCCCACCGCGCCGGTAGGACCTGGAAGAGAAGGCGGGCGCACAATCAAACCCACGTTACGAGCGCGCCCCTCTCTCACACCTCCGCTCTCCCGGTAAAGAGGCCGTCTATCGGGAAAACCGCCCGTAACTATGCCCCCGATAGTTACCGTCTGTGTGCATGCGGTTCTTACATACCTCGGACTGGCATCTGGGCCGCCGGTTTCATACAGAACATCTCATCGATGCCCAACAGGCCTTCCTCGACCATCTGGTCGCCACCGCCCGCACCCGTGACGTCGACGCGGTCCTGGTGGCCGGCGACATCTACGACCGGGCCATCCCGAGTGTGGATGCCGTGCGCCTGTTCAACCGCGCGCTCACTCAGCTCGCCGACCTCGACGTACCGATCATCATGATCAGCGGGAACCACGACTCGGCCCACCGGCTCGGCGTCGGCTCCGCCCTGCTGGCCCGCGCAGACGTCCACCTGCGCACCGACCCAGACACCTGCCACATCCCCGTCGTCCTCCACGACGCCGACGGCCCGGTCGCCGTCTACGGCATCCCCTACCTCGAGCCGTCCATGGTCCACGAGCGCCTCGATGCCGACGGCGCCTCCCACCACGCGGTGCTCAGCGCAGCGCTGTCACAGATCCGCACCGACCTCACCCAGAACCAGCCCGCCGGCACCCGTTCAGTCGTCCTCGCCCACGCCTTCGTCACCCCCGGCAGCGGGCCACACGCGCGCGAAGAGCTGGACGAGTCTCCGGGAAGCGAACGCGAGATCAGCGTCGGCGGCATCGCCCACGCGGGCGCCGACGTCTTCGACGGCATCGATTACGTCGCCCTGGGCCACCTGCACCGCCCCCAAAACGTCACCGACCGCATCCACTACAGCGGCTCCCCGCTCGCCTACTCCTTCTCCGAGGCCGCACACACCAAGTCGCTCACCCTCGTCGAACTCTCCGCCCAAGGAGCCCCCAGCCTGGTCCGCGAGCCCTGCCCCGCACCCCACCGCCTGGAACGGGTGACCGGCCTCCTGCAGGATTTGCTCACAGACCCCGCCCACGCCCAACTCGCCGATGCCTGGCTCGAGGTCACCCTGACCGACACCGCCATGCCGTTCGAAGCGATGGCTTGCCTGCGCCGCCGCTTCCCCCACACCCTCAGCCTCAAGCACCAGCCGATCCGTATCCCCGCACAGGGCGGACCGGCCCCCACCTACAGCGAACGCGTCCGCGGCCGCAGCGACCTCACCATCGCCTGCGACTTCGTCACCCACCTGCGCGGCACGGAGCCCACCGCGGACGAACACGCCCTGCTCCAACAGGCCATCGACGCCTCCCGCATCACCGAACAGCACAAGGAAACGGTCTGACATGCGCCTGCACTCCCTGACCCTGCAGGCCTTCGGACCCTTCGCCACCACCCACACCGTCAACTTCGACACCCTGACGACCGACGGCCTGTTCCTCCTGCACGGCGACACCGGCGCCGGCAAAAGCACCGTCTTCGCCGCCATCTGCTTCGCCCTCTACGGCAAACCACCGGGCGAGCGTGACCTGCTGCTGCGCAGCCACCACGCCCCCGACACCCTGCTGACCCAGGTCACCTTGGACCTCACCCTGGCCGGCCGCCGCCTGCGCATCACCCGGATCCCGGCCCAGATGCGCCCCAAGCGCTCCGGCACAGGGGAGACCTCACAAAAGCCCGAGACCCACCTCAGCCACTGGACCCCCGGCCCCGACGGGCAGGGCCGCTTCGAGCCCACCAGCAGCTCGCACCAGGAAGCCGCCCTGGAGATCACCGACCTGCTGGGCATGAGCCGCACCCAGTTCTGCCAGGTCGTCCTGCTGCCCCAGAACGAATTCACCAAATTCCTGCACGCCGACGCACACAAGCGCCGCGAACTGCTGGGCAAGCTCTTCCACACCCACCGCTTCGCCGAGATCGAACGCTGGCTCAACGACCACAGCCGCACCACCGAAAAACACCGGGACGCCGCCCGCAGCGACGTACTGCGCCTGGCCGAACGCATCCACCAGGCCGCAGGCGACGACCTGACCCCCAACCATCCCGCACCCACCGCCGAAGACCCCCACACCCTCACCGAACCCGCCCGCCTCTGGGCCCAAGACCTCATCCAGGCCAGCCAGAGCGCCCACACCACAGCCCTTAACGCGGCCAAGGCGGCCAAGGACCACCTCGGCCAGCAGCAGCGAGCCGAGGCGGCCACCCACGAACTCCACCGGCAGCAAACCGCCTACGCCACCGCCCAGCAGCAGCTCGCCCTGCTGCACGAACAGGCCCCGCACCAGGACACCCTGCGCGATCGCCTGGAACAGGCTCACCGCGCACAGCAGTTGGCGACCCGGCTCCACGACGTGGCCACGGCCACCGGCGAGCACACCCGCCGTGCCGCCGCCGAACAGGCCACCCGGTCCCAACTGCCGCCCGAGCACACCAGCCTGGACGCCACCGCTTTGGCAAACACCGAACAGGACGTGCGGGCCAGGGCTGCCGTCCTTGCGGCGATGGTGCCCCAAGAGGCCACCATCGGCCAGATGAGGGCCGACCTCGAGCGCACCGACCTCGAGCGCCAGGAGTTCACTGCCCAGCAGCACACCGCCCAGGACTGGCTGGAGCAGGAGACCGAGCGCCGCCAGGCCCTGCAGACACGTCGCGACAACGCCCGCCAGGCCGAAGCAGACAGCAAACGCCACCACGAAGCCCTCGAGAGCCTTCAAGTCCGCCTGGCGGCGGCCGAACGCCGCGATGCGCAACAAGCCAAGATCACCACAGCCCAGGCGCTACTGACCAGCGCACAAGCAACCGCCCGCACAACGGGCCAGGACTACCTTGACATCCGCCGCCGGCGCACCGAGGGCATGGCTGCCGAACTCGCCACAACCCTCACCGACGGCGCCCCCTGCCCGGTCTGCGGATCGGCCACCCACCCCCAGCCCGCCGCTTTCCAGACCGGGCAACCCACCAAGGAAAACGAGCAGGCCGCAGAAGCCCTCCACGAGCAAGCCAAAACCGACCAGGACGCCGCCGCAGCCGCCCTGCACGACCTGCGGGAAGCGGCCGCCACCGCAACCGGTGAAGCCGGCGACACACCTCTGGCCGACCTCACCGCCCAACACCAGGACCTCGACGCCCAGCTGTCCGCCACCCTCGCCCGTGCCGCCGACCAAGCACCCGTCCAAGAAGCACTCCTCAAACTCGACCGGGAGCACGAGGAGATGACCCGCCAGCACCACACCGCCATGACCGGCCTTTCCGCCCGCAACGCCACCTACGACACGCTCACCACCACGATCGACGACCTGAACAGCAAACTCACCGCAGCGCGCGGCCCCCACCCCACCGTCGCCGCCCACGCCGAACACCTCACCCGCGCCGCCGACCACCTCAAAGATGCCGCCGAAGCCTCCCGCGCCCTGGCCGCCGCGCAGCAAACCCTCCACGACCACACCACGCAGGCCACCCAGGCCGCGCACGACCAGGGCTTTGACACCCTGCTCCTGGCCCAGCAGGCGCTCCTTGATGACGCAACCCTGCGCACTATCGAGGCAGAGATCGCCCAATGGCGCGAGCACCAGGCCACGCACACCGCCGCCCTGGACAACCCGGACCTACAAAAGGCCGCCGCACAGCCCGCCGCCGACCTCGACGACGCCGCCACCGCACGCGCAGCCGCCGACGAGCAGCACACCCAGGCCGCCACCACGGCCAGCGTCACCGGCACACGCAGCCAAGACCTCCGCAAGCTTGCCGAGAGCCTCGACGCCACCATCCAGCGCCTCGAGCCCCTCGAAAGCGCTCACAGCACCGCCCGCCACCTGGCAGACCTCGTCACCGGCAACTCCACCAGCGCCCACACCCGCATGCAGCTGGAGTCCTACGTCCTGGCCGCCCGCCTCGAAGAAGTCACCGCCGCCGCCAACACCCGCCTGCACATCATGTCCGACGGCCGCTACACCTTGGCCCACGACGACACGCAAGCCGCCCGCGGCGCCAAATCCGGCCTCGGCCTGCAGATCACCGACGCCTGGACCGGCCGCCCCCGGAAAACCGACACCCTCTCCGGCGGCGAGTCCTTCTTCGCCTCCCTCGCCCTGGCCCTGGGACTGGCCGACGTCGTCACCCACGAAGCCGGCGGCAACCCCCTGAACACCCTCTTCATCGACGAAGGCTTCGGCACCCTGGACGAAGACACCCTCCACACCGTCCTCGACGTCCTGGACTCCCTGCGCGCCCACGACCGCACCGTCGGCGTCATCAGCCACGTCCCCGAACTGCGCCGCCGCATCACCCACCGCCTGCACGTGTCCAAGGACCCCGCCGGCTCCACCCTCACCCAGATGACCGAAGCCGCCGAATAGCCGCCCAGGCGAATGCCACAATGCCCCCATCCCAGCCCGCCGCAACCGAAAGCCACCACTCCATGGCCTCCGCCGAGCTCCAGCTGCGCTCGCACCAAAAGGACGCTGTCGCGGCCGCCACCCGTACTCTCAAAGACCACCCCCGGGCGAGTGTCATCGCCGCATGCGGAACCGGCAAGACCCTCATCGCCGCCCGCACCGCCGCCCGCATCGCACCCCGCGGCCGCGTCTTGATCCTCCTGCCGACCCTGGACCTGCTGTCCCAGACCATCCGTTCCTGGCGTATGGCCGGCCGCCAAGGCCCCGCCATCGCCGTCTGCTCCGCCCGCCAGGCCCTCGCCCACGAACCCCTCGGCGCCGACGTCCCCCTCACCACTAACCCCGCCGAACTCACCACCCTCACCACGCAGTCCGGCCCCGGCTCGCTCACCGTCTACGCCACCTACGCCTCCCTGCCCGTTGTCGTCGCCGCCCACCGCGAGCACCACCAGCCCGCCTGGGACCTGGTGGTCGTCGACGAGGCCCACCGCACCGCGGGCCGCCTCGGCAAGGCCTGGGCCGCCGTCCACCACGACGACCAACTCCCCGCTGCCCGCCGCCTCTACCTCACCGCCACCCCCCGCATCTGGGATGACACCACCGACACAGCCGGCGACAGTGACGGCGGGGGAGAGGGGGCCGCCTCCATGGACGACGAGGCCCTTTTCGGACCCGTCGCCTACCGCCTGACCCTCTCCGACGCCATCGACCTCGGCCTCCTCGCCGACTACCAGATCCTCGTCCCCGTCATTACCGACACCGACCTGCGCGACTGGCTCGCCACCGGCCCTGGCGCCGGCGTCGACGGACTGCGCCTGGCCGGCCGCCAGGTCGCCACCCTGCGCGCCATCCACGACCACCACCTGCGCCGCGTGCTGACCTTCCACCACCGCGTCGCCGACGCCCGCGCCTTCGCCACCACCCTCACTACGACCGCCACCACCCTGCCCACCACGCTGCGCCCCCCGGGCCTGTGGGCCGACTGGATCAGCGGCACCCACTCGCCCCAGGTCCGCCGCCGCCTCCTCCTCGAATTCGCCTCCCACACCGCCGACACCCCCGCCGTCCTGTCCAACGCCCGCGTCCTGGGCGAAGGCATCGACGTCCCCGCCATCGACGCCGTCGTCTTCGCCGACCCCAAGAACAGCCCCGTCGACACCGTCCAGGCTGTCGGCCGCGCCCTGCGCCAACAACCCGGCGCCGGCAAGAAAGCCACCCTCGTCGTCCCCGTCTACCTCACCCCCGACGAAGACCCCGACGACCTCCTCGGCGCTGACGCCTACACCCCCCTCTGGCACACCATCAAGGCCCTGCGCGCCCACGACGACCGCCTCGAAGCCCGCCTCGCCGACCCCCGCACCCACCGCCCCACCGCACCCCCCGAGGACCCCGAGGCCTGGCTCCGCTTCGACCGCCCCACCCAGGCCGACGACGTCGCCCTTGCCCTCTCCCTGCGCGTGCTGGCCCCCAAGAGCGCCGAGTGGCGCCGCGGCCTGAACGCAGCCCGCCGCTACCACCGCACCCACCACCACCTTGACGTCGCCACCGACTTCGAAGACCCTCACGACTACCCCCTGGGACGGTGGCTCGCCTGGCAACGCCACCTGAACACCACCGGCGCCCTCGACGCTGCCCGCGCCCGCGCCCTCGACCGGCTGGGCATCATCTGGGACCCCCGCCAGCAGGCCTTCGACCGCGGCCTCGCCCACGCCACCGCCTACACCGCCACCCACGGCCACCTGGCCGCACCCGTCGACACCGTCCACGACGGCTTCGCCCTGGGCCGCTGGCTGGCCGACCAACGCGCCCGCCCCCTCACCGCCGAGCGCGCCGCCGCCCTCACCGCCCTGGATACATGGTGGAACCCGCCCTGGCCGATCACCTGGCAACGCGCCTACCACGCCGCACGCCAGCGCGCCGCCGCTGAACCCGCACCATGGCTGGCCGCACAGCGCGCCCGCGCCAGCCGCCTCCACCCCGACCAGCGCCGCCTCCTCAAAGAGTTGGGCCTGGACCTGCCGGACATCCCCCCTCCCACCCGCAGTCCGGTACCGCCCCGGGAGCGGACCTTCCAACGCGGCCTGACCGCCGCACGGACCTTCCGTGACCGCGAAGGCCACCTCGATGTGCCGCAGCGGCACATCGAGGAGATCGACGGCGAGCAAGTGCGCTTGGGGCAATGGCTCAGCAACATCAACCGGCGCCGCTCCGCTCTCAGCGAGCAGCGCCGAGCCGCGCTGGCCGCGCTGGGCCTGTGACGTCTGCGCCCCGCGCGGGAAGCAGGCCCGCCGCGAACAACCAGCAGCAATCGGCCGCTTCCGCGCACCGCAGAGGCGTGTGTGCCCGGCCGGAAGGGCGGTGCGCCGCGTCGTGAAGCCTCGACGCGACGGTGCGGCGCCGCACGAGCTGTACCGTCTGCGTGCCGTCGTCACCCGGTCCGCCCGGCGCGGCCGGGTGAGGGCTGTTCCACCCCAGAGGTGGCCACACCGGCGGACGGTCTGACGGGGAAGCCGTGGGCGAACCCGGGTGCCCGGCGCATCGAGCGGGGCGCCGACTGCCGCGCTGACCGGGGCAGTTCTCGCCGGAGCTGGCGTCTAAGCTGCGGCCCAAAGAGATCGTCTCGGCCGGTGTGCCGAGACCACTGGGAATGAGGTCACCGTGCTGTTCACCGTCCTGGAGTTCCGGCAGCATCCGACGCCGAACCAGGACGGCGCGTTTTTGATCAAGGACAGCTGGGACGACTACAGTCATGTGACCACGTTCGATCTGTACGTCCGCAAGGACGACGGGCGCCTGCTCCAGGCCGGGTTCGTGCGTATTGCGCACACCGACATGCAGACCGATCCGGACTTCCGCGCCACGGCCAGCCGGATGCCCTCACAATTCGAGGCGCTGCCGGAGGGCTACTTCAGCCTTGCCCACCAGGACACCTACTACGAGGTGCTCAACACGCTGCCCGCGCCCGTGCGCCGCGACGTGCTCACCGGCCTGCGCGACATCGCCTACCGGCCCGACCTGATCTATGAGGTGCAGGAGCTGGACGTGTTCCGCGACTCCCTGATGCGGGGCTCCGACCGGACCGAGCTGCAACGGCTCTGCCAGATCGCCGGCGGACGCCAGCGCATCCTGCCCTATCAGTGGTCCTACACAGCACCCGTCATGGACCCGGACTCGGTGGCGCCCACGCTGGATTTCCGGGCGGTGCCCGGCTCCCGGCCGTCGACGAACCTGCACGCGCTGATCGGCCGCAACGGCGTCGGCAAGTCCAGCCTGCTGCGCGATCTGGCGCGCCGCGTCGCCACAGGGGAGATCCCGGTGAGCCGTTCGGCCGACACCGGCGCCCTGACCAACTGCGTCGCCGTCTCCTTCAGCCCGTTCGACAAGCTCTACGCCCAGCAGCCGGCCGGCCCGACCGCCCTGCCGTTTACCTACATCGGGCTGCAGGTCCTGGACGAACCCGCGGACGCATCCGGGGCACAGGTCCGTCTGAAGACCGAGCACGAACTGGGCATGGAGTTCGTCCAGAGCTTCTTCGTCTGCCGCATCGGCGCGCGCGGCCAGCGGTGGCAGAAGGCGATAGAGACCCTCAGCTACTCCGCCTCCGGCTTCCTCGACGAACACCGCGACCGCATCGAGTCCCTGATCCGCTCAGACGACCATGAGCATGTCGTCGACACCCTCCTCGACATCTTTGACACGCTGAGCTCCGGCCACCGGATCGCCCTGCTGATCGTGACCCGGCTGATCGAGACCGTCACAGAGGCGACCCTCGTCCTCATCGACGAACCCGAGACCCACCTCCACCCGCCCCTGCTCAGTGCCCTCATCCGCACGCTCACCGATCTGCTCACCGACCGCAACGGCATGGCCGTCATGGCCACCCACTCACCCGTGGTCCTGCAGGAGATCCCCGCCTCGTGCGTGTACAAGATGCGCCGCTACGGCAACATCCTGACCGCCCAGCGCCCCGAGCGCGAGACCTACGGCGAGAATCTCGGCGAACTCACCCACGAGGCTTTCGGTCTGGAAGTGGCCGCCACCGGCTACCACGCCACCCTCACCGAGCTCGTCCAGCAGGACCTGTCCTACGAGGAGATCGTCGCCGAGTTCACCGGGATGGGCTCCGAAGCCCGGGCCCTCCTGCGCGCCATGACGGTCATGCGCAGCCGTGAACGGCAGGCCTGATGCGCTGGCCCCAACGCCCCGAGACGACCGTCACGCAAGCCCTGGACGCCTGCTGCACCGGTATGCAGGACGGCACGGAAGAGACGCGCCTGCGCGGCCGACTGGCGGACATGCAGAGCGCGGAGGACAGCTACCGGCGCTGCGCCGAGGACGCAGACCTGCACGCGCTGTTGACCGAGCCCGGCCTGCGCAGGCACACCTCCTGCAATCCGGACCCCGACAAGAATGTCCTCGTGCGCATCTACGACCAGGGGATGGTCACCCGCCAGGAAGGCAGAGCGCTCTACAACCGCATCAAGGCGCTGGCGCCGCACGGCGAGTGCCCGCTGTGCGGCATAGGCGAGGTCGACACGCTCGACCACTACCTGCCCAAGGCCCACTTCCCGCTGTGCGCGATCCTGCCGATCAACCTCGTCCCGGCGTGCATGCACTGCAACCACGACAAGGGACCGGCCGTCTCCGACTCGCCGGACGCCCAGCCGCTGCACCCCTACTTCGACCAGCTCGGCCCGGGACGCTGGCTCGTTGCCGAGATCCTGCCCACGATCCCCGTCACCGCGTGCTTCGCCGTCAGGGCGCTCCCGGAGTGGTCAACCGTGCTGACGGCCCGGGTGAAACACCACTTCACCGCGTACGACCTGGGCAGCCGGTATGCGATGAAGGCCAGCAGGCACCTGGCCGGGAGACACAGCCAGCACAGACAACTGCTCGCCATGGACGCGGAACTACTGCGCGAGACGCTGCGCGACGAAGCCGAGAGCTGGACGAAGACCAACCCCAACGCCTGGGAGACCGCGCTGTACTTCGCCCTGGCCGACAGCGACTTGTACCTCACCGAAGGGCTGCAGGATGAGTAGGTGTCCGCTGCACGCGGCCAACGGGGCGCTGGGCTCGGCTTCTCTGCAGATACAAGGGCTCGCGGTGACCGGCGGCGAGGACGGCGGCCGTGCCAACTCGGGCGGTGCCGCCGCAGGACAGGAGAACCGCACATGCCTGGTCCGGCCCGCGGTGGGGAAGTAGGTTGTCAGCGAGGCTGGCCATGCAGGGAGGGGGCGGTGTGGAGGAGCAGGAGTTCAACGCGGCGGTGAGCCGGCTGATCCGGCAGGCGCGGGCGCGCGCAGGGGTGACCCAGGAGTACCTCGGGCGGCGGGCGGGACTGTCGCGGGGGTCGATCACGAACATCGAGGCCGGGACCCAGGCGCCGCCGCTCTACCGGCTGGCCCGCATCGCCGCGGCGCTGAACGTGCAGCCCGCAGAACTCCTTCCGCCGCTTGTGCCCGACGAGACCGCGGACCTCTCCGCGCGGCATGCGGCCGGTGTCAGTGCCGTATGGGCCCGGGCGGCCGAACTGAGGGGCGGTCATGGCGAAGGCTGACATCGCAGCGCAGGCCCTGCTGGGGGAGATGCAGGTCAGCGCCCCGCCCGTCGACCCCTTCGCACTGGCCGAACGGCTCGGCGTGGTGGTGGTGCCCCAGCAACTGGACCCCGACGTCTCGGGCATGCTGCTGCGCAGGGACGGCAGCTGCGTCATCGGCGTCAACCAGGACCACTCGCGGCTGCGGCGCCGCTTCACCGTGGCCCACGAACTCGGCCACCTGCGCCTGCACGAGGGGCGCCCCCTGATCCTGGACACGGACGTGCGCGTGAACTACCGCAACACAGTGTCGGGCATGGCCACCGACCGCGAGGAGATCGACGCTAACCGCTTCGCCGCCGCGCTCTTGGCCCCCGAGCCGATGGTCCGCCAGGCCGCTCAGCACGTTGCCATCTCGACGGTCGAGGACCTGGTGAAGGTACTTGCCGGGCAGTTCCAGCTCAGCGAGACGGCGATGACCTACCGCCTGATGAACCTCGGCATCATCTCCGGCCCGGCACTCTGAAAACCGGGCACCGCGTTTTTTCCGAAAGCTCCTGCGGTCACAGGGGTTGAGCGTCACGGCGGCTAACTCGGCCCGGATGGACGGCACCTGCCGCAATGTCAGGGAAACTGTCCATGAAAATGGGCCTTGTGTGAGTGTCGCTCTGTGTGGTGTCCTTGTTACAGCAGAAGGCTCACGAGCCTCCTGCAACGGGTGAACCCTGCCTGGCGCCAAGCCGAGCAGACCTCCACCCGCCGGGCTGTATCGCGTACACGTGCCCGCCCACGGGGGCCAGGCACCACTGACCGGACAGCACCAATCCGCTGCCGACACGGCCAGACCGCGCAGCCCCAGGGCCCCGGCTCCAGCTGGCCGTGCCCACCACCGGCAGACCCGGCGCCCCTCACACAACCGCACACCACACGGCATCCCCAACGGCACGCACCAGGGCACACCCCTGCGCGCACCCCGCGATGCCCCCGGCCAGCCTGGCTGCGCTCCCACGCGCACCCCTCACCCCAGACACCCGCTGCACCCCAGGCAGCACAGAAGGGAACCCCCATGCAGCACGCCGACAGCTTCCGCACGTTCCTTCGCGACACCGTCAACCTCAGCCAGAGCCGACTAAACCTGCTCACCGACCGCGTCGAGGCCATCTACCAGGCCCTCAAGAACGACCCCGACCTCGGCCCCCTGGTCCTCGGCAAGAAGCCCCAGGGGTCCTGGGCCCAGCGCACCATCATCAACCCCCAGAGCGGCAAGGAGTTCGACGCCGACTTCATGCTCCACCTCGCCGAGGTGCCCGCCTGGTCCGACAGCCCCAAGACCTACATCGACAAGGTCTACGCCGCTCTCCACCACCACAGCGTCTACGGGGACATGCCGCACACCCGCAAGTGCCGCTGCGTGCAGCTCAGTTACGCCAACTCCATGCACGTCGACATCGTGCCCTACCTGCACCTGGCCGACGGACGGGAAGTGATCGTCAACCGGGACGACAACACGTGGGAGCAGACCAACCCGGCCGGATTCACCGCCTGGATGCAACAGCAGGACAAGATCGCGAACGGCCACCTGCGCCTGGTCATCCGTCTGATGAAGTTCGTGCGCGACCACAGGGACTCCTTCACCGGAACCCGCTCGATCATCCTCACCACCCTGCTCGGCAACCGCGTCAGCCAACTGCAGGCCATGACCCGCCCCGGCTGCTACGCCAACGTCCCCACCGCCCTGCTCACCATCGTCGAGGACCTCGACACCTGGCTCCAGGCCCGCCCGCTCAAGCCATCGATCCCCGACCCGTCCGGCTCGGGCGTCACCTTCGACCACCGCTGGAACCATGAGACCTACAGCTACTTCCGCGACCGCATCCACACCCACGCCCGCCAGATCCACGACGCGTACCACGAGACGGACCCTGACCGCAGCGTGCGCCTCTGGCGCTTCCTGTTCGGCGACACCTTCCCCGCCCAGAACAGCCGCATCACCCCTGCCGCAGTCAAGTTCGCCACACCGGCCCTACTCACCACCGTCTCCCGCACCGGACGCGCCGGATGACCAAGCGAAAGCCCCCGGCACGGCACCCCAACGCATATCAACAGCAACTGCTGGCCGAGCTCAAGACCCTCTCAGCCCAGCACCCCGCCGACATCCACCTCACCGCCCGCCCGCACACCGCCCCCGACGGCCCGTGCACCGTGCCCATCCGCCTGCACACCGCAGACATGTCGCACGCACCGGGCGGCCTGCACCTCGGCCAGGACGAGGACTTCCTCCTCGTCCTGGCACCCACCCCGCTGACCCCGCCCCGCGTCGAGACCACTCACCTCCGCTTCGCCGGCACCCCGCACGTCCTGCAGGGCAACCGACTGTGCCTCTACCTCGACCCCGCCCGCGAATGGGACCCCGCCGCCGGCCTCACCCCCGTCATAAACCGCCTGTGGCAGTGGCTCACCGACGCAGCAGCCGCAAAATTCGACCCCGACACCGCCCTCTACCACCCCGTCGGCGGCGTCCTGCACCACACACCAGGCACCCCCACCATCGTCGTGCGCACCTCCGTCCCCAACCGCCGCGCCGGCACCGCCTGGCTCACCCCGCGCACCGACAACCGCCTCGACCTGACCACCACCCACCCCACCGACGGACAGCGGACCCCGATCCTGCTCCTGAACCACTCACTGCCCCTGGGCGCCGGCAGTACCCTCGACGAACTGCTCACGCTCATCGACCGCACCCCCGACACCGCACCCCCGACACTAAACACCCCCTCCCACCTCCTACTGACCGCCCTGGCCGCCAGCGCCCGCCGCAACCCTGCCAAAACCACCCAGCACTTCCTCCTCGCCGTCCCACACCCCGCCACCCCCACCGCACCCCCGTTCCTCCTCGCCGGACGCCTCGAGCCCCAACCCAGCGACGCACTGCGCCACCTCGACCCGCGCACCCCACCACCCCGCGACACCCTCCCCACCCTCCTGCGCGACGCCGCCCTCACCTGGTGCCCCCTGTCCGACGAACGCCCCGAAGTCACCACCCGCCGCGACACGCAACGCCCGGCCCACTCCTTCCACGGCGCACACGTCCACATCTGGGGCTGCGGCGCCATCGGCTCATGGACGGCCGAACTGATCGCCCGCGCCGGAGCCCGCCACCTCACCCTCAGCGACCCCGGCCGCATCACCGGCGGGCTCCTCGTACGCCAGAACTACACCGAGAACGACATCGGCACCGTCAAGGCGACCGCCCTGGCCCGACGCCTGCGCAGCATCCGAGACGACCTCACCATCGACATCACCGACCCGCCGCCCGCCCCCTCACTGCTCCAGGCCGCGGACCACGCCGACCTCATCATCGACACCACCGTCAGCATCACCGCCGGACGCTTCCTGGACCTGCTGGCCCAGTACCCCCACCGCAAAGCCGTCCTCGCCCAACTCGCCACCGACAGCCTCAGCGCCAGCCTGGGCATCCTCATCCTCGTCGCCCCCGACACCCGCACCACCGCCACCGCCATCGACCAGGCCAGCGGCCACCACGTCCTGACCACACCCCACCTGGAGCCCTATCACCGCCTGTGGACCCAGCCAGCACCGGGCGACGAACTGCGCCCCACCCGCGGCTGCTCCGTGCCCACCTTCCACGGTTCCGCCGCCGACCTCATGGCCACCACCGCGACCCTCGTCAACCTGCTGGGCACCCAGATACGCCACCCGGTCTCCGGAACCCATCTGTGCGCCCAGCCCCACACCGGGACCCACCCCGCGCACCACTTCATCGCCCACGCAGATCCACCCTGACCAACAGCGCAGCATCAACCGGCCGACCGGCCCAGCTCCAGTGTGGGCACGTACGCCCCCGCCAACCGCTCGTAGATCACCAGCTGCGGGTGCACCTGAAAATGATGAGCACGCCCCAGTGCCACCGCCGCTGACATCGGCATGGCCGGCAGCACGTGCAGCCGCCGCACCGGCTTTCCCTCCACCTCCAGCACCGCAAAGAACTCCCGCAGGACGCCCTCCAAGAGCCCCAAGGAGGCACGCCGACGCAGGATGTCCGGCCCCGTCGCCACGCCGACCGGACTGATCACATAGCGGCGCAGCGCGGACAGCTCCTCGGGCACCTCGTGCCGCCCGATCATCCCCGACACGTTCACGACGACCACCGCGTCGTCCCCGGCCGGAACATCCTGATCAACGTGCACGGCGAACTGCACCCCCGCACCACCCTCGTCCGGCCACCTCCATGACTCCTCACCCCGGTGCCGCTGAAAGACATCCGTCGGCACGGTGTCGTCCAGCCGCGCCCCCAAGTACACCAACAGCGGCAGACGAGCGAACCCGAACACGCTCACATGCTGCACCACATTCCGCTCCACCCCCGCGCGCAACCGGTGCTCGAGCACGTCGTCAATGATCCGCACAGCCTGCTCGTAGTACGCACGGCTCCCGGCCGCAGCACGTACCGCGTCCTCGGACAGCGCAGGACGCTCCCCGGGAATCTGCCGCAGGTCGATCTCCACGCCATGCCGCGCATACGACTCCAAGAACAGAGGAAACCGGTGCCGCGCGGTAACCGCGTCCGCGGCCGTCTGCCGCGACAACTCCACCGCCCGACCGTGCACCGAACCCAGCAGCCGCACCACCGTCGTGGCCCGCTCAGGCCCGAGCCCGGTCAGATGCCGGATCCGGTCCTCGTGCTCCCGCTTCAACCGACGCAGCCGCTCCACGCTAAAGACGTCCAGAGCCCCCTGAGCATCGATCTCACCGTGCTGATGCGCACAGAGCAGCATCAGGTTGTCGGCCTCGTCCCGCAGACCGGGATCCAGCGGGTACCCACCCCGAGGCGACCGCGCACCGACACCCTGACCGACGATGTGCGCCAACTCGCCCAGGTGCAGTGTCCGCGCCGACATCGGCCCCTCGAGCAGGTACATATTGCACAACACACACCGGCCTCCGCTGCGCACCCACACTTCCAAGCGTGTCTGCGCGGAGGGCTGTTTGCGCCGTCCGCCCGCCGCGCTGCCTCCGTCCACCTGTCCTCGCCTTCACCGAAAACTTCCCGATCTTCCCTCCCGACACTAGACAGTAACTGCCCTTTCAATGAGGGGGATTGACAACGCCGAGGGCTTCACCGGCCCTGCCGGAGGGCCGCCGAGCACAGACGAAACCGTCCCCATCCGGCGCTGAGCAAGCTCCCCGGCAGGGGAGCGAACCTAAAACTTTGCGTAACGCCACGGCTTGACATCACCGGTGCCGCCAGGCGCCGGAACCCAAATCCTGACTCGGGGGAGGGGAGTGGCCTAGCACTGCACCTGACACACTGTCGTGCCGCCAGGCACGACGACAGCACCCAGGACAGGCCGTCAGGCCCTGTCCTGCCGCCAGGCAGGACACACTCCCTTAACCAGCGCAGGCCGTCAGGACTGCCAACTCTCAAAGAAACCAAAGAAGTTGGCCCGTCAGGGCCAACACCTGCACCTGACACACCGTCGTGCCGCCAGGCACGACGACAGCAACCTTGACGGGCCGTCAGGCCCGTCCGACGGCCCGTCAGGGCCGTGTTGGGCCGCCAGGCCCCACAGTAGAGGCACCGGGTCGCCCCCCCGCTCCGGAGGGGGGGGGGGGGGGGAAGGGTGTGACAGCGATTTTGTTTATATCGGT